>CAZBBK010000060.1:0-38414 GCA_964490075.1 uncultured Gemmatimonadota bacterium | reverse complement strand
ACGCGCTCCGGCGTGGGAACCAGTCCGTCCCGAGATCGGGATCGAAGCGCAGGGTCTGCGGGTAGTAGCGCCGCAGCTGCTCGGTCATCCGCGACCACTCCCGAAGCTCGACCACCATCGGCTCCGCGACACATTCGTCTCTTCCATACCCAACTCCTTGCTGCAACGCACAGACAAGGCCGCCGCGATGGTCGGGTCACCCCTGTACCGGCGCTCGAAGCGCTGAGCATGAAAGGTGGCTCCCGGCGGATTGGCCTGGCCTGACTGGATCATCCCTGATCAGGGGCTCCAGCCAGGCTGGGAGAAACGCTACAGGGCAGAGGCAGCGGCACGCGAAGAAGCGCTGTCGAGAACATCCCCCCAACCGCGCATGGAGCCCCGAAGGCCCGCGGACTCCCGCTGGGCCCGCGGTTCCTCGCGGAGTGCGTCGCCCGAGAAGCGCCATATCGAAACGCCCGAACTAGCGGCTTCCCCGGTGTTGTAGGATGGCTCGCTCCCAGCAAGCGCGACTCGCCACCCACCTCGGAACGCGACGTCCCAGGCTCTCGAGCCGCCGAATCGAACCACCGAGGAGTACACCGTGTCCGACCGTCCAGCCCAGCTCACGGGAGAGGAGCAGTCCCGGCAGGTCGCCGAGGAAGCTCGCGAGAAAGAGTGGAAGCAGCCGAGCTTCTTGAAGGAACTCTTCCTGGGCTCGTTGCGCCTCGACCTGGTTCATCCCTACCCGGTCGATGAGCAGCGCGAGCGGCCGGAGTTCGAAGAGCTCCAGGCTCGCTTCGAACGCTTCATGCGCGAGCAGGTCGATTCGGTCGAGATCGACCGCAGCGGCGAGTACCCGGCCGAGGTGATCGAGGGCTTGAAGGAGCTGGGCGCCTTCGGGCTCAAGATCCCCGCCGAGTACGGCGGCCATGGCCTCTCGCAGCTCGAGTACGGCCGCATCATGGAGCTCTTGGGCGGCGCGGACGGCAACATCGCCGCGCTGCTCTCGGCACACCAGTCGATCGGTGTGCCGCAGCCGATCAAGCTCTTCGGCACCGAAGATCAGAAAGAGCGCTTCTTGCCGCGCTGTGCCGCCGGCGCGATCTCCGCCTTCGCCCTGACCGAGCAGAACGTCGGCTCCGACCCGGCCAGCCTCGGCACCACCGCCGAGCTGAGCGAAGAAGGTGATGCCTACATCGTTTCCGGAACCAAGCTGTGGTGCACCAACGGCACCATCGCCGAACTCCTGGTGGTGATGGCGCGCCATCCCAGCGACAACAAGATCAGCGCTTTCGTCATCGAGGCCGACTCACCCGGTGTCAAGGTGGAGCATCGTTGCCGCTTCATGGGCTTGACGGCCCTCGCCAACGCCGTGCTCTCCTTCGACCAGGTGCGGGTGCCGGTCGAGAACCGCATCGGCAAGGAGGGCGCCGGGCTGCGCATCGCGCTCACTACCCTCAACACCGGGCGTCTGTCACTGCCGGCAGGTTGCGTGGGAGCCGGCAAGCGCGCCCTGCAAGGCTGTCGCCAGTGGGCCGGCAGCCGCGTGCAGTGGGGTCGGCCGATCGGTGAGCACGAAGCGATCGGCATCCGCCTCGGCGAGATGGCGGCGACCATCTTCGCCATGGAGGCGCTCTCCGACCTGGCGGCCGAGATGAGCGACCGCGGCAACTACGACATCCGCCTCGAGGCGGCCTGCGCCAAGGAGTGGAACGCGGTGCGCGCCTGGAGCATCGCCGACGATGCGATGCAGATCCTGGGCGGGCGCGGATACGAGACCGAGGTGTCGCTCGCGGCGCGTGGGCTGGCGCCGGTGCCTTGCGAGCGCACCATGCGCGATTCCCGCATCAATCGGATCTTCGAAGGCTCCAGCGAAGTGATGCACCTGTTCATCGCCCGCGAGGCGGTCGACACCCACCTGAAGGTGGCGGGCGACCTGATCGATCCCAAGAAGTCGAATCGGGACAAGCTCGACGCCCTGCCCGATGTGCTCAGGTTCTACGCCCGCTGGTACCCGCGACTGTGGTTGCGCGGGCTACAGAATTTGCGCGGCGACGGCTACCACGAGTTCGGCTCGATGGCCAAGCACCTGCGCTACGTCGAGCGCATCTCGCGGCGCCTGGCGCGCCAGACCTTCTACGGAATGCTGGTGCACCAGGGCAAGCTGCAGTACCGACAGGGATTCCTGTTCCGCGCCGTCGACGTCGGCATGGAGCTCTTCGCCATCGCTGCCGCGGTGGCGCGGGCCCAACGCCTGGCGGTCAGCGGCCAACCCAACGCGGAGTCGGCGGTCCAGTTGGTTCACACCTTCGTCGGCTCGGCCCGGCGCCGCATCAACGCGGCCTTTCGCGGCATGTGGCTCAGCAACGATCGGCGCGCCTATCGACTGGGTCAGCAGGTGATGGGCGGCGACCTGACCTGGATGGAGCGGGCGCTGGTCGACTATCCCGACCTGCGGGACGAGGCGGTGGCCGCGGCGAAGGGGGTTCCGGGGGGCGTGCGGAGCGAGGTTGGAGCGGAGGTTTGATGCCACCTCCACGTGCTAAGGGTCCGTCGCGCGCAGAACGATCCGCGAAGCCCGCGCCTCATCGTGATAAAGAGCATTGGTCGCCGGCACCATGTGGGTGTGGCGGTGGATCTTCTCCCCGGTGTTCGGATTGACGTCGAAACGCGGGTAGTTGGAGCTGGAGACGTCGACGCCGATTCGGTGGCCGGGGCCGAAGGTGATCGCCGTCGACCACAGATCGACGGTGATCGGCACCACCTCTCCCGGAACCAGCAGCTTCTCTTGCGCGAAGCCATCTCTGTAGCGGGCTCGTAGAACTCCGTCGCAGACCAGCATCGAGCGGCCGTCGGGGTACTCGTCGATCAGCTTGACGGTGAAATCGGTGTCGCGTGCATCGGAGGAGATCCACAGATCGACCAATACTTCGCCCGCCGTCTCGAGCGCCTCGACCAGGGGTTCGGTGCGAAACACCAGCACATCGTCGCGGTCTTCCACCGCCGACTGGTCCATCGGTCCCATGTCGATGTTCAGATTGGCGCCGCCGATGGTCGGCACCGGATCGTTCGGATCGAAGAGGTAGCTGGTCGAGGCGGGGCCGCTCGGCTGTGGGGTGTCGGCCAGCAGTCCGCTGGCCTGTAGATAGAGCTCATGCGGCTCGGAAGGGGGCGGCCAGCCCTCCAGAGTCCGCCACTCGTTCCAGGGGCCTGCGAGATCGGTCGGTCCCATCTGGTAGTAGGCGATCGGCGGCTTTTCGAAGATATCGTTGGGCTCTTCTTTGAGCCAGTAGGCGAACCAGTCGGCGTCGCTGCCGACCAGCTCGAAAGGTGTCGTGAATCCGGCGCCGGGGTAGGTCAGCTCTCCCACGTGGTGGTTGCCGATATAGTGTGCCCAGGGACCGATGATCAGCTTCTGCTTGGCTCGTGCCCCCACTCCGCCTCGCTCCTGACGGGTCACGAATCCGTTCAGCGTGCCCTTGGAGAAAATATCGTACCAACCGCCCACGTGCACCGCCGGTTGCTCCATCTTCTCGACGCGTTGCTCCGGGCTGGTCCATCTCCACAGCGGGTCGTATCGGGGATGCCTCTCGTAGAGGGGCAGCATGTGCATCGAGTTCTGGTACTCCAGCCAACCCTCCACCAGCGACTCGCGGAAGGCGCCGCCCTGGTAAGTGTTCTGGCTGTAAGGATCGCTGAACGCGACCGCGATCCACTGACATTCGACACCGTTGTCGGGCGTGCCGGCGATGTAGTTCTGGGCGACGCCGAGCGCCGACGCGCCCATGGTGCCGAGATGGCCGTCGCACCAGCTCTGCGCCTCGATCCACTGACATGTCTCGAGTCCGTCTCGCCCCGGCAGCCGCCGCGGGAGCGGCCAGTCGTCGATCGGCAGCCCCCAACCGTCGTCGATGAAGACCCGGTCGAGGCCGCCGGAGGCGAAGCGGCCGCGCAGATCCTGCACCACCACCGCGTAGCCCGAGAAGCGCCACAAGGGCGCCAGGATCTCGGTGTTCTTGTTGTAGGGGGTGCGCACCAGCAGGGTCGGCCAGGGGCCTTGCCCGAAGAGCGGGAAGTAGACATCGGTAGCCAGACGAACACCGTCCGACATG
Source organism: uncultured Gemmatimonadota bacterium (assembly GCA_964490075.1). Lineage (GTDB taxonomy): Bacteria > CAZBBK01. The sequence goes on along the minus strand of CAZBBK010000060.1, from coordinate 34,323 downwards.
GGGACCATGTGGGTCTCTTTGGCGGCGCGCGGTCGGTCGGGAAGGGGGGCGGCATCGAGCGCGAAGCCGAGGGCGAGGATTGGGAGAAGAGGGGACATGGGTGTGTTCGGGATCGGGTGGAGTCGGGGTGCTTCCCTCTGAGTCTAACGCCGCGGCGCCGGGGGGATTGGCCGGCCGAGTTGGTGGGCGCCCGCGGTTTCGTGCCCATCTCGAAGCTCCAGGCGCGGGCACCAAGCAGGCACGATGATCGATTGGTGCCCAGCTCCTCGCCACCGCCCGGCCCCTCCGCCATGATGCGATATAGTTCCGCCCGGAGGACCACCCCTTGACCCCCGGCAACCAGCAGCGCGGCGCCGACCCGCCCCCCGATCCGCTCGCCGACGCCCTCGCCGGCCTCGGCCGCGAGCTGCGCAAGGCGCGCCGCGCGGGCGGCCTGACCCAGAAGATGCTGGCGGAGCGCGCCGAGATCAGCGTGCGTTTCCTGGCGCAGGTCGAGAGCGGCGGCGCCAACATCTCGGTGGCCCGGCTGCTCAAGCTCTGCCAGGCCCTGGAGCTTTCCCCGCCGCGTCTATTCGCCGCCGCGCTGCCGCCTGCGGTGCCGGCCGAGCGCAAGATCGCCTTGCTCGGCATGCGCGGCGCCGGCAAGAGTGCGGTCGGAGGCCGTCTGGCGGAGCTCCTCGGCGTACCCCTGGTCGAGCTGGATCGCGAGATCGAGGCGGCCGCCGGCATGTCGCTCGGCGCGCTCTTCGAGCTGACCGAGGGCGCCCAGTACCGGGTTCTGGAGCGCCGCTGCCTGGAGGCGGTTCTGGAGCGCCCGGGCCGCCTGGTGCTCGCCACCGGCGGCTCGATCGTCACCGATCCCACCACCTTCGACCTGCTGCGCGCCCGCACCCATACCCTGTGGCTGCGGGCCGCGGCGGCCGAGCTCTGGAGCCGCGTCCTGGCCCAGGGCGACACCCGGCCGATGGCCGACCACCCCGACGCCATGGCCCGCCTGCGGATGCTCCTGGCCGAGCGCGAGCCGCTCTACCGCCAGGCCAGCCGGGTGGTCGAGACCGCGGCGCGCGACCCCGAGCAGATCGCCGAGGAGCTGGTACGGGAGCTGGGCGATCCGCGCTAGACTGCCGGCGACCTTCTTGCACTGACGGAGACCCCATGGCGATCCAGACCGTGGCGCTGCACGAAACCACCCGCGAGCGCTACCTCAACTACGCCCTGAGCGTCATCACCAGCCGCGCTCTGCCCGACGTGCGCGACGGCCTGAAGCCGGTCCAGCGGCGCATCCTCTACGCGATGTTCAACGACCTGAAGCTGTCGGCCGAGTCGCGTTTTCGCAAATGCGCGGCGGTGGTCGGCGAGGTGATGGGCAAGTACCACCCGCACGGCGATCAGGCGATCTACGACGCCATGGTGCGCCTGGCGCAGCCCTGGGCGATGCGCTACCCGCTGGTGGCCGGCCAGGGCAACTTCGGCAGCCTGGACGGCGACAACGCCGCCGCCATGCGTTACACCGAAGCGCGCCTCCAGCGGCTCTCGGCCGAGCTGCTCGACGAGCTCAAGAAGGAGACGGTCGACTACCGCGACAATTTCGAGGGGACCTACCGGGAGCCGGAGGTGCTGCCGGCGCAGATCCCACACCTGCTGGTCAACGGCGCCCAGGGGATCGCGGTCGGCATGGCGACCAGCATCCCCCCGCACAACCTCGGCGAGCTGATCGACGCGCTGGTGGCACTGATCGAGGACGGCGAGCTCGGCAACGCCGAGCTGATGCAGCACGTGCCCGGGCCCGACTTCCCCACCGGAGGACGCATCACCACCTCCCCCGACGAGCTGGCGGAGATCTACCGGAAGGGTGAGGGCACGATCGAGATGCGCGGCCACGTCGAAGTCGAGAGAGTGGAAGGCAAGCGCGCCCTGGTGATCACCTCGATCCCCTACAACGTCAACAAATCGTCGCTGGTCGAGGGGATCGCCCAGCACATCATCGACGAGAAGGTCCCGCAGCTGGTCGACGTGCGCGACGAGTCGACCGACCAGGTGCGCATCATCTGCGAGCTGAAGAGGGGTACCGATTCCGCGGCCGGGGCCGCCTATCTCTTCAAGCACACCCAGCTCCGTTCGCGTTTCCACGTCAACCTCACCTGCCTGGTGCCGGAAGGCGAGGGCGGCCAGCCGGTGCCGCGCAAGGTCGATCTGAAGGGGGCGCTCAGGGCCTTTCTGGATTTCCGCTTCCAGGTCGTGACCCGGCGCCTGGAGTTCGACCTGCGCAAGCTCGAGGAGCGGATCCACATCCTGGAGGGCTTCGCGACAGTTTTCGATGCGCTCGACGAGGCGGTGCGGCTGATCCGCGCCGCTGAAGACCGTCGCGACGCCCACGCCAAGCTGCGGGAGCGCTTCGGCATCTCCGACCCGCAGGCCGAGGCGGTGCTGGAGATCCGTCTCTACCGACTGTCGAAGCTGGAGATCGAGGCGATCCGCGAAGAGCTCGACGACAAGCGTCGCCGTGCCGAGCGGATTCGCCGCCGGCTGACGGGAAAACGCCCGCGCTGGGAGCTGATCCGCATGGAGCTGGCCGAGCTCGATCGCCTTTACCGCGATGAGCGTCGCAGCCTGATCACCGACGCCGGAGCCCCTGAAGACAGCTACTCCGAGCAAGACTACCTGGTCGACGAGGACGCTCGCGTGATCGTCACCCGCGACGGCTGGATCAAGCGTCAGAAGAGCTACACCGAGCTGAGCGCGATCCGCGTCCGCGAGGGCGACGAGGTGATGTGGGTGCTGCCGGCGCGCACCAAGGAGTCGGTGGTGCTCTTCACCGATCGCGGCAAGGCCTACAGCGCGCGAGTCTCCGATCTGTCGCAGACCTCCGGACACGGCGAACCGGTGCATCGCCGATTCGATCTGGCCGATCGCGAGCGGGTGGTCGGCGTGGCGGTGAGCGATGCGCGGGCCTGGCCGGAGATCACTCCCGAGGAGATCGACAAGGCGCGCGAGGCCGAGCTGCCGCCGCCGCCCTACCTGGTGGCGGTGACCCGCGGCGGCTCCTGCCTGCGCTTCTCTCCGAGAGCTTTCGTCGAGCCCTCGACCCGCAAGGGGCGGGTCTTCGTGCGCCTCGATCCGGCGGTGCCGGACGACGGCGTGGTGCGAGCAATGGTCTCCGAGGAGAGCGACGACGAGACGATCTCGCTGGCGACGGTCTGGGGGCGCGCTCTGGTGTTCTACGTCGACGAGATCAACGTGCTGAAGGGGCCCGGGCGCGGCGTGCGTGCAGTCAAGCTCGACGACTACGACCGGGTGCTGGGCTTCAGCCTCTCGACCCGGGCGCGCGACGGACTGGAGGTGCAGACCTCGCGCGGCCGCACCGAGATCGTACGCACCACCAAGTACCGTCCCACCCGCCGCGGCGGCAAAGGGCGGGAGATCCTCAAACGCGGCAAGCTGGTATCGTGTCGCTTCGATGCCGTGGAGATCCGTCTCGACCCGGCGGCCGCCGAGCCGGAGGACGAGCCGCGGCCGGAGCCCGAGCCGCCGGCCCCGCCGGATCCGCTCGACGACGCGGAGCAGACCAGGCTCGAATTCTGACCGATCCGCACAGGAGCCCAAGATGGCCTACAGCGCCAAGGACATCACCGTTCTCGAAGGCCTCGATCCGGTGCGCCGCCGGCCCGGCATGTACATCGGAGGCACCGGCGCGGGCGGTCTGCACCACCTGCTCTGGGAAGTGGTCGACAACGCCGTCGACGAGGCGATGAACGGTTTCGCGTCGTCGATCGTCGTCACCCTGCACGAGGACGGTCAGAGTTGCTCTGTCGAGGACAACGGCCGCGGCATCCCGGTCGACCGCCACAAGAAGGAGGGCAAGAGCGCGCTCGAAGTGATCCTCACCACTCTGCACGCGGGCGGCAAGTTCGATCGCAGCAACTACCTCACATCGGGCGGCCTGCACGGCGTCGGTGCGTCGGTGGTGAACGCGCTCAGCGTCGAGCTCCGGGTCGAGGTGCGGCGCGAGGGGCGGCGCTTCCGCCAGGAATATCGTCGCGGCGAACCGCGCGGACCGGTCAAACCGGCCGGTGCGGTGCGCGGCAGCGGCACCCTTTTCTTTTTCCGTCCCGACTCCGAGATCTTTCCGAGCTGCGCCTTCGACGCCGAGCTGATCGCCGACCACCTGGAGATCAAGACCTACCTCAACAAGGGACTCAGAATCGTCTTCAAGGACTGTTGCAGTGGCCTCACCCACGAGTACCGCCACGACGAGGGCGTCGCCGAGCTGGTCGGCACCCTGGTGGGCAACGGCGGCGCCCGGCCGGTTCATCCCGAGCCCTTCGTCTGGGAAAGCGCGGGCCTCGGCAACGGTGACCAGGGCGTCAGCCGGATCGAGGTCGCGCTCTCCTGGACCGAGGAGGTGCGCCCCGACGTGCGCAGCTATGTCAACGGCATCCCGACGGTCGACGGCGGTACCCACGAGCGCGGTCTGTTGGAGGGGGTGGCGCGCGCCTCGCGCACCTACATGGAGACCCACGAGCTGATTCCGCGCGGCCTGAGCCTGGTGGCCGACGATTTCCGCGAGGGGCTGGTCGGCGTGGTGAGTGTGTTCCTCCTGGAGCCGCAGTTCCAGGGCCAGACCAAGGAGAAGCTGAACAACCCCGAGCTGCGCGGGCTGCTCTCCGGCGCCCTGGCGCGCCAGCTCGAGCAGCACTTGCACCATCACCCCTCGATGGGCGAGGCGTTGGCCACACGCGCCATCTATGCCGCCCGGGCGCGGGTCGCCAGCCGTGCCGCGGCGCAGAGCGCGCGCAAAAAGCCGACCGTCAGCCACCGCCTCAACCTGCCCGGCAAGCTGGCCGACTGCTCCTCCACCGATCCCACCGAATGCGAGCTCTTCATCGTCGAGGGCGACTCGGCCGGCGGCAGCGCCAAGCAGGGCCGAGACCGCCGCACCCAGGCGATCCTGCCGCTGCGCGGCAAAGTCCTCAACACCGAGCAAGCCACCCGCGCCAAGGTGATGGCCAACAAGGAGCTGGGTGATGTGTTGCTGGCTCTGGGCTGCGGTCTGGGCGAGCACTGCGACGTTTCGCGGCTGCGTTATCATCGCATCATCCTCTTGATGGACGCCGATTCCGACGGCCACCACATCTCGACCTTGCTGCTGGTATTCTTCTATCGTTACCTGCGGCCCTTGATCGACCGCGGTCATGTGTGTCTGGCCCAGCCGCCGCTCTATCGTGTCAAGCTCGCCAAGGAGACCGAGTGGGCGCTCACCGACGCCGAGCTCGACGCCGTCCTGGAGGCCGCCCCGGCCAACGTGAAGCCGCAGATCAGCCGCTTCAAGGGCCTGGGTGAGATGGATCCGGACGTTCTCTTCCAGACCACGCTCGATCCCGAGCGGCGGCGCTTGCTACGGGTCGGCATCGACGGCGACGATCGCCTGGTCACCGAGTCGACCATGTCGGGGCTGATGGGGCGCGACGCGCGGATCCGCTTCGATCTGATCATGGCCAACGCCGCTGCCGCCGGCGAGCTCGATCTCTAGGGCGGCGACCCCGATCGATGCTGACATATTTCGACGCCAGCGAGCGCGCCAGGTTCGAAGAGCTGCTGGCCGATCCGGAGCGTGATCGTGCCGAGACCGCGCGCCTGGTGCGCTTGATCGAGCTCTTCCTGGCGCTTCCCCTCCCCCCCGATCCGATCGGCCTCTACCCCGAGATCGCGCGTCTGCGCGACGCCCTTCGAGACACCCTTTCCGGCACCGACGGCGAGGCGCTCGAAGAGGCCTTTCTCTTCTTCTACGCGCACCTGCACGGCCATGAAGCTCCCTACACCGGCGCCGAGCGCGCGCGCGTCGACGAGAGCGGCGGCTACTGGTGCCACGCCGGCGGCCTGTCGCCGATTCTCAAAGCGCCCGCCCATCTCGGACCCGACTCGATCGTGGTCGATCTCGGCGCCGGCAACGGTCTGCAGGGGCTGTTGATGCAGCACCTTCGCCCCCATGCCAAGACCATCCAGATCGAGATCTCGGCCCGCATGATCGAGTCGGGCCGCGCCCTGCAGCGCTGGCTCGGCATCGCCTCCGAGCGGGTCGACTGGGTGCACGCCGATCTGCTCGACGCCGAGCTGCCCGCCGTGGCCGACTTGGTCTACCTCTACCGCCCGGTCCGCCCCGCCGGGCCCGGCCGCCCCTTCTACCGGCGCCTGGCCCGCCACCTGGAGCAGCGCGCGCGCGCGCCGGTGGTGTTCAGCATCGCCGACTGCCTGCGCCCCTTTCTCTCCGAGCGCTTCGAGACCTTCTACTGCGACGGCCAGTTGACCTGCATGCGGCGGCGCTGAGGTTTGCTCGCGCCGGATCTCGCGCCCATCGACTCGGGACCGAAAGACCGGGAGACCACGATGACCATGCATCGACCGCCCGCATTGCTCGCGGCCCTCTGCCCAGCCCACGCGAGGCTCCACGATCCCCGCGCGCTGCCCCGACACAAAGCCCAGCTCCGCGCCCGGAACCGCGAGTCATGACGCCTTTTCGCGACACAACTCGCCACTCTCGATCGAGAGTGCGGATCTACGACCGTATATCCGTCACAACTCGCTACTCATCGCGATGAAACCGGAGCCACGACCGTATTCGCGTCGTAACCAGCGATTCTCGATCGAGAGTGGCGAGTCATGACGGAAATACGGTCGTAGCTCGGCGTTCTTCCCCGAGAGTGCCGAGTTGTGACACTTGCGCGGTCGTGGCTCCCTCGCGCGAGGCTCTTCCGGTGCTGACCGCGCAAGCGCCGCAACGCCGCGCGCCGGCGAGATCGACGGACGCCCGGGCCTGGTGATCCGGTCGCGGCCGGTGACCGGCACCGGGCGCGCATCCAAGAGGCGGAGGGACCGGCGGCGGCCCGAGCGCCCTGCCGCGCGATCTTCCCCGAGGCCGGGGGCGATGCCGCGCTTTTCAACGGGAACCGGCCAAGGTCTGTTTTCCCTATTGACCTTTCCAGTGTTCGAGTGTACTAGTGTTATATAACACTCAACAACCCATCCCCGGCCCCCACCGATGACCTTCCACATCGACTCCAAGAGCGGTGTGCCGCTCTACCGCCAGATCATCGAGCAGGTGAAGTTCGCCATCGCTCGCGGTGATCTGGAGCCGGGGCGGCAGCTTCCGACCGTGCGCCGGCTGGCGGTCGATCTCTCGATCAACCCGAACACCGTGGTGCGGGCCTACCGGGAGCTCGAGATCGGCGGCGTGCTCGAGACCCAGCAGGGCTCGGGCACTTTCGTGGGGCGGCAGCGCCCCGCCGTCGACCAGCTAGAGAGGGCCCGCATGCTCGACCAGATCACCACCGATCTCCTGGCCCGCGCGGCCTCGTACGGGTTTTCGCTCGACGATGTGCTGCAAGGGCTCGAGGATCGCAAGGAGGATTCCCGATGAGCTCCTCGGAGAAGTCAACTTCGTTCGGCAAGGCGCTCGCCGCGCTCTCCCTCGAGAAGTTCGCCACCAGTCTGCGCGCCGACTTCCGCTTCGCGCCGCTCAACGCCCTCCTGATGGTGGCGATCTTCGTGATCGGGTTGATGGTGCACCTGGCGGTGCACCCCTTCACGGTCGAGGCGGTGACGCTGGCCCTCGGGTCGGCGGTCTGTCTGGCGCTGCTGCTGCGCCTCTCCCAGGTCTGGGAGTCGGTGGTGATTCTGGGCGCCGCCGACGGGCTGGTCACCTATCTCGAGCTGCGTCCCGACAGTGAGATCCTGCTGGTGACCATCGCCCTCGCAATGCTGGTCGCCCCCGCGATCCAGATCGCCTACCAGTGGGAGCGCGCCGTGGTGCTGCGCTTCGGCACCTTCCGCGGGCTGCGCAAGCCGGGGCTCTTTCTGCTGCTGCCGGTGGTCGACAAGGTGGCGCAGTTCGTCGACCAGCGGATCCGGGTCAGCGACTTCAGCGCCGAGACCACGCTGACCGCCGACACCGTGCCGGTCAACGTCGACGCGATCGCCTTCTGGATGGTCTGGGACGCCGAGAAGGCGGTGCTGGAGGTGGAACGTTTCGCCAACGCGGTGATCCTCTCGGCCCAGACCGCGCTGCGCAACGCCATCGGCAAGAACGACCTGGCGGTGCTGCTCTCGGAGCGCGACCGGCTGGGCGAGGAGATCCAGCGCCTGCTCGACGAGAAGACCGCGGCCTGGGGCATCACCACCCAGGCGGTCGAGATCCGCGACATCATCATCCCCAAGGGACTCGAGGACGCGATGTCGCGCCAGGCCCAGGCGGAGCGCGAGCGCCAGAGCCGGATCATCCTCGGCACCGCCGAGACCGAGATCGCCGAGAAGTTCGCCGCCGCGTCGGAGCAGTACCGCGACAATCCGGTGGCGCTGCACCTGCGCGCCATGAACATGGTCTACGAGGGGCTGCGCCAGAAGGGGTCGATGATCATCGTTCCTTCGTCGGCGGTGGAGACCATGGGACTGGGGGCGCTGGGTGGGCTCACCGCCTTCGGGCAGGCGGCCTCGGCCGGTGCGGCCGGTGCGGCCGGTGAGGAGGGGGAGGGGGGGACGGCGACCGATCAGGAGCCGAATCGAGCCAGCCGTAGCCCCAGGTTGTAGCTGCGGGTCGTCGGGTCGACCATGGCGCGGTCGGCGCTGCGGCAGTCGCGCGCCGCCTCCGACCAGGAGCCGCCGCGGCGCACCCGCTGGGCGCCGGTCGGGGGGCCGGTGGGATCGATCACGGGGCCGGCGGGGTAGTCGCCGTAGCGGTCCCAGCACCATTCCGAGACGTTGCCGGCGGTGTCGTAGAGTCCCCAGGCGTTGGGCGCCTTGCGCGCCGCGGGGTGGGTGGTGGAGCCGCCGTTGGGGCAGTACCAGGCGATCTGGTCGAGCAGGGGGTCGAGGGTGGTGCAGCCGTGGGGCTCGGTGATCGCGCCGTTGAAGAAGTCGTCGCCGCTGCCTCCCCGGCAGGCGTACTCCCACTCGGCCTCGGTCGGCAGCCGGTAGCCGGGGCTGGTTTCGTCCCACGAGACCTGGTCGCCCTCGACCTGGTAGGCCGGCTCGAGGCCGGTCAGCCGCGAAAGCTCGTTGCAGAAATCCACCGCCTGGAACCAGCTCAGGTCGTCGACCGGGCAGGTCTCGCCGCAGCTCCACCGCAGGCTGGGATTGGCGCCCATCACCCGCTCCCAGAGCGCCTGGCTGACCTCGGTGGTGGCGATCAGGAAGGGACGGGTCAGGGTGACCCGGTGCGGAGTCTCGTCGGCGTCGCGGATCGATGCGCCGAGCGGGCTTCCGGCGTCGAAGGCGCCCGCCGCGATCGCCACCATCTCCGGCAGCGGGATCGGCTCAGCGCCGAGCTCGGTCGCCACCTCGCAGCCGGCCGGCAGCAGCGCCGCCGCCCCCAGTGCCCCCACCGCCACCGCGACGTTGGACGAAAAGACCGCTCTCGGTAGACTTGCGCGCATCATGAAAATCATAACGGACGTCTCGCAAGCCGTGAACTCCACCTTGATCCCGCCCGGCAGCGTGCTCTACGCGTCGGGCAACGCCGCCACCCCCAGCGCCCTGCTGCGCCAGCTGGCGAGCGACCTGACGATCCGCGACGTCGATCTCTACAGCGTGCTGCTGCTTGGCGAGGGGCTGGAGGAGCTCTTCGGCGAGGAGCGCTGCGGCAGCCTCACCCACCGGATCATCTTCAACGGCGCCCTCTCCAAGGAAGCGGTGAACAGCGGCCGCGCCAAGTACCACCCCCTGCACCTCTCCGAGGTGCCGCGCCAGCTGCGCCGGGTGGGGGGCGCCGACGTGGTGCTGCTCTCGGTCAGCGGTCCCGACCCCGGCGGCAACTACAGCCTCGGCACCACCGTCGAGTCGGTGCTGGCCGCCATCGAGAGCGCCCGCGCCAAGGGCGGCAAGGTGATCGCCGAGCGCAATGCATCGATGCCCTTCGTGCTCGGCACCACGATCCCGGAGTCGCATATCGACTACCTGGTCGAGAGCGACCGGCCGCTGCCGGCCAGCCCGGTGCGCCGGCCCGACCAGCGGGCGATCAGGATCGGCGAGATCATCGCCGCGCTCTACGTGCGCGACGGCTCGCAGAAGACCCCGGGATCGACCCTGCAGTACGGGATCGGCGAGGTGCCCGAGGCGGTGACTTCGGCGATTCTGCGCAAGGGGGTGCGGGATCTGGCGATTCACACCGAGCTCTTCGCCGGTGCCATGATGCGGCTGATCCAGAGCGGCGTGGTGTCGAACCGCTGGAAGCCGGCGATCAACTGCTCGATCTCGTCGATTTTCCTGGCCGAGGACCAGGCCGGCTACGACTGGCTGCACTTCAACAGCGCGGTGCAGGCCCGCCCCTGCGACTACACCAACAGTGTGTTCCGGATCGCCGACCAGCCGCGCATGGTGGCCATCAACGGCGCCATCGGGGTCGACCTGCACGGCAACATCTGGGCCGACTCCCTGCAAGCGCGCAAGATCTACTCGGGCGTCGGCGGCCAGGCCGACTTCATCCGCGGGGCGCAGTACTCCCGCGGCGGCGTGGCGATCATCGCCCTCAAGTCGACCACCCCGGCGGGGGTGCCGAAGGTGGTCGACCGCTGCCCGGAGGGGATCACCACCACCGCGATCGCCGCCGACCAGGTGATCGTGGTGTCGGAGTACGGGGCCTTCGATCCGCGCGGTCTGAGTCTCGGCGAGCGGGCGGCGGGGATAGCCCGCCTGGCCGAGCCCGAGCAGCGCGACCAGCTTCTGCGGGTGATATACGAGAGCCACGCCTTCCACCGTCCCGACCGTTCGCTGCACGGCGGGGTGCGCGGCTTCACGCCTTACGAAGAGGCGGTGCGGGGGCTCTGAGCGACCATCAGGAGACCCCGAAGAGGCGCCCGAAGAGCGCGCCTACATCGCCGAGGGTCATCTCGTTCCGCAAGATGAGCACCACCATGGCGGCCCGCAGGTGGTAGGTGAGGGCGATTCCGAACCAGAGGTAGGGGCGCCCCCAGCGCCGTCGCCGCTCCAGGTTCTGGGTGAGGAGCGTGACGCTGACCAGCACCGTCTCGAACACCTCGTAAATCCCCAGGGCGATGATCATCTGCGTCCATGTTCCGAGGTCGAGGGTCGAGATCAGGATCCCCCGGGCCCAGAGCATGAACAGCCCGTGGCCGGCGAAAGTGACGGTGCAGGCCATCGTCACCGTCGCCGCCTTCGACCAGCCTCGGCGATGCAGCGCGAGGAGGGTGGGGAAGTAGAAGATCCGCACCACCAGCTCGCGGAAATGGACGTTCCAACGGCGCCAGAAGTCGGCGTAGTCGCGCGCCAGCAGGGGCCGCTGGTAGTTGTCGTCGACCGCGTATCCGAGCATCCGCGCCGCCCCGACGCTGAGCTGCTCGGTGCCGTATCGGAACAGGTAGAGGAGCAGGTAGTTCGCCAGCACCGCGCCGTAGATCGCCCACCAGGAGAGCGACTCCAAGGTCCCGGCCAGCTCGCCGGTCACCAGCACCCGCACCGGCATCCATGCCAGGAGCGCCAGGACGGTGAGATGCGCCGCCGCCTTCAGCAGTGTGACGAGACCGCTGGCCAGCGCCCGCGCCCTCGACTCGCGCCCTTCCCGGTCCGCCATGTGGCTCGGTGAGAAGACCGCCGCCTTGCCCAGCAGGAAGGGCAGGGAGAAGAGGTAGAGGAAGATCTCGAAGCGGCTCGGCGGCCGCTTGCGGGCGACGATCTCCATCAGCACCGACACCAGCTTCTTGGCGAAGATGACCAGGAAGAAGGCGTCGATCTTGAGGACCATGGGGAGCTCGCCGCCGGGGCGCTCCAGGAAGAGTTCCGAGAGCCCCACGGGGACCAGCACCCCGGCGATCAGCGCCGCGCCGGCGGGGACTCGTGCCTTGGCGGGGAGCAGGTCGGTCGAGGTCAGTGCGTGGAAGACGGTTGCGAAGGCGACACAGAAGCCGGCGATCTCCGGATCGAGGGCGTAGAAGAGAAAGGTGCCGCTCGATGCCAGGAGCACGATGCGCCGGAACCTCTCCGGCAGCACTGCGCTCACCAGGGCGGTCAGCGCGGTCACGGCGAACCAGGCGGAGAGGAGCTCGAGCGAAAGCCCGATGGTGGTGCCGAGTCGGTTCATGGTGTCGGAGGCGGCGCGATGCGGTCCGGATTTGGCTATGCTCGTCTCGACCGTCTGTTCCGCGACTATAGCGGAGGATCCGAATGAGTGGTGAGCGGTCCAAAGGACCGGACCTCGCGATGCTGGTTCTGGGCGTGGCGTTGGGCGCCCTTCTGGTGCTCCGCGCGCTGCACGACGACCCGGCGGCGCTGCCGATCGATGCCGCGGTCGCCGCGGTCTTCGCGCACTACGACGGCGACGGCGACGGGATGATCCCCAAGGAGGAGTTCCCCGGCGGAGATCTGCGTTTTCTCCGCCTCGACGCCGACCGGGACGGGAATCTCAGCGCGGCGGATCTTCTGCCCGACTCCAGCGACGGGCTGCCGCCGGTGCAGCGCGGCAGCCGTTTCATCGAGTCCTTCGACGCCGACGGCGACGGCTTTCTCGACAAGGCGGAGTTCGCGGGAACGCGCAAGGCGTTCATGAAGACCGACATCGACGGCAACGGCCTGCTGAGCGCCGAAGAGGCGCTGTTTCGGCCGGTGCGCAGGGGAACGAGACAGGACTAGCGCGGCTCCCGCGGCCAGGGGGCGCGGCCGAGCGCCGCAAATCCCAGCCCCAGCAGCCCGCCCGCCCAGTAGAGCGCCGCGTCGGTCAGCAGGTCGGCTCCGGTGCGCAGCAGCGTGCCGGTCCGCCCGCCGGCGCCGGCGGGAATCAGCCGCGCCGCAGCGGGCGTAGCCAGCGCCAGGAGCGCCGTCGCTCGCGCCGCGTTCCCGATCGCTCCAGCGGCGCTCAGCGCCGCCGCGAGGGGCGCCAGCACCAGGACCGGCGCCAGCAGGCGCAGCCCCTTGTGCGAGAAGATGGCGAAAGCGATCCAGGGGCGCGCGAGCAGCCAGGGGCCCTGCACCAGGCGCGCCAGGTCGCGGGCGCGCCCGGCGCTGATCCGCGTGCGCCGCCCCAGCTCCTCGCGGCGCCGCGCCGGTGGTGCTTCAGTGGCCCGTAGCGCGCCATCGAAAAGGTGTCGCTTGCGGGCTCTGACCACGCCCATCGCCAGCGCGAAATCGTCATTGACGGTGGCGGCGTCGAGGGCCGGGATGATTCTCCGCGCCAGGTCGAGGCGCAGCGCCAGCAGCTCGCCGGCGGCGCCGATGGCGCAGCCCAGATCCGACTCGGCCCGCAGCAAGCGACGCTCGTAGCTAGCCAGGCCCGCCGCCAGCGCGCCCTCCGGAGCGACCCGCCGCGCGCCGCTCACCGAGCCGACCTCGGGATCGGCGAAGTGGGCGCAGAGACGGCCGAGTGCGTCCTGCTCGAAATATGTGTTGGCATCGGTCAGCACCACCAACGCGGCGCCGCCGAGATCCTCGCCGGGGCAGGCCTCGAGGGCGCGACCGATCGCCGCCAGCTTGCCGCGCCGCGGCCCCGGCTCCAGGACCACGATGCGCCGATCGTCCGCCGCCGCCGCTCGAGCCGCCGCGTGGGTGTCGTCGGATGAGCCGTCGGTGACCACCACGATCGCCCGCGGCGGGTGCGACTGATCGAGCAGATTCGCCAGCCGCCCCGGCAGCGCGCGCGCCTCGTTGCAGGCCGGCACCACGACCACCACCGGCGGCCGGTGGCGCGGATCGCGGCGAATGCGCCGGCGGCGCAGTCGGGCGGCGGCCAGGACCGCAGCCGGGTAGCCGAGAACCAGCCACCCCAGCAGCACCAGCGCCACCGTCAGCACGCCCCTCAGTCCTCGATGCCGATAGGCTCCACGCGCCAGATCTCTTCGTTGTACTCGCCAATGGTGCGGTCGGAGCTGAACTTCCCCATCCGCGCCACGTTCAGGATCGCGGCGCGGTCCCAGTCCTCCGGATCCAGGTAGCGCTGCGCCGAGCACTGCATCGCGTCGGCATAGCTCCGCAGATCGGCCAGGTGCATATAGGGATCGGGGCTCTCCAGGATGCGTGTGCGAAGCGGCTGGAAGATCCCCGGCTCGTCGCGGTTGAAGAAGTCGCCGAAGAGCAGATCGCAGACTCTTCTGATCTCGTCGTCGCTCTCGTAGAAGAGCCGCGGATGGGCCGCCGGATCGTCGCGCAGATCTTCCACCTGCTCGGCCGTATGACCGAACACGAAAATGTTGTCGTCACCGACCTCCTGGCGAATCTCGATGTTGGCGCCGTCCAGCGTGCCGACCGTCAGCGCGCCGTTCAGCGCGAATTTCATGTTGCCGGTGCCCGAGGCCTCCATGCCGGCGGTGGAGATCTGCTGGCTGACCTCGGACGCGGGGATGATGCGCTGCGCCAGGGTGACTCCGTAGTTCGGCACGAAGACCACCCGCAAGCGGTCGTCGATCGAATCGTCGCGATTGATGACCTCGGCCAGGCAGTGGATCAGCTTGATGATCAGCTTGGCCATGGCATAGCCGGGCGCCGCCTTGCCGGCGAAGATGAAGACGCGGGGGGGCATCTCCAGCGTGGGATCGTCTTTCAGGCGCATGTAGAGCATCACGATGTGCAGCACGTTCAAAAGCTGGCGCTTGTACTCGTGAAAACGCTTGACCTGGGCATCGAAGATCGCGTCGGGCGGCACCCGCACACCGGCCGCTTGGCGCAACAGCTCGGCCAGGCGCGACTTGTTGTCGGCCTTGACGCGCCGGAACGCGCGGCGGAACTCCGCGTCGTCGGCGGCGCTCTGGAGCTCGCGCAGGCGCTCCAGGTCGGTGACCCAGTCCGGGCCGATCAGGTCACTGATCAGGGTCGACAGTCCGGGATTGGCCAGCAGCAGCCAGCGCCGCGGAGTGATGCCGTTGGTCTTGTTGTTGAAGCGCTCCGGGTCGAGCTGGTAGAAGTCGCGAAACAGGTGGGTTTCGAGCAGGTGGGTGTGGAGCGCCGCCACGCCGTTGATCGACTTGGAACCGACGATGGCGAGATTGGCCATGCGCACCGAGCGCGGCGGGGTCTCGTCGATCAGGCTCATGCGCCGCAAGCGCGCCTCGTCGAAGGGAAAACGTGTCTGCACTCGGCGCAGGAAGCGACGGTTGACCTCGTAGATGATCTGCAGGTGGCGCGGTAGGAAGGTCTCGAAGAACTCCAGCGGCCAGCGTTCCAGGGCCTCTGGCATCAGGGTGTGGTTGGTGTAGCCGGTGGCCGCCTGGGTGATGCGCCAGGCGCGGTCCCAGTCGAGTCCCTGGCGATCGATCAACAGGTGCATCAGCTCCGGCACGGCGAGCGCGGGATGGGTGTCGTTGAGCTGGATGGCGGCCTTGTCGGGGAAGGAGTCGAAGCCCTGGTGCTCGGAGAGGTAGCGGCGCAAGATGTCTTGCAGTGAGCAGGAGACGAAGAAGTACTGCTGGCGGAAGCGCAACGCCCTGCCTTCATAGTTGTTGTCGTTGGGGTAGAGCACCTTGGTGATACGCTCAGCCAGGTTCTTCTGCTCCACGGCTCCGAAGTAGTCACCACGGTTGAAATCGTGAAAATCGAACTCCTCGCGCGCCTTCGCCGACCACAGGCGCAGGTTGTTGACGGTGTTGCAGCCGTAGCCGACGATCGGCATGTCGTGGGGCAGGCCGATCACGGTGTCGGTGTCGACCCAGCGGAAGCCGGTGGTGGTGTGGTCGTGGACCGCTTCCACCCGGCCGCCGAAATGGACCTCGGCGATGTACTCCGGGCGTGCCATCAGCCAGGGGTTGCCGCGCCGGAGCCAGTCGTCGGGGCGCTCGAACTGGTGCCCGTCCTGGATGGTCTGGGTGAAGATCCCGTAGTCGTAGCAGAGCCCATAGCCGAAGGCCGGCAGCTCCATGGTCGCCATCGAGTCGAGGAAACAGGCCGCCAGCCGGCCCAGACCGCCGTTGCCGAGCCCGGCGTCGACCCCGTGATCGAGGAGGTCCTCGAAGACGATGCCGAGCTCGTCGAGGGCGTCGCGGAGCACATCCTCGAAGCCGAGGTTGAGGACGTTGTTGTGCAGGGCGCGGCCGATCAGGTACTCGAGCGAGAGGTAGTAGATGCGCTTGGCGTCGCGCGCGTGGTGGGTCTGCTGGGTCTTGATCCAGCGCTCCACCACCCGGTCGCGAACCGCCAGCGCCAGGGCGTAGTACTGGTCGCGCTTGGTGGCGGTGAAGCGATCCTTGGCCAGCGAGTAGCGCAGGTGGGCGGCGAAGTCGCGCTTGATCGACTCGTCGTTGAGCTTGGCCCGCTGGTGGGGGGCGGAGGCCAGGAAGTCGAAGGTCTTGCTGGAGGGAGGCGCGGCCATGACAGCTCCAAGGTTAAACTGACGGGCAGGCGCCGCGATCATAGCGGAGTCGGCGCCCCCCGGGCGCGCCCCGGATGCGCCCTCGACCCACCCGCGATGAGCACTCCGACCCCCCCCCGGATGCGCCGGCCGGGCCGCCCGCTCGGTCTGCTCGCGTGCTGCCTGCAGCTCGCGGCCTGCGGCTTCTCCGCGCCGCCCGCTCCGCCCGACATCCTGCTGATCTCGCTCGATACGGTGCGCGCCGACCACCTCGGCTGCTACGGCGCCCCGCGCGCCACCAGCCCCAACATCGACGCCCTGGCGGCCCAGGGGGTGGCCTTCGACCACTTCTTCTCCAGCTCCGACTGGACCCTGCCGACCCACGCCTCGCTCTTCACCGGGCTCTACCCCACCACCCACGGCATCATCGACAACCGCGCCGCGCTTTGCGAGAGCTTCGATCTGCTGCCGGTGCTGCTGCAGCGGCACGGCTACTCCACCTTTGGCCTCTACCAGAACGATTACGTGGGACCGGAGTTCGGCTTCGACCTCGGCTTCGAGCGCTTGACCCACATTGGGCAGCGGGAGGAGTTGAGCACGCCGATCCAGATGCTGCTGCGCATCCACCTCGAGTCCTCCGGTCCGCTCTTCACCTTCGTCCACATCAACCTCGCCCACGCGCCCTACGGTCCCGCCCGGGCCAACGAGGCCGCCTTCCTGCCGCGCGGGCTCGACGGCGTGGAGCGGGCCGAGCTGGCGATCCGCCGGGTCAACCGCGAGGCGCCGGCGCTGGATCCGGCCGCGGCGCGCGACTGCAACGGACTCGGCCCCTCGAGCGGTGCCTGGCTCAGCGCCCCCGACAGCATGGTCTACGTGGAGGGCCTCTACGACACCGGTATCTGGGCGGCCGACCGGCTGCTGGGCGAGATCCTCGCCCTCTACCGGGCCTCGTCCCGGTCCTTCGACCAGACCGTGGTGGTGCTGACGGCCGACCACGGCGAGGAGCTGATGGACCGCGGCGCCATCGGCCATTCCCACTCGCTCTACCCCGAGGTGACCCGGGTGCCGGCCATCTTCCGCTACCCGCCGCTCCTGGAGCCCGGCGGGCGAGTGGGAGTGCGGGCGACCACGGTCGACATCTTCGCCACGCTGCTGGCGGTCGCCGGCGTCGCGGCGCCGGCATCGATCCACGGGGTCGACCTGATGCCCTGGATGCACGACGAGCCGGGACAGCGACCGGTGGCCCACACCGAGCACGGCCGCGCGCGCTTCGCTTACCACGCCGGCCGCTACAGCATCTACGGCGGCTACTCGGCGCCCTGGGGCTTCGATCGGCATCGCGGAGAGCTGGCGTTGCTGCCGCCGCCCGGCTGCGACGGCCATCCCGGCGACGTCATCGAGCTCTACGACTCGCGGATCGACCCCGAACACTGCCTGAACCTGGCGGCCGAGCAGCCCGCGCGGGTCGTGGCGCTGGTCGAGGAGCTCAGCGATCGGATGCTCGCCGGCGCTTTCGGCATCGGCTCTCCCGAGATCGAGATCTGCGAGCTGCGCGGCGCCCCCTTGAGCACCCAGGTCCAGGCCAATCTGGAGGCCCTCGGCTACGTTGAGTAGCACCCCCGCGGCGCCTGTGCGATCCTGCCCCGAGCGATGCGGGACGACCACCAGTCAACGAGATCCGAGGCAGCGAATCCGGCCCCCAGGGCACGCCCTGCGCCGTGGTGGCGGCGCTTGCACCTGGACGTGCTGGCCGGCTACCTCCTGATCGCGACCTTGTGCTCCTACCCCTTGCCGATCGCGGCGCGTGCCGCCTACATCGGGGCGGGGGACTCGTACGTCTACGTCTGGTTCAACTGGTTCTTCCGCCGCGCCTGGCTACAGGGCGCGTTCAACCATACCGAGATGATCTTCCATCCGCTGGGCGTCGACCTGGTGCGCATCGATCTCTCCTACTTCAACGCGCTCCTGAGCTTTCCGGCGCACGCCCTGTTCGGCGATCCGCTCGGCTACAACCTGATCCAGCTCGGCAACTGGGCGCTCTGCGGCTTCGGCGGCTACCACTTCGCGCGCTACTTCGTGGATGAGCGCCGCGCCGCCTTCATCGGTGGACTGGTCTACGGCTTCTCGCCCTTCCTGACCTCGCGTTTCTGCGTCCATCCCAACCTGGCGGCGGCCCAGTTCTTGCCGCTGGCGGCGCTCTTCGTGCTGCGCTTTCGCGACAGCGCCCGGCCGCGTCACGCTCTGGCGGCGGGAGCGGCCCTGGCCCTGACCGGTATCTGCTCCTGGTACCTGCTGCTGACCGCCTTCGTCTGGCTCGCCCTGCAGCTCGGGCACGGCGCGCTGGTGCGCGACCGGCGCCTGCTGGCGGCGCGATTCTGGCGCGGCGCGGCGCTCGCCGGGGCGCTGGCGACCGCGCTGCTGGCGCCCTTCCTGCTGCCCTGGTTCAGCCACGGCCAGGTCGCCGGCGCCGGCGGCGTCCAGCCGGGAATCAACGCCGCGGTGGGCGATCTCTTCGGCGCATTCGTCCCCGGTCCCTTCCATCCCCTCTGGGGGGACGCGGTCCGGCCCCTCTACCACTGGCTGTCGCGCTACCACGAGGGCTACGTCAGCCGCCCCTCGCCGCTGGAGCAGCTCACCTTCGTCGGCTATACGGCGCTGGCCCTGGCCTGGCTCGGCTTCCGCGGCCGCCGCCACGACCCCGGCGCGCGCTTTCTGCGCTTCATGGCCTTCGCCTTCTGGGTGCTCAGTCTGGGCGCCTTCTTGCACGTCGCCGGCGCGGTGTTCGTCGGCACCGAGGGCGCGCTGCTCGCCAGGACCGGGCTGGGCGGTGTGCTGCGGCGGCTGGGCTACGACGCGCCGGTGGTGGGAATTCCGCTGCCCTACTGGGTGTTCGGGCGGCTGCCCGGACTGAGCGCGGCGCGCGCCCCCTCGCGTATGATCATCGGCACCATGCTGGCGCTGGCGCCACTGGCCGCGATCGGCTGCCAGGCGCTCCTGGCGTGGATCGAGCGCCGCCGTGGGCGCGGCGCGGCGCGCGTCTGCACCGCCGGCCTGGCCTTCCTGATCCCTTTCGAGGCGCTGATCGCACCCTACGAGAAGATCGACCCGAGCATGAGCCCCTACTTCGAGCGACTGGCGCAGGACCCGTCCGGCACGGCCCTGTTGAACCTGCCGATCGCCCCCCGGGGCGCTCCCGCCAGCTCCATGGTGGGGCGCTACATGTACGAGCAGATCGGCCACCGGCGTCCGATCTTCTCGGGGTATATCAGTCGCAACCCGGAGCATGCGCGGCGGCTCTTCGAGGAGGAGCCCTTGCTGGCCGCGCTGCGCGATCCGGCCGGCGCCCCGCCGCTGGACTCGGCGCGGGTGCGCGCCGACCTGGAGCGGCTCGAGATCGGCGCGGTGGTGCTGCATCGCGACCGCTATCTGCCGGCCGGCGACCCGGACCAGCCCTTCCACGGCGTCTCCCGAGAGCTCTACCAGCCGACCCTCGACCTGGTGGCGGAGCTGCTGGGTCCGCCTTGCTACAGCGATCCGCGGATCATGGTGTTCGCCGGCGCGTGGCCCTGCCCGCCGCCCGATCCACTCCATTCCCCAGGGGGAACGCAGCGATGAGCGCCGAGATCGAGCTGAGCGTCGTCATTCCGGTCTACAACGAAGAAGAGGTGCTGCCGGAGTGCCACCAGCGGGTGAAGGCGGCGCTGGAGGCGCTCGACCTGGTCTACGAGATCGTCTTCGTGAACGACGGCAGCAGCGATTCGTCGGTCGAGATCCTGCGCGCCTTCGCCGAGCGCGATCGGCGGGTGGGAGTGGTGCTGCTCTCGCGCAACTTCGGCCACCAGATCGCCATCACCGCCGGCCTCGATCATGCCCGCGGGGCGGCGGTGGTGGTGATGGACGCCGATCTCCAGGATCCGCCGGAGGTGCTGGGAAAGATGGTGGAGCGCTGGCGCGAGGGTTTCGACGTGGTCTACGGAGTGCGTGCGCGGCGCGAAGGAGAGAGCGTCTTCAAGACCACCACCGCGTCGCTCTTCTATCGTCTGATCCACGCTCTCGCGGCGGTCGACATCCCGCGTGACGCGGGCGATTTCCGGCTCATGAGCCGGCGCGCGGTCGACGCTCTGCAGCAGATCGAGGAGCGCCACCGCTTCGTGCGCGGGCTGGTGACCTGGATCGGTTTCCGCCAGACCGGCATCGACTACGTGCGCGAGCCGCGCAGCGCCGGAACCACCAAGTACCCCTTGCGCAAGATGGTGATCTTCGCCTTCGACGCCATCGTGTCGTTCTCCAGCGCGCCGCTGCGGGTCGCCACCGCGCTCGGCCTCTTCTCCTCGCTGGCGGCCTTCTCCTACGCGGCTTTCGCCGTCTGGGCCAGGCTCTTCACCGGCCGGGTGGTCTCCGGCTGGACCTCGATGGTGATCGTGGTGGCCTTCCTGGGGGGCGTGCAGCTGCTCAGCCTCGGCGTCATCGGCGAGTACCTGGGGCGCATCTACAACGAGGCCAAGGCGCGGCCGCTCTACTTCGTGGACGAGGTGCTGCGTTGAGCGCGGGCTACGTTTCGGGGGAAGGAGCGGAAGCGGGCTTCGACGCGGTCAGCGAAGACTACGAGGGAGTGGTCGACGAGAAGCTGAAGCTGCTGCTGGGCGGCGAGGAATCGGACTACTATCTGCGGCTGAAGGCGCGCGAGCTGGTCGACCAGTGCCGGCGTATGGGCTTCGACCCGGCCGGAGCCGCGGCGCTCGATGTGGGCTCCGGGACCGGGCGCATGGTGCAGCTCCTGAGCGGCAGCCTGCGCCGGGTTCGGGGCGTGGAGCCCTCGGCCGGAATGCGCGCGCGCGCGGCCGCGCTCGATCTACCGCCGGACAGCTTCGCGGCCGGCACCGCGCAGCAGCTGCCTTTCGGCGACGCAGCGTTCGATCTGGTGCTCTCGTCCTGCATCTTCCACCACGCCGACGCGGATCTGCACCCGGCGATGGTGCGCGAGATGTGCCGCGTGCTGCGTCCCGGCGGCCTCTTCTTCCTCTTCGAGCACAATCCCCTCAACCCGCTCACCCGCTGGGTGGTCTCGCGCTGTCCGCTCGACGCCGGGGTCGAACTGCACAGGGCGGGCAGCCTGCGCCGGGTCTGCGCCGGAGCTCCACTGGACCAGCTCGCGGTGCGCTACATAGTCTTTCTGCCGCGGATGCTGGGCCGGCTGCGGTCGCTCGAGCCGCGCCTGCACCGCCTGCCGGCGGGGGGGCAGTACTACCTCTGTGGCCGGCGTTCGGTTTGACGCGCGGGCGCGACGGCGGTTAGATGTTGTAGAGGCTGGCACTGTCCGCCGCCGGCCCACATGGGGGACCGAATTGTCTCGCTCGCCGTCGCTTCTCGCCGTCTGTGCCGCGCTGCTGGCCGCCGCCGCGCCGCGCCCGGCGCACGCCCACCACCCCCACGACATCATCGACGGCTACGCGATCAGCCCCCAGTTCGCCTTCGACCGCACCCTGCTGGTCGGGTCGGCCGGCACCAGCAACGTGCTGCTGCGCAGCCAGGATGCCGGCAAGACCTGGCGCCAGTCGCGCTGCGGCGCCCTCTCCGATCGGGCCGACGGAATCGTCGCGGCCTCGGACTGGGACACCTCCGGGGTGGCCTGGATCCTGACCGGATCGGGGCGGCTGCAGCCCTCGCTCGATCGCGGCCAGCACTGGCTGCCGCCGATCGGTCCCGAGCGCCTGGAGCACCTCGCGGTGCCGCGCTTCGCCGGCGGCGGACGCGGCCTCTTCGCGGCCTCCTCCCACGCCCTTCACCGCTCCGCGGACGGCGGCCTGTCGACTCTTTCGGTCTTCGAGAGCGGCGATCCCCTCGATCCTCTCGCGCCCGAGATCGAGGTGCTCGAGGTCTCCGACCGCTTCGATGCCGACTCCACGGTCGCCCTCGCCCTCTCCGACTCGACCCTGCGGATCAGCGGCGACGGCGGCGCCACCTGGATCACCCGTCTGCCGGCTGCCGTCGTGGCGGCGCTCGAGATCGCCCCCGACTACGCCACCAACCCCACCCTGTGGCTGGCCACCCTCGACCAGGGCGTGCTGCGCTCCACCGACGCCGGCGCCTCCTTCCTGCCGATCAACGTCGGTCTCGCCGAGCTCTACTGCACCGACATCGCCGCCGCCCCCGCCTTCCCCGATCCGCCCGAGCTCTTCGTCACCACCAAGGAGGCCGGGCTCTACCGCTCGCGCGACGGCGGCGAAAGCTGGCAGCACACGCCGCTGGCGGTCAAGCTCTGGGACCGCGTCAGCGTCCACTACCTCGACGTCGAGCTCGCCCGCGCCTACCCCGATCCGCCCCTGGTCCTGTGCGGCACCATGGAGGGTCTCTACGGCTCTTTCGACGGTGGCGATAGCTGGCACCAGGCCAACATCAACCCGACCCGCTTCGGCCACCGCATCGCCCTCTCGCCCGCCTTCGAGAGCGATTCCGTGGTCGCCTACACCGGCTACGGCATGCCCTTCAGCATTTCGCAGGACGGCGGCTCGAGCTGGGACGTGCGCATCACCGACTACGCCGGCATGTCGTCCAACGCCCTGGTCTTCTCGCCCGAGTTCGCCGCCGACTCGTTGATCCTGAGCGGCACCAGCGGCGGAATCCAGCGCAGCGTCGACCGCGGCCTCACCTGGACCCACGTCGCCATCCCACCGCCCGATTCGCTGATCGAGCGCAACGCGATCCGCGGCATCCAGTTCTCACCCGGCTACGCGACCGACCGCACCATCTACGCCTTCAGCGTGCATGAGATCACCAAGCTGCACCGCTCCACCGACGGCGGCGCCACCTGGCCGCGGCTGCCCGACCCCCCGCCCGGGCGCTTCTGGGAGCTGGCGCTCTCGCCCGACTTCCCGGTCGACTCTACCCTCTTCATCGCCGGACCCGATTCCACCTCCGCCGTGCACCGCTCCACCGACGGCGGCCGCAGCTGGAGCGTCACCGCCAGCCCGGTCGACGCCTACCTGCAGCTCGCCCTCGCCCCCGACTTCTCCGTCTCCGGCCTGGCTTTCGCCCTCACCGACACCCTCGGCTTCCAGAAGTCGACCGACCACGGCCAGACCTGGAGCCGGCGCGGCGCCGGTCTCGACCCGGCGCGCCCCACCCACCTCGCCCTCTCACCCGGCTTCGCCACCGACCGCACGATCCTGGCCACCACCATGTCGCACGGGGTCTACCGCTCGACCGGCGCCGGCGAGAGCTGGGGACGCGTCTCGAGCCCCTGCGACGACGCCGTCAGCTCCAGCTGGCTGGAGCTCAGCCCGGCCTTCCCATCCGACTCGACCCTCTTCCTCGGCGGCTTCGAAGGGCTCCTGCGCTCCACCGACGGCGGCGCCGACTGGTCGGTGGTCAGCACCCACGAGATCTACGACGACGCCCGCGACGAGCCGATCGTCCCCAGCGGCAGCTGGGGCCGCGCGGTCCAGCCCGGCTGCATCAAGCGCGGCTACGCCTTCTCCGACCAACCCGACGCCCGCGCGCGGATGCATTTCGACGGCATCGGCGTGCGCGTGATCGGCCTGCGCGGCCCCGACCAGGGCCTGGTCGACATCTACCTCGACCACGCCCTTCTGGCATCCGTCGACACCTACGCCGACAGCCTCGAGCTGCAACGCACCATCGCCGCCGCCGACAGTCTGGTGGACGGCTTCCACCTGCTCGATATCCGCGTCCGCGGCGAGCAGCGCCCGGAGTCGACGGGCGCCATCTTCCGCCTCGATGCGATCGAGGTGCGCTACCGCTGAGCGCCCTGCCCCTTTGATCCAATTCCTTTATCGCGGCACATCCCCCAACCCGTAGCTGGTCTCACGCGCGCGGGCGCGATACGATGCGCGATTGGCTCCGTGGGCCATTCCCACCAGACCCTTCCCATTCCCTCGTGAGCCACCCCTCACGAGAACCCCCAACGAAACGAATCAGGAGACTCGAGATGTCGGAGACAGCCGCAGGCTTGGATATCGTTCAAGAGATCGGGGGGATCAAGACCGCCGCCGAGGCGACCCGTGTGTTCGAGAGCAAGATGAGCCCCGAGCACCTGGCACGGCTCGGCGTGATCAAGAACCCCGACGTCCTCCTCAAGATCGCCAACGCGATTCTGATGTGCGAGCCCGACGAGATCTACGTCAACACCGGCTCCGCCGAGGACCTGGCCTTCATCCGCCAGATGGCGCTCGACAAGGGCGAGGAAGCGCCCCTGCCGATGGCCGAGCACACCATCCACTACGACCTGTCCGGGGAGCAGGGGCGGATCGTCGACCGCACCTTCTACATCGTCGACGAAGGCGAGGCGCTCAGCTCACTGGCCAAGAAGAAGCTGCGCGGCGTGGCGCTCGACGAAGTGCGCACCCACATGAGCGGCATCATGCGCGGCAAGACGATGGTGATCGGCTTCTACTCGCGCGGTCCCGCCGGCGCGCCGGTCTCCAACCCGGCGCTCGAGATCTCCAGCTCGGCCTACGTCTGCCACAGCGCCGAGATCCTCTACCGCAACATCTACGCCGAGTTCGACGGCGAGGTGGAGCGCCTCGGCCATTGTTTCGCCAACATCCACTCCGAAGGCCTGAACCGTCCCGAGGACCTGCCCAACGCGCGCGTCTTCATGGACCGCAAGCTGTGGACCACCTACAGCTTCAACTGCACCTACGCCGGCAACACCCTGCTCATGAAGAAGGGCAACCACCGCTTCGCCGTCGACAAGGCGATCTACAAGGGCGGCGGCGAGGAGCTCTCCGAGCACATGTTCATCACCGGCATCCAGGGCCCCGGCGGGCGCGTCACCTGGTGCGTCGGCGCCGCCCCCAGCGGCTGCGGCAAGACCACCACGGCGATGGCCGGTGATCTCTTCGTGGGCGACGACCTGGCCCAGATGTGGATCGCCGACGACGGCGGCGTGCGCTCGATCAATCCCGAATGCGGCATCTTCGGCATCGTCGAGGACGTCAATTGGGAAGGCGACCCGCACCTGATGAAGCTCTTGCGCGAGCCGGCCACCGAGGTGATCTGGTCGAACGTCCTGATCGACGACCAGGGCAAGCCGCACTGGACCGGCAATGGCGAGGTGCATCCCAGCTCCGGCCGCAACTTCCAGGGTGAGTGGACCCAGGGCATGGTCGACGCGAAGGGCAAAGAGGTGCCGATCTCGCATCCCAACGCCCGCTGCACCGTGCCGTCGACCGCGCTCGCCAACTACTGCGAGGCCGCCGAGGATCCGGCCGGGGTCGAGACCCGGATGGTGACCTACTCGGGCCGCGACGCCGACACCATGCCGCCGGTCTGGGTGGCCGCCAACGCCGACGCCGGCGTGACGATCGGCGCCTGCATCGTGTCGGCCGCCACCGCCACCGAGGTCGGAGCGAGCGGCGTGAAGCGCGCCCCCTGGGCCAACGCCCCCTTCATCCCCGGCGCCCTGGGCGACTACATGGACGTGCAGTTCCAGTTCTTCAACTCCGACAAGATCGCCGCCGACAAGCGTCCGGTGATGGCCGGGTTGAACTACTTCCTCACCGAAGAGGCGCGTGGCGGAAGCTCCAAGAAGCTGCTCGGCGAGAAGCGCGACGTGAAGGTCTGGCTGGCCTGGCTGGAGCGCTACGCCCACGGCGAGGTGGGCGCGATCGACTCGCCGGTCGGCAACCTGCCGCAGTACGAGGACCTGCGCAACCTCTTCGAGTCGATCATCGACAAGGAGTACGGCGAGGCGCTCTACACCAAGCAGTTCTCGCTCTACATCGACAAGATCGTCGCCCGCATCGACCTGCAGGAAGAGGCCTACCGCAAGGAGGACCGGGTTCCGGAGCGGCTCTTCGATGTGCTCAGCGAGCAGAAGGCCGGGCTGATCGCGCTGAAGGAGATGTACGGCTCGATCGTCACGCCGCAGCAGCTCCGCGAGCTCTAGCCTGCTGGCGAGGCTCGCCCCGCCGGCCTCCCACACCCAAAGAAAGCGCCCCCGCGCCGCGCTCCGTCACGGAGCCGCGCGGGGGCGCTTCGCGTTGGGGGGGATGGCGGCGGCGGCCGATCAGCCGGCGTACGCCAGGTTCTGGGCCGCGAAGTCCCAGCTCACCAGGTTGTCGAGGAAGGCGCCGATGAAGTCGGGGCGGCGGTTCTGGTAGTCGAGGTAGTAGGCGTGCTCCCAGACGTCGAGGGTCAGGAGCGGGGTCGCGCCCTCGGTCATCGGGTTGCCGGCGCCGGTGGTCTGGACGATCTCGAGCTCGCCCTTGTTCAGGACCAGCCAGGTCCAGCCGCTGCCGAAGAGGGTCGCGGCCTTGGCGGCGAACTGATCCTTGAAGGCCTCGAAGCTGCCGAAGGCGGCGTCGATCTTGGCGGCCAGGTCGCCAGTCGGAGCGCCGCCGCCATCCGGCCTCATCGAGCTCCAGAAGAAGGTGTGGTTCCAGGTCTGGGCGGCGTTGTTGAAGATGCCGGCCTTGGTGGAGTCGCCGGCGGTGGCCCGCACGATCTCTTCCAGGCTCATCTCGGCGTAGGGCGTGCCCTCGATGGCGGCGTTGAGCTTGTTGACGTAGGCGGCGTGGTGCTTGCCGTAGTGAAAGCTCATCGTCTGGGCTGAGATGTACGGCTCCAGGGCGTCCGAGGACCAGGGCAGGGCGGGAAGTTGGAAGGCCATTGTCTGTCTCCTCGTCACGATCCGTGCTTGCTGAGATAGTCGGCGACGCCGGCCGGGCTCGGGGTCATCGCCTCGTCGCCCTCGTTCCAGTTGGCCGGGCAGACCTCGCCGTGCTGCTCGTGGTGGCGCAGGGCCTGGAGCATGCGCAGGGTCTCGTCGACATTGCGGCCGAGGCCGAGGTCGTTGACCACCGCGTGCTTGACGATGCCGTCGCGGTCGATCAGGAAGGTGCCGCGGAAGGCGATGCCGGCGTCCTCGAAGAGCACCCCGTAGTCGCGGCTGATCTGCTTGGTCAGGTCGGCCACCAGCGGATACTGGATGTTGCCGATCCCGCCCTCGTTGACGGCGGTGTTCTTCCACGCCAGGTGGCTGAACTGGCTGTCGACCGACACCCCGACCACCTCGGCGCCCAGCTCCTTGAAGGCGTCGAGCTTGCGATTGAACTCGATGATCTCGGTCGGGCAGACGAAGGTGAAGTCGAGCGGGTAGAAGAACAGGACCACGTATTTGCCCTGCAGATCGTTCAGACTGTAGCTGTCCTCGATCGTGTTGTTGGGAAGGACCGCCGGGGCGGAAAAGACGGGGGCTTGCTTGCCGATCAGGTTGTTCATGGGTCGCTCTTTCGGTGGGGGGTGGGTGGATGGCGCGTCGCCGGGGGGGGGGCGATTCAGGTCGGTGGCGCCGGTCGCGGATGGACTGATTGCAGGCGCCGTGCCAGTCGGGTAATGTGGTGGAAGTGATTGGGAGACAATGAGTTGGGATGTGGCGGTGGGAACCGGCGGCAGATCCCGCGACATTTGACGCTCGCCGATCTCGAAATATCGCGCTACGCTCGGGCGGCCGCGAAATCGCGCGGTCGAATCCGAGTCCTCATCACGGAGGCCAGAGATGGAGCCCGTCCGCCCCATTCACCACGACATCGACTACATCGAGTTCGCGGTCACCGACATGGCCGAATCGAAACGCTTCTACGAAGTGGCGTTGGGATGGACGTTCAACGACTACGGACCCGAGTACGCCGGCATCCAGGGACGAGATCGGGAGATCGGGGGATTTCGGGTGGACGCCGAATTGTCGGCCGGGGGACCTCTGGTCGTGGTGTTCTCCGACGATCTTCCCGCAACGCTGGCGAAGGTCCGGGCGTCCGGAGGACGGATCGTGCGGGAGCCCTTCGACTTTCCCGGAGGCCGCCGCTTTCACTTCGAAGATCCGAGCGGCAACGAGCTGGCGGTGTGGTCCGAGCGCTGAGAGGGGTAGCTCATCCGCCCGACCACCGGATGCGGGAGGGAGACATGGTTCCATCCTCGAAGACGATTCTCGATCTGACCCGCGATCTGCGTCAGGCGGCCGGGCTGGCCACGTCGGTCGAGCAGGTGAACGAATTGCTGGGCCAGGCGATGGAGACTCTGGGCCGGTTGGTCCCCTACGACCTGGCGACCATCATGGAGCTGCGCGGCGACGCGCTGCACGTACGGGTGGCGCGCGGGTCGCTGGCCGGTCCGGCGGTGCGGCGCCACCTGCTGGAGCTGGAGCGCTTCCCCAGCATTCGCGCGCTCCTGGAGCAGGATCATGCGCGGCCATTCACCGAGCACGATCATCGCGACGGCGATGGCGACGCTTTCGACGGCGTGCTCGACCTGCCGCACGGGCATTCCTGCATGGTGGTTCCCCTGCGGGCGCATTCCGGTCCCCTCGGGATCATGACCTTCGACCGGCGTGTCTGCGCTGTGTATCCCGCCCAGGTGGTGGACCTGGCCGACGTGTTCGGCAAGCTCCTGGCGATGGCGATGAGCTACGGCGAGCAGTCGGCGCTGCTGAGCCGGTTGAGCCAGCAGCTCAAGGAGCAGAACCGGCTCCTGGGGGAGCGGGTCGAGGAGCGCCGCGACGCCTGCGCCATGATGGAGGCCAACCGCAGCCCCGCCATGACCCTGATCGTGCGCACCGCGCGCGCCGTGGCCGCCGCCGACACCCCGGTGCTGATCACCGGCGAGACCGGCACCGGCAAAGAGGTGCTGGCCAGCGCCATCCACGGCTGGAGCCCGCGCGCCGCCCGTCCGCTGATCGGCATCAACTGCGCCGCCCTGCCGGCCAACCTGATCGAGAGCGAGCTCTTCGGCCACGTCAAAGGCGCCTTCTCGGGCGCCACCAAGGCGCGCATCGGCCGCTTCCAGGCGGCCAACGGCGGCACCCTCTTCCTGGACGAGATCGGGGAGATGCCGGTCGAGCTGCAGCCCAAGCTGCTGCGCGCCCTGCAAGAGGGCTGCTTCGAGCCGGTCGGCAGCGACCGCAGCCTGCGCGTCGACGTGCGGGTGATCGCCGCCACCAACATCGATCTGCCGCGAGCGGTGGCGGAGCAGCGCTTTCGGCAGGACCTCTATTATCGCCTGGCGGTCTTCCCGATCGAGATGCCGGCGCTCCGCGAGCGTCCCGATGACATCGAGGCGATCGCCGAGGGGTTCTTGGAGCAGCTGGCGCGGCGCACCGGACGCGGTCCCTGGCGGCTCGGCGCGGGGGTTGGGGCGCGGCTGCGGGCGCGTGACTGGCCCGGCAACGTGCGCGAGCTGATCAACCTGCTGGAGCGGGCGACGATCTTGAGCTCCGGACCGGAGTTGGAGCTGGGGTTGGATGGGGACCGGCCGAGCGACCGGGGCGGTGAAGGGGGCGCGGAAGCGGACGCGGCAGGGGTGATGCGGGGGCCGGGCCGGACACCCAGCGCTTTGCTCGAAGACGAGCAGCCCTTCCCGACTCTGCGCGACGCGGAGCGACAACACATCGAGCGGGCGCTGGAGCGGACCGGCGGCAAGCTGTACGGGGCCGGCGGCTCGGCCGAGCTGCTCGGGATCAACCCGAGCACTCTGCGCAGCCGGATGCAGAAGCTGGGCCTGGGAGGGGCGCGGGCGTTTCGGACGAAGGGGTAACGGGAGTCGGGAAAAGCCCGGACCGGGAGAGCCTGTCCCTTTGGGCTGCGCCGGCAGCGCGAAATAGTGTAGCGCCGTCGAGGAAAATGGACGGACGGGCCGCGCCCACGATTTTGGCGCCCTGTTCCGACGAAATGTCGTCACTTCTTCTCAGGGACGGACCTTTTCTTGTCGGTGAAGCAACAGCACGGGGTGGGGCGTTGTTATTCTTCTCTACGCGCGGCCCATTGGGACCACGTCCAGCGGGGGGTGCGCCCGCGGCCGCACGAAAAAAGGGGCGAACATGGCAGACGTCACGGACCGCAACGCTGACGCAGTCGCGGAGCCCGTTTCCGGCTCGAGGGAGGTCGCCGGAAACGGTCGCTCGTTGGATCGCAGCATCGTCCACCAGGCGCGCGGCAACGCCGACCCGGAGCTGCAGGCGGAAAAGGGCTACGTCGAGCTGGCGAGCCATTGCCGGAGCCGCTTTGCCGCGATGGTGAAGATCTACTGGGAGATCGGCAAGCGCATCGACCGCTTCCTGGCGCAGGGCGATCGCCGCCGGCGCTACGGCGGACGGATCTTCAGGAGCCTGGCGGAGGACACCGGCATCGACGCCTCCACCCTCTACCGGGCCCACGAGTTCCACGGCGCCGACCCCGACGCGGAGCTGCTGCCCCAGATCGAGCGCCTGCCCTGGAGCCGCGCCCGCCAGCTCACGCCGCTGCTGCGCGAACCGGCTGCCCGCGCCGCTGTGGCCGAGCAGGCCGACGATCTCGTCGAGATGTCGCGGCCGCAGTTCGACCAATGGCTGGCCGACCAGCACCTGGAGCTGCTCGGCCGGCCGCTTTCGCGCCGCGGGCGCAAGCCGAACCAGCCCGTGGCGGTGCGGGCGCGCCACCACTTCAACGCCCTGAAACGGGCGGCGGACGAGGCGCCCTTCGAGGGGCTGATCGAGCCGCTGGCGGGCGGCTCCGGGCACGTGGTCGCCTTCGTGCTCGAAGAGGGGGCGGATCCGGCGGAGATCGTTCGGAGGCTGCTGGAGAGGCGGGCCGAGTAGCGGAGCGGGAGATGTTTGCCCGCGGGCAAAGGTGATTGGACCGGATCAGGGGTTTCGACAGAGCGCCTCTCGAGCGACGCACTCCGCGAAGAACCGCGGACCCAGCGGGAGCCCGCGGGCCTCCGGGTTCCAGGCGCGGTAGGAAGGTGGTCTCGACAGCTCTTCTTCGCGTGCCGGCCGCGCTTCCTGCGTGGAGGATCGCTGTGCCGGGCCTGCCGCATTCTCGTCTCATGTCAGCGCAGGCGCCGCGCTGCCGCGAGTTGCGAATTCAGGATGGCGACCAGAGTCGGAGGATCATCTATCGAATGGACGAAGACGCCATCGTCATTGCGGCGGTGTTCAGCAGGAAGACCGGCAAGACCCCGAAAGCTGTACTCGATTCAAGCAGACAGCGGCTGCGCGCCCATGACGCGGATCTACAACGAGCGAGCATGGGCATAGAAGAAGACAAGAAGAGGAGACTGGAGAAGGCTGGATGGAAGATCGGTAGCGCAGAGGACTTCCTCGATCTGACGGCAGAGGAACGGGCCTTCTTGAACGTGAAGATCGCCCCGGCCGCAGCGGTCAGGGATTGGCGAGCCTCGCGGAGCATGACGCAGACAGAGGTCGCGCGGCTGGTGAGGTCAAGCCGGTCGCAGGTAGCCAAGATGGAGGCCGCTGACCCAACGGTCTCTTTGGATCTCGTGTTTCGCACCTTGCTGACGTTGGGTGCACCGTTGACGGAGCTTGGGAGGACCATTGGAGGTGCGGAGACGCGTCACCAGATCTGAGTCCACCTTCTGGAGACCCGAGCCGGGAGTTCGCCTGGCGTGCTCCTTGCAGACGAGGGATCATGAACCGACTCCGATGGGAACAAGGAGCAGGAGATCGCGAGGAGAACCGACATGAGCGGCATGGCGGTGACGCGGATCTGGTACGCCGCGCTCGTCGACATCTTGCGTGATCAGTGGCGCTCCCCGATGCGCTGGGAAGATCTCGTGACACTGCGCCGGCGCCTCGAAGAGCGACTTCACGTAGAGCGCGAAGGGCGCGGACTGCACGGACCCGAGCTCCGCTGCCGCAGGTGTGGGGAGCGCCAGACGGCGCGGCCGGCCATCACGCTTCGCGCGTTGTTGCTCGCTGCGGGGCGCCACGGCGTCGAACCGCGAGAGAACATCGAGTCGCTGACCGAGGCGTTGGCCGCGCGACGCGCACAGCTCCGCCTGGACGCATTCGGAGAGCCCGAGGCTAGGGGACCACGGAGCCGCCGAGAGGCATCCGATGCATCGTCTATTCCGTAATCCCGGGGTGTCGGAACGCGACCCACCGTGGGTCGGTTTCGGACCCTTGGCGGGCGGAGAGGAAACCAGAGATGAGGCCCGAGTCGCAGAGTCGCAAGCGGTGGGTGGAAGGCGCGGATCGCAGGAATCCGCGGCGGGTGCCGATGGAACCGGGCAGCACCGGGAGCGCAGGCGGCGAGCCCGGGCTTCGAGAGGCCTTTCGCGCGGCGATCCGCATCCGCCACTACAGCCGGAAGACCGAGAAGGCGTACTGGCAGTGGGTTCGGCGATTCCTCCACTTTCGCGGGTGGTCGGACCTAGACCGGATCGACGCCGAGGAGGTGACACAGTTCATCTCGGCACTGGCAGTCGAGGCACAGGTCTCAGCCTCGACTCAGAATCAGGCGCTCGCGGCGCTGCTCTTCCTGTGCCGGAACGTACTGGAGATCGAGCTGGAGGACTTCGAGGATCTGGTGCGGGCCAAGCGCGCCCAGCACCTCCCGGTGGTGCTCTCACGCGAGGAGGTTGCGACGGTGATCATGCGGCTCGAGGGGTCGGTGCGCCTGGTCGCTTTGCTCCTCTATGGCGGAGGCTTGCGTCTGCTCGAAGGCCTCCGCCTGCGGATCAAGGACGTAGACATCGCCGCGCGACAGCTCACGGTTCGTGGAGGCAAGGGCAACAAAGACCGAGTCACACTGCTTGCCGGCGCGGCGCAGATCCCTCTGGCACAGCACATGGAGGCGGTTCGTGCTCAGCATGAGCGAGATCTCGAGCAGGGCGCGGGCTGGGTCGAGATTCCCGACGCATTGGCCCGTAAGTTCCCAGACATCGGTCGCTCCTGGAAGTGGCAATGGGTGTTCCCGGCGACGCGCCGTTACCATCATCGGCAGACGGGGGAGCTGCGCCGACATCATCTGCACGAGACCGTCGTGCAGCGCGCGATGGCGCACGCGGTGCGAGCGGCGGATCTGCAGAAGAAGGCGAGCTGCCACACCCTTCGTCACAGCTTCGCGACGCATCTGCTCGAGGACGGCTACGACATCCGCACGGTTCAAGAGTTGCTTGGGCACGCCGATCTGCGCACGACCATGGTCTACACGCATGTGCTCGGCCGGGGGCCCCTCGCGGTGCGCAGCCCGGCGGACGGCATGCCGGTGTTGCCTCCTGGCGCGATTGCGATTGATACGCGAGCGCTTCTTCCCGGTAGTCTGTCGCCCGGAGTGGGGTCTTTGCCCGGGGCAGCTGCACCGCCATCGGTCTTCCCCCAGAGGGAGCCGGCGATCGGGCGGCGCGGAGTGGAGGGGCAGAGATCGCGAGCGGGGTGGCCACGTCATGAGGACGAGGAGCCAGGCGCAACGGAGATCGTGGGCGACACCCAGTTCCACCCTTCCGCCGCGCCGCGAGAACGACGGGAACCGATCGATGGCCCAAGGCCGCAACGCTCCGGGGACCGCGCGCCAGACGCTGGATCCGATGTGCGAGCAGACCCCATCCCTGCGCCACGATCTCCGTCCGCTCCGAGTCCGCCCCACCGAGGGGCAGGGTCGACGGAGTCGGCAATCTCGAATTCGCCGCCGGGCGGGGAAGGCCGTGGCGCCCGGTCTGCGACGATCGGACCAGGCGCCGACGCTCAAGGTGAGGGCACTCGGCCCATTTGGCGTTTTCGGAGGACCTGGCCGGTCGGCGGCGCGAACGATCGCTCGTACTTCATGGAGCAGAGTGTTGTATGGACTCTCGATCACAGCGCGGAATGTGAGCACCAATGGGAGCGGAGATTCGACGTTTCGAGCGACCGAGACCAGTGAGTGGCTGCGGCCGCGGCGATTTTCCCGTCCATCAGCACATCGGTCCAGGCGGCCCCCAGCAGATCGCTGTACACTGCAGAACCCCGCAGCCCATCGCCGCGAATTCGAGCCGGAATTCCCTTCGATCAGATCCGCTGGGGGACCGGAACCCGACGCAGTCAGAGCCGGCCCACGATCGTCGTGCACCCAGCCCTTGGCACCAGGCTCGGCTTCGTCCGTTCACGGCGCCGAGGCAGCAGCGACACGGAGGATTCGCTGGCGCTCGGCGTCGGGACCCGCGATGCGTGCTACACTGACGTTCCAAAGTCGCCCAAGTTTGTATGGAGGTCAGTCTAAGAGTTGTTCGGCCGACTTCGGGCAGCCTTTCCCCGTGGGGGAAAGGCTGGCCCTTCGCGG
>CAZBBK010000059.1:0-38851 GCA_964490075.1 uncultured Gemmatimonadota bacterium | reverse complement strand
TTCTCCCGGGGGGGGGGGGGGGGGGGGGGGGGGGGGGGGGCATCGGTGTGGGGTCCCGCGCAGGGCCGCTTTCGTTGAGGCGGGGCAGCCGCGAGTTGGCGAACCGTCGCACGAAGTGGGCAGTCGTGCAGGCGTGGATTCCGGCTTTCGCCGGAATGACAACGACATGGTGCTCTGACGCGAGACCACATCCCCGCTCTGAATCCCCGTGCCTTTTCTGCGGCCTCTCGATCAGCGGAGAACCAGGCGCAGCAATCGCTGAAGAACCCGTCGCGCCCCCAACACACAGCGCGATGACCACCAGACGCACGAAGGCCCGCCGCTCCGAGATCGGAGCGGCGGGCCTTGCTGTGCCGCGCGAAAGGTCGTCTGCTACTTGAGGATCAGCATCGACCGCGTCTGGGTCTCGCTCTGGGTCGTCAGACGGTAGAAGTAGACGCCCGAAGCAACCGTCGCGCCCTGGTCGGTGGTGCCGTCCCACCGCACCTTGTGCGATCCGGCCGACATCTCACCCTGTGCCAGGCTGCGGACTTTGCGGCCGCTGGCGTCATACACGTTCAGCTCGACCGAACCGGCCTCGGCCAGCTCGAAACCGATGCGGGTCGACGGATTGAAGGGGTTCGGGGCATTCTGGTGCAATGCCACCTTGCCCGGGGCCGTGGGCGCACCGGGTCGATCGCCTTCGATCCCGACCACCTCGGGTCGATTGAACATCACCTCGGCCGGCTGCAAAGCCTCGAACATCTCGGACCAGATGAAGCCCGGACCGGCCAAGGGGATCTCGTGCGTGGTGTGGGTGTAGATGGTGTTCTTGCCGAGCAGGGCGTCGTCGATGGAGATATCCGACACCATGGTGCGCTCCGACCAGACCAGCGTGTCCGCCTCGTCGGCACCGACCTCGCACTTCTGCATCCAGGTCTGGAAGCCGGGACCGCAGATCAGCCAGCCGCCCTGCTCAGTGTCGAAGATCGACTGGTAGGAGGAGTTGTAGCCGACATAGAGCTGATCACCCTGCATTCCCCGGTAGATGCCGAGCTGCGGCATACCGGTGAGGGTGTCGGTGGCCAGGTTGGCCAGCGTCGGTCCCATCTCGCAGCTGTCGGGCAGCGCCACCAGCTCGTCCCGATCCATGATCGGGATGGTCAGCTCCGGCACCCAGGCACCGGCGACGAACGCGCCGTAGCTGTGATAGGGCGGACCCGCGACGCCGATGGTGGTGAGCCCGGACAAGCCCGCGCTGATTTCGTCGGAGATATTGCCCTGGTAAACCAGGTGCACGCGGTGCGTTTGGTCGACGACCAGAGAGGGCTCGATCTTCTGGCTGTAGATCGCGCCGTCGGCGACCATTTGCGGCGCGCTCCAGGTCATGCCGCCGTCGGTCGACTGGTGGACCACGATATCCAGATCGTTATCGTCATCCAGATCGTCGTTGTAAGCGACGTAGAGATCGCCGTTGCTGGGATCGGCCGCGCCGCTCGGCAGGCACCACATGTCGTTGACGCCAGTCGCCACGGTGTTCTGGGTCCAGGTCGCGCCGTCGTCGTTGGAGATGTTGACGACGATATCGACCGGGCCTGGGCCCTCTTGCGACACGATCATCCAGGTATCGTCCGAAGAGCGATCAAGGAAGGGGAAGGTGCTGCCGACCGCGTGGTCGGTGATCTGCACGCTGGTTCCCCACGACTGCGTCGCGAAGTCGAAGCGATTGATCCAGGTGTTGTAGACGTTCAGGTCGAAGGTCGCGTGGTAGGCGACCATCACGCCACCGTCGTACTCGTGCGCGCTGGGACGGCCAGCGTCTTGCTGCGTACCGCGCTCCGACGGCGTGCCCTCGGCCGACCAGAAGCCGAAGCCGGCGACCTCTTGCCAATAGCGGGCGCTGATCATGAAGTCGTTCGCGGTGTTCCACTCGTAGAACGCGAAGTAGGTGTCCTCGGAGGGCACGTACACCACGTGGCGCTCTTGCGGGTAGTCGGTCGGGCCGCTGAAGTCACCGCCTCGATCGATGCCGTTCTGCACCACCAGCACCGAGTCCAACGGGGGAACCGCGAAGTAGCTTCCCGCTTTGTGAATCTCGTTGCCGACCGTGGCATTGGGGACCCTTTCGGCGTGCCTGATGGTGGTCATCGAGGCCACGGCCTGGCTCGCCAATCCCGACGAGAGCATGACGGCCGGTGCGGTGAGCACCAACGCATAGCGATTGATCATCTCGTCTCCTCGTGAGACAGGGTTCAGGCGCCCATACCACGGAGTTTCCGCGATACACGGCTCCAACCGAACCGAGAGCCCGAGAGGCTCCGAGTGGGGCCGACGCCGTCAAACCGTCTTATGTTCGAAGGTGCGCAAGCTAGCAGCGCCGTCACGCGCGGTCAACAGAGCGCACCGCTTCTTCGCCCGGGCTTCCGGGCCACTCGCCGTGGACCCGCTAGAAGCGAATCCCCAGCGTGTATCTGTGAACGTCGGGGAGGATCTCCATGGAGGTGTAGGCGTAGTCGAATCGCACCGACCCGCCCGAGAGCTTCACGCCGCCCCCGAGGCTCCATTTCTCGTCGTCGTACTCGAAACGATAGCCACCGCGCAGCGCCACCCAATCACCGAGGCTGTACTCGGCGCCGACATTGGCGCGCTCGCGGTTGTCGTTGGGATGGCTGCCTTCGACCGCGACCACCAGCGCCTGGCCCGCGCTGCGGAAGGCGTCGGCGGAGACACCGACCTTGAAGTTGATCGGCAGCGGTGCGGGCTCGACCAGGTAGGTGAGATCGGGACCGAAGTTGCTGATCGCCATGCCAAAGTTGATGCCGTGATAGCCGGTGCGATACAAGGTCCCGATGTCGATTCCCCAGGAGCTGGCCGACGCATCGACCGCAGCCTCTTCGCGGTAGGCGTCCAGGTTGGCCAGGAACGAGGTGATGAAACGGAAGGTGAAGCCGGCGGAGAACTTGTCGGTGAGCTCCAGTGCATAGCTGCCGGCGAGCGCGTACTCCGACGATCGGAAATGGCGACCGGTTCCGGTCGGAGCGCTCGGTGTCGTCTCGGCCATGTCGTCGGTGCGCAACGCCTGGAAGCTCAAGCCGACCCGGCCGGAGGCCACGTAGGTCGGCAGCACGACGCCGGCGAACTCGTAGGAGATTCCCGCCCCGTGATAGAGATCGATGTGGGAGAGCAAGGCCTCTCCCCCTGGAACCGCCGTGATCGCCGCCGGGTTGTAGAAGAGCCCGGATGCGTCGTCGGCCGCTGCCACGTGGGCGTCGCCCATGCCGACGGCACGCGCACTCACCCCCACCTTCAGGAACTGCGCAGCGGCGGTCCCGACCTTGTCCTGCGCGTGGGCACCCGACACCACCAGGAACCACCCGGTTGTCAGGATCAGAGCCTTTGCCTTCATGGGGTTCTGTCTCCTTTTTCGAGTCTCTACTTGAGAACCACGAACTTGCCGACTTCGGTGTCGCCGCCGCCACCCGCCGGCTCGACCGCGAAGAGGTAGATGCCGCTGACGATGGCCTGACCGTTGCGCGAGATCAGATCCCAGTCGGCCATCGTGTCGTCCTCGTGCTCCGGCACGAAGTCGAACTCGTCGACCAAGTCGCCAGAGAGCGTGAAGATCCGGATCGTCGACCTTCCCGGCAGATTGGTGAAAGCGATCCTGCGATCGAACTCGGTCCAGGACTGTGTGTCCTTCTCCCACCCGTCGCGATAGTCGGTGGTGATCTTGTACGGGTTGGGGACGACCATGATCGGGGCTTGCGCCACGTCGGCAGCCGGGGTCGTCGGAGTAATCGCCTGCGCGTTGTTGAACACGCTCGACTCCAGCGAACCCAGATTCGCCGGCGGATAGCCGTTGTCGTAGGCGGTGACCGCGCAATAGACGGGCCAGTTCGAGAGCAGAGGCCCGTACGCGTAGCGGTAGCGATACTCCGTGGAGTCGGCGTCGGTGTTGAGAATCGCCTCGAAGCCGGTGTTCCGCCCCAGCGAGTCGGCCTGGTAGCCGATGATGTTCAGCTCTTCGTCGTAGATCGGCACCTGGGCGATGTCGAGGTCGACGATGTTGGTGAAATCACTCCCGGCGCCGGTTCGGCTCACGTAGACCCGATAGCCCTGGAAGTCGCGGCGTCGATTCTGCTCCGGAATGAAGCCGTCGACGAAGCTCTCCGCGTCGTCGGACCACTTGAAGACCAAGTGGTTGGCATCGGGCTTCTCGACCTTCAGAGTCGGCGAGGGAGGCGGCGGCGGTCCGGAGAAGTCGGGCACTCCGTCCCCTTCATCGAGCCTGCCGTTCTCGGCGCCGAAACGCGCCTCGTTGACCAGGTGCACGCGCGGGTAGTCGGCCATGATCTCTTCGACATCCTGATCCCAGTCGATCTCCGCGGCGATGCTGCGCAGGTACTCGAGCCCGGTCTGTTCCGGGTTGCCGGGATCGGGGTCGATCCAACGGATCACGTAGCCCAACGCGGTATCTTCACCGGCATCCAACACGCCGTTTCCTTCTCCCGCGTCGAAGGTCCCCGGCAGGCCGTCGGCGCCAGTGTCCTCGCCGGCGAAGAAGTCGCCGGTATCGTAGATCCCATCGGCCTCACCGGCGTCCGCGGTGTTCGGGATGCCGTCGGCGCCATAGTCGTAGGAGTCGGTATCCACTCCGGGGTTGTCGAAGACGAATTGCACCCACTGCGCGTTGATGT
This sequence comes from uncultured Gemmatimonadota bacterium, assembly GCA_964490075.1. GTDB lineage: Bacteria > CAZBBK01. The sequence goes on along the minus strand of CAZBBK010000059.1, from coordinate 34,175 downwards.
CGAAGTCGGTGAAGTCGTTGGCCGCGACGTCACCGGCCTGCCAGAAGTTTTCGGCGCAGAAATAGCCGAGCGTGAAGGGCAGCTTTTCCGCGGCCCCCGGTTCGATGGTGAAGGGACCGAATGAGAACAGGAAGCGGGTATCTTCGGCGCCAACGTCGCCTCCGGCGGGCAGCGTCGAGTCGAGCTGGTCGGGATCGATTCCGGGATCCGAGAGCTGCCTGTTCTGCCAGCCGCTCATGATCAGATACTTGGCGATATCCCCGTCCGGAGTACCGTCACCTCCGGTCGGGAACGAGCTCCCCGGCCCCCAATCCTTCTGATCGTCGGTATCGGAGAGCCACCAGTTGAATGTCGTGAGCAGCTCCTTGGCCGGCGAGCGAACCACTCGCACGCCCATCACGCCAGGCACCAGCACGCCGTCGCCGGAACCGAGGTTGCGATACTCGGGGCCGTCGTAGTCGGCCAGCCACGCCGCGTCGATCTGCTTCAAGCCGTCGGCGGAGAAGCGCCGGAAGCCCGTGACGTCGTCCTGCGCGTTGGCGGAGGCATCAGTATCGTTCTGCGGGACCGGCCCCACGTCGCCATCGAGGTAGATGCCGATGAATACGTCCTTCAGAGTCTTCAGGCCGAGATTCTCGATCTCGTAGTCGAAGATGACGAAATCCTCGGCGTAGCTGAAAGAGAGCGCGTGCGAGGTCTGTCGCACGCTGATATTCAGCGGCTTGCGGTGGTTCGGGGAGACGTTCGGATCGTCGGCCGCGGTCAGCGTATCGGTGTACTCGGCGACGAAGCTCTGGTCCGCCAGACCGAGCACCGAATCGTAGTTTGCCGCGCTCGGGTTGTTGGTGTAGGCCTGAATCGTGTCGGCAGCGTCGGTGCCCGGGAAGAACTCCAGCTCGAGCTGCCAGCCGTCGTGGCCGACACTCACCAGAGTGTCGTCGCCGACGATGGCGCCGACCCAGAGAGCGCCCTGAAACAGATAGTCGTAGCCACCGCGGGCCGGGAACTGGCAGGAGATATAGCCCTCGTGGCCGCAGGTCTCTTCGTAGGGATTGACGTTGGTCTCTTCGGCGAGACCGAAGACCCCGAAGTTGGAGACCAGAAGCCACAGATTCGACACGTCATGGCAGAGCTGCTGAACCTCGGATCCAGCCTGGGCTCCTTGCTCGGAGCGGCGAATCGGCGGCTCGGGCGAATCGTGCTCGCCACCTTCCGAGCTCCAGATGGCGGACGCGGTGCCCGCCGGATCCAGGGTCACAACGGCCGCTGCGGCCGCCGCCATCCACGTGCGCATTCTCATCTTCGTCCTCCAGACCTCGGTCCGTGGTGGCCCGAGCGCCGGTGTCGCATTGACGAGACCGGCCGGAAGTCAAGCTAGAATCCGATTTCGAATCCCACCTCGATCTGTCGCCCCGGCAGCAAACGCGCCGGGTTTCTGTTGATCGGTTGGTTGTCTCCGTACCAGGTGCGGTACTCGGGATCGACGTACTGCACGTTCTCGCGGTCGAACAGGTTCGAGACCTCGGCGAATACGTTGTAGCGCAAGCTCGCGAGATCGAAGCTCTTGTCGACGATCACATCGACGTTGCCGGTCCACGGCAGGCGCGCGGAGTTCTTGGCGCCGATCTCGCGTCCGAAGAGCTCCGGCGTGTAGGGGAAGCCGCTGCCGACCTGCCACAGCAGATTGACTCCCCAGCGGTCCGGCAGCTTGAATCCGGCCACCGCCGGATGCTGATCGGCCATCACTCGGAAGTCGATGTTCAGAGAGAGCGAGTGGCGCTGGTCGAAGTCCAGCGGGAACTCGCGCGGCGTGGTTGCCGAGGCGCCGTAACCGTCGAAGGAGTCGGAGTTCTTCCCGGTCGCGAACTGGAAGGTGTAGGAGAGGTTTCCGGAGGTGTAGTCGGAGTATCTCTTGTCGAGCACCACCTCGAGCCCGCGAGCGCTTCCGTAGTCTGAGTTCTGGTACACCCATTCCGGTCGCCCGGTCGCCTCGTTCACCGTGCGCGACGCCTGGATCAGGTCGCGGAAGTCCTTGAAGAACGCCTTGATGTCGACCTTCACATCGTCGGAGAAGGCGTGGTCGATGCCGAACTCATAGGCCACGGTTTTCGGCGACTTGAGCTCGTAGTTGCCCTTGAGCGCCAGCGCCGACGCTCCCTGCTCATTGGAGTTGTAGATCGAAGACAGCTCCGGAACCTGGGAGAAATGGCCGTAGGAGAAGTACATCTTGTCGCGCTCGGAGACCGGGTAGCTGACACCGAGCCGCGGCGACACCTTGTTCTCCAAGGTCTTGCGCAGGGTATCGGGCACGGTCCCGCCGTCGCCGAAGATCCCTCGCACCACCCAGAAGTCGTAGCGCAAACCCGACTTGATGATCAGGTCTTCCCACTCGTACTGGTCCTGGAGCCACACCGCGCCTTCCAGCGGCGGCGCATCCCAAAAGTTACGAAAGATCCCGCGCTCGGTCCATCGTCCCGTAGCTTCGACGCTGCCTTCCGCCGCGACGAATCGGTAGTACGGATAGCTGATGCGTTGCTGCTCCAAAAAGTGCTGGCGGAACTCCGCGCCCGCCTTCACCATGTGGTGCTCGGAGGCCTGGCTTTCGAGTGAGGCGAGAACCGTGTACTGGATCGACTCGGTTCTCTCATAGGGGCTGTGCTGGCGGAAGGCGCCGATGTACTCCTCGTCCCACACGCCGTTGAAGTTGGCGTCGACGAATGGCTCGCCGCGATCCCAGCGGCCGTTGGGCGCATCGTACTCGCCGTCGCCGTCACGATCCTGGTACGGCTCGCCCACATCCCAGCGGCCGTTGCCGGCAATCGCGTAGGTGTAGCTGCCGTCGCCGTCCAGATCCTCGTACGGCTCGCCGACGTCGTAGACACCGTTCCACTGGCCCGGATCGTAGGTTGCATAGGTGCCGTCCGGTCCGGTATCGGAGAAGGGCTCGCCACCGTCGTACTGATCGTTGCCGGTGCGGTCGACGAAGGTATCGCCACGGTCCCACTCCCCGTCGCCGATCACGTCGAAGAAGGGCTCGCCGGTGTCATAGCTGCCGTTGCCCTCGCCCACGTCGTGGGTATTGGGCTGGCCGTCGACGCCGAAGTCGATCAGGATGTCGCTGTAGAAGAGCTCGAAAGCGTCGCTGGTCTGGAAACGGCCATCGCCGTTGGTGTCGTCCCAATCCCATTGCCCGTTGAGATTGGCATCGATGTAGCGGGCGCCGGTGAATGCATCGTACTGATCGTTGCCGTTGGAATCGTAGAAAGGCTCGCCCTCGCCCCAATGACCGTCGGCCTCGCCGGTGTCGCCGGTGCGCGGAATCCCGTCCAAGCCCACGTCCGAGAAGGGCTCCCCCTCGTCGAAAATGCCGTTCGACCAGTCCTGGAAGTCCTCGCCGATGTCCCAGCGGCCGTTGCCGTTGGCATCGGTGTAGCTTTCGTCGTAGTCGTTGAAGCGACCGTCGTTGTTGGAGTCGAGGAAGGTGTCCTCGGCGAAGCTCTCGCCGTCGGTGAACGATTCGCCGCCGTCGAAATTGCCGTTCTCGTTCAGATCGACGTAGTACTCGTGCACGCTGGGGTCGCTGGGGTGCACGTCGAAAACCCCGTTGCCCTCGCCCCAGTCGTTGGTGTTCGGCAGCTGGTCGAGGCCGTAGTCGTAAAAGGGCTCTCCGGCATCGAAGCGGCCGTTGCTGTTGGCGTCGACGTAGGTTTCAGGCGGGTCGTAGAGCGCGTTGTTGTTCGCGTCGGTGTAGAACTCCTCCGGCCGCGCGCCGTCGTAGAATCCGTCGTTGCTGTTGCGGTGGCTGTTGCCGTCCATGTCCAGGTAGGCTTCGCCGTCGTCGTGAAGGCCGTTGGGCGCGTCGTAGTAACCGTTGCCGTTGCGATCGACGAACCACTCGCCCATGCCGGCATCGCGCTCGGCGATCTCGTAGCGGGCGTTGTGATTGAGATCGTAGTAGTCGGGAACGAAGATCAGGAACTCCGGCAGCGAATTGTAGGTATTGAAGCTGCCGTCGCCCTCGCCGTAGTCGCCGGTGCTCTCGACGCCGTCGAAGCCGACATCGACGTAACCGCCACGGCCGGTCTCGCGTTTCACCGGAGAGTCATCGGGCCAGTCGTTGGGGACACCGTCTCCTTCGCCGCGGTCGAAAGTATTGGGCAAACGGTCCTCACCGAAATCGTCCCAGATCTCGGAGGCGTCGACCAGCAGATCGCCATCTTCGAAAGGCTCCGAGTCGTCGGCATTGATGTACTTCGCGAACCACTCGTAGTACTCCCCTTCGGCCCAGGGCACGGTGGTCGGATCGCCGAGATCCGGTTCCAGTGGGAACTCGTTGGGCAGCGCGCCGGCGTCCTGGATGGTCTGGGTTTGGACCCGGCTGGCGCGCAGCTCGAAGAAGGTCTGCGGGCTGATGGTGTGGTTCCAGGTCACGTACGCCAGCGAAGTGCTGCGTTCGGTCTGCCAGTAGGCGTGCTCCGGCACCAGCGTGAAGGAATGCTGGTAGTAGTCACGCTGTTCCCACGAGTTCTTGACGCTGAAGGTCAGCTTGTCGGCGGTGCCGATCTTCCAAACCCACTTCGAAGTTAGCGACAGATCGTTGCGGTAGCGATTGTCGAAATCGAAGCCGAGGAGATTGTTGGTCTCGGCCGGTTTGTTGGCGAAGGGTGTATGAGTGTCGCGCACATCACCGGTGGCGGTGAAGAACCAGGTGAGCTGATCGCCGGGGAGCTCCAAGCCCAGCGCGGGGAAGAGATACGAGCTGATCGGCTCCGGGCCCTGCAGCGAGAACTCGGCGTAGTCGGAGTTCAGGCTATACGCCTCGGGGCTGAGATTGTCGCTCTTGTAGCGCAGCGATCCGCCCCATTCCGGAGTTCCCTCCTTGGTGACGACCTTGATGATCGCCGACTGGGCCTCGCCGTACTCGGCATCGAACCCGCCCTGCAGCACGGTGATCTCTTCGATGGCCGCGCGGCCGACGTTGAGACCCGAGCCCTCGCCGGTGATCGGGTCCTTCACCGAGATGCCGTCGACCAGGTAGCGAGCCTCGTTGCCGCGACCGCCGCGGAAGTGCAGCTCGCCGCCCTGGGAGACCACACCCGCGGTGGTCTGCAGCAGCTCGTTGACGTTGTTGATCGGCATCTGCTCGATCGACTCGGCGCTGACCGTGCGCATCGAGCTGGTGACGTCTCTCTGAATCAAGGCCCGGGTCGCCACCACCTCGGTTTGGAAATCCTCCGATTCGATCACTGTCGGCAGCAGCTCGAACTTGACCGGCGTGTTGCGGTCGCTGAACACCTTGACGCCGAGCTGTCGCTGGGCGGTGTAGCCCATCGACTCGGCGCGCACGTCGTAGGAGCCGGGCGGCACGTTCAGGATGAAGAACTTGCCCTTTTCGTCGGTCATCGCCCCAAGGTGCGTGTCCTCGACGATGACGTTCACGTACTGCATTACCTCGCCGGTCTCTTTGTCGAAGACCTGACCGGTGATCTTGCCGGTGACGCCGGCGCGAGCTGCGGGGGCGAAGAGGAACAGAACGAGAGCGGGAAGGAGCAGGAGAAGAGAGGATCTACGCACGAGTTCCACTCCCTTCGGCGGGGAACAGAGGTTGCCGAGGCTGGGACGATGGGCCGATGGAGGAACCTGGACGGACAGGCGACCGCGGGATCATGGACGATGATTGTCTCTGGGTCGCGAAGGCGAGGCGGCAACCGAGCGCTCTGTTGCCAGAGTAGGCGTGGAAACGATCGGCTGTCAAGCGACTAGGCGGCATCAAGCTGGTCCTTTGGGCGAATCGCCCGCCGTCACGCGTGGGGCTCGTCCGCGAAACCCGGCTTTTTCGGGCCCGCCCCGGGGGCGCGGGCGCGGAAGTCGGGAATCTCGTTTCGGGGCTGCGATCTCCAGCGAGGCCCCACTGTCGCCACGAATTCGCCGCCGCGAGTCGCGGGCGGTCGTGAGAGCAGAGGTTTTTGCGCGAGAGATCCTGGGGGAGTATAGGGATCTCGAAGCGTCAAGGGTGGCCTTTTTGGCGCGCTTCCGACATCCCTTCCAAGGGCTCCGCGCAGACGTCTTTCTTCCACAGCGAGATCAGATGCGTGCCGTGTAATCGACGCTCGCGTAGCGCCTCGAGACCAGCTCCACGATCGCCCGCCGCTCTTGGGGCGTCCACACCAAAGGCTCGAAGACGATGGCATGCTCGCGCGCGAACGCGGCCGCGATCGCCGCAGCGCTGAGCACCGGTTCGGGTGCGGCGGAGCCCGACCCCGCTTCGACCGGCGGCGGAGTGGCGGCCGCGCCCGAGGCCAGGAAAGGCGCCAGATCGGCCGGCCCGGCGGGGGCGATGCTGCCCTGCACCAGGATCGCCTTCTTGGTGCGCTTCTGGGCGCTGCCGAGGATCTTGGTCGAGCCGGAGACCAGCTCATAGGGGTAGATCTCGGCCGCGCAGCTCACGCACCCGCGGTCGGGCCCAGGGTGCAGCGCAGGAGTGGGCGGGGCGCACTCCAGGTCGTGGGCCCTGAGCGCTCGGGCGATCGCATTGGCGACGAACTCGTAGGCCGGCCGCAGGCCACGATCGAAGTCGCGGTAGGGCAGAGGAACGACGCAGGAGTAGCAGATGTCGCCGCGGTGCAGCACCGCCTTGCCGCCGGTCGGGCGGCGCACGATCGACAGTCCCGCCGCCCGCACCCGCGCGCGGTCGAGGATCTCGACCGTCTGTGCGTAACCGATCGAGATCGCCGGCGCGGCCCAGCGCCACAGGTGCAGCAGCGGACGGCTCCCGGGCCGGGCACGGCGCAGCGCGAGATCGTCGAGGGCCATCGCCTCGGCGCCGTCCTGGAGCCCTGGATCGAAGAGCGACCAGGTCTCCGCGGCCGGATCGGAGCTCATTCCCCGAGTCCCGCCGCCTCCTCCGGCGTGGGGCAGGCACAGACCAGATTGCGATCGCCCCAGGCATCGTCGACGCGCCGCAGCGCGGGCCAGTACTTGTGCTCGCGGAGCCAGGGCGCGGGGTAGGCGGCCCTGGACCGGGAATAGGGATGAGACCATTCGTCGGCCGCGACCATCTCGGCGCTATGCGGCGCCTGGACCAGGGGGTTGTCGCTCGCGTCGGAGCGCCCCTCCTCGATCTCCCGCATCTCGGCACGGATCGCGATCAGCGAGTCGATCAGGCGATCGAGCTCCGCTTTCGACTCGCTTTCGGTCGGCTCGATCATCATGGTATTCGGCACCGGCCAGGAGATGGTCGGAGCGTGGAATCCGTAGTCCATCAGACGCTTGGCGACGTCGGCCACGGTGATCGAGCAGCTCTTCTTGAAGGGTCGCAGGTCGACGATGAACTCGTGGGCGACGCGGCCCGCCGGCCCCTTGTAGAGCACCGGGAAGTGGGGCTCGATGCGCTCCGCCATGTAGTTGGCGTTCAGAATCGCGACTTGCGAGGCGAGCTTCAGCCCCTCGGGGCCCATCAGCCGGATGTACATCCAGGAGATCGGGAGCACCGAGGCACTGCCGAAGGGGGCCGAGGCGATCGCCCCCGCCCGACCCGGGAGGGAGACCAGGGAGTGGCCGGGCAGATGCGGCGCCAGGTGCGCGGCGACCGCGATCGGGCCGACCCCAGGTCCACCGCCACCGTGCGGGATGGCGAAGGTCTTGTGCAGGTTCAGGTGGCAAACGTCGACCCCGTAGTCGCCGGGGCGGCAGAGCCCCACCTGGGCGTTGAGGTTGGCACCGTCGAGATAGACCTGGCCGCCGTGCTGGTGAACGATGCGCGCCAGCTCGACGATCGATTCCTCGAACACGCCGTGGGTGGAGGGGTAGGTGACCATGATCGCGGCCAAGTGGGGACCGTGCTCGTCGGCCCTGACCCGCAGATCTTCCAGGTCGATGTTGCCCGCGGAATCGCAGGCGACCACCACCACCCGCATGCCGGCCATCACCGCGCTGGCGGGATTGGTGCCGTGGGCGGAGCTGGGGATCAGGCAGACCCGGCGCTGCTCCTCGCCGCGTGTGCGGTGGTGGCGACGGATCGCCAGGAGGCCGGCGAGCTCGCCCTGGGAGCCGGCGTTGGGCTGCAGCGACACGGCCGGCAGGCCGGTGATCTCGCTCAGCATGGCGCGCAGGCCCTCCATCATCCGCTGGGTACCGAGGGAGTGCTCAGGTGGCGCGAAGGGATGCAGATCGCCGACCTCGGGCCAGGAAATCGGCATCATCTCGACCGCGGCATTGAGCTTCATGGTGCAGGAGCCGAGCGGGATCATCGAGGTGGTGAGGGAGAGATCCTTGGCCTGCAGCCGGTGGATGTAGCGCAGTAGCTCGTGCTCGGCGTGATAGCGCTCGAAGACCGGATGGCGCAGCGCTGGCGTGGTGCGCAGCCAGGGTCGGTCGGCGGCGGAGCGCGCCGGGCCTTCGTCTTCGTCGGCGGTGGCCCTCGACGACGCTCGAGTCCCGAGAATCACTCGCCCGAGCAGCGTCAGGTGCCGCGCTTCGGTCGCCTCGTCGAGGGTGATGCCGAGGTGTCGGTCGTCGAACCTGCGCAGCAGAATGCCGGCCTCGCGAGCGCGCCGCTCGACCGCGTCGACATCGGCCACCGCGACGCGCAGGGTGTCGAAGAAGGGCCCCTCGTCGACGAGCGCGCCCCCGGTACGCAGCAGGGCCGCCAGCTGCTCGGTGCGGCGCGCGATGTCGCGGGCGATGCGACGCAGCCCCGCCGCACCGTGGTAGACGGCGTACATGGAGGCCATGATGGCGAGCAGCACCTGCGAGGTGCAGATGTTGGAGGTGGCGCTCTCGCGTCGGATGTGCTGCTCGCGGCTCTGCAGCGCCAGCCGCAGCGCCGGGTTGCCCGCGGCGTCTCGGGTCACGCCAACCAGGCGGCCCGGCATCTTGCGCTTGAGCCTTTCGGTGGTGGCGAAGTAGGCGGCATGGGGGCCGCCGAAGCCCATCGGCACGCCGAATCGCTGCGTGGAGCCGACCGCGATGTCGGCGCCGAGCTCCCCCGGTGGCTTCAGCAGCGCCAGGGCGAGCGGATCGGCTGCCACCACCACCAGCGCACCGGAATCGTGGGCGCGCGCGCAGAGCTCGGAGTAGTCGTGGATCCGCCCGGTGGTGGATGGGTACTGGACCAGGGCGCCGAACACCGTGCCATCGAGCTCGAACTCGGTGTGCGGCAGCACCGCGAGCTCGACGCCGAGCGGCTCGGCCCGAGTCCGCACCACGTCGATGGTCTGCGGATGGCAGTCGTCGGCCACCAGAAAGAAATCGCCGGTCTTGCGCCGGCCGGTCGCCGCGCAGAGCGCCATCGCCTCGGCGGCGGCACTGCCCTCGTCGAGCAACGACGCATTGGCGATGTCGAGTCCGGTCAGCTCCACCACCATGGTCTGGAAGTTCAGCAGAGCCTCCAGCCGTCCCTGCGAGATCTCGGCCTGGTAGGGCGTGTACTGGGTGTACCAGCCGGGGTTCTCGAGGATGCTGCGCTGGATCACCGGCGGGGTTCGGGTCGGGCAGTAGCCCATGCCGATGAAAGAGCGGAGCACGTGGTTCTCGGCGAGGATCTCGCGCAACTCCGCCAGCGCCGCGTGCTCCGAGAGTGCCGGGTCGAGGCGCAGGGGAGCGTCCGCGCGGATGCTCTCAGGAATCGTCTCGGCGCTCAGGGCATCGAGATCGGCGACGCCGAGCTGGCTGAGCATCTCCTCGATCTCGGCCGGTCTCGGACCGATATGACGAGCGGCGAATCCTTCGAGAACAGGCGTCTGAGATGCCCGCATGGCGTACAACCTTCGGCGTTCAACCCTCTTCGGCGATCAGCGCGCGATAGCCGTCGCGGCCCAGGAGCTCGGCGAGCTCGTCGGGATCGGCGATCTGGATGCGCAGGATCCAACCCCCGTCGTAGGGATCTTCGTTCACCAGTTCCGGCGCGCCTTCCAGCTCTTCGTTGACCTCGCTGACCTCGCCACTGAGCGGCGAGCGGAGGTCGGATACTGACTTGACCGATTCGATGGTGCCGAACACCGCGCCCTGCTCGACCGCGGTTCCCGCTTCAGGGCATTCCACGTAGACCACGTCGCCGAGCTCCCCCTGAGCGAAGTCGGTGATGCCGACGGTCGCGGTGTCGCCTTCGACCCTCACCCACTCGTGATCGCGCGAGTAGAGCAGATCCTCCGGAACGATCGCCATTCGTCCATCTCCAGCAGCTTGGTTGAAGCACCGGCCCCGCGGGGCGCGATGCCGATCGTGGAGAGCGCGCGCGCTCAGGCGGCGCGCAAGCTCCCAGTCTTGTAGAAGGGTGGTTTGATAATCCGGGCGCCGAGGAGGCGCCCCCGAACCTCGATCTCCAGGGCGGTCCCCGGTCGGGTATGGGGACGGTTCACGTAGCCCAGGCCGATCCCGCGGCTCAGCGAGGGGCTGAAGGTGCCGCTGGTCACCGCACCGACTCCTTCGCCCGCGACCGCGATTCGATGACCCGGCCGGGGAATCCCGCGACCCTCGATCTCGAAGGCCACCAGCCGCCGCCCGATTCCGGCCTCTTTCCGGGCACGGAGCGCATTCGCCCCGATGAACTCCTTGTCGAGCTTCACGATCCACGCCAGCCCCGCCTCCAGGGGCGTGGTCGATTCATCGATCTCGTTGCCGTAGAGGGCGTACTTCATCTCCAGGCGCAAGGTGTCGCGGGCCGCGAGCCCGATCGGCCTCAGGCCCTCGCCCTCTCCAAGGTCGGTGATCGCGCGCCAGAGGGCCGCCGCGTGCTCGGCCGCCAGGTAGATCTCGAAGCCGTCCTCGCCGGTGTAGCCGGTGCGGGCGACCACGGCGGGGCGCGCGGCGACCTCGGTTTCCACCACGCCGTAGTACGGCAACGTCTCGAGAGGGGCATCGGTCAGCCTTTGCACCAGCGCCTCGGCCCGAGGCCCCTGCAGCGCGGCCAGCGCCGTCCCCTGGTTCACATCGAGCACCTCGACGCCGGCGCTCGCATGGGCGCGGATCCAGGCCAGATCGCCTTCGAAGTTCGCGGCGTTGACGACCAGGAGGTGCCGGTCCTGGAGGCGGTAGACGATCAGATCGTCGAGGATGCCGCCGTCCTCGCGGCACATCGCCGTGTAGCGGGCGCGCCCCACGGGGAGATCGGTGAAACGGTTGGTGAGCAGACGATCGAGAAAGGCCGGGACGCCCTCCCCGCGCAGCTCGATCTCCCCCATGTGCGAGAGATCGAAAAGGCCCGCCCCCGAGCGGACGCATCGATGCTCCTCGATCACGCCGCTGTACTGGATCGGCATCTCGTAGCCGGCGAAGGGCACCATCTTCGCGCCCAGCTCGAGATGAAAGGGGTGAAAGGGGGTCTGCTTCAGGGCCATCGTGGAAACCGGTCGGGGGTCTGAAATCCGGGACTTTAGCAGAAAGGGTTCCGGCGCAGTGGGCGAAGCTCCGGGCTTTGGACCCCAATGAAGAAGGGGCGACCGCGACGGCCGAGCGCCCAAGACGCCCGGCGGTCGCGATCGCCCCCGCGGATCAGGGCGACTGTTCGCGCCTTGCTACTTCACCAGGAGCATCGAGCGCACCTGGTGGACCGACCCGACGCTCAGACGAGCGAAGTAGGCACCCGAAGCAACGGTGTTGCCAGAGGCGTCCTTGCCGTCCCAGCTGGTCCGGTGACTGCCGGCGAGGGCGGGGCCATCGACCAGCCTGCGGACCAGGCTGCCACGCGCGTCATAGACCGCCAGCGAGAGCGGCTGGCCAGCCTCGGACTCGGCGACCTGGTAGTCGATCGCGGTGCGCGGATTGAAGGGATTGGGGCTGTTCTGCGCCAGCGCCGTGAGGCCCGCCCCGAGGCCGGGCACGCCGTCTTCGATGCCGGTCTCACAGTCGTCGGGAATCAGGATCACGTCGCCGGCATCACCCTCGGCGCCGCCGATACCGGCGGAGTCGTAAGCGCTCACCGTGTACTGCAGCACCGGGAAGATCGAGTTGGTGTGCACGTACTCGGTCGCCAGAGGATCCGCCACCACGTCGACCGTGTCGCGGTTCTGGCTGAAGGGCGGGACGATGGCCCAGATCACGTAGCCGGCCAGGTCGTCGGCCAGGCTGCCGTCGGCGTTGAGCGTCACCGTGTCCCAGTTCACCGTGACCTCGTCCTCGCCGGAGCAGGCCGCTTCGATGCCGGTCGGCGCCCCGGGATGGAAGTTCGCGGTCATGGAGTAGATCTTGGTCTCGGTGGCGCAGTAGAGATCCATTCCGTCGTCGGCGGCGCCAGCGACCAGCACCGGGAAGTCGGCCAGCCCGTCGGGGAAGGCGTCGAAGGCCATGCCCGTCGAGGAGAAGAAGACCCCACCCTCTCCGCCTGCGACACCGTAGAAGGTGCCGTTGGCGGCGGTGTTGACCATGACGCCCTCACCGGTGCCGACATCGAGCTCGGTCCAGGTGGTTCCGCTGTCGGTGGTGATGCCGGTGTAGGGACTCTGGTTCGGAGTCCAGGCGCTGAACAGGATCTCGGCGCAGTCGTTGCCGTTGATGCCCAGACCGCGGGCCCGGTCCTTGTCGTTGAAGTTGGCGGTGTCGATGTCGGTCCAGGTGGCTCCGCCGTCGGTGGTGAAGCTCAAGCCCCCCGCACCCTTGGTGCCCGCCCAAACCGTCAGGTGGTCATCGGGGCAGACCGCGATATGGTTCATCGGGATCAGGCCGGAGACCTGGGTCAAGGTCTGACCGCCGTCGAGCGTGTAGTAGACGCCGTTGGTGGTCGCGAAGTAGACGCGGTAGGGGCCGAGGACCGGGTCGTTGCCGTTCGGGATCGCGATGTCGAAGACCTTGTTACCAAACCCGAAACCGGTGATTTCGTTCCAGGTGGTGCCGCCGTCGGTCGACACGTTGGCCTTGTTGGCATCCTTGCCGACCCAGACGTAGCTGGGATTCTCGGGATCGACGGCGACGGCGTTGACGATCACGCCCTGGCTGTCGAAGGCGAGGCTCCAGGTGGCGCCGCCGTCGGCGCTGGTCCAGACCCCGGCGCTGTCGGCGACGGTGGTGCGGAAGGCGGCCCACAGGGTCTGGGCATCGTCCGGTTGAACCGTCAGGACGGTCGCTTCCTTGTCGAAGTCGGCGAGCAGGGTCCAGGTCGGGGCGGCGGAAGCGCCGCTGGACGCGAAGACGAGGGCGCCGAGGGTCGCCGCTACGGCGAGCGCAAACTTCATGCTTCTAGCTCCTGTAAGAGTCTGGCCGGGTGGAGGCTCCTGCCGCCGCAAGACCCGATTTTCGACACGCGGTGCGATCTCTCCCGGCAATTCGACCACGGGGTCAGGCGCCCGGCGTGGCGTTCGCGGCCCCGGCGAATTCGCGGCAACCGTTTGCGCCACAACGCATTTCCCCGAAGAGTGCGGCGCATTATGGAGCAAGCCCCCGATGCCGTCAAGTCGGTGTTATCCCGTGCTTTGGTAACCCGATTCTAGGCGTGCTGATCGAAGGTGCCGAAGACCGCTCGCAAGCGGTCGCAGATCTCGCCCAGGGTGGCCTGCGACTCGACCGCCTCGAGAATCGGCGGCATCAGGTTCTCGCTGCCCCGCGCGGCTCGCTCGACCTCCGCCAGCGCCGCCTCGACGGCTTCCGGCGGGCGCTCGTTTCGCAGCCGAGTCAAGCGCTCGACCTGCTCCTCCCCCACCCGCGGATCGATCCGCTGGATCGGCGTCTCGACCGGTTTCCCCGCCTGGAAGCGGTTGACGCCGACCACCACCCGCTCGCCCTCCTCGATCTCGCGCTGGTAGCGGAAGGCGCTCTCTTCGATCTGACGCTGGAAGTAGCCGGCCTCGATCGCGCGCACCGCTCCGCCGAGCTCCGCGATCCGCGCCAGCTCGGCGTCGACACGGGTCTCGATCTCGCGGGTCAACGACTCCACGTGCCACGACCCGGCCAGGGGATCGACGGCGTCGCAGACCGCGCTCTCGTGGGCGATCACCTGCTGGGTGCGCAGCGCCAGCGTCGCGCTCTCGCTGGTGGGCAGGCCCAGGGCCTCGTCGAAGGCGTTGGTGTGCAACGACTGCGTGCCTCCGAGCACCGCCGCCAGCGACTGCAAGGCGACGCGCACCACGTTGTTGAGCGGCTGCTGCGCCTGCAGGGTCGCGCCCGAGGTCTGGGTGTGGAAGCGCAGCTTCCAGGAGCGTGGATCGCGGGCGCCGAAGCGCTCCCGCATCAGCCGCGCCCAGAGCCGGCGGGCGGCGCGGAACTTGGCCACCTCTTCGAAGAGATCGTTGTGGGCGTTGAAGAAGAACGAGAGGCGCGGCGCGAACTCGTCGACCTCCATGCCGCCGGCGACCGCGGCGCCCACGTACTCGACGGCGTTGGCCAGCGTGAACGCCAGCTCCTGGACCGCGGTCGCGCCGGCCTCGCGGATGTGGTAGCCAGAGATCGACATGGTGTTCCAGCGCGGCACCTGGTCGCGGCACCAGTGCAGCATGTCGGTCACGATGCGCAGGCTGGGCGCGGGCGGATAGATGTAGGTGCCGCGCGCGATGTACTCCTTGAGGATGTCGTTCTGGACGGTGCCGGCGAGCGCGCCCGGGTCGATTCCGCGGCGCCGCGCAAGTGCCACGTAGAAGGCGAGCAGGATCGACGCGGTGGCGTTGATCGTCATCGACGTGGAGACCTGGTCCAGCGGGATGTCCGCGAAGAGCAGCTCCATGTCTTCCAGGCTGTCGATGGCGACGCCGACCCTGCCGACCTCGCCGGCCGCCATCGGATGATCGGAGTCGTAGCCCATCTGGGTCGGCAGATCGAAAGCGACCGAAAGGCCGGTGGTTCCCGCCTTCAAGAGCTCTCGGTAGCGGCGGTTGGAGTCGCGCGCGGTGCCGAACCCGGCGTACTGGCGCATGGTCCAGTGGCGACCGCGGTACATGGTCGGCTGGACGCCGCGCGTGAAGGGATAGGCGCCCGGGTAGCCGAGCTCGGTCTCGGGATCGAGCGCTCCCAGGGTGCCGGGGTCGCTGACCCGCTCGATCGGAATTCCGCTCGAAGTCTCGAAACTCTGCTTGCGCTCGCCGTGCTTGCGCAGCACCGGCTCCAGACAGCGCTTCCGCCACTCGGATCGGTCCATCATTCGCTCTCCGGGGCCTCGATGCGCACCAGCGCCTGCCCCATGTCGACGTTGTCCCCGGTGCTCACCTCGAGCATCGCCACCCGGCCGGCGGCCTCGGCGCGGATCTCGTTCTCCATCTTCATCGCTTCCAGAACCACCACGGTCTGGCCCTTCTCGACCGAATCGCCCGCGGCAACGGACAGCGCCACCACCCGGCCCGGCATCGGCGCCCTTACTTCCTGGCCCTGCGCCGCCTCGCTGCGGCCGACCGCACCGAGGGCGCGCAGATGGAGCTCGCGCTCGTCCTCGACCCGGACCGGAAAGGTGGTACCCGCCGCGCGCACCTCCAGGTGGGTGCGATCGACGCTCGAGAGATGGATTCCAATCGTGGAATCGCCGAGGCGCACGAAGTAGATCGCATCGGTCTCGCGCTGCCAGCAATCGATCGGACGTGGATCGCCTTCGACCGCCAGCTCCAGCCCCTGCTCTCCGCGCTCGGCCCGGATCTGGTAGATCCGCCCGGCCACTTCCACCTCGTAGTTCATCGGCGTCTCCAAAGCTCGCGGCGCGACCACCATTCTCCCCCCGCAGCGCGGCCCTCCGCCGCGCTCTCCGGCTCGGCCGCGGAGCCTTGCTCGCAGCGGAATACCACCGCCGCCACGGCGGCGGCCAGCGCCAGGTTGGGCGCCGGGGAGAGCGCGTCCTCGCCCATGCGCTCGGCTACGAAATCGGTGGTCGCCAGCCCGGCCCGGAACACCTCGTCGGCCATCACGAAGCGGTGGAAGGGCAGTGTGGTGGCGACTCCGTAGATCCGGTACTCGTCGAGCGCCCGGGCCATGCGCCGCACCGCGTGATCGCGGTCGCGTCCCCAGACGATCAGCTTGGCGAGCAAGGGATCGTAGTCGAGGCCGACGCGAAAGCCCGGGTAGATGCCGCTGTCGATGCGCACTCCGGGGCCGCTCGGCTCCTGCAGGCGCTCGATCGCCCCGGCGGCCGGCAAGAAGCCGTTGCCGGGATCCTCTGCGCAGATCCGGCACTCGATGGCGTGTCCGCGGATTTCGGCGGGCCGATCCGGCAGCGCCAGCGCCTCGCCGCGTGCGGTTCCGATCTGCTCGCGCACCAGGTCGGTGCCGGTCACCAGCTCGGTCACCGGATGCTCGACCTGGATGCGGGTGTTCATCTCCAGGAACCAGGTCTCTCCCGAGGAGTCGAGCAGGAACTCGACCGTGCCCGCCCCGGCATAGCGCACCTTCTCCGCCAACGCCGCCGCCCGGTCCCAGAGCCGGTGGCGCGACGCGGCGTCGAGGGCCACGCAGCAGCTCTCCTCGACCAGCTTCTGATGGCGGCGCTGAATCGAGCAGTCGCGCTCGCCCAGCACGGCGACCCGCCCGCGGCCGTCGCCCACCAGCTGCACCTCCACGTGACGCGCCCCGACGACCGCCCGCTCGACGTAGATCTCGGCGTTGCCGAAGGCCTTGCCGGCCTCGGCTGCGGCCCGCTCCAGGGCCGCGCCCAGCTCCTCCTCACGCTCGACCACGCGCATCCCCTTGCCGCCGCCGCCGCCCGCCGCCTTGACCATCAGCGGATAGCCGACGCCGCGCGCCGCCTCCAGATCGGCATCGAGATCTCCCCCCAGCTCGGCCCCCGGCACCGGCGGCACACCGGCATCGATCGCACAGGCGCGGGCCGCGAGCTTGTCGCCCATTCTCTCGATCGACTCGGGATCGGGACCGACCCAGATCAGTCCGGCGTCGGCCACCGCGCGGGCGAAATCGGCGTTCTCGGCCAGGAAGCCGTAGCCCGGGTGGATGGCATCGGCGCCCGAGCGGCGCGCGGCGTCGAGGATCCGCCCGATGTCGAGATAGGACGAGCGCGGATCGGCCGGGCCGATCTGGTGCGACTGATCGGCCCGGATCACGTGCAGCGAGTCGCGGTCGACATCGGAGTAGACCGCCACGGTCTCGATGCCCATCTCGCGACAGGTCCGCATGATGCGCACCGCGATCTCGCCACGGTTGGCGATCAGGATTCTCTGCATCGACTGGTTCTCAAAGGGGGATGTTGCCGTGCTTTCGCGGCGGGTTCTCGTCGCGCTTGTCGCGCAGCATGCGCAGGCTGGCGATGATGCGCGCGCGGGTATCGCGGGGGTGGATCACCTCGTCGACATAGCCGCGCGAGGCGGCGACGTAGGGATTGGCGAACTTGTCGCGGAACTCCTCGGCCAGCTCCGCCTCCAGCGCGGCCGGATCCTCGGCTCGAGCGAGGGCCGCCCGGTGCACGATCCGCACCGCCCCCTCCGGCCCCATCACCGCCAGCTCGCCGGTCGGCCAGGCCAGGTTGACGTCGCCGCGGATGTGCTTGGAGCTCATCACATCGTAGGCGCCGCCGTAGGCCTTGCGGGTGACCAGCGTGATCTTCGGCACGGTCGCCTCGCAGTAGGCGTAGAGCAGCTTGGCGCCGTGGCGGATGATCCCTCCGTACTCCTGGGCGGTTCCCGGCATGAACCCGGGCACATCGACGAAGGTCAAGAGCGGGATGTTGAAGCAGTCGCAAAAGCGAATAAAGCGCCCGGCTTTGGTGGAGGAGTTGATGTCGAGGACCCCGGCCAGCACCATCGGCTGATTGGCGATGATCCCCACCGACTCTCCGGCCATGCGCGCGAAGCCGACCACGATGTTGGCGCCGAACTCCGGCTGCACCTCCATGAAGTCGCCTGCGTCCACCACCCGGGTGATCACCCCCTTGATGTCGTAGGGCTGGCTGGGGGATTCGGGCATGAGCCCGGCGAGCTCCTCCGCCAGGGTCGCCGGCCGATCGCCGGGTCGATCGCGACGCGGCGGCCGTTCGGCGTTGTTCGAGGGCAGGAAGCTCATCAGGCGGCGCACCTCGCTCAGGCACTCGGCGTCGGTCGCGCTCAGGAAATGCGCCACGCCGCTGGTGCGGGTATGGGTCTTGCCGCCGCCGAGCTGATCGTGGGTGACCTCTTCCTGGGTCACGGTCTTCACCACGTCGGGGCCGGTGACATACATGTAGCTGGTGCCGTCGACCATGAAGGTGAAATCGGTGAGCGCGGGCGAGTAGACCGCGCCGCCCGCGCAGGGCCCGAGGATCGCGGAGATCTGCGGCACGACGCCCGATGCCAGGGTGTTGCGCAGGAAGATCTCGGCGTAGCCGCCGAGGCTGTCGACTCCTTCCTGGATGCGCGCCCCGCCGGAGTCGTTGAGACCGATCACCGGGGTGCCGGTCTTGATCGCCAGATCCATGATCTTGCAGATCCGCTCGGCAAAGGCGAGCGAGAGGGAGCCGCCGAGGATCGTGAAGTCGTGCGAGAAGACGAAGACCTGGCGGCCGTCGATCGCACCGTATCCGGTGACCACGCCGTCGCCGACGAACTTCTTCTCTTCCATGCCGAAGTCGGTGCAGCGATGGGTCACGAAGCGGTCGATTTCGTGAAAGCTGCCCGGATCGAGCAGCAGTCCCAGGCGCTCTCTGGCGGTCAGCTTGCCGGCCTCGTGCTGGCGCTGCACGCGCGCCTCGCCGCCGCCCTCCATGGCCAGACCATCCATGGCCTGCAGCTTCTCGAGCTTCTCTTGGTTGGACAAAGACGCTCCTTTCGCCCGCCCGCGGGGAGCGCCGGCCGCCCGATGACCGCCCCCCTGCGCGGGCTTCGATCGGAGGATCCTAGCCTGGAAGGAGGCTTTCGAGAAAGCGCGAGCGGATCGATCAGCTCTTGGCGCCGGATTCGAGCTCGCTCTCGTGCTTGATCAGGAAGACGATCGCGGCCTTGGCGCAGGCATCGCAGTAGCCGTGGTGCTCGATCAGGCGGGCGAGCGCCGACTCGGCCGCGCTGCGGCGCGCTTGCGAGAGCGAGGGCTCGTCGTCGGAGCCCAGCGTCAAGACATCGCCGCGCAAGCGCCGGACCCGGGCCTGGTTCTCGTCGCGGATCTTGCGCTTCATGCTTCCGAAGAGATCCTCGAAGATTTCCCTGTAATTCTCTGTAACATCGAGATTTGGATGCTCGTGTGCCCAGCTTCCGACACGCAGCAGGAAGTCCTTGCGGAAGACCTCGGGCTTGATGTCGTCGGGCAGTTCGAAGAGCTCTTCCATGCCCGCCATGAGTGCCGCATCGGGCTCCTCGAGCTGGCCGGTCGATTCGTTGCGGACCTTCTCTTTGCGCAGCTGGGCGTTGACGTGGCGGAAGTAGCGGTCGAAGCGGGTGTCGTACTCCTCTTCTCGAACCAAGCCCACCGCATCGATCAGCTGCTCGTCGATGCGTGCCAGCGCGTCGCGCCGGGTGCAGCGGATGAACTCCTCGATGTCGTGGTAGCCGCCGGAGGCCTCGATCTGCAGGAAGTCGTAGAGGGTCTTGTTCTTGACCAGCGAGGCCAGCTCCTCGATGACCGCCTGGGGTCCGATGCAGGGGTAGTCGGTGTTGGCCGCGGCCTCGACCAGGACGGCGCGCACCTCGCGCGGCGAGATGCCGTAACGGCCCTCGTAGTGCACGGTGTCTTTGTACTCGTCGCGCAGCGCGGGCAGTGTCGCGACGAGCTTGCGGCGGGCGTCGGCGGGCAGGCGGCGGGGCGCGCTGCCGGAGTCGTAGAGCATGAGCTTCTCGATCGGCGCCAGCTTGGCGATGCCGCCCTTCTGGGCGGTCTCGTAGCGATCGGGGACCGGGCGGTTGAGGCGGGTCAGGATGGCCCAGAGAGCCGCCGCGCGGCTGCTGCCCGGGGCGATGTGGCGACGCTTGCCGATGCGGCCCAGGAAGCGCTCGTAGATCTGCCCCTCCTTCGCGAGCTCCAGCAGATAGGGCGTGGGAATCAGCTCCATGCGGCCCTTGAAGGAGGTGAAGATGCGATCCTGCTTGAACTGGTCGAGCTGCTTCTCGTTGGTGGTGGCGAACATCACCACGTTCAGGTAGGCCATGAAGCCGGGCAGCGAGATGGTCCTCTTCTCGCAGGTCGTGAGCAGGTACTTGTTGGCTTCCACCGAACGCTTCAGCAGATCGGAGTACTCGATCGCCCCGCCACTGGCGTCGATCAGATCGCCCGCCGGCTCGACCAGGCTGAGGTTCTGCAGGCTGGGCGGCAGGTTGGCCAGGCTGTGGTCGGCGGTCACCTGGCGGGCCGAGGCGTCGATGTTGCTCTGGGGCTCGATGGTCACCGCACCGACCCGGTAGCGACGACTGACGGTGTAGCGCTGGATCTGGACGTGCTGGATCACCGAGGCCCAATCGCCCGAGTAGTCGTCGAGCAGCGCCTCGTAGATGCTGCGGCACTTGGCGCACAGCTCGTCGTCGAGGATGAAGCGCAGTCCGCGCTGCAATCGGCCCTCGCTCTCGAGACCTTCCAGGAGCTTCTCACGGGCGGGCTTGGGCAGCAGCAGGATCGGATGATCCTTGAGCTCGCAGGGCAGCTTGGCCTGGATCTCCTTCTGGGTCAGACGGGCGAAAGAGGCGCCGTCGCCGCGACCGGTGCCGGCCCCGAAGCCGATCGACTCGCCAACGATCTTGCGGTTCGGGAAGATCCAGTTGAAGCGATAGAGGGCGCCGTGCGACGACTTCGAGTAGGCCTCCATGCCGCGGAAGATCAGGTCGACCAGCGAGCTCTTGGACGAGCCGTTGGGCCCGGTCAGCACGACCAGCTTGTCGGGTCGGCCGTCCTCGGCAAAGGCCTGCAGACAGCGATACAGCTCTCCCTGCACCTCTTCCTGGCCGAACACCGCATCGCCGCCGAAAGGCGCGTCGAAGATGCGGAAGCGCTGCTGCGACCCGCCGATCCCGCGCACCCGGTAGCGCCCGAAGTGGTCGAACATGTCGGCGCAGTACTGAGCCGCCGAGCGCAGGTGCGGGTAGGGGGACTGCTCGACCAGATCGAGGTACTCGTGAAAGCTGAGCAGGCGACCAGAGGAGTCGAACTGCTCGCGAATCTGGTCACGGACGCGGTCGATGAACTCGTTCATTGTGAAGGCCCCGTGGGATTCGAGCTACTGCTCCGCAGCCTACGAGTTTATCGACCGAAAAGGGGGATTCAGAACCGCCGACGTCTTCAGATTTCCCCGCGGCGCAAGAGATCGAAGCGCCGGATCCTCTCCTTCAGGGTGTTGCGAGCGATGCCCAGTACCTGGGAGGCCTGGCGGATGTTGCCGCGATGCTCGCGCAGCACCAGCCCCAAGAGCTGCCTCTCGGTCTCGTCGATAACTCGGCGGTAGAGATCGTCGGGGGCCCCGGCTACCAGGCTCGATATGGCCTCGCGCAGCTCGTCGGTGGCCTGACAGGCGACCGCTTCCGGCTCGGTCCGGCGCGGCGGCTGCAGCAGCGGCAGATGTTCGGGCTCGATGCTGCGCGCGTCGCCGCGCAAGAGCGCGCGGCACAGCACGTTGTTGAGCTCGCGGACGTTGCCGGGCCAGGCGTGGTCCAGCAGCCGCACCAGCGCCGATCGGCGGATCGTGGTCACCGAGCGGCCGATCTCTCGATTCAGGCGCCGCACCGCTTCGGCGGTGAGCTGCAGCAGGTCGTCTCCGCGGTCGCGCAGAGGCGGCAGCCTCAGCTCCATCGCCGCCAGGCGGTAGTAGAGATCGGGCCGGAACTCGCCACGCCGCGCCAGGTCGGGAAGATCGGCGTTGGTGGCGGCGATGATCCGCACGTCGGCGCGCCGGGTGCGATTATCGCCCAGGCGCTGGTACTCCTTGTGCTCGATGACGCGCAGCAGCTTCCCCTGGAGCGCCGGCTCGGCCGAGTCGATCTCGTCGAGGAAGAGCGAGCCCCCCCCGGCCGCTTCGAAGCGGCCGGCGCGATCGTGAGAGGCGCCGGTGAAGGCTCCACGTTGGTGGCCGAAGAGCTCGGACTCGAGCAGCGAGGCGGGCAGAGCCGCGCAGTTCACGCGGACCAGGGGACCCGCGGCGCGCGAGGAATGCTCGTGGAGCGCCTGCGCGACCAGCTCCTTGCCGGTGCCGCTGGCGCCGTGGATCAGCACCGACACGGAGGTCGGGGCGACCGCTCCGATCGCCGCGTAGACTTCGCGCATCGCCGAGCTGGTGCCGATCAGGCAGCCGAGGTGCTTGGCGGGCCGAAAGTTGAGCGGGATCAGCTCGGAGCTGGTGACGCGCGAGAGCTCGCGCTCGATCCTGCGCGCCATGTCGAGCAGGGCCGCCGTGGCGGGCCTGCTGCTGATCGGCAGGAAGAGCGCCGCGAGGCCCGGCCGGGCCTGGTGCAGG
Organism: uncultured Gemmatimonadota bacterium; assembly: GCA_964490075.1. GTDB lineage: Bacteria > CAZBBK01. The sequence goes on along the minus strand of CAZBBK010000059.1, from coordinate 11,923 downwards.
GCCTGACGCACCCCCTCCGCCACGTGGTCCTCGGCGCGATGGACCACGACCACCAGATCGGCGGCGCCCAGCGAGCGCCCCAGCCGATGAACCGATGTCTCGGTGCTCACCCGAATGCCCGAGCTCTCCAGGCCGGCGGCGATTCCCAATGCGTGGCCAGCGGCCAAATCGACGAGCAGAACTCGAGCAGCATCTTCCACGGAGGCGTCCTCCCAGGTTTGAACGGCGACCCCGATGACACTCGGGTGCGAGAGAGCGACCGTCCGCGAGAGCCCGGAGCCGGCGGGGTGGTTGCTCGCCGCCCGGGGTGGACCCCGCGAAAGGGCAAGGGATGTGCCACCGCCACGGCCGCAACCACCCGGCACCCCCGCCTCGCGGCGCTGTCCAGGATCTTTGGCGGTCGTGCCATGTAGCCGACCGCCCCCTGCCCCTCCACCGGTCGTCGGACTGCGCAGCAGGACAACTCGCTCGCTGGGGTCACGCGCAACTGGTGCGCGTGGTGGAGCCGGCGGAGGGATCAGGCCAGTCGGAGCGCTCGGTCGTCTCCGGCGACGCTACCGATCACCGCGCCCTCATCGCCCACGGCGCGGGCATCACGCAGCAGCGCGTCGGCCTTCTCGGGCGCGCAGAGGGCCACCATCCCGATCCCCATGTTGAAGGTGCGGAACATCTCCAGCTCCGCGACTTCGCCCCATTCCGCCAGGCGCCGAAAGAGCACCGGCGTCTCCCAGGCATCGCGGTTGATCGAGCAGCCCAGCCCCTTCGGCATCGCCCGTGGCAGGTTGTCCAGCAGGCCGCCGCCGGTGATGTGCGCCAGGGCGTGGATATCGCCGCGTTCGAGCGCCGGTCGCAGCGCGGGCGCGTAGCAGCGATGAACCTCTAGCAGGGTCTGCGCGACCGTCGGTCCGCCCTCGTAGAGCGCCGACTCGGGCGCGAAGCCCTGGAGGTCGAAGAGGATCCGGCGGGCCAACGAGTAGCCGTTGGTGTGCAGCCCCCGGGAGAAAAGCCCCACGGCCACGTCTCCCTCGCGGACCTTCTTCCCGTCCAACATCTTGCGCCGCTCGACCGCACCCACCACCGTGCCCACGAGGTCGAAGTCGTCGTCTCGGTAGAGCCCGGGCATCTCGGCGGTCTCGCCGCCGATCAATGCGCAATCGTGCTCGGCGCAAGCGCTCGCGAGCCCCTCGATCAGCTGCGCCACCCGATCGGAGTCGAGCCGCCCCATGGCCACGTAGTCGAGGAAGAAGAGCGGAGTTGCGCCGTGGACCAGGATGTCGTTGATGCAGTGGTGGACCAGGTCGATGCCGAGACCGCGCACCTGTCCCGCCATCGCGGCGACGATCAGCTTGGTGCCGACGCCGTCGACGCTCGAGACCAGGACCGGATCGCGAAACCCGGCCTCCTTCAGGTGGAAGAGCCCGCCGAAGCCGCCCAGGGCGCCGATCACGCCGGGGCGCCGCGTGGCACGCACCGCCTCCTTGATCTTGGTGACGCAGGCGACGCCCTCGTCGATGTTCACGCCGGCCTGTCTGTAATCCATGCGCCTCGCTTCGGTCAGCCGGTGTGGCGGTTGAGCGCGTCGAGCGTGGCCCGGGCGGCGGCCTCGGCATCGGTGCGGCGGATCACGGCCGTTCCAACCAGCTCGCCGTCCCAGCCCGAGACGCTGACGTGAAACACGGTGAGCACGATCCGCCGCGCCCCCTGCGGCCCCGCGGTGTCGGCCACTGTGACCGACTCCAGTGCCGTTCCCTCGAGCGAGCTCCCCAGCTCCCGGAGAGCCGCCACGGTCGCCTCGCAGACCAGCCTCAGAATGCCGATCTGTCCGCCCCCGCCGGACTCGATGCCGACTCCCTGCTGGGCGCCGCGGGCCAGGCGCACTCGCACCCGGGCGCGCTCGTTCGAGAGCATCACGTCGACGCCGTCGAGCGCGATGCGGGCCAAAGCGCCCTCGGGCAGCGACACGCTCGAGGGCAGGGCGACGTAAAGGTGCTCCGGATCGAGGCGATAGCCGTCGGGTCCGGCGGCGCCGGCGGCGAGCTTGGCTCGCACTGCCTCGGCGATCTCGGCGGAGTCGGCGCGCAGCAGCACTCCGTCCACCTCGTCGTCGCCGCCCACCAGCACGCGCACGTCGTGAACCCCGGCCGTTCCAGCAAGGATCGACCCGATCCACTCCTGGATCCGGGTGTCGGAGGCGACGTCGCTGACTGGGTTGTTCTTCATGCCTCTGGTGCTCAGGAATCTACTCGGGTGGCCGCCCGGTAGACCTTCAGTCTGGACTGGTGCTGCTCGGGAGTCATCTGCTCGAGGCCGCGCACCCCGAACTGCTCGACGCAGAACGAGGCGCTGACGGTGCCCCAGACGATGGCCCGGCGCAGCGCCGCGTCGTCGATGCGCGGCTCGCGGGTCAGGCGCCCCATGAGGCCCCCGGCGAACGAGTCCCCGGCCCCCGTCGGATCGACCACCTGTTCCAGCGGCAAGGCCGGGGCGACGAAGAGCCCGTCTTCGGTGACCAGCATCGCACCGTGCTCTCCTTTTTTCACCACGACCGCCTTGGGACCCATGCGCAGGATCGCGCGGGCGCCGTGGAGCAGGTTGATTTCACCTGAAAGAAGCTTGACCTCTTCATCGTTGACAAGCAACAGGTCGATACGCCCCAGCACCTTGTCGAGCTCGGCACGCTCCCCTTCGATCCAGAAGTTCATGGTGTCGCAGGCCACCAGGCGCGGAGCCTGCACCTGGTCGAGGACCTCGCGCTGAAGGCCGGGATGGATGTTCCCCAGGAAGAGATGCGCCGTCGCGCGATGGCGCGGCGGGAGCTTGGGCCGGAACTCGGCGAAGACGTTGAGCTGGGTGTCGAGGGTGGTGCGATCGTTCGGGTCCTCGCCGTACTCCCCCGCCCAGCGGAAGGTCTGGCCCGGGACCGACTCCAGGCCCTCGAGATCGATCCCCGCGCGTTCCAGGAGCGCCCGTGAGGAGGCCGGGAAGTCGTCCCCCACCACCGCCACGATGCCGGTATCAGCCAACGACTTGGCGGCCAGAGCGGAGTACGTTGCCGAGCCACCCAGCTCATCGGCGACGGCGTCGCGCGGGGTGCGCACGGAGTCGAGCGCCACGGATCCGACCACCAATAGGTTCACGATTTCTCCTTGCCCAGGGCTCGCGGCCCGCTTCTCTGCTCCCCACCGGAAATGACCGACATCGGCTCAGGAGGCACGCGACACGCCCGCGCCGCTCTCGCCCCAGGAGCCGTCGAGGTCTTCCATGGGATCGGAAGATTCGTCGTAACGCTTTTGCGGGCAGTCGGCCCAGAGCCCTTCGAGGTCGTAGTAATCGCGCACCGCCGGCTGCATCACATGCACAACCACGTCGATGTAGTCGGTGAGGATCCAGTGGCCGTGCTCGACCCCTTCGGTGTGATGGGCGCGGACTCCTTCGTTGCGCAGGCTCCGCCGCACGAACTCCGCCACCGCGCGCACCTGCACATCGGAAAGCGCGCTGCAGAGGACCAGGTAGTCGGCGATGCTCGAGATGTGTCCCACCTCGAGCACCAGGAGGTTCTCGGCCTTCTTCTCGAGCGCAAGGGTGGCGGCCCGCAGCGCGGCGCGGCGCGCGGATCGGTTCAATTCTGCCATTTGAGCTCCTGGTGATCGGCGCCCAGAACGAGGGCGAAGTCGGCGAGGTTGCCCGGCTCGATCTGCTGAATCGCGTTGGGACAGCCGATCGCCGCCGCCAGCGCGCGGGCCCGCGGAAGATCGTCTTTGAGGTCGATGAAGACAGAGCGCAGGTGCCGGAAGTCGTCCGCGTTGCCGGTGTGCACCACGTCGAAGCCCCGGTCGACGAGGCGCCGTCTGGCCTCCTGGGCCAGACCCGCGGCGCCGCAGCCGTTGCGGATCTCCAGGCGCGGGCGGCCGTCGATGTCGACGTCGGCGCCGCGCAGGATCGTTCTTTCGCTGACCAGCTCCGCGGCGAGCGAGTAGAGCCCCACCATGGCGAGCGTGCCCAGCAGCAGCATGACCAGGATCGCCTGGGTCGAGGCCGGCGCGGCGCGGCGCCCGCGCCGCCGGGTGCGCGAACGAGAGCTGCTCATCGCGCCGCTCCATCGAGGCTGGCTCCCGCCGCTACATCGTCACCGTCCTCGACCACGACATCGCGCAGGATCGCCCCGGCGCCGATGCGGCAGCCGATGCCGATTCGGGTGCCTCCGCTGAGATGGGCGAAAGGCTCCACGACGGTGTCGGCGCCGATGCTCACCGTGGGCTCGATCCAGGTGGCTCGCGGCTGCTCGATCGTCACCCCCGCCGCCATCAGGGCGTCGATCTTGCGCTCGATCAGCACCGCACCGGCCTGCGCCAGCTGCGCACGGGTGTTGATGCCCATCAGCTCGTCCGGGTCCGCGGCGCAGACCGCGTGCACGTCGCCGCCGGCCGCGACGATCGAGCCGACCGTGTCGGTCAGATAGAGCTCGCCCTGGTCGTTGTCGGGGCGCAGATCGCCCAGCGCCCGATGCAGGGCGCGGGCACGGTAGGCATAGATGCCGCTGTTGACCTCGCCCACGGCGCGCTCTTCGGGCGACGCGTCGCGCTGCTCGACGATTCCCAGCACCGGCCCGCCGGTCCCCTCGCGCAGCACCCGTCCGTAGCCCTCCGGATCGGCCGGCCGCGCCGTCAGCACGGTCGCGTCGGCTCCCCGCTCGAGGTGGCGGTCGAGCAGCATCCGGTAGGTCGCCGGCCTGACCAGGGGCGCATCGCCGACCGTGACCAGCACCACTTCGTCGCCGGCCGGCAGCTCGGCGGCGGCGCACTGCAGCGCGTGCCCGGTGCCGTGCTGCGGCTCCTGCAGCGCGAAGCGCACGCCCGCCCCGCCGGCCGCGGCTCGCACTTCCGCCGCCTGGTGCCCGACGACCACCACGTGGCGCTCGACGCCGGCCTCGCCGAGCGCATCGAGCACCCATTCGAGCAGCGTCCGCCCACCGATCTGGTGCAGCACCTTGGCCCGCCGCGAGCGCATGCGCGTGCCCAGTCCGGCCGCCAGAATCACCGAGGTCATCGGATCGGTCATGCTCCTCCGCTGTTTCGCGAGTCGACCTCGCAGTTGTCGATCAGCCGCGTCGCGCCGACGCGGGCCGCCAGCGCCAGCACCACCGCGCCCTGGACCGTGTCGACTGGCGCCAGATCGTTCGGGCGGACCAGCTCCACGTACTCCGGGCGCAGTTCCTTCGCCCGGTCCAGGACCGCCAGCATGCAGTGGATCACCGCAGCCGCCGAGCGTTCGCCGGTCTCGATCGCCCGGCGCCCGGCAGCCAGGGCCCGGCTCAGGGCCGGCGCCTCGGCGCGCTGCTCCGGGCTCAGGTAGGCGTTGCGGCTGCTCAGCGCCAGCCCGTCGGCCTCGCGCACGATCGGCGCGCCGACGATCTCGACCCCCAGCGCCAGGTCGGCGACCATCCGCCGGACCACTTGCAGCTGCTGGAAGTCCTTGCGGCCAAACACCGCAAGCCGCGGCCGGACGAGGCCGAAGAGACGTGCCACCACGGTCGCCACGCCGTCGAAATGGCCCGGACGAGCCGCGCCGCAGAGTCTCTCGGTGAGCGATCCCCCTACCCGAAGAGTGGTGGCGAAGCCGCTCGGATAGAGCTCGGCGACCTCCGGCAAGAAGGCGATGTCGGTCCCCTCACGCTCCAGCTTCTGCAGATCGCCCGCCTCGTCGCGCGGATAGCGCTCGAGATCCTCGCCGGGACCGAACTGCAGCGGATTGACGAAGATCGAGGCCACCACAGATTCGCAGCGCTGCCCCGCCAGCCGGACCAACGAGAGATGCCCTGAGTGCAGATAGCCCATCGTGGGCACGAATGCGACATCCGCCCCTTCGATTTCGGCGCGGGCCCGCTCCAGATCGCCGATGGTTCGGGCAACGATCATCGGCCGGCCTCTTCGCCGCCGGCGGTCTCGGGCCGCGTCTCGCCCACCGAGTTTCCACCCGCGCCGTAACTGTGCTCCGGCCCCGGAAAGGCGCCCTCGCGGATCTCGCGCGCGTAGCCGCGCAGCGCCTCGCGAATCTGGCGGGCGAGGCGCGCATAGCGCTTGACGAAGCGCGGCTGGAAGTCCTCGAAGAGGCCGAGCAGATCGTGCAGCACCAGCACCTGGCCGTCGCAGTGGGGGCCGGCACCGATGCCGATGGTGGGAATCTCCAGGGCCTCCGTGACCTGCGCGGCAACCTGGGCGTGCACCTTTTCCAGCACCACCGCGAAAGCTCCCGCGTCTTGCAGCGCCCGCGCGCCGCGCAGGATCTCTTTCGCGCTGCGCGCATTGCGGCCCTGCAGCTTGTAGCCACCGAACTTGTGGATCGACTGGGGAGTCAGGCCGACGTGTCCCATCACCGGAATGCCCGCCCGGGCGATCGCCTCGACCCGGTCGGCGAATTCCTGCCCCCCTTCCAGCTTGACCGCGCCGCAACCGCTCTCGGCCATCATCCGGCAGGCCGATTCGACCGCCTGGGCGACCGACGCCTGGTAGGAGCCGAAGGGCAGATCGCCGACCACCAGGCAGCGCCGTGGGCGAGCCATCACGCAACGCGTGTGGTAGATCATCTCGTCGAGGGTCACACCGAGGGTCGTGGGGCGCCCCTGGACCACCATTCCCAAGGAATCTCCCACCAGGATGATGTCGATCCCCGATTCGTCCGCCAGGGTGCCGAAAAGATGATCGTAGGCGGTCACCATGACGATGCGGCGGCCCTCGCGCTTCATCTTGAGGATCGACTGCACCGTGATCGCCTTCATGGCAACGCCCCTTCCTCGCTCTGCTCGCCCGGCTCGTCCCGCGCGCCCTCACCCGCGTCCGCCTCCCCCGCCCGCGCGACGCGCGGCACGTAGTAGCGGGTTCCGCTGGCGCCGGCCAGGACCTCCCGCGCCAGGTCTTCGAAATGCGAGCGCCGCGCGACGATGTCGATATGATCGGTGTTGACCACCAAGAGGGGCGAGCTCTCGTAATGGAAGAAGAAGTAGTTGTAGGCCTCGTTCAACCCTTGAATGTAGTCCCGATCCATCGAACGCTCGAACTCTCGATCGCGGCGTCGGATGCGCTCCATCAGCACATCGGTGCTGGCCTGCAGGTAGAGCACCAGGTCGGGCTTCGGGGTCTGCTCCGCGAGAGCGTTGTGGACCCGGTCGTAGAGCGCCAGCTCGTCGTCGTCGAGGTTCTGGCAGGCGAAGATGCGGTCCTTGGCGAAGAGGTAGTCCGAGACCACGTACTGGGAGAAGAGATCGGGCTCGGCCAGCTCTCCTTGCTGGCGGAAACGCGAGAGCAAGAAGTAGATCTGGGTCTGGAAGCGGAACGTCTCCTGGTCGCGGTAGAAGCGGGCCAGGAAGGGGTTCTCCCCGACCTCTTCCTTTACCAGCTTGCCGCCCAGGTGCTCGGCGAGCATGGTCGCCAGGGTGGTCTTGCCAACGCCGATCACTCCTTCGACCACGATGTAGGCCGGAGTCTTCAACATGGCAGCGGCGCTCCGACTTCGCTCAGCGCGCCCAGGCGCCGCAGCGCGTGACCGCGCGGGCAGCGCCGCAGCAGCTCCGCCATGGTCAGGCCCAGCAGCGGATGACGCAGCTCCGGCGCCAACTCCACCAAGGGCTCCAGCACGAAACGACGCCCGCACATCCGAGGATGGGGCAGGGTCAGCTCGGCGCTTCGCATGTGTCGATCTTCCATCATCAGGAGATCGATGTCGATCTCCCGCGCGCACCAGCGCCGCCGGACCCGCCGTCCGAGTCCAATCTCGGTGCTTCGAAAGAGTCGCCACAGCCGCAGCGGATCTAGCAGGGTCTCGCCGCCGAACACGGCGTTCAGGTAGTCGGGCTGATTCGGCGGACCGACCGGCTCGGTCTCGTAGATCGACGAGACCCGATCGACGGCAACCCCCGGCGCCCGCCCGATCGTCTCCAGCGCCGCACGGAGCGCCCACTCACGGTCGCCGAGATTCGATCCCAACGCGGCGAAGAAGCGGGTCAAGGCGCCTCCGACGCGGCCGCCGGGACCACGACCTCCGCCGCCGCCACCTCGCCGGGCAAGGGCGGCCGCGGCTTGGTGCAGCGCACCTTGATCTCGCGCACCCGTGGGAAAGCCGCGGCGACGGCACGCCGCAGCTCGACCGCGAAGGTCTCGAGCAGGCGGTACTCGCTCCGCTCGGCCAGCTCGACGATCAGGCCTTGCAGCGCCCCATAGTCCACCGTGGTGCCGAGCCGGTCCTCGATACGCCCCTCGGCATCGATGGGCAGATCGACGACCAGGGCCAGATCGATCGCCAGCGTCCGCGGCTCGGCCCGCTCCCCTTCGCCGACGCCGATCCGCACCGGCACCCGCACCCGGCGCAAGCGGATCTCGGCGGGGATGGCTGTCATGTCGATCGGCGCAACCTCTCGCATGCTCTGGCGATGCGATCCTCGGATGCGGTGAAGGAGAGGCGCAGATAGCCCTCTCCGGCGGCGGCGATCCCGGAACCCGGCGTGATCACGACCGCGTGCTGCGCCAGAATCCTGCGACTGAACTCGATCGAAGTCTCGCCGGTCGGCACCCGGGTCCAGAGATAGAAGGTACCCGCGGGAGGCTCGACACGCCAGCCGGCGGCGCGCAATCCCTCCACCAGCAGATCGCGGCGCCGCCGGTAGATCTCCAGGAGCGGCGGAATCAGCTCCTCGGCGCGGTTCAGGGCCTCGGCGGCGGCGTGCTGGACCACCAGAAAGGTGCCGGTATCGATGTAGTTCTTGGCGTGACCCAGGGCCGCCAGCAGTTCCGCCGATCCGGCCGCGAAACCGATCCGCCAGCCGCACATCGAGAAGGTCTTCGAGAGCGAGTGCAGCTCGATCAGGTGTGGCGCGCCGGGCCGCGCGGCCAGAGCCGAAGGGGCCCTCTCTTCGGAATAGGTGACCTCGAGGTAGGGAGCGTCGTGGCACAGCACCGCGCCCCGCTCGGCGGTCCAGTCGGCGGCATCGCCCAGCAGCTCCGGCGACGCGCAGGCGCCGGTCGGATTGTTGGGATAGTTGAGGAAGACCAGACCGGTCCGCCCTGCCAGATCGGCGTCGACATTCTCCAGGCGCGGCAAGTAACCCTCGGCCTCCCGCAGGGGCAGTCCCTGCGGCTCGCAGTCGGCGAAAATTGCCGAGGCCCGGTAGGCCGGGTAGCCCGGCTCGCTGAAGAGCACCGCCTGGCCGGGGTCGAGCAACGCCAGCGGCAGATGGGCGATGGCGTCCTTGGAGCCGGTCAGGGGCAGGATCTCGGTGCGCGGATCGACCTCGACTCCGAAGCGCCGCCGCAGGTAGTCGGCCGCCGCTTCGCGGAACTCCATCAGGCCGAAACCGAAGGGATAGCGGTGATTGACGGCGTCGCCCAGGGCTCTCCGGGCGCGCTCGACGATCGGCTCCGGGGTGGGGATATCCGGATCCCCGACCCCCAGATCGATCACCTCGCGCCCGGCCTCGCGCGCCTCGCGGGCGAGTCGTTGCACCTCGGCCAGGGCGTACTCGGGCAAGGACCTCAGGCGTTTGTTCGAGCGCTCCGTGGCGCACCTCCCCGTCGCGGGACGCGCCCCCGGCCGGAACCTGCTGTGGGTGGGCTCCGGCGGGAACGCTCGCGATCAGTAGTCGCCCATGTGGCCAGGGCCTGCCGCCGGCCCCTCTTCGGGAAGCTCGGTGACCAACGCCTCGGTGGTGAGGATCAGCCCGGCGATCGAGGCGGCGTTCTGCAGTGCGGCGCGGGCCACCTTGGTGGGATCGATCACGCCCGCTTCGAGCATGTTGCGGTAGTCCCCGGCCAGCGCGTCGTAGCCCTCGTTGGTGTCGAGCCCCTTCACCTTTTCGACCACCACCGCTCCTTCCTGACCGGCGTTGTCGGCGATGGTTCGGGCCGGCGCCTCCAGCGCCTGGGTCACGATGGCGGCGCCCACCGCCTCGTCGCCCTCCAGCTCCAGGTTGGCGAGCTCGCCTTGCACCCGCAGGTAGACCACGCCTCCACCCGGCACGATCCCCTCTTCGACTGCCGCTCGGGTCGCATGTAGTGCGTCTTCCACGCGCGCCTTCTTCTCCTTCATCTCGGTCTCGGTGGCGGCGCCGACGTTGATCACCGCCACTCCGCCGGCCAGCTTGGCGAGCCGCTCTTCGAGCTTCTCACGGTCGTAGTCGGAGGTGGCCGCGTCGATCTGAGCACGGATGGTGGCAATCCGTCCCTTGACGTCGTCGGGATCGCCCTCGCCCTCGACGATGGTGGTGTTCTCCTTGTCGATCGTCACGCGCTTGGCGCGCCCCAGGTCGGAGATCGAAGCGTTCTCCAGCTTGAGCCCCAGCTCCTCGGAGATCACCTTGGCGCCGGTCAGAATGGCGATGTCTTCCAGCATCGCCTTGCGCCGGTCGCCGAAGCCCGGGGCCTTGACCGCCGCGACCCGCAGGGTGCCGCGCAGCTTGTTGACCACCAGCGTGGCCAGCGCCTCGCCCTCGATGTCCTCGGCCACGATCAGCATCGGTTTGCCGAGCTGAGCGGTCTTCTCCAGGACCGGAAGGAGATCGCGCATGGCGCTGATCTTCTTGTCGTGGATCAGGATGACGGCGTCTTCAAAGACCGCCTCCATGCGCTCGGCGTCGGTCACGAAGTAGGGCGAGAGGTAGCCGCGATCGAACTGCATCCCCTCGACCAGGTCGAGGCTGGTGTCCATCGCCTTGGCCTCTTCGACGGTGATCACCCCGTCCTGGCCGACCTTCTCCATCGCCTCGGCGATCAGCTCACCGATCTGGCGGTCGCCGTTGGCCGAGATGGAGCCGACCTGGGCGATCTCGCCCTTGCCGGCGATGTCGCGCGAGAGCGACTGGATCTTCGCCACCACCTTCTCGACCGCCTTGTCGATGCCGCGCTTGATCGACATCGGGTTGGCGCCGGCGGTGACGTTCTTCAGTCCGGTGGCGATCAGCGCCTGGGCCAGCACGGTGGCGGTGGTGGTGCCGTCGCCGGCGACGTCGGAAGTCTTCGAGGCGACCTCCTTGACGAGCTGGGCGCCCATGTTCTCGTAGGGGTCTTCCAGCTCCACCTCTTTGGCCACGGTCACCCCGTCCTTGGTGATCGACGGAGAACCGAACTTCTTGTCGAGGATGACGTTGCGGCCCTTCGGCCCGAGCGTCACCTTGACCGCGTCGGCCAGCTTGTCGACCCCAAGCTTGAGGCGGTCGCGGGCCGCGGTATCGAATTCGATCTGCTTCGACATGGCATCCTCTGCGCCCGCGGTGCAGGCCGCGGGTCTCGTCGCCACCGGCCGGGGCCGGCCGGCGCGGGTTGATTAGCCGGTGATCACGGCGAGCACATCGCTCTCGCGCGCGATCAAATAGTCCTCGTCGTCGAGGCGCACTTCGGTGCCGGAGTACTTTCCGTAGAGCACCCGGTCGCCGACCTTCAGCTCCACCCCGACCAGCACGCCCTCGTCGTTGGTCTTGCCGCCGCCGACGGCGACGATCTCGCCTTCCTGCGGCTTCTCCTTGGCGGTGTCGGGGATGATGATGCTGCCGACCTTCTCCTCGGTCTCGGAGAGGGGTCGGATCAGAACGCGGTCGGCCAGCGGGCGCACTTTCACAGCGGACGCGGGCATGGTGGTCTCCAAACGTTTGAAGGTTGTGCCGGACGTCGATTCGGCCCTTTCGGGCCGCGACACAGCGCGGGGCTCGCCCTCTTCACGCCAACGCGCGACGAGCCGATCCGCAGGACGATAGTCCAGGGGTGGGAGCGGCGTCAAAGAGAAGGAGGGCGGGGTCGGGTCGGGATTGTAGAAGAGGGAGGGAAAGGGAGCTCGGCCAGCGAATGCGGAAGCGGAACCGGTTCCATCGCGCTCCGTGGGTGGCGAAATCCCCCCCCCCCCCCCCCACCCAAAAGTCGGGCCCGCCCCCCCCCAGGGGGGACCC
>CAZBBK010000058.1:0-38932 GCA_964490075.1 uncultured Gemmatimonadota bacterium | reverse complement strand
ATCGAGCACGACTTTCTGGGGGAGTACGAGGGCATTCTGGATGAGCTTGGGGCGGGTTTTCATCCGCTCTTTCTCTACACGGGCGGCGCGCCTTTCGAAGATCAAGCGCTGCCTCACGAAAACCACAGCACGCCCGGGGATTGCCACTCCTGCCCCGAGCCCAAAACCACCCACTGCCCGGCCAACGATTGGGACTGCGCCCCTGGGTTCGCAGGGGGGCGCCCCTACTCGGCCCTGATGGGCATGCTCGACGTTGCCCATGTGTTGATGCCCAACTACATGCCGGTTCGCGACAACGACGGCACTCCGGATGAGTATGTCCCCCTGATCGCGCAGTGGAGCTGGTCTACCGCCTACCACTACTACATCAAGGGGTTGATCAACGATCCGATCGTAGAGCGGCGGCGTGCGATCCTCCCGGTGGTGCAGCTTCGCCCCGAGAGCTGCATCGCTCGGGGACCGCACCCCCGCCAGCTCAAGATCATGGCCGCCCAGGCGGCGGGCTCGAGCGGTATCGGCTACCTGGTACAGGACAGCTACCACGACGGCCTGTTGGGCGACTGCTCTGGATGCGTGGGCGATGACCTGTTGGACATCTTGAGCCCGACCAATCGACAGGCCTGGGACGATTGCAGTTGGTTTCTGGGCTGGACCGCGACGGGGGTCTTCGAGACCTACCCGGACATCAATCGAATGGTAGAGACCATCGGCGAGAAGCGCTTCCTGGGCTTGCCCTCTTTCGCTTCGCTTCCGCCCGAGATCGTGGTTCGTGGGGGGACGCGCCCCGACCAAGAGCTCTGGTGGGTGGAGGATCAGTGGTTTGGCATAGACCAAGATCCGAGGGAGATCTCTGTCGAGCTGAGGATTGGAAACCCGTTCGGAAAGATGGGAGAAGGAGCTGGGCATTGCGGCGGTTTCGCAATCTTGAAGCTCGACGACCTGGCCGGCGTCTTCGTCCCGGCGAATATCGAGAAGGCGCGCTTGCTTCTGACGGTGAACTACGTGGATCGCGATCTGTGCGCGGTGTTCGGCTCCGGCTACCCGGTGCCCTTTACGCACGCCTCACGGATACCGCAGCCCGATACGCTTCCCTGGAGCTTCGGGCAGGATCTGAACTGGGACGACTTCGTTGCGGCAGACGACGCTTTAGGAAATGAGCCTTCGGTCTTCCACCACCCAGACGCCGACCACGGGGGCATCTACGACTTCGCCCTCAAGTTCATGGCGTCTGGAGCGCGGGAGTTCGAGAAGCCGCCCACCATGATCGATCCCAAGATCCTCTACGATCACTACGGCTCGTCGGAAACCGAATGGCCCTACGATCGATCGGAGGTCTTCGACCTGACGGCGGTGACCCGTCATTGGGCCGGCGACGATCCTGAGGATCCGGACCGCAACAACGGGCTCTTCCTGCAGGCCTACCTGCCGACCCGTGGCTATGAGCCGCAGGTTCTGTTCCGATCGTCCGACGACAGCGCCCACCGACCATGGGTACGTCCACTTCTGGCGGTCTACGAGAATGAATATCCGGAGCCGAAGGGCGCGCCCTTCGGCTTTTTCTACGAGGCGCTGGGAATCACTGGCCAGTATGCAGGGGATCTTGAGGACGAGCCCTCTATCCGGGTCTACGAGCTGGCCCACCGCGAGGATCTCGATCCGGGCGAAACCTGGCTCTTGATCGTCAATAAGAGCGAAGGCGTCGAGGAGTGCGTTCGCCTTCATTCCAATCGCCACAACCCGCCTCCCGAAGTCATTGCCTACTCGGCGATCACCGGCAACTCGATTTCGTTGTCGGGGCAGCAGTATTCCGAGTACATCAACTACGGCGCGGTGGGGAGCTACCAGACTTGCCCGGACTCTCCCGCCACGAGCCCGGACATGTGGTGGCCCGATCCGCCCGAGGCGCCCGATCCATACACCTACCAGCCGATCAGCCGCTGGAAGCTCGACATCCCCACCGCCCATGGCGACAACGGCGTGGTGCTGGTAAAGATCGAGCATCCCTAGCCCCGAGGAGATCCCGATGAAACCAAGCGTGCTCCCCGCCCTGGCCCTCCTGCTCGCCGGCACGGCCCTCGCCGCCTCGATCGACAGCACCGGCTACGTGTTGGCCGGCAGCATGGAGCTGCACGATTACGGCCGCAGGTTCCTGTCGGACGGGGAGCATGTGGTCTATCTCAACCGCATCTTCCAGCGCTTCGACATCACCGGGGACGACGGCGTGCCCGGTCGCATCGAGACCTATCTGCCCAGAAGCGAGCCTTCCGACGCCGTGCGCTTTGCGGGGCGGCTGCGGGTGCTGGAGAGCTACGGCGACATCTGGACCCAGCAGGGCGGCCAGCGCATCGCCCTGGGCCGGACCCGCTACGAGGGCTTCGGCTCGCTGGCGGTCTCAGGTCCACGGCTGATCTGCGGCGGCCTGACCTCCAACGACGGCTGGGACTACTGGCCGGTCTTCTACACCCTGCGCGCCGGTCTCTGGGCGGCCTGGATGTGGAGTGCGCGGTCGATCATCTCTACGGTGGGACCAACGCCAACTACATGGTGGCCGACTCGGAGGGCGGGCTCTACATCGCCAACTACGGCGGCGTGTACGGCGGGCGTGTCGGAGCGGACGGATGCGTCGTGTTCCTCGATCCGATCTTCTTCGGCGCGGTCGATGGACTGGCGATCAGTCCCCAGACCGGGCTGCTCTATGTCGGCCAGCACTACTCCGGAGTCGGCGTCTACCGCCTCACCGAGCCGGGACGGGTGGAACCGGTGGGGTACATCGACTTGGGGGACTTCACCAATCTGGACGTCTATCATGATACGCAACAAGGTAGAGATCTGGTGGCCGCCGCGACGGGTGACAGCCTTTTCGTCTACGAGATCCAGAAGGGCTGTGGCGCCACTAGGCTGGTCGCCGACGGTACGCATGAGTACATCCGCCTCACCTTCCTCGACTCCGGCCGCCTGGTCTGCATGAGCGGGGAGCGCGCGCTCTGCATGTGGCACGGTTGGAATCTCTCCAGGCACAAGCATGCCGATGTGCCGCAGATGAAGATCACCGAGTACGTCTCGTTGACGGCCGATCGGGCGTTGGTTTCGGGTGGATTCGACGTTGGTGACCGGCTGCTCGCCGCGACCCGCCGCTTGCCCTCCGGGGCGCACCGAGTCGAAGAGACTCTGGAGCCCAGCCAGGAGGATCTGATAATCAAGGGCGCCAGCGACACCCTCGCCTACGCGTCCGCCTATGTCGGCTCCGAACCCTGGATCTACGTGCTCGATCACCGCGACGGCTTCGCGCTCGTCGACTCTTTCGTCCATGAGCCGGTCTACGGTCCACAACGGTTGGAGATCGCGCAGGGCTTTCTGGTGTCGGATACGGGAGTCCACGACCTGTCGGTCGATCCGCGCCGGCCGCCCTTCCTGGGCTCGATCACCGGCCACGTCGATGCGGTTTCCGAGTTCGGTATCCGTCCCTTTCCCGGCCATCCCGAGGATCTACTGATCGCCAACGCCGACATCGACAGGGGCCAGCTCCTACTCTGGCGCGCGTCACACAGCGAGGGGCTGACCCAGATCTGGAGCGGGAACCATGGGGCTCGGCCGGGCTACGCCCTCGATCTCGATGACACCCGCGACTTGCTCTACTGGGTCGAATGGTTCAACAGCCACATCCACGTCTATGACGTCGCCGATCCCTGCGCGCCGCTGCCGCTGCACGTGGAGCCCAACTCCACGCCCTCGCGCTGGAATGGGGCGATGGAGGTTCTGGACGGCATCGTTCACGTCGGCTCCATGCACAGCACCTATCCGGGCCAGGATGCCTATCGGGTCATGCCCTTCGAGTGGACCGGCGCCGCGCTGGACCAGGTGGGACGGGTCCTCGACACACCGATCCCGCCCTGGGGCATGCGCGTCGCGGAGGACCGCCTGGTCCTCCGATCCCTCTCCGCCATCGAGCTCCAATTCGACCCGGAGCGCGCGCGTTCGTTCGGCGCCGCCGGCAAACCCCCGCGTCGGCGCGAAGCGCCACCCGCCCCGCCATCCTCCACGGCCACCGCGCACGGGCCCCTGGAGTAGTGGGCTCTGCTGTGTCGGAGCGGAGCGGAGATCCGCGGATCGTGCACTCGTGCAGGCGTGGATTCCGGCTTTCGCCGGAATGACGGAGAGGAGCGGGCCGGGTGGCCGACCACGCCACGGCCACCACCAGTCGAGCTTCTGAGCAGACTCAGGAGCGCAAAACGGTCGAAAAGCGGCCGGAACCACCGCCTGACCGAGCTCAGGCCCGAGAAATGACCGCTCAGTGGGCCAGACTCCCTCCTGAGGCTACTCAGTCGCTCGAAATGACCGCCGTCCGGCGTTTCGACATAGCGGCTCCCTACGCGGATGTAGACGCCCACCCGCATCCGCCACCGCCGTCGCTCCTCCTGCCGCACAGCCCCGCCTTCATGTAGATCCGTCGACGGGCGTTCCTTCGGCGCCCCGGGACGGAGGATCCCCGGCACCGCCCACCGCTCCCGGCCACCTGCCCCATCCCGTATCCCCCCACCACCCGCCCCGCATGTGAGATCATGAACACCCGGCGAATGCCGGGCAGCCGCCATGAATCCCACGCCTGCACCGATCGACGAACGCGGCGCCGCGGCCGGGGGCGCATCGAAGCCCACCCCCGCGGCGCGCCAGAAGCTGGTGATTCAGGTGCCCTGCTTCAACGAGGCGGCAACCATCGGCAGCACGCTGGCCGATCTGCCGGCTTCGCTGCCGGGAGTCGGAAACGTCGAAGTCCTGGTCATCGACGATGGCAGCGGCGACGGCACCTCCGATGCGGCGCGTCGCAGCGGCGCCCAGTGGATCGTGCGCCATTCCCGCAACCGGGGACTGGCCAAGGCCTTCAGTGCCGGGCTCGAGGCCGCGCTCAAGGCCGGCGCCGATCTCATCGTGCAGACCGACGCGGACGGCCAGTATTTCGGGGCCGATATCCGTTCTCTGGTGGAGCCGATCCTCAAGGGGCGCGCCGAGATGGTGGTGGGCGATCGGCGCGTCGGCTCGCTGGCGCGCTGGCCGCGCCGCAAGCGCTGGCTCTCTCTGGCCGGGAGCTGGGTGGTGCGGCGCGCCTCGGGCACCGAAGTGCACGACGCGGCGAGCGGCTTTCGCGCCTACAGCCGCGAGGCCGCGCTGCGGGTGCGGGTCGATTCCCAGTTCAGCTACACGCTGGAATCGTTGATCCACGCCGGATGGAGCGGCATGCGGGTGGTGTCGGTGCCGGTCCGCAGCCGGGCCACGCGGCGTCCCTCGCGTCTCTATCGAACCCTTCCCGGCTACGTCCTGCGATCGGCCGCCACCATCGCGCGTTCCTACCTGCGCTACCACGCGGCGACGGTCTGCCTGGTGCTCGCCGCCGCGCTGGCCGGCGCCGGCGCGCTGGTGATCTGGTTCGAGCCGGTGGCGGCCCTGGGAGCCTCGCTGATGGCGCTCCTGGCGGTGGCGGCGGCGGCGATCGCAGAGGTGGCCGGTGCCAACATGCGGCTGGTGGAAGAGGTGCGCCTGGAGAGCCGGCGGCGCGAGCTCGGGCAGGGGAGCAGCCAGCGGGCGCTCGACGCCGAAGGGACGCGGGTGGTTCCGCTGCGGGCACTGCGATGATCGGGCGGCGCCGGAGGATGGCTGCCCTCGTGGCAGCGATTTCGCTCTTTGGCTGCGCGTCCATCCCCGATCCCGGGACGACGCTGGAGCTGCCCGAGCCGCAGGCGGTCAACCCGCGCGACGAGACCGGAACCGAGCGGATGCTGGACGATTCCGAGCTGAGCCGACGCCCGGCGGGCGACTCGTTGGACGACGCTCTGGCCACTCTGCCGGGGGTCACGCGGCGGCGTTGATCAGCGCGCCAGGACCGCTCGCAAGTGGCCGGTCAGCGCCTCGGCCGCCACCCGGTGGCCGCGGGGGTTCCAGTGCATGCCGGTGCGGAAGTAGGTGCGCAACCGCGTCTGCGCGAAAGCCGGGGCCAGGTCGAGGTAGTCGGCTCCGGCCGCGCGGCAGCCCGGTTTCAGCCGCTCCTGGTAGGGCCTGTAGCCGCTGCCGGGTTCGAACTGCGCCTTGTGGGGGATGGCGACCACGCTCAAGGGCGCCCCGCGTTCGGCGGCGCTCCAGGCGAGCTCGGCGATCAGCGCCTCGGCCAGCCCGAGGGGGTCGATGCCCTCGACCGCCAGGTGTGCTGGACGGCTCGCCTCTCCGCCGACCTGTCGCGATGGCTCCAGATCCCAGCGGATGATGCCGGTGGTGCTCAGCCGAAAGCAGACATCGTGCACCAGGTGGGAGCGGTAGGCGAGCGCCGCGAATCGTTCCAGCGGGCTCGGCGAAGCTTCGAAGGTGGCGGGGCGTTCGGCCCAGTCGCTCGGCGGCACCGGCACGTTGCGCAGCTCCAGGCGACCGTCGACCGGCTCGAAGTAGGGCTTCGGCCGTTGCCAGCGCAGGTAGCCGGCGTTGTCGGCCAGGTCGTTTTCGCAGAAGAGCAGAACAACGCGCGCCAGCGGTCTTTCGCTCCGCCAGCGGCGAAAGGTCAAGAGCGCCTGGTCGGTGCCGTAGGCGCGATGGCCGAGATTGAAGACCTCGTGCTCCGGGAAGTCGTCGCGCAGGAGCTGGACGAACATCTCGTCGAACTCGACCTCGAAGCCCCAGGTGAAGGAGTCACCCAGAAAGACCAGCGCCGGCTTCTCGGCCGAGCGCATGCTCGCCTCGATGTCGCGGAATCCCTGGGCGTTGTGACGCACCGTGGTGCGCGAGTGACGGGTCGCGAACTCGATCTCGATGCCCGGTGTCCCGACCCAGCCGATCTCGGGATCGTACTGCGAGGCGTTGGGATTGCGGTCGGCGATGCGCCGCTCCTCGTGCCAGCTGATATAGGGGAAGGGATCGACCAGGCGGAAGCCGATCTCTGCCACGCCCAGCCCCGCCGCCGCCGCCAGCGCCGCCGCCAGCAGGCCGAGGAGCGCGCGCCTTCCGCGCCGCAGCAGGAGCAGTCCCACGGCCGCGAGCACCAGGCACTGGCCCCAGACGATCACCCGCGCCCCCGCGCCGTCCAGCGAGCCGTCGGCGCTCAGCCACGACGCGACGCTCCACGGGTTGAGGGCCAGGGCGAGGGCCAGGAAGAGGATCCCGAGCACACGCGGCAGCCGCTCGGGAGGGACGGGATCCGAGTCCACGAGACTCCTTTTCAGGGGGAAGGGCGAGACCGGGGGAGGCATGCCGAGTATAGGGATCGCTCTCGATCGACGCCGCGCGAGGTCGCGCGCGGGGGCCTTTTCTTTGTCACCCCTCGCGAGGGATGCTAGGTCTTTCGCCGACCGACACCCGACGTCCCATGACTCCGCCCGGGGGGGGAGCGCGCCCATGGCCAGTGGATCCCGAACCGTCATCTTCGCGGCTTTGGCCGGCAATTTCGCGATCGCGATCACCAAGGGGGCCGCGGCCGCCCTCACCGGCAGCTCGGCGATGCTCTCCGAGGCGGTTCACTCGGTCGTCGACACCGCCAATCAGGGCCTGCTGCTGCTGGGACTCCAGCGCGCCGCCCGGGCCCCGGATGCGCGTCATCCCTTCGGTCACGGCAAGGAGGTCTATTTCTGGAGCTTCCTGGTCGCCATCCTGATCTTCGCGGTGGGCGCCGGAGTGTCGCTCTACGAGGGAGCACAACATCTGCTTCACCCGCATCCGGTCGAGAATCCCGCCGTCAATTACGTGGTCCTGGGCTTGGCGACGCTTTTCGAGGGGGCGGCCTGGTTCATGGCATGGCGCGAGTTCAGGCGGGTCCAGGGGCCATGGAGTTGGTTTCAGGCCGTGCGGCGGGGCAAGGACCCCAGTCTCTTCGTCGTGCTCTTCGAGGATTCCGCCGCCCTGTTGGGGCTCGGGGTCGCCTTTTTCGGTGTCTGGCTCGGGCAGCTGACCGGCTCGCCCTACTGGGACGGCGCCGCGTCGGTGGTGATCGGGCTCATCCTCGGCGTCACGGCGATCTGGCTGGCCTACGAAACCAAGGGGCTGCTCATCGGCGAGAGCGCCCAGCCCGAAGTGGTGGAGGGGATTCGGGCGATCGCCCGGGAACGAGAGCTGATCGAGCACGTGAACGAGGCGCTCACGCTGCACATGGGGCCGGAGTTCATCCTGGTCAACTTGAGCGTCGACTTCCGCGACTCGATCACGGCCGACGAGATGGAACGCGAGATCGGCCGCCTGGACGCCGCGATCAAGAGCGCCTGGCCGCGCGCCAAAAAGGTCTTCGTCGAGGCCGAGGCACGGCGGATCCTCCCCGCCCGGGAGTGATCCGCCCCCAGGGGCCGGAGAATCAGGGTGTATCGTGGGGGAGCCACCACGGTCGAGAGGACCCATGATTTCAGGAATCACTGCGGCGCTCGCCGCGCGGGGACTGAATGTCCACGCGGTGGCCGGCGGTCGCGAATTCTCGGCGATTCTGCCGGGCTGCCGCTCGGTGCTGGTCTTCGGATCGGGCGGTCGCGCCTTGTGGGATGCGTTGCTCGAGGACTTGCGGCGCAATCCGGAGCACCTGAGGAACGAGCTGCACCCGCTCGATGCCTTCGTGCGCCGCGAGATCGAGAGCGTCGATCCGCACCCGGGCCCTTCCCGGCGTTGGATCCGCTGCGCCGCCGACGAGCCGATCTTCGTCGACTTTCGTCCGCTGGCGATGGCGGCCGGTCTGGGCTGGACCAGCCGTCTGGGGTTGGTCCTGAACCCCGACTACGGGCCCTGGCTCGGTCTGCGGGCGGCCTGCTTCACAACCGAGTCGCTCGACCCGGCTCCGCCTCTGCCGGCGCCTGGCCCCTGCGAGGACTGCGACGCGCCTTGCGAGTCGGTCTGCCCGGTGGCGGCGCCGACCCGCCGGGGCTGGGACGTGGCGCGTTGCGCGGCCTACCACCGGGAGTCGGACGACTGCCTGCGGGGCTGTTTCTCACGCCGCGCCTGTCCGATCGGCGCCGAGCACGCCCACAGTCCGCTGGAGCAGCACTACCACTCCGATCGCGTGCGGGGTCGCCGGGCGCTGGGCGCCGCGCTGGGCATCGACTCGGGCGGGGACGGCATCTCGCCGCCCTGGGAGCGCTGGGGATAGATTCAGGGTCGGCGCCGGGCCACGAAGAGCCCACGCCCCGGCATCAGGCCCCGCTCCTCGAAGCGGGCATCGAATCC
Organism: uncultured Gemmatimonadota bacterium; assembly: GCA_964490075.1. Lineage (GTDB taxonomy): Bacteria > CAZBBK01. The sequence continues at coordinate 29,758 of CAZBBK010000058.1, read as the reverse complement.
GCTCCGCCCGAGCAGCGCCAGCATCTCTTCGATCGGCACGAAGCGCATCTCATGGCGCTCGACGAAATGCTCGACCGGCCGGTCGCGGGCGGCGACCAGCCAGTTCATCTCGAGCACCGCCCGGTCGCCTTCCTGGGCCGCCACCACCGACCGGCAGAGCTTCAGGTCGTCGTCCTGATAGGTGTGCATGCTCGGGCGCCCGGGGTCGTACTGCTCGCGCGCGATCCACGGCTCCACCACCAGCAGGCCGCCGGGACGCAGCGCCGCGGCGAAGCAGGCCGCGGCCCCTTCCAGGTCCTCGTCGGTCGCCAGATAGCCGATCGACGAGAAGAGGCAGAGCAGCGCATCGACCGGACGGGCCAGGCGAAAGCGACGCATGTCGGCCGCGAAGAGCGGCGTGGAGGGCAGCCGGCGCCGCGCCTGGTGCAGCATCGGAGGGTGCAGGTCGAAACCGCTCATCCGGAACCAGCGCCCGAGCTGCTCGAGGTAGAGGCCAGTGCCGCACGCCGCCTCGAGCACCGCCGATCCCTCCTCGATCCCCTCTTCGGCCACGAGATCGCGGAGCCGCTCCGACTCGCCGGTATAGTCCTTCCAGTGGTAGATGCGATCGTAGAGATCGGCGCGGGTGCGGTAGATCAGCTCGCTCATTTGGTTCCTTCGAAGAGCCTTCCCGTGGCGCGGAGGGCCGGATATTCTCCCACGACCGATGGCGGACCGGAGAGGCTAGCGGGAAAGGCCTCCCCGCGCGAACCCAGATCCCCAGCCCCAGAAAGGCGCGTTCGAAGATGAACCCCTGCCACTTCCGAATCGCAATCTCGCTGCTCGCGGCGGGTCCGGCCCTCGCCGACGGTGTGCTCGAAGACGCAACGCTCGATCGCCAGGAGGAGTTCGTCGAGCTCATCGCCGGCGAGCTGGCCGGTATCGACGGCCTGCCGGTCGACGCGCTGACTCTCTACTCCTGGAACGAGGGCGCCTTCTCTCCCATCCCCCACCAGGTCGACGAAGTCGGACCGAACGGCGGCTACTTCGGCACCGACGAGGATCCGGGCAACTTCGATCCCAACGACGAGATCGTCTTCGTGCTGGAGGATGCCGGAGACCGCGTCGACTGCGACATCTGGGCCGCCGGCGGCGACACGGTGCGCTGGGAGATCGAGGTCGAGGATCCGCTGAACCCCGGCGAGAAGAGCTGGGCCTATTTCTTCACCGGCTCGGGCGTGCCCGGCTCCAGCGCCGACTACGTGGAGGTGCTCACCGAGAACCCCCTGCGCCTGCGCACCCCTTACTACGAAGAGGATTTCAAGGAGGACGGCCCGGCCACCCAGACCGGCATGATCGTGTTCCCAGACCGCGGCAACGGAGAGGACTCGATGGACCGGCTCAAGCTGCGCACCAAGCTGCTCAGCTTCAGCAGCTGGGATACCGAGGACGACAGCGAGATCGACCCCGAGCGGTGGAATATCAAGGATGGCAACATCCGCATCATCAACAGCTTCTGGGTCTCTCTGGGGGAGCTGCTCGACCTCACGCACGCCACCGTGACCTTCTATCCGCAGATGACCACGGTCGACAACGACGTCAACCAGATCATCTGGCCGGAGCTGCGGGCGATCGTCTGGCTGGAGGACCTGAACCACGACGCCGGAACCACCGGCGACTTCTGGTATCACGACAACCGCGGACCCGATCCCGAGGCCGACGCGACCTTCTCGGATCAGGTGGACGGCGGCGGAGAGCAAGACACCGATCCCGATGATCCGGCCCTGTTCTACGAGTGGGCCAGCGACACCTACGGGCGCATGATCTTCATTCAATCGGTGCAGCCGATCCTCGACCTGGGCGGCAACGTGAGCGCCCACGCCTACTACTGCGACGACTGTCCCACGGCCCCCTGGCCCGATACCGGAGACATGGAGAAGTGGGGGGAGTTCGGCACCTGGATCAAGAAGATCCCGCCCGCGAGCTTCTCCATTCTGGCCTGGAACTTCCGTCTCGACGGAGGCGAGCCCCAGACCAGCATCGGCGGCCACTACGGGCGCCGCTACCTGAACCACGTGACCAAGACGGTCCAGAGCCAGACCACCTGTGTGTCGATCCAGGGCGACGCGCCCTACGCGCCGGCCGTCTCCCTGGGTCTCGAGCAGAACTCGCCCAATCCTTTCAATCCGCGCACCCGCATCGACTTCGCGGTCGACGAAGGGGCGGCCGAGGTGACGCTCAAGGTGTTCGACTCGAGCGGTCGCCTGGTGCGTGAGCTGGTGCGCGGATCGCTGAGCGCCGGATCGCATTCGGTCACCTGGGACGGGCGCGACGCGGCGGGCCAGGCTCAGCCTTCGGGGATCTACCTGTATCGGCTGGAGGCAGGGGAGCGGGTGCTGACCAGGAGAATGCTGCTCATCAAGTAGCGCATAGGCTGTGGCCGTAGGCCGCAGCCTATGCGGGGCCGCTTGCGGCTGGCGAGCACCTTTCGGCGCTCGCAGCCGAAGCGGCCCGCGTGGTTTGGGATTGGCCGTCTTCCTTGGTTGGATCGGTGGGTGTTTTTGGGGGGGGCTGCGGCGGAGTCCGGGCGACCTGCGGCCGGCATGGTTCACTTCGTGGGCACGCCGCGTCCCGCCCCGTCCCAATTCCCGGGACCACCGTAGGCCCCCATGTCGGAGCGCGCGGCGTTGGGGAACTGCTCCGGCCAACGCGGGTGCCAGTCCGAGATGGCGTCCGCCACGCTCGGGGCGCCGCGGTCGATGCAGGGGGAGTCGAAGCCGCGGGCGGATCGGAAGAGCGGGTCGGCATCGATGTTGCCTTCGCCCTCCCATCCCCCTTCGATGTTGGAATGCGGACCAGGGGATCGCGGGGCAGGGGCTCCCGGAGCCAGATCGCCTTCAGGCGGTCATCTGCGTGGTTCGAGATCAATTCGTCGTCGACCAGGCGGAGCCCTTGGGTACCGAGGCAGGAGATCCCTCCGCCCTTCCAGGTCGCTGCATTGTCCGCGAGCCGACTGGCGCGGACGACTCCGCCCCCCCCGCGTCCCGCCAGTAGATCCCGCCGCCCTGATCGGCTCGGTTGCGCCGGCACGCGGGGATTCGCCTTGGTGGCGAGACCTCCGCCGCCGAGCGTCGCGGCATCGAGTGCCGACTGGATCGTCACGTGCTCGCAGTCGTCACAGACCTGGATCTCGCGGGCGCTCGCGGGGGATCGTGGCGAGAGCAGCGACCTTTTCACCTTCACCGGCACGGCGGGGTTCGACCGGCTCTTCCCCGACGTTTTCGACGACCCGCTGATCGGCCCCCGTGCCATCGTTCACGGGGAAGCCGGCGCCGTCGAGACGCCGCGCATCGATGTCGCCGGAAGCGCGCTCGTCCCGGTCGACTCGCTCCGCTTCCGCCCCCGCTTCGATGCCTGGAGCGCATCCTTCGTCGACGGCCTGGCGTGGCTCAGCACCGATGACAGCCTCTACGTGGCGGAGATCCTGCCAGGCGCCCGCATCGGCCGTGTCACCCGCCCGGAGGCGATCGGCACGACCAACGGACCCGCGGTGCGGATTCCCGGCTCGAATCGTGTCGCGCTCCCCTGCGCCTCCGCGGGCCTGGTGGTCTACACGCCGCCCGAGTTCGGCGCGGCGCGGATGCCGCGGATTGGGTGTGAGCCGCGTTTCGGGTGGGCGATGACCGGTTTCGGTGGGACGGATCCACTGTTCCAGGTGGGCGCTTCCGGCGGTTCGAGGGAATCCAAGCGCAGAGAGCCCCAGAGTCTGCACGGGCGTGGCCTTTTCGGGTCGCGCGGCCCGCGCTGGCGGCCGATCTGGTCACCTGAGCCGGCTCAGGAAGCTGTTTGGGTCTCAGCGTGGTCATTCTGGATGTTTGAGTCGGCTCAGGCGGCGATTGCGGCCGCTTCTTGGTCAATTCGCGTGTCTGAGTCGGCTCAGGCCGCCGTCTGAGCGGTCAAGCCCGACAAGCATCCAGATCGGCCTGCAGCCGATCCCGCAGCGCCGCGACCCCGCGGCCGATCGCCACCACCGCCCCGGCCGCCGCCAGCGCCTCCGGTCGCAGCCCCGAGAACAGGCGCCCGCGGCCGCAGACCACGCTCAAGAGCTCCGCGCCGCCGGTGTCGGCCAGGCGCACGATCCCCTTGACGCGGAAGACCTCGGGCGGCAGGCCGCGGACGAAGCGGCGCAGCGCGCGGCGGTCGAAGGGGCCGGGGGCCGGCAGCACGCAGGTTTCGATCCCCTCGTCGGCCAGGTGGCCGGCGCCGATGCCGGCCTCGATGCGTGCGCGGTACTGCTCCAGCTCGCGTTCGTTGCGCGGATAGGAGGTACCGAAGAGCAGCCGCGGGTCGATCCGGGCCTGGACGGTGCGCAGGACCAGGCCGGGGTTGGCCGCCTCGGCGACCAGCCGCTCGACGGCGGCGAGCGACTGCTCCGAGGCCAGGTCGGCCTTGTTGACCAGCACCACGTCCGCGGCCTGGAGCTGGGCCGCGCAGGTGTCGGAGGCGGCCAGGTGGCGGGTCAGGTTCAGGGCGTCGACCAGGGTGATCACGGCGTCGATGGTCAGGCCCATCTCGAGCAGGCTGTAGAGCAGGGGATCGGGGTAGGCGGCGCCGGAGGTCTCGATGATCAAGAGGTCGGGTCGGGCCGCGAGAGCATTGCCGACCACCTGGCGCAGATCGTCGGAGTACATGCAGCACAGGCAGCCGGAGGGCAGCTCGGTGATTTCGCTGCCGAGCCCGGAGAGGATCGCACCGTCGACCGAGACCGCGCCCAGCTCGTTGATCAGCACCGCCGGCCGCAGCCCTTCGATCCCCTCCTCGAGCAGATGCGTCAGCAGCGTCGTCTTGCCGCTGCCGAGGCTGCCGGTCACGATATTGAGCGGGATCCGCTCGTTCAGGGAGGGGGCGGGCGAGCCGGCGTTGCTGGATTTGGGCTGCGATTTCACGCCGTCCAGCATATCCCCTCGGGACCGCGCGGGCGCTACACTCGGCGTTTCTCGCCGCATCCTCTCTTCACTCCTGGGAACGACATGCATCTCCGGCTCTCCCACCCGTCCTCGTCTTCACCCGCTTCGCCCGACCGCTTTCTCCCGCGCCTGGCCACGTCGATCGCCGGCCTGGTGCTCGCCGCCACGACCGCCGGCGCGGCCGCCGCGACCGAGGAGGATGCCCAGGCCTTCCAGGCCGCGGTCGCATGGCTGGCCTCCGACGAGCTCGAGGGAAGGGGGCTGGGCAGCGCGGGCATCGCTGACGCCGAGGAGTACATCGCCGAGCGCCTTGGCGCGAGCGGCCTGGAGCCGATGGGCGATCGCGGGACGGCCTTCCAGACCTTCGACATGGTCACCGAGATCGCATCCGCGGAAGCGGGCAATCGACTGGAGCTCCAAGGCGAGGGCGGCGCGGTCGCCGCAGCGCTCGGGACCGACTACCTCCCCTTCTCGGAGTCGGGCTCCGGGACCTTCGAAGGCCCGGTGCTCTTCGCCGGCTACGCTCTGCACGCGCCCGAGCAGGGCTACGACGACCTGGCCGAGGTCGACCCGCGCGGGCGGGTCGTGGTCGCGCTGCGCTACGAGCCGCGCGAGAACGACGCCGACTCGCATCTGAATGGATCGCGACCGATCGCCGAATCGGCGCTTCTGCACAAGGCGGAGCAGCTCGCGATGCGCGGCGCGGCGGCGCTGATCCTGGTGGACGGCCCGCTGGCCAAGGCGCCCGACGCGCTGCCCCGCCTGGAGCCACGCCAGACCAGCGCCGGGCTGCCGGTGATCGCCATGACGCGGCGCGCCGCCGCTGAGTGGCTGGCGCCCGCGGGGCTCGACCTGGAAGCGGAGCAGCGCCGCATCGACCAGACGATGGAGCCTGGAAGCCGCCCGCTGGAGGGGCTCTCGGCGCGCGGCGAGGTGCGCCTCGACGCATCGATGACCCGCTGCCGCAACGTCGTCTTCGGACTGCCTGGGGCGGGCGCCCTGGCCTCGGAGTGGGTGCTGCTGAGCGCCCACCACGACCATCTCGGCTGGGGCGGGCCGCGCTCCATGGCGCCCGGGACCCGCGCGGTGCACAACGGTGCGGACGACAACGCGTCGGGGGTCGCCGCGTTGCTGGGGGCCGCGGCAAGGCTCGTGCCGCGGCTTCGTGCGCTCGACTCGCGCCGCGGGCTGCTGGCGGTCTCCTTCAGCGCCGAAGAGGCGGGACTGATCGGCTCCCGGCACTACGTCGCCCATCCGACCCGGCCGCTGGCCGCCACGGCCGCCGTGATCAACATGGACATGGTCGGCCGGCTGCGGCCCGACCAGGGCCTGACCCTGCTCGGCACCGGCAGCGCCGCGCTCTGGGAAGAGTGGCTGGACGCGGAATCGCGGCGCCTCGAGCTGCCCCTGCGGCTGGCCGGCGACGCCTACGGGCCGAGCGACCAGAGCTCCTTCCTGGCGCGCGGAATCCCCGCCTTGCAGCTCTTCACCGGCGCCCACGCGCAGTACCACAGCCCGCAGGACGACGTCGAGCTGATCAACGCCGCCGGCGGCGCCCGGATCGCCGAGCTGGCCGCCGGGCTGGTGCTGCGCGTCGCCACGGCCCCGCGGCGGCCCGAGCTCATCGCGCAAGCGACATCCGCCGAGCCCCGCGGCGATGCCCGCAGTCTCGGCGCATCGCTCGGCACCATCCCGGACTACGCCTCGATGGGTCAGACCGAGGGAGGAGTGCTGCTGAGCGGCGTGCGCGAGGGCTCTCCCGCGGCCGCGGCTGGTCTGCGCGCCGGCGACCGGATCGTCGAGCTGGAAGGCAGCCCAGTCGCCAACATCCGCGACTATACCTACGAGCTGCGGCGCCGCGCCCCGGGCACCCACGTTCCGCTGGTGGTGCTGCGCGAGGGAGAGCGCCACACCCTGGCGGTCACCCTCGGAAGCCGCGCCCGCGGCGCCGGACATTCCGCCCATTCGCGCCCCAAGGCCGCCCATCCCCACGCGCGTCCCGAGCAACCCCACGTCCCCTCGCCCGTTCACGACGCCAGAGAGCTGCACCTGCGCAACATCCGCCAGCTCACCTTCGGCGGCGAGAACGCCGAGGCCTACTTCTCTCCCGATGGCTCGGAGCTGATCTACCAGGCCACCTCGCGCGAGCAGAAGAAGGCCGGCGGCTGCGACCGGATCTACATCTACGACCTGGAGACCGGGCGCAGCCGCCAGATCTCCAGCGGTCGTGGGCGCACCACCTGCGGCTACTTCGACTGGCCGGAAGGGGAGCGGGTGATCTACGCCTCGACCCGCGGCGGGGGGGATGCCTGCCCGCCGGTCCCCGATCATTCGAGTGGCTACGTCTGGCCGCTCTACGAGAGCTTCGATCTCTACCTGCGCCCCGCTGACGGATCGGGCCCACCACGGCCGATCGCCGCCGCACCCGGCTACGACGCCGAAGCGACCTGGTGCCACCGCGGCGGTCGAATCGTCTTTACCTCGACCCGCGACGGCGACATCGAGCTCTACAGCATGGACGAAGAGGGCTCCGATCTGCGCCGCCTGACCTTCGAGCCAGGCTACGACGGCGGGGCCTTCTTCAACGCCGATTGCTCGAAGATCGTGTTCCGCGCCTCGCGTCCGCGCGGTGCGGCGTTGGCGGACTACCGCGGCCTGCTGGAGGCCGGGCTGGTGCGCCCGGGTGAGCTCGAGATCTACGTGATGGACGCCGCCGGCGGGGAAGCGATCGCCCTGACCGACGACGGCGCGGCCAACTTCGGTCCCTACTTCCACCCCGGCGGCCGGCGTGTCATCTACAGCTCCAATCGGGGCTCGGAGGGGGGACGGGAGTTCGATCTCTACATGGTCGGGATCGAGGGGGGCGAGCCGGAACGCATCACCTACGCACGCGACTTCGATGGATTCCCGATGTTCAGCCCCGACGGCCGCCACCTGGTCTGGGGCTCGAACCGCCACAACGAGCAGCGTGGCGAGACCAACCTCTTCATCGCCGAGTGGCTCGACGACCCTGCGGGAGGAGCCTGATGCGCCGCTTCGCGCGCGCTGCCTGGGCGCTGGCGGCCGCGGCGCTGCTCGCGACCGCGCCGGCGCCGGCCGAGAAGCGGATCGACGAGCGCGGGGGCGATCCGCGCGCGGCCTGGTGGCGGCTCGGGCCCGAGGCCAAAGAGGCCTTCGTGCTCGGCGTGGTGGAGGGCCTGCGCGCAGCACTGCCCCTCGGAGTCGAGGAGCCCTCGGATTGGCCCGGCGTCGCGGTGCTGGTGAGCGGCGTCGACAGCCTCTATGCCGAGGCCGACCACGCCTACACGCCGTGGAGCGCCGCGGCCGAGATCGAGCTGCGGCGCACGCTCACGCGCTGGCCCTGGGATGCGACCCCGGTGACCCTCGACCAGCTCGGTGCCGAGGCGCGGGCCGCCTGGCTGGCCGATCATCCCAAGGCGGCGCGGCGGGCGCGGCGCGGCGCGGGCGAGGAGTCGAGGCTGCCGAGGGCCGATCCGCGCGCGGCCGAGCAGGACCATTGCGCGGTCTTCCAGGAATGGTTGCTGCGCGAGTTCGTCGCCGCCGAAGGCGCTGCCGAGGGCGCCGCCGATGCCCCGCTGCAGGAGAAGCTGCGTGCCGGGGCGGTCGAGCTCCCACAAGGGCGGGCGGTGGTGGTCGCGGGGCCGGTGCACACGCACCGCGAGCTTCGCTTCGAGGACCTCCTGGTGCGCTTCGAGCCGCTCGCCGACGAGGCGGCCGCCTGCTCGGCGACGGTGGTTCTGGTCGACGGCACGCCGACCCGACTGGACGGCATCCCGGCGTCGATCAGAAGGCGCGTGAAGGCCGGGAAGTAGCGTCGCCTGGATGAGAGAAGCGGGCTATAGTGCAGAAATTGCCGCTCTCGAACCTGCTGAACTCTGGAGTCTCTGACATGTTCCGAATCCCCCGCCCGACTCATGGGCCGATCGTCGCCGCCGGGTTCGGCCTGCTGGCCGCCGCGACCCTGGCCGAGGCCATGCCCCAGGCCAGCCCCGAGGCACTGAGCCGCATGCGCGACGAGGGACGTCTCGAGCACTTCATCGAGATGAGCGAAGCCCACCAGCAGGCCCACGAGTGGGCGCCCTCCCCCTTGCGCGACGGCCTAGCGGCCGCGATCGAGGACTCGGTTCACTCGCTGGTCTTCCTGGTGGAGTTCCCCGACCAGGAGGCCAACGAGGAGGCGCACACGCCGGCGCATTTCGAGGAGATGCTCTTCTCGGAAGGCAGCTACGGCACCGGCAGCGGCTGGGACTATTACACCGAGAACTCCTACGGGATCTTCCAGTTCAAGGGTGACGTGACGGCCGTCTGGTACATGGCTCCGCACAACATGGCGGGCTACTACTGCAACGCCGACGGTGTCCCCGGCACCTTCGACGACTACGGCATGGGTGGCGGGCCGATGTCGGTGGCGGGACTGATCGCCGACATGGTGGAGCTGACCGACGACGAGATCGACTACTCGATCTACGACGTCGACCAGGACGGCGAGGTGGAGTCGTTCTTCCTGGTGCACGCCGGGCCCGGCGCCGAGGCGACCGGCAATCCGGACCACATCTGGTCGCACCGCAGCTCCGTCAACGTGCAGACCGACGACGGCGTCAAGGTCCGCGACTACACCACCGAGCCGGAGGGGCAGGGGATTGGCGTCTTCGTGCACGAGTTCGGCCACGTGCTGGGCCTTCCCGACCTCTACGACACCGACTACAGCTCCTCGGGAAACGGCGACTGGACCGTCATGGCGAGCGGCAGCTGGACCGGCGGCGGCACCCGCCCGGTCCACTACGACGCCTGGTCGAAAGTGACCCTGGGCTGGGTCGAGCCGATCGTCATCGAGCAGAACGACGTGATCCACAACCCCTTCGAGGTGCCGCGCGTCGAGGACCATCCGGTGATCTACAAGCTGCCGGTGAAGCTGATGCCCAACTGGGAGTACTTCCTGGTCGAGAACCGCCAGAAGGTGCTCTTCGACGAGCATCTGCCCGGCGAGGGCCTGATGATCTGGCACATCGACGACGCCCGCAATTCCAACAAGAACGAGGGCAAAGACCCGATCAACGGCTCGCCCCACTACCTGGTCACGGTCGAGGAGGCCGACTGCGTCGACAACCAGTGGGTCTACTGGCAGTCCGATGGGGTGCCGGGGAGCTTCGAGCTGGAGCTGAGCGACGGCGTGAGCGGCGACCGCGGCGATCCCTTCCCGGGCAGCAGCGACAACCACGATTTCCACTACAGCACCTGGCCCAATTCGCGTTCCTACAATGGCGGCGATGCCGACTCGGAGTGCGCGGTGCTGGAGATCTCGGACTCCGGCGACACCATGAGCGTGGTGCTCGACGTGGCGCGCTCGATCCCGGTGCTGGAGATGGTGTCGAGCACCAGCGACGACGCGGTGGGTGGCGACGGCGACGGGCGCGGTGAAGCGGGCGAGAGCTTCGACCTGATTCTGGAGCTCTCGAGCGTGTGGGGCGACGCGCCCGACGTGAGCGCGGTGCTCTCGACCGAGAGCAGCGACGTGACGATCCTCGATCCGAACGGCTCCTTCGGCGACCTGGACGGCGGGACCCAGGGCGACAACGCCGCCGATCCCTTCACCGTACAGGTGGGAGCGATCGACGAGGCGGTGCTGATCGAGTTCGAGCTGGAGATCTCCAGCTCACCGATGGGCTTCCCCTACGTCTCGCACACCGACTTCGAGCTGGTGGTCGGCTGGCCCGAGGTGCTGCTGGTCGACGACGACGGCGACGACGAGACCGAGGTGGTGCTGCGCCAGGCGCTGCGCGACGGCGGCTTCGTGGCCTTCGACGAGTGGTCGGTCGCCGACACCTCCGGCACGGTCGCCGATCCCTTCGACACCGGCAATTCCACGATCCTCTGGGCCACCGGCGAGGAGAACAGCGAAACCATCACGGCAAGCGACCAGGCCGCGCTGACGACCCTGATCGGCGGCGGCGTCAACTTCATCCTGACCGGGCAGAACTACGACGAGGACCTGGCCGGCACCGCCTTCTTCTCCGACGTGCTGCACGTAGAGGCGCTCTCCGAGAACACCCACGCGCCGGTGATGTCGGGGGTGGCGGGACACGAGATCTTCGACCTCTTCGTCGATCATCCTCTGCTCGCGGTGCAGACCAGCCCCTCGTCGCTGACGCCGCTCGACACGGCGCTGCCGGCGATGATCTACCAGCCCGGCGACGCGACCGCCGCGGTGACCTACGACGGGCAGCCGGGCACCGGCGCCCACAAGGTCACCACCTTCGGCTTCGATCTGAGCCTCGGGCAGGACGCGGTGCTGGTGTCGGACATCCTGCGCTCGGTGATCGACTGGGCGCCCTATCGGGGCCTCCGCGAGGGCGGAGCACCGGCGCCTCCGCGCCGCGCGGTGCTCGAGCCGAACGCCCCGAATCCCTTCAATCCGAGCACCATCATCGCCTTCGAGCTGGTCGAGACCAGCGCCGCGGCGCTCAGGATCTACGACCTGCGCGGGGCGTGTGTGCGCACCCTGCACGAGGGTTCGCTGCCCGCCGGGCGTCACGCGCTGCGCTGGGACGGTCGTGGCAAGGCCGGAGAGGAGCTGGCCAGCGGCGTCTATCTCTACCGACTGGAGCTGGCGGACGAGACGGCGACGCGCAAGATGGTGCTGCTGAAGTGATTCAGCTGCGCCGGCGCAGGTAGATCCGCTCTACCGCGCCGGCCAGCAGGCCGGGCGAGCTATGCATGCGGCATGGGCCCCAGCGCGACTCGTCCGGCCATGCGGCGCGCGGCAGGGGCTCCAGGGCCTCCACCAGCTGCAGGTCGGCGCGCAGGCAGCGGGCGTAGTCGGCCACGTCGGTGAGCACGTAGAGCGGCGCCCCGGTGCGCATGACGCGCGCCAGCTGCGTCAAGAAGGCCGGCTGCAGGAGCCGCCGGGGCAGGTGGCGCTTCTTGTGCCAGGGGTCGGGGAAGAGCACGTAGACCTCGCTGAGCTCGCCGGGCAGCAGCAATTCACCCACCACCTCGCGGGCGTCGGCGCAGACGTAGCGCAGGTTCGCCAGGCTCTGGCGGGAGGCCTTGCGCCGCGCCTCGCGCACCCAGGTCTTGCGGTACTCGATCCCCACACACTCGGCGCCCGGGTTGCGCCGCGCCAACTCCGCCAGGAAGCCGCCCCGGCGGCTGCCGATCTCCAGCAGCACCGGGGCGTCAGATCGGCGATCCATCGAACTGGGTCTCGTAGAGCTCGCGGTAGAGCGCACAGCAGTCGAGCAGTGTCGCATGGGGACCGCGGGCGATGATCTCTCCGCGGTCGAAGACCAGGATCTGGTCGGCCGCCAGCACCGTCGACAGGCGGTGCGCGATGATGATCGAGGTGCGGCTCCTGCGCAGCCGGGACAGGGCGTCGCGGACCAGGCGCTCGGCGGTCGAGTCGAGGCTGGAAGTGGCCTCGTCGAGGATCAGCACCCGCGGATCGCGAAGGAGCTCGCGGGCGATCGCCAGGCGCTGCTTCTCCCCGCCGCTCAGGCGCACTCCGCGCTCGCCGATCAGTGTGTCGTAACCCTCGGGCAGGGCGCGGATGAAGTCGTGCGCATGGGCCGCCCGGGCCGCCTCCTCGACCGCCGAGCGCTCGACACGCGGCCGGTCGAGCCCCACGACCAGGTTGTCCCAGACGCTGCGGTTGAACAGGTAGATGTCCTGGGGCACCACGCCGATCTGGCCGCGCAGATCGCGTAAGCGCATGTCACGCACGTCGGTTCCGTCGATGCGCACTCGCCCCAGGTCGACATCGTGAAAGCGCGGCACCATGCTGGCAAAGGTCGACTTGCCGGCGCCGCTCGGTCCCACCAACGCCACCGTGCTGCCGGCCGCGGCGCGCATCGATACCTCGCGCAGAACCGGCTCGCCGGCCCGGTAGGCGAACTCCACCTCCTCGAACTCGACCTCGCCGCGCTCGATGACGCGCGCCGGCGCCCGCGGCGGACTGGTGATCGCGGGCTCGGTGTCGAGCAGCTGCGCGATCCGTTCGGCGGAGGCGAGGGCGCGCTGGATGGTCGGATTGAGGCTTGCCAGCGCGTGGGTGGCGCCGAAGAGGTTGCCCAGGTAGAGGAAGAAGGCGAAGAGCCCGCCGACGGTGAACGATCCCTCGAGAATGCGCCAGCTGCCGACCAGCAGGATCAGCGCCAGCCCGACGCCGCCCGCCGTGCCGGACAAGCGCCCCGCGATCATGCCGAGGATGTCGCGGCGAAAGCGCGCCCGCAGGTGGGTCGCCAGGCGGCTGGTGTAGCGCCGGCGCTCCGCCGGCTCGGCCGCCGATGCGCGGATCAGGGCGTGGCCGGAAAGGGAATCGTGCAGCGACGCGCTGCTGAGCGACCAGCTCTCTCGAGTCACCTGACTGGCGCGCCGCAAGGGACGGGAGAAGAGCGCCTGGATGCCGAACATCACCGCGACGAAGAGAAAGGCCGTCACCGCCAGGAAGCGGTCGAGCATCACCAGGACGACCACGAAGAAGAGCGCGCGGATGGCGTCCATCGCGGCACGGATGAAGGTGTCGGCCAGAATGCCGTCGAGATTGTCCACGTCGTCGGTCTGCCGAGACATCAGGTAGCCGGTGTCCTTGTCGGAGAACCAGCCCAAGGGCAGAGCCTGGAAATGCCGGAAGATGTGGGAGCGGACGCGGAAGCTGAAGCGGGCGTGGAAGCGCGCCAGCATCCAGCTGGCCAATCCGCTCAAGATCTGGTTCATCACCGACACGCCGGCGGCCAGCAGGCAGAGCAGCATCACCAGGCGCGTGTCTCCGGCCGGCAGGGCCGCGTCCAGGAGATGCCGGGCGATCAGCGGGCGGACCACCGAGAAGGGAACCTCGACCAGCATCAGCACGCCCGCCACGATCACGATCACCCGATCGGGACGCATGAAAGGCAGAAAACGCCGGATCAGGTCGAAAGCGGCGGTTGGGAGTTTGAATCGAAGCATGAAACTCGCGAGAATGCTCGGCGCCCCCCGCGACGGGAGGGTTCCCTAGATCGGCCAGCGCAACGGAGAGTGCTCCTCATGCAGTTCCACATCGGGCTCGTCTATTTCACCGAGGCCTTCGGCGATGCGCTTTTGGAGCAGATCAACGCGGCGCCCGCGGTGGTGAATCGGAAGGGCGAGTCGGTCGAGCTGGTCGCGGAGCACATGGAGATCACCGAGTTCGACATCGACTACGAATCCCACTACTCGCTGGTGATCGACCGTGGCTCGCATCGGCTCGAGATCGCCCGCGGCGTGCTGATGAGCCACGCCTTTCGCGGCGTGCACGTGATCAATAACCCGCTCTCGTTCCATTATTTCATCGCCCACAAAGACGTCGGCTACTCTGTCGTGCGCCGGCTCGGCGTACGCGTTCCCCCCACCTACGTGCTGCCGCCTCACTCCTCTCCCGGGCTCGAGGGAGGGGACTTCCGCTTCCATCGGGAGTTCCAGTGGGAGAAGATGATGTCCAAGGTCGGCTTTCCGTGCTACCTGAAGCCCGCCGAGGGGCGCGCAGCCTTCGGCGTGTCCAAGTGCCGCGACATGCAGGATCTGCTCGAGGCCTACAACACTTCGGGGAATCAGTCGATGACGGTGCAGGCTTCGATCGAGAGCCCCCACGAGTGGCACCTGCGCTGTCTGTGCGTGGGGCGTGAAATCGTGGTGATGAAGTATATCTTTCGGCCCCAGGATCGCTCGGAGTATCTGCCGGACGGCGACTTTCTCTCCGCTCAGCAGCTGCGCGAGGTGGTCGAGTCCTGCCGCATCATCAATCGCACATTCGGCTACGAGATGAACTCGGTGGAGTTCGTGCTCGACACGCAGGGCCATCCCTGGGCCATCGATTTCAACAACCCGGTGCCCGACGGGCGTCCCGAGGAGCTGGGCGAGGTCTTCTTCGAGGACTATCTCGGGGCCCTGACGCGGCGCGCCGCCGAGCTGGCCCGCGGGGGGGGGGTATCGCTCTTTCTGCCCGATCTCAACGCCTTCAGCGCCATCGCGCGGCTCGATATCGACGAATCGACGCGACGCGCGAAGGCGCTCGCGCAGGCGAACCTCTTCTACGAAGGGGGCGCCGAGGCGCCCGAGAGCGGCCCGGGCGGATCATGAGCGGCGCGATTATCATCGACGGTGGCAGCGGCCGCGACGCCGGTCCTCTGGAGGCGGCGCAGGGGCGCATCCTGGCCCCGGTGCACAGCGATCCGAAGGTGCGCGCACGGCGCAAGGTGCTCTTGATCACCGCCGGCTGGCAAGGCGAGGAGTTCGCCGAGGCCCATCTCAAGCGGACCCTCTACGAGATGGGCGTGGCGCCCCGGGTCGCCGGGCATCGCGACCCCAACGTGCAAAACCTCTCTCTCTATTACGAGTTCAAGCGTTTCTGCAAGAAAGAGCCCGAGTTGGCTGAAAACTATAGAGAAAAGCAGAAAGCACTCAGGCGCGTCATGGCCCTCTACCGGCGCTCCAACCGTATGGGGCTGCAGCTTTTGAAGGTCCAGCTCGCGACGGTGCAGAAGTGGTACCCGGAGTGGTCCTTCGCCTCGCTCCTCGACCACGCCGAGCAGAATGCCGGGCGCGGCCACGACGCTCTGGGACTGGCGGCCGAGGAGCTGCGCCTGCAGCTCAAGCGGATTCGCGAGCAAGACGAGTGGCTCTTGGAGCGGCTGGAGCGGCTCGAGGCCGCCTTCCAGGACGGCCATGCCCTGCGCCAAAACAAGTCCTGGTTGGCCAAGCGGCGGCTGCTCTCCGGGCGCATTCGCGGCTCCGCGACGGTCGTGCTCTACGGCGGCCACCTGGCGGTGCTGCTCAATCGGCTGCGTTTCTTCGACCTGGGGGGGGCGCTGCAGGAAAACCTGGCCGCCGGCGGTACGATCGTGGCGCGCGCGGCGGGGGCGATGGCGCTCGGCGAGCGGGTGGTCGTCTACCACGACGAGTATCAGGACCGCCACCACACCTTCGAGGTGCTGGGCCGGGGCGTGGGCCTGCTTCCGGGACTGCTCCTGCTGCCGCAGCACGCGGAGCGCATCCGCAAGGGCAGCCAGGATCACCTGACCTTTCTGGCGCGGCGCTTCCCCTTGCGCGCCTGCATCGGTCTCGACGAGGGGGCCGTGTTGGTGGTGGACGGGGCCGAGCGTCGCCAGTGCATCAGCCTGGGACCGGCGGAGAGCGCCATCCGTTTCACGGCCAAAGGCGAGGAGCATGGACTGCAGACGGGCGAGATCGTGGAGCGCGAGGGCCTCGCGGTTGCCGGGGGGATGCCGTGCTGAGGCTGGCCGAGCTGCAAGATGCGCTGGCGGACGTGCCGGCCGAGTCGACCATCGACCGCTTCCTCGCGACCCACGAAGTGCCGCTGGTCGACGACCAGGGCGTGACCTTTCTCTACCGTGACCCTGAGGCCGACCAGGTCTTCCTGCGCCACGAGATCATGGGACTGGAGAGCCGCCAGGAGTTCCTGCGGCTGGCCGACACTTCGCTCCACTATCTGCCGATGCAGGTGCCGCCGAAGGCCCGCATCGAGTACCGCGTCGAGGTCGATCGGGGGGGGCGGACCCACGGCTTCACCGATCCCCTCAATCCCAACCGCTCCGACTGTCCCTACGGCGAGAAGTCGGTGGTCACGGCGCGCGGCTACCGGCTGCCCGACTTCATTCACGAGCGATCCGACGTGCGGCGCGGGACGATCGAGACCCTCGCCATCGACAGCAAGGTGTTCGGCGGCGAGCGCCAGCTGCGCGTCTACGTTCCGGCCCGTTACCGCTCCGACCGCAGCTACCCGCTCTTGATCCTGCACGACGGCTCGGACTACGTGCGCTACGCGTCGCTCCGCAGCGTGCTCGACAACCTGATGCACGATCGCGAGATCCAGGACATCGTCGTGGCTCTGACCGACTCGCCCAGCCGCCTGGTCGAGTACAAGGTCGACCCCCGGCAGGGCGACTTCCTGACCCACGAGCTGCTGCCGGCGATGGAGGCGCGCTATGCACTCGATCCCCGCACGACGCGCCGCTGCCTGATGGGCGCGAGCTACGGGGGACTGACCTCGCTGCACACCTTCAGTCGCTTCCCCGACGTCTACGGCAAGGTCTTCAGCCAATCGGGCAGCTTCATCCATGCCGACGTGCGGCGCCGCCGAGTGGGCGATGTCGATCCGGAGCTGCTCGAGGACGACGAGCCGATCCTGCGCTTCATCGCCGCCTTCACCCGCCAGAAGCGCACCCATCCGGCCAAGTTCTTCCTGACCTGCGGCCGTTTCGAGTCCTTGATCTTCTTCAATCGCAGTCTGCTCGACGTGCTGAGCCGCGAGGGCTACGAGTACTCCTTCCGGGAGTCTTACGACGGCCACAACTGGACCTGCTGGAGAGATGGGTTGAAAGAGGGGCTGCGCTATCTCTTCCCCGGCGATGTTCTGCTCTACTACCCCTGAGCCGGGGCGAAGCGGTGCCGACGCGCGCTTCTGGGCGCTGCTGGCGCGCCACTACGCGCAGGCCTTCTGGATCGGCGCGCTGCTCTGGTGGACCGCTGCGGGGCGCGCACCCTTACGTCACGGCGCCTGGCTGGCGCACGAGCTGGTGGCCGCCCGCCTGGCGCCGATCTTCGGTCCGAGCACGGCCCGACTGCTCGACACGGAGCTGGGCGCGGCGGCGATCGGGGCGACCTTGGTGGCGTGGGTCTCGCTGCCGGGGGCGGCGTGGGTGGCCTGGAGCTCGGTGCGGCGGCGACGGGCTGTCGGCGCTGGCGCGCGCTCCGCGGTGGTGCTCGCGGCCTTCGTCATGATCCACGGCGTGCTGTGGCTGCGCTCGGCCTCGGCGCTGGGCGCCGGCGCTGTGGCACTGGCGGCGGCGGCGCTGGGGGGGCTCACCTGGGCCGGGGCGCTGGTCGCCGCGGCGGCGTTGGCGGCAGCGCTCGGGCGTCTGCCGCGGCCGGCGTCGATTCCCGGCGGAGCGATTCGGAGACGCGGCGCCCTCGCGGGTGCACTCGCCGTGCCGCCCGCCCTGCTACTGCTCGGCGCGATCGACGCCGCGCGGACCGTGCCGAGCCCGCTTCCCGATGCTCTTCGAGGGTCGGAGCCGGTGGTGTTGATCGGCCTCGACGGAGTCGGCTGGGAGTGGCTGCGCGGGATCGAAGCGGCGGGAGCCGCGCCCGCGTTGCGGGCGATGCACGAATCCGAGGGCGGCCTGGCGGCACCCTTGCGCAGCATCCATCCGGCCCTCTCGCCCCCGGTCTGGACCTCCATCGCCACCGGTAAGCGCCCCTGGCAGCACGGCATCGATCGCTTCGTTTTCGAAGGGGAGTCGGCGGTGCCGGCGCACGCCGGCCACCGGCGGGTGCGGCCGCTCTGGGAGATCGCCGGCGATCTGGGTCTGCGTTGCCTGGTCGTGAACTGGTACGTGTCGTGGCCGGCCGCGGCGCCGGCCGGATCGATCGTGGTCTCGGACCGCTTTCTGCGGGAGGGACTGGAGGCTCGAGTGGCGCCCGCGGCACGCCGCGCCGAGGTCGACTCGGTGGTGGCGGCGCACCGTTTCCGGGCCGATTCGCTGCACGTGGCGATCGCAGGGCCGGAGCCAGACCCCCTTCGCGCGCCGGTCGCCCACGGCGCCTGGCGTCATCTCGGCCGGGAGATCGAGCGCGACTGGTTGGCGACGCGCGTGCTGCTGCATTTCCTGGAGGATCGGCGCTGGGACCTGGTCCTGCTCTACCTGCGCGGCACCGACGGCGCTCAGCATCGCTACTGGCGCGAGCATGTCGCGGCCCATGGTCCACGCACCGCGCGCTGGGCGTTCGCAGTGACCGGCGCCGGCGCCGATCCGGGGCCTTACGGCGACGTGGTGCTGCGCTACTACCGGCAGGTCGACGCCTGGCTGGCCGAGATCCGCGCTCGGCTCGCGGAGGGGAGCCGCCTCCTGGTGGCGTCGGATCATGGAGTCGGGGTGCGCTTGGGTGATCCCGGCCGTGCCCAGCTCGATCCGCTCTTCGAGCGCCTGGGCTGGCTGGTCCGCGACGCCGAGGGCGAGATCGATTCCGCGCGCAGCATGCTCTGGGACGCGACACCGCCCCGGCGCGGCGATCGGCGCGATCGGCGGGTGGAATTGGGCGCGGGGGGATGGACGATCGCGGAAGCGGCGGCGCGCCTGCGTGCCTTGGAGACCACCGACGGCGTTGCCCTCTTCGCCAAGGTCGAGCGCGACGGCTCCGCGCTGCGTCTGGCGCTGCAGCGCGCCCTCTCCGGCGGCAGCGCCGTGGCGCTTCCCCTGGGCGGTGAGATGCCCCTCAAGCGCTTCGCGGCAGTCTCGATCGAGGGGGACTTCACCGGCTCCCACCGGATGGACGGCATCCTGCTCGGCTCTTTCGGCGACCCGGCGGCGGCCGAGGGACGCGGCTACTCGGTGCTCGACATCACACCGACCGTTCTGGAGCTGCTCGACCTGCCCTGCGCCCTCGACATGGAGGGGGCACCGATCGAGGCCCTGCTCGATGCACCGGTCTCGGCCCCGGTCGCGAGCTGGGAGCGCCGAGTCCGGCGCCTGCGGATCCCCGACCACACCGGCGACGAGGAGATCCGCCGCGAGCTGCGCTCACTCGGCTACATCGACTGACGCACTCCCTTCCCACAGCGCTCCATCGCCTCGCCCCGTCCTAGATTGCGAGCGGCGTCTTCCGCGAGCGGCGTCAAGGAGTAGCAGACGCCGGGGACCAGCCCGTCCACCATGACGGAATGGGTCGTCCTCAGCTCTTGGTCACATGCCGCCACCCGACGCGAGCCCTCGTCGCCGCGCACCAGCACCGAGGCCCGGGCCGGCTCGCCGCTGCGCCACCAGAGCTCGACTTCGTCGCCGCTTTCGTCCAGCAGCTGGACGTCACGCAGCACCGGGCTCGCCACGTCGAGCTCGAGCACCTGCAGCTCGAAGAGCAGGTCGACGTCGCCGGTATCCAGGGCGATGGTCCCCGGATTCTCGAGATCGAGCTCGATCCATCCCTCGCCGACCAGCCGCTTCGGGTAGAGGAGCGACTCGAAGACCAGGTAGTTGCGCATGTCGCTCCAGTCGAGCTCCCGCACCCCGATCCAGGCGTCGATCCACCGGTCTTCGGCATAGACCAGCTGGTCGAAGAGGACCAGGTCGAGGGTCCGGGTCTCGCCCTTGGCGAAGCGCCGCATCGGCGCGCATGCGTCGCGCAGATTGCGGTTGTTGATCGGCCGCAGCAGATCCCACTGGTCGGCGGCGTAGCGCGAGTAGAGCTCGGCCTCGAAGACCAGCTCGCCGCGACCCTGCAGCGGTCCCTCGAAGATCTTGTGCGCGGTCGCCTCGATCAGTCGCAGGGTGGCGCGCCGTGATCCCGTCAGCGTCGCCCCCAGGCTTTCCCAGGCGCCCTCGTGGTCGGAAAGGCCGACGTGCTCCGGCTCCAGGTTCTCCTCCGAGATGTGCATCGCGTGCAGGTACTGCACCATCGGCTGCTGGTCGCTCCACGCATGCTCGGCCACCACGCCGGCCAAGGCCGCGTCACCGATGATGATCTCGCCGTCGTTGCCGAGATGCGCCAGGGTCCGCAGCAATCCTCCGAAGAGGCTCCAGTCGGTCGAGATCTGGTGGTGGATCAGGGTGTGGCGATAGGAGGGCGAGGTGCCCCAGTTGGGCGGCGACCAGCGGAAGTTGGGAGTCGGCTGACCGGGATCGACGTGATTCCGCATCCAGACGTACGACATCTGCTCGATCTCGATCGAGTCCTCGCCGAGCCATTCGATGATCGGCTGAGCCAGCGGGTTTTGGGCGATCCAGACTCCGTTCACGCCGCCCTCGAGGGTGACCCAACGGCTCACCAGCCCCTCGGAGCAGAGCCCGTCGGAGTCGTTGGCCATCAGGTAGCGGGTCACCGTCCCCCCGAACGACGCACCGATCAGATTGGCGGCCTGCGCGCCGGAGCGCTCGATCACGTGCCGCGCGAACTTGGCCACCACCTCGGCGTGCAGCGGCACACCGGCCTCGCCCTGCGGCGGAAATAGCTCGGCCAGCTCCCCGTAGTCGTCCCAGTCGAAGTAGCTGGTCTCGGGATCGGGCAGCCGGTTGCCCATGTACTCGACGCCGGCGATCTGGTTCGGTGCCCGGGGATCGTCGGCGGCGTCGGGCAGATCGAGATAGAGCTGCAGCGGCGCGATATCGTCCGAGAAGAGCTCCTCGCCGACCGGCGCATCGTGATCGAGGCCGGCGCCCGAGTAGCCGTGGACGTAGATCGTGACGGTGGAGTCCGGATCACCGAGGGCGGCGGCACTGGTGGTCAGGGCCGTGCAGGCCCCCCAGAGCGCGACGAGCGGGAAGAAGCGCGGTGCGCGCATGGCTCAGGCTCCTTGAGATCGACGTGGAGGATCTGCAAGAGAGCTTAGCCCCGAGCGGCGCGCTCGCGCGGCGCTGGTGATCGAAAAAGGCGCGCTAGCGGATGAGACGCGCGAGCGTCGAGCGGCCGTTGCGTTCCAGGCTCACCTTGCCTTCTCGCGCCAGCCAGCCCAGGCCCATCTCGGCCGATGCGTGGTCCAGCTTGATCGCCTTGCGCAGCGCGGTCAGGCTCGCCTCGCCGTTCTCCTGAAGATGCTGCCAGACCAGGCCGGCGGCGATGCCGATGTTTTCGGAGATCTCTTTGTCCAGTGACTTCTGCATGGTCTTCGAGGCCTTTCGAATCGAATGGAATGGCGCGACTCGAGCCGCGCGGGAAAGGGGTCGAGTGAGGGGGCCCGGACTCTACTCGCCGGCCGTCCCCGTCGCCGGCTTCTCGGGCCGTGGATGGGCGATCTTGGCGTACGCCGACTCGAAATCAAAGCCTTCGTGGAAGGGATTGTCTTCGTTGTGGCAGCGGGCGCAGACTTCGGCGTCGGGCTTGGTCAGGCCGACCGAGGCGCGGTCGACCTTGCCGTCGGCGATTCCCTGCATCGTCTTCTTCTTGTAGTAGTCGCCCCCGGCGCCGTGGCAGGACTCGCAGGAGACTCCCTCTTCGAGCGTGATCTTCTGCTGCGCGATGTCGTCCATCACTCCGAAGGCGGTCACGTGGCATTCGAGGCACTTCGGCGAGCTTTGGGGGTCGTCGATCCCCAGCGTCGCGGCGGCCTGCTTGGCCTTGTCGGTGCCCAGGGTCAGGTAGGCCCCGGCGTGGTCCGACTGCTGCCACTGGCCGAACTGGTTCCCTTTGTCGGCCTTCTTATGACACATCTTGCACTTCTTCACGCCGACCAAGGCGCGCTCGGCGGCGAGGGCCTGCGGCGCCTGAACGAGGGGTCCCAGCAGAAGCGCGCCGCCGACCGCCGCGGCCGCCAGCAAGGCTGCTCTGGATCCAAGCATGGGGAGCTCTCCGTTAGGGGTTGGAAAAGGGGGCAGACTACATCCGATCCGGGGCCGCCATACCGAGGATTTCGAGCCCGCGGGCGAGCACGATGCGGATCGCGTCGACCAGGCGAACGCGGGCCGCCGTAATCGCCGGCTCCTGCCGGAGCACCCGGTGCCGGTTGTAGAAGGTCGAGAAGGTCGACGCGAGGTCGAGCAGATACTCCGCCAGCAGGGCGGGCTCGCCGAGCCGGGTCGCTCTCTCCAGACAGCCTGGAAACTCCATCATCGCGCGGGCCAGGGCCAACTCCTCGGCGGAATCGAGGTGCGCGGCCTGCTCGGGGCCCGGGACTGCGGCGTCGTGCTTGCGCAGGATTCCACAGAGCCGGGCGTGGGCGTACTGCAGGTAGGGGCCGCTCGCGCCGCGGGTATCGGTGGCGCGGTCCCAGTCGAAGACCAGCTCGCTGTTGCGGCTCCTGGACTGGGTCCAGAACACCACCGCGCCCACGCCGACCGCTTCGCAGACCGCGTCGATCTCCTCGGCATCCAGGTCGGCGCGCTTCTCGGTCTCCTCTTCCACGATCACCCGCACCGCCGCCACCAGGCGGTCGAGCAGCTCCTCCAGGCGGATCATCTTGCCGGAGCGGGTGCTCATCGGCAGCACCTGGCCGCCTTCCTCGATTTTCACCAGACCGAAGGGCAAGTGCAGATTGCGTTCCGCCCACGGGAACCCGGCGCGGGCCAGGGCCGCGAAGAGCTGGCGGAAATGCAGCGCCTGGCGCTGGTCGGTCACGTAGAGGTTGTGGGCGAAGTGGAACTCATCCCAACGCCAGATCGCCATCGCCAGATCGCGGGTGGCGTAGATGCTGGCGGCGTCCGACTTCTTCAGGATCAAGGGCGGCAGCTCCTCGTCGTCGAGCGGCACTACCAGCGCGCCCTGGCTCTCCTCGGCCAGCCCCAACTCGTCGGTGAATCGGTGCACCACCGCCTCCGAGAGTCCCTCGCGCTCGCAAAAGGCCTCGCCCTCGAAGGAGTCGAAGGTGGCACCCAGCCGCCGGTAGCTGCCGCGTAGCGACTCCAGCGTCACCTCGCGGAAGCGGCGCCAGAGGTCGAGCAGCCGCGGATCTCCCGCCTCCAGCTCCTGGAAGAGCCGGCGCGCCGCGGCGTCGATCTCTTGATCTTCGGCCGCCGCCGCGTTGATGCGCACATAGAGGTCGGTCAGGTGGGCGATCCCCCGCTCGGCCAGGAGCCCATCATCGCCCCAGCGCTGCCAGCCGAGGATCTGGTAGCCGACCTGCACGCCCCAGTCGCCCAGGTGGTTGGCGCGGAACACCGAGTAGCCGCGCGCCTCGTAGAGCCGGGCCAGGGTGGCGCCCAGGATGGTCGAGCGCAGGTGGCCGACGTGGAAGGGCTTGGCCAGGTTCGGTGAGGAGTAGTCGATGCAGACCTTGCGGCCCTGGCCCTCGTCGGAAGATCCGAAGAGGGGCCCGGCGTGGCGCACCCTCTCCACGGCCTCGTGCACGAAGCTCCCGGCGTCGAAAAAGGCGTTCAGGTAGGGCCCCTGGGCGCGCACTTCGCGGAACCCCTCGGGCAGCGGAAGGGCCGCCGCCAGCTCCGCCGCGATCTGCGCGGGGGCGCGCCGCAGCAAGGGGGCCAGCTTGAAGCAGGGCAGGGCCAGGTCGCCCAGCGCCGGATCGGGCGGCGTCGCGACCCACGATTCGAGCTCGGCCCGCGCCGGCGGAGCCTCGATCAGCGTGCCCAAGGCCTCCAGCACCGAGCGGACCAGCGCTTCTTTTCGACTCTGCATCGATCAGGTTCCAAAAGCGCGAACGATAGCAATCTTCCAGCAACCCCCGCTAGCTGGAAAGCGAGATCTTCCGCCAGCCGATCGAGCAGGATGCCATCGCGACACGCGCACAGCGCCGAATGTGGGTTCCAAAGAACGCGCGCGAAACGAGAGCGTTCGCGGCGACGGCGCTGAGAGGAGGATGCAGTCGATCTGCGGCGGCGCGGGCTCAGCCCTGAGATACTGTTGACGGCGCTTCAGAGGAAGTCGAGTGGTTGTGGTTCTCCCAGGGCGGGCAGAAACGCGCGATGACAGCAAAGAGCACAAAGGGCAACGCAAGCACGACCATTCCGAGGAGAATTCCCTCCCGGCCCAACACCTCCACGTGCAGAGGCAGCAATCCGCGGAGGCTCTTCGACAATATCTGGCCACCGATCACAACATTCCACCGCATGGCGAACACCTGCACCAGAATCAGCATGCACGAGATCCCAACCAAGATCTTGTCGGACCTCAGAGCAAATGTCCGCTGCAACGGCAGCCAGAGAAGCACCAGTGGCACCATGGAACCCAGGAGAAACTGGATTACGATGAGGGAGGGGAACAGCCGCTCGAAAATCATAGAGCGAATGAGCGTCCAGCCCTCCACCCCCATGTACCCCATGTTCAGGAACTCGAGCCCTTCGACCGTGACGTCCACGATGAGGAAGAACCACAGATAACGCACCAGCGCGCGAACGCAGTCTTTATCGTAGGGCAGTGTCCCCCGGGACGCCAAGAAAAGGTACATCAGGGTCAGAACCGCGATGCCGCTCACGATGGCGGAGAGAATGAAGATGATCGGCATCAGCTCCGTCGACCACCAGTGATTCGCTTTGACCGCCCCGAACATAAAGCCGACATACCCGGTCAAAATGCAGGCGACCGGGATACCGATGGCGGCCAGAAGCCGGACCGCCTTTTGGTCGACGGCCACCGCGGCATCACTCACGTCGGTAGTTCCCAGTGAGAGAATGCGATAGATACGGCGCTTCGCGGAGCCGTGCTCGACCTCATTCGCCCAACGAATACAGTCAGCACGATAGCTGAACCAGAGCTCGGCTACGACCACCAGGGCATATGCAATGTAGATGAAACCGAAACCAGCCATGGCGGATCTGGTATTCGGCGTGATCATGATGTTGAGCGCGCGTTCCGGATGCCCCAGGTGCAGGAGTAGCGGGCTGGTCGCGAATGCGAGAAAACAGAGGGAGGCTAGTAGACTCATCCGTGCGACGGGGCGCAGGGCTTCGACATTGAAGACGTGATAAAGGGAAGAAGTGATGAAAGCACCGGCCACCAGACCCGTGAGGTACGGGTAGAGCACGATCATGAATGACCAGTAGATCCGCTCATTCGGATAGTGGAAGCCGATCAGCTCTTCCATGATCAGCGAACCTCCCTGTTGAATCCGAGGTAGTAGACCTGCGGGTTGGTGCCGAGCTCTTCCTTCAGCACGTCGTACCTTTCGGTCTTCAGAAGCTCACAGGCGGTGCACGGCTTTCCATGCACATGGGTGGTAAACGAACGCGCGCCTGTTGGACAGTTCAAGACGCAGGCCGGAGAAAGACGGCTCGTGATGCGGTGGTAACACCAGGTGCATTTATCGGCGGTGCCGGTCGCATGGTCGATGTACCTGGCCTCATAGGGACAGGCTTGCACACAGTACCCGCAGCCGATGCAGCGATCTTGGTCTACCAGCACCACTCCGCCTGGAGTGTGATACGTGGCGCTGACTGGACAAACCTGGGTGCAGGTGGGTTTCTCGCACTGGTTGCAGAGCTTGGGAACGAAAAAAGCTTTCGGATTGCGGCCCTTGATGCGGGGCGCACTCAGGAATCCGTGTTCGCCTCCGCTGGGAGAGTCGACAAAAAGCGATTGATCCTCAGAATCGGTGTAGCGCTCGACCCAGGTTCGGTAGTACCTGTCCGGTACATGATTTTCAGATCGACACGATCGTACGCACGATCCGCAACCGATGCATTTTGTCGTATCGACAACAAAATTGCATAGATGTTCCTCGAAGTCCTCGATCGGAGCTCCGGATGCCGGTACGATGCCCTTCGCGAGCCTGGGCATCCGCAGCACCAAAGAATACGATACGAGGCCGGCAGCGAAGGTACGGGCCGTGATCTTCATGAACTCCCGGCGATCAGCCATCGGTCCATTCCTCCCACTCCTCCCACTCCTCCCAATCCTCGAATCCATCCTCCCCTTCAGGTTCCGCCGTTCTCGCTGATTCGTCTCTCAAACCTTCTATCCGTGCGCTTCCTACCGGATCGTGCGGAGAATGGCATTTGATGCAGGGCGTCGTTTCCATCTTCGTCAGAACTTTGGCATGCTTGTCGAGGCTTCGCGGGTCTGGGTGACAACTCTCGCAGAATAGGTCGTCTTGGCCATGCGTAGGCATCTCGAGCGAGGGCTTTCCATCGATCAGCAAGGCGTGGGCGGGCAGTGAGACGCCGTGGCAGGCGACACAGGTTACGAATCGGTGCTCCGCGAAGTGGACAATCTCGGTGCGTCGCTCGTGGCAACCGGAGGTACCGCAACCAGTCGGCTCGACGCGCGGCCAATGGGGCGGATGGCAGATGATGCAGCCTACCTTGTCCCTTTCCAGACGGCGTTCGGAATAGTGCTGGTCTATGTCGATTACATCGAAGACGGAGGGTTTTCCGTGAAGCCTCTCGTGACAGGGCAGACAGAAGTCATCGCCACTCGGCATATTCATGGCGAGGGCGGGTTGCCGCTCGGCGTCGAGAGCGGCATGCGCGCCGGGCATCATGCCGTGGCAGATTTCGCAGCTGACCGTGCTGTGCCCGTGTAGGGTCCAGTCCGCCAGACGCTGCGGATGGCAGTCGTTGGACCCACAAGTCTCGGCACCCACAAAGCCGATCTCCTTGGCGCGTTCCTCGGTCAATGCGGAGGTGCGGAATGGCCCCAGTTCGCCAAAGTCATCGGGCGCCATCGCACGCAGTCCGACCCAGGCCGATCCGATCACGAAAAGGACGACCCCGATCAACGGCCAGATATGGGCGGTTGGAGACGGACTCACGCCGATTGCTCATCTTCCAAGAGAAGTTCCGCCTCCATCTCCAAGAAGTCGATCGCAATCGACGCGGTAGCGCCGTAGAAGGCCTCGGACGATGCAGCCTGCACCTTTTTCAAGAAGGTTGCTCCCCAGCGACCGAGATGTTCGCCGAAGAACCACTTCTGCGCCGCGAGAGCATGATCCCGCTTTGCTTCGTCTTCGGCGTCCAACGCTTGGGCTTGAGCCTCCACGAGTTGCGCCATGATCTCCAGCTCCGCGGAGATATGATCGGGCAGCTCTCCGAACGAATCGCGATAGCTGAGACCCAGTCGTTCTACAAAGGCCCGCACCTGCCCGGTGGCTGCGCCCCAAAGTTGGCCGTTGCCTGGATCGTTGCGATGGACCGATTCGTGGGGAGAGATGTGCTCTCCCGGTCCGAGGAAAAGCCGAGCGAACTCGACCGCGAGCTCACTGGCGCTGAGCGCGCGGGCGTGGGTCGGGCCGCCAT
Organism: uncultured Gemmatimonadota bacterium; assembly: GCA_964490075.1. Classification (GTDB taxonomy): domain Bacteria; genus CAZBBK01. The sequence continues at coordinate 2,148 of CAZBBK010000058.1, read as the reverse complement.
GATCGGCCAGGAGATCGAAGAAACCGGCGGCGCGAAAAGTCTCGATATCTGCATCGGACGGCTCTCGTCTGAAGATCAGGGCGAAGAGTCGATAGGAATGCAGTCGCGCCTGAATCACCGCGCCGCCGGTCTCGTTGGTCAGCATGACTTCTCCACTCGAAAACGGTAGCTGGCTAGACCGCCTTCACCGAGACAACCGTGTCCATATTGCACCACTGCCCTCCGATCGGATCCGCCGTATTGGCGATCACCCAATTGGGATGCTGGCCGTGCTTCTTCCACCACATGCGGCCTGTGTCTGGATCGGTGCCGGCATGCGTACCATCGACCACTGCTTCCTCGATCTTCCCGGATGCGTACCTTCCGTACGCCCAGTGACCGCAGTGATTGGAAATGGCGATTACCCCGGGGACGATTCCCTCCACGACATGGGCCTCGATTCTGATCGAACCGACCGGAGAGCTGACCTCGATCTCTGCCCCGTCTTTGATCCCCAGCGCGCGTGCTGTCTTCACATTGATGAGAGCAGGATTGTCGTGATAGATCTCGGTGAGCAGCTTGCAGTTCTGGGTTCGCGAGTGGGTTTGGTTCGCGGTCTTGTAACTCGTCAGGATCAGTTGGTCGGAACCGAGGCTCTGGTGCTCAGGAATCGGCATCCAGGTGGGAAGACCTGGAAAGCCCTTATCCTCGAGGCGGTCGCTCTTGATGCACAAGAGCGAGCTCGTGCGACAATGATGCGAATCCTGTTTGAAGCCGACGTAGTACTTCCCGTTGACCCTTTGCCCTACGACGGCTTTGTAGTCCTTCAAACCCGGGCTCTTCTTGTCGGCACACTTTGCGGGCTCGAACACCATGCCTTGATCGTTGATGGCGTAATCGCCGGAAGTCAGCTTCTTCTCGATTTCGGCCCCGTCCAGCTCCTTCTCGTGTTTGCGGTACGAGGGCTGCGCGTCGGGAGGGACGAGAACGCCCTTCTTCTTCATGTAATCGAAACCACCCGCTGCTTTCACATCCGGCGTGGTCTCGCATGCGTCGCGCACGAACTCCTCCATGGTACTGAAGGTCGGCGGTTTGCCGATCTTCGTGCAGACCTCCGCCAGCACATCTGGGAAGTTCCTTGCTTCTCCCAGCGGTTCGATCAAAGGCTGGCGGATGTAGTACTCTGGGATCATATTGTAGCTGACCATGTTGTCCCAATCCCACCGCTCCAGGTATGTGGCATCGGGAAGCAACAGATCCGCCAGCTCGCCGGTTTCGCTCAAGGCCACATCGCTCACGACGAGGAATGGAATCAGGCTCTCGTCCTTGAGAATCTCGATGTTGCGTTTGCAGTCGCCATTCACATAAGCAGGATTGTAACAGTAGACAAGATAGATGTCGGGTCGGCCGTGCTCACCGGAAGCGATTCCTTCGAGCACCCTCTGGCTCATGTGGTGGTTTGGGAACGCCACTTCGTGGTGTCCGCCGTCCCCGAGGTGCATGGCCTTCTTGCCGCTGGGGGCCTTGAATGAGTTCTTCCAACTGGCGCCGACCGCCTTGCATCGACCTCCTGGGACATCGATATTTCCCACGATCGCATCGAGCATCAGTGCGGCCCGCTCGCACTCGGTGCCATTGTGATGCGCGACGGCTCCGCGATAGGTGACGACGGTCGATGGACGATTGTTGGCGAATGCCAGAGCCAGTTTCCGGATCGTCTCAGCCGGGACGCCCGAGATGCCCTCCGCCCATGCCGGCGTATAGTCGGCCAGGTGCGACTTCAACTCCGTGACGTTCGTCGTGGTCCAGTCGTTCACGAAGCGATCATCGGCAAGGTCGGCGTCGACGATCACCTTGCACATGGCCAGGATTACCGCGAGATCGGTCCCCGGTCGTATCGGAATCCACTCACTGGAGTTCGCGGCGGTATTTGAGAGCCGAACGTCGAAGGTGTACAGCGGTACGCCTCGATCGACCGCAGCGGATGCGCGTTGGCTCAGCGGAATATGGCTGGTGTGAGTTTCGAAGAAGTTGCAGCCGAAATTGAGGATGAACTTCGTGTTCTCCATGTCGTTGACGTCGTAGTGCTTTCCCCAGGTGAGCTCCTGGGCAACCCACTTCCCGCCTTCGCAGATCGCGGTGTGGTTGCCCGTGGTGCCCGTACCTATT
>CAZBBK010000057.1:0-39118 GCA_964490075.1 uncultured Gemmatimonadota bacterium | reverse complement strand
GCGAAGCGGAAATCCGGAGGATGCATAGTATGGAACAGCGCACGGCTTCGCCCGCATCGAATGCCCCTGCTGCCGCCACAACCTCTTGGTCCCTTTCTCCTGCAAAGGACGCGGTTTCTGCCCATCATGTACCGGGCGCCGGATGTCGGAGAGCGCCGCGCACCTCGTTGACCATGTCTTCCCTCACGTGCCTGTTCGCCAGTGGGTCTTGACGCTACCCTTCGACCTACGCGCCCGGGTAGCGTATGAGCCGAAGCTCCGTCGGCTGATCCTACGGTCTTTCATTCGCGTGCTCTTCTCGTGGCTGCGACGCCGGGCACGGGCGCAGGGCGTAGCCGAGCCTCGGTGTGGATCGGTGACTTTCGAACAGCGCTTCTCGTCGGACTTGCGCCTCAACCTGCACTTCCACGTGCTGGCCTTGGACGGTGTCTTCTCAGAGTCGGGAGCGGAGCCGCTATTCTACGCAGTGGAACCGCCCAATGCGGACGACCTCGATCGGTTGGTCCAAAAGGTCCACCACAAGGTACTGCAAGCACTTTTGCGCGAGGGCTGGGTCGACGAGGAAGGGCGGTGGGCAGCGCCGGCCGAAGAGAGATCGCTAGAGCTAGAATTCGCGGCCGCTTCGGTGCCCGCGTCGGTGGGTTCGATTTGCACGCGGCAACCACCGTGCCGGCCGCTGATCGCGCCGCGCTGGAACGCCTCTGCAAATACATATCGCGTCCGCCAATAGCGACCGAGCGTCTGGAGCTCACCGCCGATGGGAGTGTGCGATACAACTTCCGCAAAGCCTGGAGGAACGGCCGGACCTTCGTCGATTATGCCCCCCTTGAGTTTCTGGAGCGTCTGGTGCCATTGATCCCTCGCCCGCGCCTCCACCTCATCCACTTCCACGGAGTGCTCGCGCCGCGCTCGAGGATGCGCCCGCTGATTGTCCCGCGCCAGGAGTCCGAGGATACCGCCTGCGGCCACCGGGGACTTGAGGACCGCAGCCCTTCATCACTGCCGGACGACACGATGGACCAGATCCCTGAATACGAGGATTTCCCGGCGCGGCAAATCTCGAAGCGGACGTGGTCTCAGCTGCTCTCCCGGGGTGTTCTGAAGGGCGCCTGCGGCTAGTGGCGTTCATCACCGAGAAAGTGACCATCGAGAAGATCCTCACCGCGATGGACATCCCCACCGAGGTGCCATGTGCGGCCCCCGCGCGGCCGCCGCCGCAGGGGATGCTCTTCTTCGATGAGACCGTGTGATAAGGAATTTGGGACCTGGCAGGTAACCTCTCTCGAGGGCATGGACAGGTCTGCCCAATCGGGGCTGACTATCCGATGATGCACTGGTCCGTGGCCAATTGCGCGCGCGGCGCGTGACCTCGTCGCCCGCCACATCGGCCGTCGCCACCGCCCTTCCCGCATCAAGCTCTCGTCCTTCTCAAAATCTACCTTGGCGGAATGCAGAAAACGCAGTTTGAAGTTCCTAGCCGCCTGCAGATTCAGTACGTCGTGCCCCGAGGGCAAGGGTGAATCAACCCGGATCTTGTGGTTCTTCTTGACGTTCGACCTCGATGTGTTGCCCCGATAGCGAACGCGCGCATTGGGCCACAAGTCGTCGAGTGTCCAGAACAGAGCGGGAAGGTAGTCATCGGACTGGCGATGAGTGTTCAGCCAGATCAGATCCTCCTGCGCCATCTCGAATCCGTAGACCAACAGATCGGACTGATCCGAGCTCAGTGGAGCACCCGAGGCCATCGACGAGGGCGCGCTAGCGCTTCCGGCCGCGTCAATTGCCACCAAGCGATAGGAATAGTCGCGACCGGGCTCCAGTCCGGAGTCGACATGGCGTGTCGCGACAACGGGGTCGGGTGTGATGATCTCTTCCGGTCCGCCATCGGTGCTGCGTAGAACCGCCACACCGAGTTGATCTCGATCGTAGTCGGTGGTCCAGGTGAGCACGTTTTCAGCATAGCCGGGCACCACGGCGACATCCCAGGGAACCGCCGGCGCGATCCCGTCGTCTACAACACTCTCCACATGAAGCGCCGCAAGAAGAGACTCTTCTTCGATCGCCCTGGCGATGATGTTGAGCGAGCCGTCGTCGACGTCTACGACGCGACGCAGATTGAGTGCATATAGACGGTCGACCTCGCCGAAGATGTCGAAGTCATCCAAAAGCACTTCCCCCTCGACCTCGATGTCGAATACCCGTACACCGCTCCAATGCTGCGACCATTCCATGAAGTGGAACGACACGAGATAGCGACCCTGCGGCAGATCGAATCGGTACTCCTGCCACCCGACCCTCCGCGAAGAGACGATGTTGCGCGCCTGAACTCCCGGAACGATCCCTCCGAGAGGATTCAACCGGGCGAGTAGATCGGGTTGAACGGCTTGGCCCCCTACATAGCCCGATCCGTTGGTCTGTGAGTAGGCTCGGTCCTTCGTGTAGACCACCCCATCGCCCATCGTTCGGGTCTTGGTTCCCCCGCAGTTGAACCCCTGCTGATACGCGAACGCCGCGCTTCCACTGGCGAATAGGGCGAATATGGCCAATAGTTGCGACATAGGAATCTCCAGAGCGCAGAGGAAATATCCCTCTCAAACGAATCCTAACCGCTGCGGCATCACCATGATCGATCCTCCTCCGAATCGTCGAAGCTCCGGCTCCATCACGACCCGAACGCTGGCGTTCCTGCTCTTTGCTCTCGCCGCGATCGCGATCTGGAATCGGTCCGGCGACCGCGAGACACCCTTGCCCGATCTTGGCGCGATCCACCGATTCGAGCTCACCGATCAGCTCGGCCGCGATTTCAGCGCCGATGAACTGCGCGGTAGGGCCTGGTTGGCCAACTTCATCTTCACGCGCTGCCTTACGATCTGTCCTGCTTTGACGGGTCAGATGAGAGAGATTCAGGAAGAAACGCGTGAGCTGGGGGATCGATTCCAGCTGGTCTCGTTCAGCGTCGATCCGGACTTCGATACGCCCGAGATCCTGAAGGAGTACGCGCGGCAGCACCGGGCCGACGAAGAGAACTGGAGCTTCCTCACCGGGCCCCTCGAAGAGTTGCGGCTCACGATCGTGGAGGGATTCAAGATCGTGATGGCCCGGGTCGGCGACGACTATCGAAACAGCTTCCACGGCAGCCATTTCGTGCTCGTTGATGGCGCCGGACGCATCCGTGCCTACTATGATCCCAAGGACGAGGATTTCGTGGAGAGGGTCGGACGCGGAGTTCGATCGCTGCTCGCGGAGGAGCGATAGCCACGCAACCAGCGCACATAGTGCGCCAGAGCCCAGATATCGCCACTCTCGAATGCATCATGCATCGCCGGCATGCCGGTTCCTCCGATGCCGGCGGCGATGACCAGGTAGAAATCCCTCGCTCTCGATCCGAGACGCATCTTGCCGTCGATGAGGTCGGGTGAAATCGCCCGGTAGCCGTACGCGGTGTCGGTGAGCTTCGTCTCGTAGAGGTCGTCCGGGAAGCTCGGAAGTGGTGTAGCCGCCCCCTCCCATCCGCCTCCGCCGCCGTCCCCCTTGCCACGTAGAGCCGCTTTCGTGTAGATCCGTCGACGGGACAGTCCGGTGGTCGGGCTGTACAAACCAACCCACCGAAACCCCTACATGGTGGCAAACCTCGGAGGTTCCGGCGGGCCGGAGGTTCTCCATGATAGCGGCGACGGGCATTCGGACCAACGACTATTGGGAGGTGCACCGGAGGGCAGAGCAGTGGCCGGAGCTGGATTGCCCGGAGCCTGGCTGCGCGGCGCGCTTGCGACCGCACGGGAGCTACCGGCGCAACGTCTACGAGGATCTGCGCGAGATCCGTCGAGTGCGATGTCCTCGCTGCGGGATGACCCACGCTGTTCTGCCAGAGGATCTTTGTGCCTACCAGCGGGGCACGCTGGATGAGTTGGAGCGGGTGATGGCTGCCCCGGGTCCCACCGCTGGCGCTCGGGAGCTCGACGCTCCCGGTCCGGAGGCCGTGCGCCGAGCTCGACGCATGCGCGGCGGTGTTCGTCGTTTGTGGGGGCAGGCCGTGTCGGCGCTTCTGCCCGCCACGCCCGGGAGCGTCCTCGACCGGGTACGCGCGGTGGTGGGCTCCGCACCCGGAGCGCTCGTGCGGTTGCGGCGCTGGCTCATGGCCCGGTTCGCCGTCTTCTTCGGCGGGCCCTGCGGTCTCTACCGCCGCGGGCGGCCATGTCTCTTGATCCGTCAGGTCGCAACAGACCTTGGCAGTGGGAGCTGATCGTGTGACCCGGTAGACCTTGACGGTGCCCGCGGGGAATGGACCTCGCGGAGTCTGCCAAGGAGAACCGATGATGGATGAGACGCTGCGCGAGAAGATCGCGCTCTTTCGTCACAGCGTGATCCGCGACCTCGTGAGCGGACCGCTCGCCAAAGGTGAGAAGGAGCGCCTGCTGCGAGAGCTCTCCGAACGGGAGTGGGAGATCCCGGGAACGAGACGGAACCGCATCGGGCGCACGACGATCCGAGACTGGATGACGCTGTGCGAGGCGATGGGTTTCGACGGCCTCAAGCCCCGTCTCCGGATGGACGCCGGGGTGAGCCGGGCGATCCCCGAGGCGGTACAGGACCTGCTCCTGGCGGTGCAAAAGGAGCGGCCGAAGGCATCGGTGGTCAGCGTCATCCGAGCGGTGCGGCTCTCGGGCAAGGTGCCGGCCGAGCTCCCGCTCGCTCCGTCGACGGTCCACCGGCTCTTTGCCGCCCACGGGTTCGGCCGGACGCAGCGGCAGGGAGCCGGCACCGAGCCCGATGCCCGGGCCTTCACCTACCCCCACGCCAACGACCTGTGGCTCACCGACGTCATGCACGGTCCGCGTCTCGAGGCGCCGGGAAGGACCGAGGGGGCCAAGACCTACCTCTCGGTCTTGCTGGATGACGCGACCCGCGTCGTTCCCTACGGGGCCTTCTACGGGTCCGACAACGCCGCGTGTTTCCAGGACGCTCTCAAGCAAGCGCTCCTGCGGCGGGGGGTGCCGCGCCGCCTCTACTGCGACAACGGCTCGTCCTACCGCACCCACCACCTCCAGGTCGTCTGCGCCACGCTCAACATCGCGTTGATCCACTCGCGCCCCTATCGGCCCCGGGGTCGATGGAAGGTCGAGCGCTTCTTTCGGACGGTCCGGTCGGCCTTCCTGCCTCACGTGACGCTGGACCATCGCTCGGATCTGGCGACACTGAATCGGGTGTGGTGGAGCTGGCTCGAGGCGGAGTACCACCAGACCTCGCATCGCGGCATCGGCGGACAGACACCGCTGGATCGCTTCCTGGAGGACAACGCCCTGATCCGTCCCGCGCCGGACAACCTGGACGACATGATGCGCATGCAGGTGTCGCGCAAGGTCAACCGGGACCGGACGCTGAGGCTACGCAGCCGGGTCTTCGAGGCACCCGACGGATACGCCGGCGAGACGGTCGAGGTTCTCTTTGACCCCTTCGACCTGACTCGCCCCGTCCACATGCGCCGCCGAGGGGAAACGACAGAGATTGCGCTGAAACGACTCGATCTCGTCGCCAACGCCGAGATTCCTCGCGAGGACAGAGCCGAGGAAGGCTCCGCCGGCGAGGAGCCGCTCACGGGCATCAGCTATCTCGACCTCGTCGCCGACCAATTCTACGCCCAGGAGCAATGAGCGATGTACCGCAAACACTACGGCTTTCGTCGTCTCCCTTTCGACCGTGATGTCCCCGCCGAGGACCTTTTCCCCAGTCCCAGCCTCGACGAGCTCCACTCCCGGCTGACCTATCTGGTCCAGACCCGGGGAGTCGCGATCGTGACCGGAGAGCCCGGCTCTGGCAAGACCACAGCTCTGCGTCGATTGCGCGCGAGCCTCCATCCCGACCAGGTGCGCCCGCTCTACGTCTTCGACACCGCCGTCAACGCGGCGGACCTCTATCGGCAGATCGCCGCCGAGCTCGGCATCGAGGTGCAGTGGTCTCGGGCGATGACACTTCGGGCCATCCAGCACGAGATCGGACGACTGGTCAAGGAACGAAAGCTCACCGTCCTCCTGGTCCTCGACGAGGCCCACCGCCTCCGCCCAGACGTGCTGGCGGAGCTGCCGCTCCTTACCAACTTCGAGTGGGACTCGGCCAACCACCTCGCGCTCTTGCTCTCTGGACAGACCGCCGTTGGGTCGAGGTGGCCGTGGTTGAGGACCAGCGTGTCGAATCACTTGTGCGGACGCTTCTCGACCATTTTGTCGCATTCGGCGGTGTTCCTTTGTGCGCCGTCTTCGACCGCCCAAAGACTGTGGCGCCAAAATGGCGCAAGGACGGCCAGGTCACCGAGTGGAATCCTGTGTTTGCCTATGCGGCTCTGGAGATCGGCTTTGGAGCGGAGGTTTGCTGGCCCTACCAGCCCAGGCAGAAGGGGGCGGTCGAGAATCTCGTCGGCTGGATCAAGGGCTCGTTCTTCAAACAGCGACGTTTCCATGACATGGATGATCTCAACGCACAGCTGGTCGAGTGGCACCATGAGGTCAATACAGAGCGTCCCTGTCGGGCGACCGATGTGATTCCAGCCACCCGTATGGAAGCGGAGCAGGCCCGCTTTCGGGAGCCGCGTGTACTCCCCGATGATTTGGCCCTGCGCATCCCGGTTTCAGTCGGCCCTACGGCCCACGTCACCCATGACACACATCTCTACAGCATGCCGCCAGAGGCAGCTAATCTACCCGGTACGCTCTACCTCTATCGAGATCGGGTCCGCATTGTGGCTAGTCGCTATGAAGCAACACATCCTCGAGTATTCGAGCGCAAGAAGGGATCGACGCTGGCCGAGCACCGGGCTGCACATCTCGCCGCGGTTGCGGGGAAACGTGGCAAGCGCTACCTCCAGCGCCAGCATCTCTTCGACACCGGGGAAGCCGCGGTCTACTTTCTTACCGAGGTTGTTCATCGTCGACCACGCAGCTGGTCGAATGATATAGAGGCACTGCACGATCTTCTGCAGAAACACGGCGGTGAAGCAATCAACCGGGCATTCCGTGCTGCCGTAGATGTCGGGAAATTCGAAGTCGGATACGTTGCTCGATGCCTCGCTCGTCCTGCACAGCAACAAACACTGTTTGATGCGGAGGTGCAGCCATGACTCGTACCTACAGCTTCGATCCGGAAACAGTGGACCTCGACGCCATGTTCAAGCGGCTCCACCTCGCCAATGCGCGGCGAATGTGGCCGGAAATGTGCGAACGCGCTGGTGCTGAAGACTGGAGTGCGCGCAAACTCTTGGGAGTCCTCGTCGCCGAAGAGATCGCCCATCGCCAAGAATACGCGGATCCAGCGCGAGGTCCGAAGGGCGAAGTTCCCTTTCCTGAGGACGATCGAGGACTTCGACTTCTCCTTACAGAGCACCGTCAGACAGGCGCTGCTGGCCGTCTACCTCGGACCGGAGATCGTCACCGAAGGCAGATGCCTGGTCCTCCTCGGCAAGACCGGGCGCGGGAAAACCCATCTGGCTATCGCCATAGCCTACAAAGCGATCCAGAACGGCTTCAACGCGAGATTCATCACCGCCGCGGAGCTCGTCGACGATCTCTCCAGCGCAAGCCGGGAAGGGCGGTTCCGCGAAACCCTGGCCAAATACACCCAGCCAGCGGTACTCGTCGTCGACGAGGTTGGCTATCTCACCTACGGCGCCGATGCCGCAAACGTACTCTTCCACGTCGTCAACGATCGCCACATACGAAAACGGCCCATGATCTTCACAACGAACAAGTCCCCCTTTACGCAATGGGGAGAAGATCTACACGACCCCGATCTCGCCGATGCCATCGTCGACAGGATCCTTGAGCGGGGCCGACTCGTCCTCCTCGACGGACCATCCTACAGGACACGTCACCTCACCAAAAATGCCCCGAAAACGGGCAAGGCCAAACCGGCCATAATTTCCGGAATCAACCGGCCAGAGTTTCCGGAACCCACAGCAGTTCTATGCTGGCTGCTTGGCCGCCATCAAGAATTGACCCGCCCCTGCTCGTGAGAACTGAGCCAGCGGGAGAGGCGAGGGTGCGGGGAGGCCGGGTCCGGGAGTTGTGTTTTTCGGGGGGCGGCTTGGAATTGTGGGACGTTCTGGGGGAATGGCTGGCCGGGGTGACCCTTCGAGAGAATCTCGGAGGTCACCATGGCGGATAGCAGCAATGGGGGTCGGCGTCGGGGTCGTGTTCGCCCCCGACCGTGTCGGATCTGTCGGCGTTGGTTCACGCCGTCGGCTCGAGTGGGCGATCGACAGCGAGTGTGCTCGGCTGAGGCGTGCCAGCGGGAGCGTCATCGGCGTTCGTGTGCGTCGTGGCGGTCTCGGGAGTCTCGGGCGGAGCGGGCGCACGGGGTTCGGCAGCGGTTCGTGGTCGATCCGGATCCGGGGTCCGATGCGCTGGTGAGGGCCCGACTCCGGTGGGACGGGCTGCGAGACGTAGTGTCGCCGGATCTTGTTGTGGTACTTGAGGTTTTGGCTGAAGTTCTCGATCGGCGTGGGCGAGACGGAGTGAGCTCGCATGTTGTTGTGGCGCAAGGAGATGGCGTCCGACTTCCGACGCCGGCGCGGCGAGACGAAGTCGATCCGAGAGCGCAGGCGCCATGGTCTGGCTTCATCAGCTTCGGTTCTAGCCATCAGGAGCTCGCGATCCGCTTCGGACGATCGCGCAGTTGGGTCTCTCGTCGGCTTGCATTGGCGGGAGAGCTTCCCCGGATCGCTGTGGACGCGGTGCGCAAGGGTGCGGTTTGCGCGCACGCCGCGATGAAGTACCTCAGCCCTGTCGCCTGTGACGACAAAGCGCGCGTATTCGTTGACAAGGGCGAAGGTGCTTGGCGTCGGGATGGGATCATGGTGAGCTGCGGCGATTGGTCTTTGGCGCCGTCTTTGAGTTTCGCTTCTTCCTTGCGTTCTTCCTTTTGACTTCGCGTTTTTTGGCTTCTTTGAGGCGGTATGAGGGGCCCTCGATGGCGATGATCTCGGCGTGATGGACCAACCGATCGACGAGGGTGACGACGCAGGCGGCGTTCGGGAAGACCTCGCCCCATTCCTTGAAGACCTTGTTGGTATACGTTACTTGGAATCAGCCCCCACCGCCGCCGGAGGATCGCGCCAATATCGCGCCAGTTGGTGCTTTATCGGATCGTGACGTGGATTACTCGGGTTCCTCTCGGGTGCCCCGCGCGCGAGCCAAGTCCCGCGCCGCTCGGCGGCTTCCGACGATCCCTTCGTGCCAGGCCGTTCCGTCGCCGGCTGGTCCGCGCCGGCCGCGCTGCCGATTCGGCACTCAACGGGCCGCGCGCAGCCGCACCGCCACTCCGTCGGGCATCACATCGATCCGAAATGCGTTGGACCCGACCGCCTCCGCCGTATGCTCTTGCCCGTCCCGCAGCTGCGCGCATTCTCTGAAGGTGCCGCGGTCGGCGGGAAAGGCGATCTCCAGGGTCAGAGGCTGATCGTAGATCGTGTCGTCCAATCCATCGTAGACGCTGAGCTGCAGCTCCATCTCGAGACCGGTATCGCTCAACAGGTCGACGTCGACCACCGCGGCGCTGCGCTCCTTGATCTACATCGCGACCTTGTCCATGTTGCCGCACCAGAAGTCGTTTTCGACGACGAAGTCCACGTCCTTCTCGAACTCCGCGAGCTCGTAGTAGCCCCAGCTGCCCTCGAGGCCGATGCTGTGGTACATCAAGATCAACCATGCCTCGCGATCGAGAGCCTGCTGCATATAGGGCTCGAGCTGCTCGTGGTTGGATACGTAGCTGGGGCCGGAGTCGCGCGACATGGCGATCGACGGCAGGTAGTGCCAGAGCTCCGGCTCGATCTCCTGGTCGGGACAGATCAACGCCTCTTCCGATGGCGTTCCCACCCACCCGCGGGCACAGATGAACCCGGCCAGCTCGTTGGCGATCTGGGTGGTCGCCAGGCGGCCGGCGCTTTGCGGGTAGGCGTAGGCGCGCGGCACTAGTCCCCATTCGTCCATCAGCCGGTAGCAGGTGGAAAAGGCCTCGAAGGCCTGCTCCAGGCTGAGACTGTCGTGGTTGATGTGGGTGTGCCCGTGACCGAAGATCCGACTGCCCTGGGCGAAGAGCTCTTCGGGAATGCCCGCCACGATCTCCTGACCCTCGGCGTCCTCGAATTGCGCGGTGACCATCTCCAGGTCGATGGCGAGACCTCGATCATGCGCCGCCTGGACACCGATCGAGGCACGACAACCCGCTCCTCGCCAGGGTGCATCGTAGGTGAGTGAGATCGCCGCCTCTCGTCCTCCGTACCATTTCAGAATGGTGACCTCCGGCAGCGGCGGAGCCAGCCAGTTGTTGTTGGTTTCGTCTCCGAGACAGCCGCTCCAGGCCAGCGCCAGACCGGTCAAACCGATCGATCGAGCGACCATCTGTCCCTTCCCTTCTATTCGAAAACCACCGCCACCGCGGATGCCCGCTTGTCGACATCCACCCGGCGCCGGGCGCGCACCACGTGGTGGCGCCAGGGGCCGCGGCCCACGACCCTGCTGTGACGCTCTACGTAGACATCTCGATCCACATCGTACTCCACCAGCATCAACCCATCGGCGCCGATCTCCCGGGCCTTGCCGATCAAGAGCGCGTCCAGGTCGATTCGGCGGGCGTCGCGGCCGAGCTCCGCCTCGATGATTCCGACCACCCGGTGGGGGCGGCGGAAGCGCTCGCGGCGCATCGAGACGCCGGCGTCCGAGGCCAGCGCGGCCGGCTCGAAGCCGGGATCGATCTGGATGAAGTGGACGTGCGATCCGCAGCCGCTCAGGGCCGCGAGGCAGAGGGCGAGATAGAGCGTTCTTTTCACTGGATTGTTCCAGGCGAGCGGGGGGAGCGCTCAGGGCACGGCGACCCGCCGCGGAGCCGAGAAGGGCGCACCTTCGTGGCGCAGGAGCCAGAGCTTGCGCTCCAGTCCACCGCCGAAGCCGGTCAGCCGCCCGCTGGCGCCGACCACGCGGTGGCAAGGCAGGACCAGCGAAACAGGATTGGCCCCCACGGCTCCGCCGACCGCGCGGCAGGCGCCCGGACGTCCGGCGCGTGCGCCGAGCTGGCCGTAGGTGCAGGTGGAGCCGGCCGGGATCTCTCTCAGCAACATCCAAATTTGGCGCTGAAAGGGGGTGCCCCAGAGCGGGGCGGCACCGAGCCGGTCGAGCGCGCCGAGCTCCCCTTCGAAGTAGGCGGCGAAGGCCTTGGGGACGGGTGAGGAGTCGGCGCCGGCGGCGAGTGCGGTGCCACCCGCGCGCTCCACGCTGCGGAGAATCCGTCCCGAAGGGTCGGCGGGGCGATCCGGCGCATCCCAGGCATCGCGCGCGGCCGTCGCCCTCATCTCCACGGCGACCACGGTGGTGTCGTGCCAGGCGACGGCGATCGCACCGATCGGTGAATCGAGCGCCGCCCAGCGGATGGGGCTCTCGACGGGGTTCGACATGGTCCAACCCTCGCCGAGTCGAGTGTCGTCGGTCAAGTCCCCAAGGCAGGGATCTGGCGTTTGGACAAAGGGTCCCATTCCTCGCGGCCAGGCGTCAGCCACTAGACGGCATCCTTGCCATGTCGATGCCTGTGTGCCATATTGCGCCATGAATGACAAACCCGTGGAGTCCACCATGGAACACATCGCTCACATCGGCAAGGGCGGAAGACTGGTGATCCCTGCCGGTATGCGCAGGCATCTGACCCTGCACGAAGGGCAGCGAGTGGTGCTTCGCGTGAAGGGCAGGGAGCTTCACCTGATGACGCTCGACGAGGCTCTCAGGCGTGCCCAGGCGCAGGTGCGCGGTCACGTCGGGGCGGACGTCGATCTCGCCGAGGAGCTGATTCGCGAACGGCGCGCGGAGGCCGAGGTTGAGTGAAGCACTGCTCGACGCTTCGGCCCTGCTGGCCCTCCTCAACGACGAGCCCGGCCAGGAGCGGGTCGCGGCCGTTCTGCCAGGAGCTCGGATCATCGCCGTCAATCTGGCCGAAGCAGCAGCCAAGCTCCTCGACTATGGAGTGCCGCCGAGGTCGACCCGCACCTCCCTCGCCGAGATCGGAATCGCGATCGAGCCCTTCTCGGCCGAGATGGCCTGGGAAGCCGCGCTGCTGCGCTCGGCCACCCGCACTCTCGGTCTCTCCCTCGGCGACCGCGCCTGCTTGGCCGGCGGAAGGGTGCTCGGCCTGCCCGTGTTGACCGCGGATCGAGCCTGGGCGGAGCTCGACCTGGGGATCGAGATCGAGGTGATCCGGTGATCCCCGCGGACCTTCCGCCCGTCCGCCGATGAGCGTCGCCCCCCGGACTCCTACTCCACCATCACGTGGAACGCGTCGGTATCGAGCACCGCGCCGTCGCGCATCACTCTGAGCTCCACCTCATACTCCCCCGAGGAGCCCGGCGGGACGTAGAGCGCCGCGCCCGATCCCACGTTGCTCTCGGCGCCCAGGTAGACCCTTGCGCCCTGGAACAGCGTCTTCGAGAGCGAGAGCGCGCCCGAGACCTGCATGGTGACGGCGTCGAAGGTCGCCTCTTCCGCACAGCCGTTGACCAAGTCGAAGCGGAACGAGAAGGGCGAGTCGGGGGCGATGACTTCGACGTAGTCGCTGGCGTCGATCTCCAGATCGCAGCCCGTTCCCAGGAAGCTCATCGGCTCGAAATTCGCCAGCGCGCCGGAGCCCACCAGTGTGCTGAAGATCAGCTCCTCGGTGTAGTACGACGAGGTGCCGGACCAGGAGAGCGATTCGCCTTCGGCCGCGGGCTCCCACTCATCGAGCACGTACCAGAGGGTGGGACCGTTGTGGTAGCCCATCGACGTGGTGTAGGTGTCCCAGGGACCGATCGGCAGATCGTCCGGGTCGCCGACGAAGTCCGGCAGGGGGGAGTCGGCGCTCTGGGCATCGGCGAACACCACCCAGCCCCAGGACTGTCCCGGCTCCCAGCTCTCGTCGTGGTTGTCGATCGTCAACGTGAAGCGGTAGTCGTAGAGACCGTCCCCGATCTCTACGACCGTGAAGTCCATGCGCAGCGGAGTCGTTCCGGCCAGCTCCTGCCTGGGGCGGGAGCGAATGATCTGGTCGCGGGCGCGGGTCACGCCGCCGGCGGCAGCGGTGGCCGGCGCGCTCAGCGTCGATGCGGCGGTGGCCAGGATGGCGGCGTGGACGAACGTGGAGCGGTTCATCGCTTCCCCTCTCGGTGGATCGAAGATGGCGTGGGCGTTCCCCTGCTCTGAGCATCGGCGCCTCGGCGCGGCGCACGGCAATCGACGGGCCCACTCTGCTCAACCACTGCGCAGCCGAGGGATTACCATCATTCTCCGCGGGATCGGCGCCCGCGGAGCACAACGGAACGATCGATGCCTACGGACCCGCTCTCGCCCTTCCATCCCCTGATCCGCGACTGGTTCCTGCGCCAGGTCGGCGCCCCGACCGAGCTGCAGGCGCGCGCCTGGCCCCGGATCGCCGCCGGGGAGCACCTGCTGATCACCGCGCCCACCGGCAGCGGCAAGACCCTCACCGCCTTCCTGTGGGCGCTCGATCGATTCGCGAGCGGTGCCTGGCGGAGCGGCGCCACGCGGGTGCTCTACGTCTCGCCCCTCAAGGCGCTCAACAACGACATTCAGCGCAACCTGCTGGGGCCGCTCAGCGCACTGCGGGCCGGGTTCGAAGCGGCCGGGCGACCCTTCCCGTCGATCGAGGTGGCCACCCGCAGCGGCGACACTCCTCCCGAAGAGCGCCGGCGCATGCTGCGCCATCCGCCCGAGATCCTGATCACCACGCCGGAGAGCCTGAATCTGATCCTGAGCTCGGCGGCCGGAGGGGTGCTGCTGGCGACACTCGAGACGGTGATTCTCGACGAGATCCACGCCGTGGTCGGCAACAAGCGCGGCACCCACCTGATCACCGCGGTCGAGCGCATCGTGCGCCTCTCCGGCGAGTTCCAGCGCCTGGCCCTTTCCGCCACCGTGCGCCCGCCGCGCAAGGTGGCGGAGTTCGTGGGCGGCTACCGCCTGGACGGCGGCGGCTATACGGCGCGCTCGGTCGGCCTGGTCGAGTCGGCGGCGAGCAAGGACTACCAGGTCGAGATCCGCGCCCTGCCGGAGGCGGGCGACGAGGACGATCGCCGCAGCGTGTGGAGCAGCCTGGCGGACGACATCAAGAGCAGCGCGCTGACCCGCAATCGCTCCACGCTGATCTTCGTCCGCAGCCGCAACCTCTGCGAGAAGATGACGCGGTTGATCAACGAGGGCGCCGCCGAGCCGATCGCCTATGCCCACCACGGAGCGTTGTCGCGCGAGATTCGCACCGAGGTCGAGCGCCGGCTGAAGGCCGGCGAGCTGGACGCAATCGTCGCCACCAGCTCGCTCGAGCTCGGCATCGATGTCGGCGCGCTCGACGAAGTGTTGCTGATCCAGTCGCCCGAAACCGTGTCGTCGGCGGTGCAGCGGGTGGGGCGCGCCGGCCACGGCGTGGGCGAGCTGAGTCGCGCGCTGCTCTACCCGACCCATGGGCAGGACGCGCTCGAGGCGGCGCTGCTGGCCCGCTGCATCGTCGAGCAGGACATCGAGGAGGTGTCGCCGGTGCGGGCGCCGCTCGACGTGCTGGCGCAGGTGCTGGTCTCGATGACTCTGGTGGAGGAGTGGTCGATCGACGCGCTCTATGACCAGGTGCGCACCAGCCAACCCTATCGCGAGCTGGGTCGCGGCGAGTTCGACCTGGTGCTGAAGATGCTCGCCGGGCGCTACGCCGAGAGCCGGATTCGCGAGCTCAGTCCGCGAGTTTCGATCGACGGCATCGATCGAAGCGTCGTGGCGCGCAAGGGGGCGCGGCTGGCGCTCTACTCATCCGGGGGCACGATCCCCAATCGCGGCTACTTCAAGCTGCGTCACCGCGAGACCGGAGCGCTGATCGGCGAGCTGGACGAAGAGTACGTCTGGGAGGCGTCGATCGGTCAGTCGATGACGCTCGGCACCCAGAGCTGGCGCATCGAGCAGATCACCCACAGCGACGTTTTCGTGCTGCCGGGGCGGTCGGGGGCGCGCGATGTGCCCTTCTGGAAGGCGGAAGGGCGCAACCGGGGCGCGCACTTCTCCGAGCGCATCGCCGAGCTCCTGGAAAGTGTCGGTGGATGTGAGGACGAGACGGAGATGAGCGCGTCGCTGCGGCGCAGCGCAGCGCTCGACGAGGCGTCGGCGCAGCGTCTCGCCGAGCATCTGCTGCGCCAGAAGCGCCACACGGAATGCACACTGCCGCACCGCCACCATCTGCTGGTCGAGCGCCTGGCGGCGGCGCCCGGCGGGGAGGCGGGAGGCAGCCAGCTGGTCGTGCACACCCTCTGGGGCGGCCGGGTCAACCGACCCTACGCGATGGCGCTCGAGGCGGCCTGGGAGGAGCGCTTCGGCGCGCCGCTCGAGACCTTTGCCGGCGACGATTGCATCTCGCTGATGCTGCCGCACGAGATCGACGCGGCGGAGCTCTTGGCGCTGGTTACGACCAGCAATCTGAACGAGCTGCTGCGCCGGCGATTGGAGTCCTCCGGCTTCTTCGGCGCTCGCTTCCGCGAGTGCGCGGGGCGTGCGCTGCTGCTCAGTCGGCGGCGCATGAACGAGCGCTTGCCGCTCTGGGTCAGCCGACTGCGCTCGCAGAAGCTGCTGGCTTCGGTGCGCCGCTACCAGGACTTCCCGATCGTGCTCGAGGCCTGGCGCACCTGCCTGCAGGACGAGCTCGACGTCGCGAGTCTCAGCCGCAAGCTGGCGGAGCTGGAGTCGGGCTCGGTCGACTGGTCCGAGACGCGCACGGCGACGGCCAGTCCCTTCGCCCGCACCGTCGCCTGGCGCCAGGTCAGCGAGTACATGTATCGCGACGACACACCGGCCGCTTCCAGAGGGCCGTCGGTGAGCGACGACTTGCTGCGCGAGGTGGTGTTCGATTCCGGTCTGCGGCCCCGGGTGTCGCGCGAGCTGGTCGAGGACTTCGAGCGCCGGCGCCGCCGCCTGAAGCCCGGCTACGCCCCCGACACCGCGCGCGATCTGCTCGACTGGGGCAAGGAGCGCCAGGCGATCGGAGAAGATGAGTGGCGCGAACTGCTGCGGGCGCACGCGCGGGAGTCCGGGTGCGAGAATCCGGCGGCGGAGATCGGCGACAAGCTGGTGCGAGTCACGCCGCGCGTCTCGGGTGGAACGCTGATCGTGGCTCGCGAGAATGTCGCGCGCCTGGTCGCTGCGCTGTGGCCCGGGGAGCAGGCCACGCTGCGCGCCGGGCTGGAAGGGGACGCCACTTTCGAGATCGACCCTTCCGCCGGCGCTTCGGTGACTGCCGACGACGAGGACGTCGGCGAAGAGCTGCGCGCGATCGTCGGGGAGTGGTTGCGTTTCCGCGGACCGGTGGAGGCGCTTCAGATCGCGGCTTGGCTCGGGATCGACGAGCCGAGATTGCGTGCCGCGCTGGCGGACCTGGTCGAGACCGGCGAGCTGATCGCCGGCGCGCTGGTCGAGGGCGAGGACGAAGAGCGGGTCTGCGACAGTCAGAACTTCGAGACCTTGCTGCGCATGGCCCGGGCGCGCGCCCTGCCGAGCATGGAGCCCCTCGATCTCGAGCTGCTGCCGGTGTTTCTGGCCCGCCACCAGGGCGTCGACCGCCCCGGTTCCGGGGTCGAGACACTCTTCGAGCGGATCGAACAGCTCAGCGGCTATTCCGCGCCGGCCGGCGAGTGGGAGGCCGACCTGTTGCCCGCTCGAGTGCAGGACTATTCTCCGGCGATTCTCGATCAGCTCTTGCAGGAGGGCGATCTGCGCTGGATCGGCGTGGGTGATCGGCGGATCGCTTTTTGGCTCGGATCGGAGTTCGATCTGCGCGCGGTGTCCCCGGCCAGCGACGAAAAGAAGGGCGATCCCTTGCCGTCCGAGGGCGGACGCTTCGACTTCGAGCATCTGCTGCGGTCTTCGGGCGCGAGCGTCGCGGAGCTGAGCGAGCGTCTGTGGACGGCGGTCTGGCGCGGTGCGCTCACCAACGACACATTCGTCGCGCTGCGCCGCGCGATCGACAGCTCCTTCCGCACCCCCGAGGTCGGCCGCGCCGCGCCGGGCGCGCGGATCCGGCGGCGCGGCGCGCGGCGCTCCTTCGCGCAGTGGAAAAGCGCCGTGCCCTTCGCCGGGAGCTGGTACCGGCTGCCCGCTCTGGAGGACGCGCTCGATCCGATCGAAGCGGAAGAGCGCAACAGAGATCGCGTGCGACTGCTGCTCGATCGCTACGGTGTGCTCTTCCGCGAGCTGCTGGAGCGCGAGTCGTCGCCCTTCCGCTGGGCGCCGCTGTTCCGAACCCTGCGCCTGATGGAGCTCTCCGGCGAGATCGTCTCGGGCTGTTTCTTTCACGGCATCGGCGGCCTGCAGTTCGCCTCTGAGCGCGCCTTGCGCGGGCTGCGCCGCGGCATCGACGATCGATGCATCTTCTGGATCGCCGCCACCGACCCGGCCTCGCTCTGCGGCATCGGTCTGGAGGGCCTGCGCGGCAAGCTGCCAAAGCGACTGAGCGGCACGCACCTGGTCTACCGCGGCACGGAGCTGGTCATGGTGTCGCGAGCGCGGGGCCGGGAGCTGGAGATCGGACCGGCGCCCGACGCGCCCGAGCTCACCCACTGCTGGGACCCCTTGCACCACCTGCTGCGGCGCCCGGTGCGGCCGCTGCGCGCCATCACGGTGGAGAGCATCAACGGCGAGCCGGCGCTACGGAGTCCCTATTTGGATGCGCTGCGCGTGCACTTCGAGGTCGAGACCGATCACAAGAACGTGACCCTGCGGAAGGGATCGCGATGAGATCCTGGATCTTGCTGGGCTTGTCACTCGCTTCGACAGCCTGCGGGTCGCCCGAGCGCGAGGCGCCCACCCCCGCGCCCGCGCTACCCGGTGCCAAAAATGTGCTGCTTATCACACTTGACGGACTGCGCCAGGACCACATCTCCCATTTCGGTTACCAGCGCCGCACCACGCCCAACATCGACTGGCTGACCGAACGCGGCGCAGCGCTGCGGCGGATCATCCCCACCGGCTGTTCCACCAAGACCTCGCTGACCTCGCTCTACACCGCGTCGGACTACAGTCGCCACCGGATCTTCGAGCACGGCGAAGTGCTCGATGACGACCACCTCACGCTGGCCGAGATCTTCGCCGCCCACGGCTACCACACACTGGCCCATGTCGCGACACCGCACCTGGCCGCCGCACTGAACTACGACCAGGGTTTCGATCGCTACCACGATTTCACCGAGGTGCAGACGGACTACGTGCGTGCCGACCAAGTCGCCCGCGGCGCGCTCGACGACCTCGAGCGCTGGGCGCGCGACCCATCCGCGCCCTTCTTCGCCTACCTCCACTTCGAGGAGCCGCATCCGCCCTGGATCTACGGCTCCCCCTGGCTCGACGAGCCGGAGCCGGCGCGGCGTTTCTTCGACCGCTCCTGCACCTACGTGCCATCCGAGCAGGACCTGGCCGCGCTCGACCCCGCCACCACGGCACGCCTGATCGCCAAGTACGACGCCGCCCTGAGCTACGCCGACCACTGGATCGGCGTGCTGCTGGCGACCCTGCGCCGCCTCGAGGTCTTGCGCAACACCGTTGTGGCGGTGTCGACCGACCACGGCATCGAGCTCCTCGACCGCTACTCCGCCACCCACGGCTACAACCCCTTCGACGAAGTGCTGCGCTGCTTTCTGGTGCTCTACGACGGCGGCGCGCCGATCGACCCCGGGCCCGCCGCCGCGGCGCAAGGCCGCATCTTCGACATCGGCCCCACCCTCCTCGCTCTGGCCGGCATCGACCCGCCCGCCGCTCTTCAGGGTGTCGATCTACTGGCGCGCTCCGAGGACCTTCCCCCCCTCGCCTACGCCACCTGCTACAACGCTTCCGTCGCCCGCGGCCTCGGTCACAAGCTGATCGAATTCGACTACAGCCGCAAGCCGGCGAGCCAGAAGAACCGCCCGGCAGGAATCGGCGCCGACCCCTTGCTCTTCGATCTACGCGCCGATCCCGGCGAGATCACCGACATCTTCGGCGAACGTCCCGAGATCGCGGCGCGCATGCAGCAGTCGCTGGCCGCCTACCGGTCTGCGGCCACGGGCGGCGGCACCGCGGTGGAGCGGATCGCCGACGACCAGCTCGGCACCGAGCTGAACCGCCGCTTGCGCTCGCTGGGGTATATCGAGTAGCGGTCCGGTCACCAGAGCACGATCTCGCCCAGCCGCAAATGCCCGATCGCATGCCAGGCCGCCAGCCCGCGCAGGATCAGCTGCACCCCGAGCAGCCCCACCAGCACCCCGCCGACGCGCTGGAAGAGGCGCCGGGTGCCGGTCCCCAGCCGCCCCGCTCCCAGACCGAGCGCGATCAGCACCGGCGCCGTCCCCAGGCCGAAGGCGATCATCCCCGCGCTGCCGGTGGCCGTCCGCCCCGCCGCCGCCGCGCTCATCGCCGCCGCGTAGACCGGGCCGCAGGGCAGCCAGCCGTTGGCGAAGCCCAGCGCCGCCGCCCGCGGCAGCGTCGGCCGGGCGATCAGCGGCTGAATCCGCGCCCCGATGAAACGTCCGATCTCCGCGCCCCGCGTCCACGCTCCGGCGCGGATCAGCCCAACGAGATGGAGCGCCAGCGCCACCATCAGCAGCCCGAGCACCAGCGACAGACCGCCCTGCAGGCGCCGCGCATCGTCGAGCATGCCCACCGTCTGCCCGACCAGGCCCAGCATCCCACCGATCAAGGCGTAGGCAGCGATGCGCGCGCCGTGATAG
Source organism: uncultured Gemmatimonadota bacterium (assembly GCA_964490075.1). Taxonomy (GTDB): domain Bacteria; genus CAZBBK01. The sequence goes on along the minus strand of CAZBBK010000057.1, from coordinate 19,371 downwards.
CCGAGCGCACGCAGCAGCCGAGCCCCCCAGCCCCCGCTGCCCGCCCCGCCGGCGGCGATCATGGTCACAAAAGGCCCGCACATGCCGATGCAGTGGCCGAGACTGATCGTGACGCCGAGCAGGAAGAGCGAGAGCAGATCGGTGGCGGCCGGTTCCGTGGGAACGGTGCAGCACTCCATGGTGCCGGGAGTGTAGCCAATCCTGCGCGGACCCTTGGCGCCGTCCCTCAAAAAGGGGATCATAAGAGAGCAGCGACGATCGCCGATTCGCCCGAACGCGGAGGGCCGACCGATGACCAGCAGAATCCCATCCAGCCACCCCTCGCTCGCCAAGCTCGTGGAGCGTCAGATGCGCAACTGGGAGCTGGCGCGAACCCAGCGCCCGCAGGCGCCCCCCGAGCAGCGCGCGGCAGTCGAAGAATTCGTGTGCGTATCGCGCATGACCGGCCTGGCCGAGGGCGAGGTGATCACCGAGCTGGGGGTGCGGCTCGGGTGGCCGGTGTTCGACCGCGAGATCCTCAACGCGATGGCGGGGGACGACGGCCTGCGGCGTCGCGTCTACGATGCCATGGACCATCGCGACCTGAGCTGGTGGGAAGAGACGTTGCGCCCGCTGGTGCACGGCAAGGCCACTCGCAACGACTATTTCCGGCGGCTCTGCGAGACACTGCTCTCGCTGGCGCGCACCGGAAGCTGCGTGTTCGTCGGGCGTGGCGCCGACCTGATCCTGCCGGCCGACCAGGGCTACCGGGTGCGGCTGGTGGCGTCGCGCGAAGGCTGCGTGGAGCGCTTTGCCGCCGAGCAGGGCCTCGAGCGCCAGGCGGCTGCCGAGCAGATGGCGCGCCTGGAGCGGGACCGCAGCGAGTTCGTTCAGCACCACTTCGGCGTCGCCGAGGACGATCCGAAGCGCTACGACCTGGCGGTGAACCTGGAACGCTTCGGGGCCCGCCAGGCGGTCGATCTGATCCTCGAAGGCCAGCGGCTGCGGAACGCCGAGTGACGCCACTCCCCCCCGAACTGGCGGCATCCGAGAATCCGGCGGCGGCGCTGCGTGTCTGGACCGGTGCGTGCGCGTTGCTCGTGCTCTGTCTCTTGATCGCCTACGGCGCGGTGCTCGATGGCGTGTTGGTCTGGGACGACACCTACGTAGTCGAGCAGAACCTGATGATCCGCGACCCGGCCAACTTGCGCGACCTGGTCACGCGCGCCTACTTCGACCGCGCCGAAACCGGCCACTACACCCGCTCCGGCGAACAAAGCTATCGTCCACTGGTGACGCTGAGCCACTTCCTCGACCACGCCCTCTTCGGCGACCGGGCCGGCGGCTATCACGCCATGAGCCTCCTCTACCACCTGGGTGCGTGTGGGGCGCTGGCCTGGCTGCTGGTGGTGCTGGGGGCGGGGCGTGCCGGAGCCTTCGCCGGGGCGCTGCTCTTCGGCCTGCACCCGGTGCTCTCAGAAGCGGTGGTCGTGGTCTCCTATCGCGACGATATTCTGGCGGCGGGCGGGGTCTGCGCGGCCTGTGCGTTGCACCTTCGGGGACGGCGCTGGGCGGCGGGCGGCGCCTTCCTGGCGGCCGCGCTGGCCAAGCAGTCGGCGGTGGTCTTCCTGCCGCTGGTGATGATGGCGGACCTGTTGCGGGTCCGTGAGGCGGACCGGGCAAGGTCGCGCGGCTCCTGGCGCGCGGTGGCGGGTGCGGCATGGCGCGCGCAATGGCGCGCGTGGCTCGGCTATGGCACTGCGACCGGTCTCTACCTGCTGCTGGTGCTGTGGCTGATGACCGACCCGACAGTGGGTGCGACATCTTATCCGGGAGGCTCGTGGGGGAGCGGAATGGCGACCTCGGCGCGCGCCGTAGCGCGCTACATGAGCCTGGTGGTGGCGCCGGTCGGCCTTCAGGTCGATCCATATTTTCCGCCTTCGGTGAGCGGTCTCGATCCCTGGGCGCTGGCTTCCGCTGCGGCGGTGGCGGCCGGGATCGTGGCGGCGGCGTGGCTGCCGGGCGGCTGGCCGGGGCGTTTTCTGGGGCTATGGTTCTTCGTCGCGCTGGTGCCGGTGGCCGGCTTCTATCCCTTGCCGAACTACTTCGCCGAACGCTATCTCTATCTGCCGATGATGGGAGCCTGCGGGCTGGGCGCCTGGGCCTGGGAGCGCCTGAGGCGGCGCTGGAACGGACCGGAGGGCGGCGGCGCGGCGGTGATCTGGGTGGCGCTCTCCCTGGTCGCGACATCTTTCGTGATGATCGATCGCGCGCGCGCGCGGATGGTCTCCAGCGACGAGGCCTTCTTCGAGGAGATGATCCGCGCCAACCCGCGCAGCTCCAAGGGCTATGAGGGGCTCGGCTCGGCGCTCTTCGATCAGGGCCGCACCCGCGAGGCGAGCGAGGCCTGGGAGCAGGCGGTGTCGCGAGCGCCCGAGAGCGCCATCGCCCACCACAATCTGGGACTGGCCTACTTGCGACAAAACCGGCGGGCGGCCGCGCTGGGGGTGTTCAACCGGGCGTTGCAGTTGCAGCCAGGCTTCGTCGAGAGCCGCTACCAACGGGCGGTCCTGATGCGCGAGGACGGCGACCCGGAGGGCGCCGAGCAGGAACAGCGCAGGGTGCTGGAGCTCAACCCGAACTTCATTCCGGCCAAGTTCCAGCTCGCCTTCCTACTCGATCAGCGGGGCGAGGTCGATGCCGCGTTGCGCCTCTACCAGGAGATCGTGGCGGTGCATCCGAACTATGCCAAGGCGTGGAAGAACCTCGGTGTGATCCACCTGTCGAAACGCGACGATCCGGCGCTGGCGGCGCGCTATTTTCGTCGCTACCTGGCGCTGGTGCCGAACGATCCGCGGGCGGAGCTGATGCGCAAGGTGATCAACGAAGCGGGGGAGGAGTGACGAGACCGGGGGTGGCTCGGTGAGTCTGTGGTTGGTGTTGGCGGGTTTCGGCTACCTGGTCCTGCACGGAGGGACTTTCTACGGCGTGCTCGGGTGGGAGGAGACAGCGTTTCTACATCTGTTGCAGTGGATCGGAGCGTGGGCCGGCGCTGTGCTGTTGTGGCGAAATGGAGCCTTGCGTCGGCGGCTGGGTCGGGCGGTGCCGTCGTTGGCGGCGGCGTGCGTGCTCTGGGTGGCACTGGCGGGCTCACGGAGTGTCGCGCCGCGCGCGGCGCTGCCGGCGCTCTTGGCGCTGCCGGGGGCGCTGGGATGGGGGGTGGTCGCGTGTGCGACGCTGCGCGAGCGATGTGCGGCTCTTATGACGGCACGGGCCTCGGCCGGAATGGTGCTGGTGCTCGCAATCTGGAGCTTCATCGCCTATCGTCAGGGAATCACGGTCCGGCCTGCGCTTCCGTTGGGGCATCATAATTTCTTGGCGGGATCGCTGATTCTGTTGCTGGGTCCGGCGGCGGCATTGTGTTGGGTGGGGGGGAAGAGACGCTTCGATCGGGTGCTGGGGGGGGCGGCGTTGGTCGTCGGGCTGATGACTCTGGCCGGAACCAGCTCGCTGAGTGGAGCGTTCGGTGCCGCGGGAGCGGCGGGGATCGCGACGCTGGCGGTGCATTTCGGGCGGCGGCACACGGACCGCCAGACTCGGCTTTGGCGCTGGCCGGTGCTCGGTGCGCTGGCTCTGGCGCTGATCGCCTTCACGCCGGGCGGAGCGCGGATCTTCGACCGTGCAGTCGCCGTCGCGACCGGCGGGGCCGATCTCTCCTTGCGCAACCGCGTCGACTACACGACCGGAGCGCTGGCAGCGCTATTCGACGAGCGGCCGATGAGGGGCTTCGGTGCGGGTTCGGTGGCGCTGCTATTCCCGCGCTACCGGGTGCAGCGCTGGGAGCCGGACGAGGTCGGCAAGGTGGTGACGCAGTTGCACTGCACGCCCTCCCATCTGCTCTTCGAGATCGGCTCGCCGGGATTGGTGCTTGCGCTCTCTCTGGCGGGGTGGATCTGGGCGCGGGCCTGGCGTGGTCTTTCTCGCGACCCCGGTGGCGGCGAGCGTGCCCTGCGCCTCGGGGCCTGCGCCGGGCTGGGCGGCTATGCACTGGCCGCGCTCGGGGACTACCAGCTTCATCTCGCCGCGATCGATGCGCTGCTGGCGCTCGCGGTGGGTCTGGCGCTCGGCGCTGGCCGCAGCGATGGGACCAGGCCCCCGAGCACGCCGCCGGGGCGGGCGCCCGCCGCCGCGGAGGGCGTGGCCGATCCGCGAGTCGCAGCACGAGTCGCCGCGCTCGTTCTGGCAGGCTGCGCGACCCTGGGGTGGGTGCGGCTGCTGCCGATCGACCGCGCGCATCGAGCCTGGGATCGCGCTCTCGACGCCACGCTCGAGCCCTCCGACCTGGACGCCGCTGCGAGGCACGCGCGGCGGGCCGCGGAGCTCGATCCCGCGCTTGGCTTCTACCAGCAGGGACTGGCCGATCTGTTGCAGCGCCAGGGATCGAATGTGTCGCTCGATGAGCTGGCGCGGCTGCGCCAGGACGCCGCGCGGGCGCAGCCTCATGCCCCGACTTTCGCGGCGCGCGCCGGAGAGGCGTGGCTGGCGGCCGGCCGCGCCGCCGAAGCTCTCCCCTGGCTGCGCCTGGCGGTGGCGCTCGACCAGGCCTCACCGCTCACTTGGTTCCACCTGGCGCGCTCCGCCGAGGCGCTCGGCGACCGCGCCCGGGCACTGGACCACTGGGCCCATGCGCTGGCCCTGGAGCCCGCGTTGCAAGGCGCGGAGCTCTTCTTCGATCCAGAGAAGCGTGCTCTGGCCCGCTGTCTGGCGCTGCGGCTCTATGCCCCGGACCAGGTCGCCGGAATCGAGCAGCTCGACCCGCCGGCCCCCTGGCGGCCGCAGGCGCTGCTGAGAACCACCATCGACGACGACCGCTGGCGCTCGACCGCCGCCTTCGTGTTCCGGCGCCGCGGCCTGCCCGGCGCCGCGCTCGAGCTGCCGCTCAGCCTGGGTCCACCCTTCGGCGGCGGCATGGTGGCGGAGGGCGCCGAGCTCCAGCGGGCGGCGGCACTGCCCGCGCTGCCCTCGCGGGCCGTGGAGCTGCTCGAGCGGCGCCGCTGGGAGCTGCCGCGACGCCAATCCGCCCCCTGACCACCCTCCTCGTCATTCCGGCTTTCGCCGGAACGACGAATAGGGAGCGGATTGTCGAGACAGGGGCGGCGCGACCAGACGTGAACAGAAGGGCGCCCGGTCCATAGAGTGGGGCCGTGCGCCCATCTCGAATCAGACGTCGCCCTCGATCCACTTGTTGACGCCTCCTTCCCCGTCATTCCGGCGAAAGCCGGAATCCAGTTCGTTCGAGCACCGAGCTACCAAAGTAGAATTAGGATGAATACTGGAACCGCTGCCCAGCGCTCGATCGTTCGACCCCACACCACGGAGGCCCCCGATGAGCTCAGCTTGCCCGGCGAATCGCCGCCGCGAATGTGCATGCCCCTCACACTCCAGGAAGCCTGCCCGAGCCGGGCGGTGGATTCGATCGGCTCTCTTCGTTCCAGGAGCCACGCTCGCGATCCTGCTCTCGCCGGCGCCGGCGCCGGCCGCCCCACCGGCCCTCCAGACCTCCGACCCGCAGGTGCGTGTCGACCAGTTCGGATACCTGCCTCTCGGGCGCAAGGTGGCGGTGCTGCGCGAGCCGGTCATCGGCTACGACGCGCCCGCCCCATACACCCCTGGCGCGTCGATCGAGGTGCGCCGCGGCGCCGACCACGGCGTGGCCTTCTCCGCCTCGGCGTCGGCCTGGAAAGGCGGGGAGGTCCACTCGCCGTCCGGTGATCGCGCGTGGTGGCTCGACTTCAGCTCCTTGCAGGAGGAAGGCGATTTCTATCTCCACGATCCCGCCACCGGCGTGAGCTCGGAGAGCTTCGCCATCGCGCCCGACGTATTCACCGAAACGTTGTCACACGCACTGCGTTTTCACTACTACCAGCGTTGCGGCACGCCCAAGGAGCTCCCCTACGCCGACTCGAGCTGGGTCGACGCGCCCTGCCATCTCGGTGCCGAGCAGGATCTGGACTGTCGCTACGTGCTCGATCCCTCGCCCGCCTCCGCGCGCGATCTCGCCGGCGGCTGGCACGACGCCGGCGACTACCACAAGTACGTCAACTACGCCGACGGCGCGCTGCACGATCTACTCGGTGCCTACGAAGCCCACCCCGAGGGCTGGCGCGATGACCACGACCTGCCGGAATCGGGCAACGGCATTCCCGATCTGCTCGACGAGATCAAGTGGGAGCTCGACTGGCTGCTCAAGATGCAGCTTGCCGACGGCTCGGTGACTCACAAGATGGGTGTCACCGACTGGAGCGCCGCCAGCCCGCCCAGCGCCGACACCGGGCAGCGCCGCTACTCGCCCGCCACCGCTTCCGCCACCATTTCGGCCTGCGGCGTCTGGGCGCGGGCGGCGCTCGCCTACGGCGTGCTGCCAGACCCGACCATGCGGGCGTTCGCAGCTCGGCTCCGCGGCGCCGCCCTGGCTGCATGGAGCTGGTTGGAGGCCAATCCAGGCCAGATACCGTCGAGCTACGACAACGCCGGATTCTCGAGCTCCGCGGCCGAAGACGACGCCTACTGGCAGGAGATGAACCGGGTGCGTGCCGCGGCGTTTCTCTTTGCCCTGACCTCCGACGACATCTATCGCGTCTTCTTCGATTCCGGCTATTCGAGCGCCCACCTCTTCCTCTGGTGGTGGGCTTCGCCATGGGAGCAGGAGATCCAAGATGGTCTGCTCTTCTACGCAGCCCTGCCGGGCGCCACGCCGGCGGTGGCCGATGCGATCAATACGCGCTACGAAATGCTCCTACAGGGAGCCGACCACCTGGGCCGAGTGCAGTCCGCGGCCGACGCCTACCGGGCCTTTCTCTTCGACGACGATCATACCTGGGGGAGCAACCGCACCAAGTCGCAGCAGGGCCTCATGTACGCGGCGATGAACCGCCACGGTCTGGACCCCGTTCATGCCGCCGACTACCTGTCCGCGGCGAGTGACTTCCTGCACTACCTGCACGGTGTCAATCCCGTCGGCTACAGCTTTTTGACCAACATGGCCGGACGCGGTGCCGAGGGCAGCATCACCGAAACCAACCACGCCTGGTTCCAGGATGGAACGGTGTGGGACAGCTCGCTGCACTCGCTCTATGGACCGGCGCCGGGGATCCTGACCGGAGGGGTGAATCCTCACTACCAACCCGCTCCGGAGTACATCGGTCCCCCGATCGAGCCGCCAGAGAACCAGCCGATCCTGAAGAGCTACCGCGACTGGAATACCGGCTGGCCCCAGAATTCCTGGGAGGTGACCGAGTGTCAGCTCGCGTCTCAGGGCTCCTACTTGCGCCTCTTGGCGGAGCTCGCCGCCGGCCCGCCGCCGGCCCTGTCGCTCGCGGTCGATGCGCTCGAGGTCGGGGAGCAGGGCTGCGTCACGGTGGGCGGCGCCGATCCCGGCCAGAGCGTGGCCGTGCTCTGGTCGCTGCACAGGGGGCCCACCTCCATCAGTGTGCCCGGTTGGGTCCTGGAGCTGGGCATCGATCTGGGCGCCAATCCGGCGGGTCATGTCGCGATGATGGGAGTGGCCGACAGCGCGGGTGTCTTCGCGGACAGCCTTCCGGTCCCACCGGCCGCCGCCGGGCGCACGCTTCACTTCCAGGCAGCGCAGGGCGGCAGCGAGCCCTACCCGGTGCATTCGGCGGTCATCACGCGCACGGTTGCGGCCACGCGCGGAACCGTGTCTCCACAATAGCGATCTCGTGTATAGACGGGGCTGAAGATGCGAGTGTTCCTGACCGGAGCCACGGGCTTCGTCGGCCGTCCCCTCACCCGAGCGCTGGTCGATCGTGGCTGGCAGGTGGTCGCCTTGGTGCGCAACCCCGACAGCGCGCAGGCCCACGCCCTGGCCAGGCTGGGCGCGCACTGCGTCTCGGGCGATGTCACCAGCCGAGAGTCGCTGCGCCCGGCAATGTCGGGCGCCGGGCTGGTGATCCACAATGCCGCCTGGTACGAGATCGCCGTGCGCCCAGAATCCCGCGACCTGATGCGCGAGATCAACGTCGCGGGCACCGAGAACGTGCTGGCGCTGGCGAAGGAGCTCGGCATCCCGCGCTCGATCCATGTCTCCTCGGTGATCGCCTTCGGTAGCTCCGGCCCGCGGCCTCGCGATGAGAGCTTCGAGCGCCAGACGCCATGCCGCTCCTGCTACGAAGAGACCAAGACCGAGGCGCACGCCCTCGCGCGGCGCTACCAGGAGGGGGGGCTGCCGCTGGTCATCGTCTGCCCCAATGCCGTCGTGGGTCCCAACGATCACTCGGCGTTCGGCTACTTCCTGCGCCTGTATCTCAACCGAATGATGCCACCGCTCGCGTGGGCTCCCGAGCGGATCGTCACCCTGGTGCATGTCGACGATCTGGCGCAGGGGATCGCGCTGGCGGCCGAGAAGGGGCAGCCGGGCGAGACATACATCCTTGCCGGGGACGCGATGACGCAGCGCGAGATCCTGGCGTCCTGGGCCACCAGGCCGGGCGCCCTCAGAGTCCGCTTCTGGCTGCCCGCGGCGCTGTGTCGCGCGCTCTTCGCCCCTCTGGTGCCGCTGCAAAGGAAGCTGGGTCTCCCCGCCTTCATCTCTCCCGAAATCGTCGACTCGACCGCGTCGTTCAACTACTCCGCGGAGAAAGCACGGCGTGAGCTGGGATGGACACATCGCAGCGCTCGGGAGCTATGGTCCGACGTGATCGACGCCGAGCTCGAGCTGAAGGCGCGTCGCACCCGACGCGGACCGCGGTCGCGGATCGTGCCGCTCGACTCCGCGTAGCTCAGCCACGCCGCCCGCCTCCGTGTACGCTACTCTTCGAGGCTGTCCCTCTAGCCCGGAGTCCATCGTGCCCACGCCTCTCTTCAATCCGCTGCTCGACCCCACCGAAACCCCGCACGACGCCGTTCCCTTCGATCGGATCGAGCTGGAGCACTTCGTCCCGGCCCTGGAGCGCGCCATCGCCGAGGCCGATGCCGAGCTGGATCGGATCGCCGCCAGCGACGAGCCGCCCACCTTCGAGAACAGCGTGCTGCCCCTGGGCGACGCGTCGGAGCGCGTCGGCAAGGTACTGAGCGTCTTCTACGGGCTGATGGGGACTCATTCCGACGACGAGTTCAAGGCGCTGGTGCAAGAAATCGGTCCGCGCTCGAGCGCCTTCTTCAGCCGTGTTTCGCTCGATCCCGGGCTCTTCCGCCGCATCGATGCGGTGCAGCGCAACGCCGCGTCGTCGTCGATGAACGCCGAGCAGCGCCGTCTGACCCTGCTGACCCACCGCGGCTTCGTGCGCAGCGGTGCGTTGCTCGACGACGCCGGCAAAGAGCGGATGCGCGAGATCGACGCCGAGCTCTCGCAGCTGCAGCCCAAGTTCTCGCAGAACAACCTCAACTCGACGCATGCCTTCCTGTACCACACCGAGAACCGGAGCGAGCTCGAGGGGCTGCCGGAGGCGGCGATCGAGGCCGCCGCGCACTGCGCCCGGCAGCGCGGCCACGAGAGTGGCTGGGCGTTCACGCTCCAGGAGCCGAGCGTGGCACCGGTTCTCGATTATGCCAAGTCGCGAGCTCTGCGCGAGAGGCTGGTGCGGGCGCGCGGCGCGGTCGCTTTCGGCGACGACCACGACAACGTGCAGATCGCCAAGCGGATCGCGACGCTCTTTCATGAGAGCGCCAACCTGCTGGGATTCGAAACCCATGCGCATTTGGTGCTGGAGGAGCGCATGGCCGATTCGGTGCAGACGATTTTCGATTTCCAGAACCAGATCTACGACGTCGCCCACCCGGCCGCCGAGACCGAGCTGGCGCAGCTCGTCGAGTATGCGCGCGCGGAGGACGGGATCGAAGAGCTGCAACGCTGGGACTACGCCTACTACGCGCGGCGTCTCAAGGAAGAGCTCTACGACTTCGACGAAGACGCCTTGCGGCCCTATTTCAAGGTCGAAAACGTAATCGACGGGGCCTTCGCGATCGCCCGCAAGCTCTACGGGCTCGAGTTCCGCGCGCTGCCGGAGGTGCCGGTCTACCATGAAGACGTGAAGGTATTCGGCGTGGTCGACGAGGCCGGAGAGGAGCTCGGGCTGCTCTATCTCGATCTCTTCCCGCGACCGACCAAGAGCTCGGGCGCCTTCACCGGGCGCTGGCGCGGCCAGGGCGTTCGCAAGGGCGTGATGAAGACCCCCTTGCTCTTTATTGTCGCCAACCTCACGCCTTCGACTCCGGAGCGTCCCGCGCTCCTGACGCCCGGCGAGGTCGATATCGTATTTCACGAGTTCGGCCACGCTCTGCACGCCCTGCTCTCGAAGTGTACCTACCCGATGCTGGCCAGCCCCAACGTCTACTGGGACTTCGTCGAGCTGCCCTCGCAGATCATGGAGAATTGGGTGCGCGAGAGCGGGGCGTTGGCGCTCTTCGCCCACCACCACGAGAGCGGCGCGCCGGTGCCCGCCGAGCTGGCGGCGAAGCTGAAGCAGGCGCGCAAGTTCCACGCCGGGCTCGCCACCCTGCGCCGCTTCACGCAGGAGGACCTCGACCTGGCCTGGTTCGCGGCCGATCCGCGCACGGTCGACGACATCGTCGAGTTCGAGCGGCGGGTGACCGCGCGCGGCAGCCTCTTTCCCGAGATCGAGGGCTCGTGCCTTTCTACCTCGTTCGAGCACGTCTTCGCCGCCAACTACTCGGCCGGCTACTACTCCTACCGTTGGGCCGAGGTGCTGGAGGCGGACGCCTTCGCCCGCTTCGAAGAGGAGGGGATCTTCGATCGCCGGGTGGCGGCCGACTTCCGCGAGCACATCCTGGCTCCCGGCAACAAGGAGGAGCCGATGGAGCTCTTCAAGCGCTTTCGCGGTCGCGAGCCCGATCCCAATGCGCTGCTGCGGCGCCTCGGATTAGTGAACGGGGACTGAGCTCCAGCATCACTTTTGCTGTCTGGCGTAGCGCACCACCGGATCCCAGCCCTGCCACATCTCGCGCAGCCCGCTCATGGTTGAGCGGGCCATGTAGATGACGTCGTACTTCTGCTCCTCGGCGTAGGCGACGATCGCGTCCTTGAAGGCGCCCCTGCGTGACAGCACCTGGATCTCCAGGTCGACCCGGCGCGCCGCCTCCTGGACGGCCAGCGAGCGCTCCATCGCCAGGCGTTGCTGCTCGTCCTCCAGGGCGCTCATCACCCGCTGGGTGGCCAGCTGCCCCAGGAAGCCCTGCGAGCGCATGGCGTGGCGGGTGCGATCGATGCTGCGGCCGTCGTGCACGAAGGCAAAGGTCAGCTCCGGCTCCTTGCCGGCCGCGCGCGCCTCGACCGCCTCCGCGATCGCCGCCTCGATCACGCGGTCGGAGTCGCGGTTCTGGGAGAGCATCAGCAGGATGCGAAACAGCTCGGGCATCGTCTCACCCCGCTCCCGAACGCAGCTGCATGCCGAGATGGGGCCAGACGAAGAACGCGATCCCCATGAGCAACAGCCACAGCAGGTGTGAGAGCACGGGGCCGCGAGCCATGGTGTCCGGCAGCCGCATGAACCCGGAGCCGAAGATCATCGCCATCGCCGGGGTGCCGGTCGGCATGGTCAGGCCCAGTCCCGACGGCAGCACCGTCAAAAAGACCACGACCGCCGGGTTGATCCCCGAGGCCGCGGCCACCTGCAGCCCGATCGGCATCAAGAGCACCACCACCCCAGAGTTGGAGATCAGCTCGGTGAGGACCATCGCCGCCCACGAGAAGACCAGCAGGAAGACCCAGGGCGGAACCGCGTCCAGCGGCAGCACGTCGCTGACGATCCACTGCGCCGCACCGGTCACTTGCAGCACCTGGCCGAGCGCGATCGCTCCGCCGTAGAGCAGAATCACCCCCCAGGCCACGTAGCCCTCGACGTCGTCCCAGCGGATGATGCGCAGGAAGAAGAGCAGCGCCGAGAAGGCCAGTGCCAGGCTGCCCAGGCCGACCCTGTCGGCGAAGGCGACCATGCTGGCGACCATTGCCGCGACCACCGCGGCCGTCATCCACTCGTCGCGCGTCACTCGCCCCGACTCGGACACTTTGGCGCGCAGCAGCTCGACCGCCGGCGCCATCGAGATGCCGGAAGGCGGGAAGCCGATCCGCAGCACCAGGTAGATCGGCAGCACCGAGAGGGCGACCAGGGGCAGCGAGGCCTGCACGAAGCTGGCGAAGCCGATCGGCTCGTATCCCGGTGCCGGCGTGGCCGAAGCCAATGAGAGCGCGAGGCTGGCGCGGGCCGACGAGAGCAGGGTGGTGTTCGACCCCAGGACCGTTCCCCAGGCCATCGAGAGCAGCACCCGCTTGGCGAAGCGCGAACGGTGATCCAGCTTGAGCGCGTGCACGATCTCCAGCACGATCGGTAGCAGGATCGCCGCCACCGCGTGGCTGACGATCACCGCGCAGAGCCCCATCGAAAGCAGCAGAACGCCCAGTGCCAGCCGGTTCTCGCTGCCGGCCAGGCGCGAGAGCAGCAGCAGCGCCAGCCGCGTCGAGAGCCCGGTCTTCATCATCACCGCGGCGACCAGGAACACTCCGATGACGAAGAAGATCGCCTGATTGCCGAAGAAGCTGAAGACCGTGCCGGCCGGCAGAATGCCGAGGATCGGCACCAGCGCCAGGCCGACCAGCGCGGTGACCGGCAGATCGACTGGCGTCGTGAACCACCAGAAGATGCACAGGCTGAAGACGGCGATCGAGCGCTGCGCCCGCGGCTCCAGGCCGAGCGGCGTGGGCAGCGCCAGGAGCCCGGCGAAGATCCCCAGCCCCAACACGATCCAGAGGATTCGTTTGCGTTCGGGGGTCAAGGGCGTAGGTCTCCTGCGCGCTAGGTGGGAGGGACCCGGGCAAGATAGCGGGCGTCGCGGGTTGGCACAATGATGCGCATCGAGGCTGATGTTTGGAGATCGCGCCCGCGCCCGATTCCGACTGGCAACGCTCGAGAGACCAGTTGTTGCCGAGCTGCAGGGTGGTGTTCGACCGAACTGGTTTCCGGCCCCCTCTTCTCCGTCATTCCGGACCATCCGCTCAGTCCGGGTGCGCCGTGCCCTCCGTCGCCCGCACCCTTTCGCTTCGGCGATCGCGCAAGGCGGCGGAAAACGACAGACCTCGCGCACCCCGATATCGGGAACTTCGCCGCAGTAGTCCTCGTGCACGCCATCGATCTCGATGCCGGCATCGATATTACAATACCCAATACCCGCCCCAGGAGCCCCCATGCCCTCCCCCCTCCGATGCCTCCTCCAGCGGCCCGCGGCCCTCTGCGCTCTCGCGCTCGTCGTCGCCGCCTGGTCGCCGCCGCACGCCACCGGACTGGAACCGCCCCCGCACCGCTACTACCAGGGCTGGTACGAGGTCCCCGGCCAGAACGACACCCATTTCACCCTCTACGCGCCGGCCGATCCGGGCCTCTACGAGTGCGTGATCTTCTTGCACGGCATGGGCAAGGACGACTACAGCTTTGCCCTGCACCAGGCTGGCCTGGCGGAGATGGGCTGGATCGGCGTGGCGATCGACTACGACATGGTCGGCTCGACCGAGCACCGCATCAACCAGGTCGCGGCGGCGGTCGAGCTGCTGCACGGCTGGGAGGAGGTCGCGTCGGTCTCCCTGCTCGGCACCAGCTGGGGCGGCAAGGTCGCCTTCGAGACCAACGCCAGGCGGCCCGAGCTCGACGTATCGGCCACGGTCCTCATCTACCCCGCCGAACCGACCGCCAATCCGGACCAGGTCGCGGCGATTCGGGTCGACATGCTCGACCTGGTCGGCGAGATCGACTTCATGAGCGATGCGTCGGAGCGCATCGAGGAGCTGATCGGGCAGCACAACCCGACCATCGACTACAAGCTCCAGGTCTACGACGCCGCCGAGATCCCCGAGGCCCGGCACGGCTACTTCTTCGCCCCGTCGCCGGGGCGCTTCAGCGAACCGGCGATCGACACCTTCGTGCGGGCGCTCGATTTCCTGAGCTGGCAGGCTGGAAGCGCCGGGCGGCCGGCGTGGTGGGACGCGCCCAAGACGATCTATCGCGAGGAGCTCCTCGGGATCGAGGATCTGGGCGGTTGATGACGCGCCCCTGGCGCGTCAGGAAGCCTGCGTCCCGAGCTCCACCAGAAAGCGCAGCAGCGCCTCGGTCTTGGGGGCCAGCGAGTCGAGATCGACCCACTCGCCCTTGGTGTGCAGCCCGCCGCCGCGCGGCCCCAGGCCGTCGATGGTCGGCACGCCGAGCGCCCCGATCAGGTTGGCGTCCGATCCGCCGCCCACCAGCGGTGCCTCGGCGCTGCTCAACCCGGCCCGCTCGGCGCAGCGGCCGTACTGCCGCCGCAAGCGATCGGAGTCCGCGCTGCGCTCCCACGCCGGATGATGGATTGCCGCCTCGAGCGCCAGCTCGGCGCCGCTCGCCGCGCCGGACTCGCGGCACAGGCGATCGAGCTCCGCGATCATTCCTTCGCCTTCGCCGGCTCGCTCGAAGCGAAAATCGACCTCGCAGCGGGCCTGCTCCGGCACGCTGTTGCGGGTCTCGCCGCCCGCCACGACGCCGACGTTGACGGTGCGGCCGGCGGCCGGATCGGTCAACGACTCCGCGGCGTCGATGAAGCGCGCCAGGGCGCGGATCGCGCTGATCCCCGAGGCGTGGTCGTTGCCGGCGTGGGCGGAGCGCCCGCGGGCCTGGACGGTCGCCGCGCCGGCTCCCTTGCGGCGCGTCACGATGGCGTCGCCCGGCCTGCCGAGCTCGAGCACGCACGCCGCGCTCGCGCGACGCGCGCATTCTTCGAGGAAGGGGCGCGAGTCGCCCGAGCCGATCTCCTCGTCGGCCACCGAGATCAGGGCCAGCGGCAGCGCGTCGAGCATTCCGGCGTCGGAAAGGGCGGCCAGCGCCGTGCGCATCACCACCAATCCGCCCTTCATGTCGACCGCTCCCGGACCGTGCAGGCGACTCCCGCGCAGCTCGCAGTCCTCGAAGGCGCCGGGCGGGAAGACCGTGTCGTGGTGGCCGACCAGGAGCACGCCGGCGGCATCGGGCCGGGACCAGGCGTCGGTGTGGGCCAGCAGATGATCGCCGACTTCGCGCCCCGGCCGGCGTCGGATCCGCAGCTCCGGCAGCGCCAGCGCACGTTCCAGGGCGTCGGCCATGGCGTTGGCGCCGGCCACGTTGCGCGAGTACGAGTTGATCGCGATCCAGCGCCGGAGCAATGCCGGGGCTTCCTCGATGTGCTTTCTGGCGGCGGCCAGCACGCGTTCGGTCGTGGCGCTCATCGGCGACCCGACCCGCGCCGCGAGCGGCTGGAGTACTCTGCATCGGTCATGCGCCGATACTACCCCCTCGCCCCCGCCGCGCTGGTCGCACTCGCTCCCTCCACCCCGGTCCTCGCCGATTTCCCCGCATCGGTTGCTCCCGAGCCGCCGCCGCTGGTCTGGGTGGCGCCCGGGCTGCGCGAGACCCTCGACGCGGCCGACCTGCTGCCGGGAGGTGCGGCGAGGGTCGAGATCGTCGATCGCGATGGGATCGTGGTCGAGGCGCTCGGCGCCGGTGTGATCGCGGTCGGACTGCCCGAGGGCGCGCGTGGGGTATATCTGCCGCGTTTGCGTCTCGCCGGCCGCGAGCTGGTGCTGCCGTTGGTCGCCGCGCCCAAGCGCCCGGTGCGCTTCCGCTACCACGCCGGCGATGAGCCGGTCGAATCGGTGCGGCTCTTCGGCACCATGAACAGCTGGAATCGCGAGTCCCTGCCGCTGGCCGACGCCGAGGGCGACGGCGTCTGGGAGCGGGTCGTGGCGCTCGAGGGGGGGCGCTACGAGTACAAGCTCTGGGTCGACGGCGACGAGCGCCTCGACCCGGCGGCGCCCGAGCGGGTGCCGAACGGCTTCGGCGGCTTCAACAGCGTGTGCGTGGTGGCGCCGGTCGGGCTCGAACGGCCGCCGCGCATCCGCTTCGGCTCCTGGTCCGTCTCCGAGCCGGGCGTCGCGCGGCTGCGGATCACGCTCGATCGCGGCAGCGATCCGCCTTCCAGGGGCGCTCGCCTGGTCGCCCTGTGGGACTCCGGCCTGCTGCCCGCGGCGGCGCTGCGCTCCACCGCCGATGGCTTCGTCGTCGAGCTCGATGACGCACGGATTCCCGGCTGGCGCCGCGGTCGCCACGCGCTGCGGCTGATCTTCGACGGCACGACCGGACCTTCCAACCTGCTGCGCCTCGACCTCGACGCGGGGATGCCGGCCGGCGCGGCGCGCCCCCGTCCCCGTTCGCCCGGGCAGTTCCGCTGGCGGGACGCCATCCTCTACTCCCTGGTGACCGACCGCTTCCGCAACGGCGACGCCGCCAATGACGCACCCCTGACGCATCCCGAGCTGGCTCTCCGCGCCAACTGGCAGGGCGGCGATCTGGCCGGCGTGCGCTGGGCGGTCGACTCGGGCTACTTCGACTCGCTGTCGGTCGACGCGCTGTGGATCTCGCCCCTGCAGCGCGCCGCGACCGGGGCCTATCGCGAGCATCCCGAGCCGCATCGTTACTACAGCGGCTACCACGGCTACTGGCCGATCGCTCCGCGCGCCGCCGAGCCCCGCTTCGGTGGCATGGCCGCCCTGCGCGCGCTGGTCGACACGGCCCACCGCCGCGGCATGGCGGTGCTGCTCGACCAGGTCACCAACCACGTGCACCAGGAGCATCCCTACTACCGCGACCACCCCGACTGGTTCGGCGATCCCGCGCTGCCCGACGGCACGCCCAATCTGCGGCGTTTCGACGAGCACCGGCTCACCACCTGGTTCGAGCCCTACCTGCCCTCCTTCGACTACCTCGGCTCGGGCGCGGCACTCTCGGCGGCGGTCGAGGACGCGCTCTGGTGGCTGCGGGAGAGCGGCGCCGACGGCTTTCGCCACGACGCCACCAAGCACGTGCCGCACCGCTTCTGGCGGGCACTGACCGGGGCGCTCGGGCGCGGCCTGGAGCGCGAGCGCGGCCGGCGGGTGTTCCAGATCGGCGAGACCTTCGGCTCCGACGCCCTGGTCGGGTCCTACGTGACGCCGGGACAGCAGGATGCCCAGTTCGACTTCGCCACCTACTACATCGTGCGCGCGGCTCTGCTCGACCACACGCGCTCGATGAGCGAGGTGGGGAGGCGCATGGAGACCGCCTGGCGCCGCTTCGGAGCCGGCCACCTGATGGGCAACGTGATCGACACCCACGACCAGGTCCGCTTCGCGTCGCTGGCCGACGCCGACATTCCGGCGGGCGCCGACGACAAGGAGCTGGGCTGGACCGATCCGCCGCGCAACGACCACCCGCTCACCCACCGGCGGGTCGAGCTCTTCCTGGCCTGGATGCTGACCGCGCCCGGGCTGCCGGTGCTCTACTACGGAGACGAGATCGCCATGGCTGGCGCCGGCGATCCCGACAACCGGCGACCGATGCGCTTCGGCGCCCAGCTCGACGACCGCGAGCGGGCCCATCTGCGCGCGACCCGCCGCTGGACGGCACTGCGTCGCGACCACGTCGCGCTGCGCCGCGGCGACTTCGAGCTGCTCTTCGGCGACCGAGATCTGCTGGCCTTCGACCGCACCCACCCGCTGCAGCGGGTGGTCGTGCTGCTCAATCGTTCCCGGGAAGCACGCGCCTTCGATTCCGCCCTGCTGGCGCGCCGGCCGGATCCCCGGAGCGCCCTCGATCTGCTCTCGGGGGCCGTCCTCCCCCTGGGCAAAGGCGCGGCCCGGATCGCGGTCGGACCGGTCTCCGCTCGCGCGCTGGCGATCGTCGACGACTCGCGCCCAATCCGCGCCCGTCCCGCTACCATTCCTTGACCCCCGACCTCCGAACAGCCCCAGGAGCGAGGATCATGGACCAGATTTCGGCCACCGACATCCGCCTGCAGAACCGCACCCTGATGCGCGAGCTGCGCGCCGCTTTCGAACGCGTACTGCTCGAGGACGAGCCGATCCTGGGATCGGCCGTGGGCGACTTCGAGCGCGCCTTCGCGCGCTGGCTGGGTACCAACCATGCGGTCGGAGTCGGCAACGGCACCGACGCGCTGCTGCTGGCGCTCCGGGCCCTCGACATCGGCGCGGGCGACGAGGTGCTGGTCCCCGCCAACGCCTATCCGGCGGCGGTGCTGGCGGTGCTGCAGGCCGGTGGGCGACCGGTGCTGGTCGAGCCCAATCTCGACGACCATTGCATCGATCCGCGGGCCGCGGCCGAGGCGCTCTCCACCCGCAGCCGAGCGATCGTCGCGGTGCACAGCTTCGGCCTGCCGGCCGACATGGAGGCGATCGCCGCCCTGGCCGCGGACGCCGATCTGCGCGTCATCGAGGACGCTGCCGAGGCCCATGGTGCTGAGCTGGGAGGCCGCAAGGCGGGCACGCTGGGCGACCTGGGCTGCTTCTCCTTCCACCCGCGCAAGATCCTGGGCGCCATCGGCGACGCCGGCGCGGTGGCGACCGCATCGGGAGATCTCGCCGACCGCCTCCGCGCCCTGCGCGATTTCGGTCGCGGCGCATCAGGGGAATGGGAGGAACGGGCCTGGAACACCCGACTCGACACACTGCAGGCGGCGTTCCTGCGCGTCAAGCTGGCCCGTGCCGACGAGTCGATCTTCAGGCGCCGCCGGCACGCGGAGCGCTACCAGGAGGCCTTCGCCGATCTGCCGATCCAGCGCCCGGTCGATACAGAAACACGCTGCCACGCCTGGTGCCGCTACGTGATCGGCGTCGAAGCCGCGCGCCGCGACGAGCTGCTCGCCGCTCTCCGCGAGCGCGGCGTGCACGCCATGAATCCCTACCCGGTGCTGGCCCACCGCCAGTCGGCCTTCGCCGCGCTCGGCTGGCGCGCGGGCCAGTGTCCGATCAGCGAAGGGCTGTGGGCGGCCTCGCTGGCGCTGCCCCTCTACGCGGAGATGACCGACGCGCAAGGGGAGCGGGTGATCGAGGTGGTGCGAGGAGCCCTTCGAGAATGACCTCCAGCGCGGACCCAGCGTCGCGGTTCGGGTGTGGCGGCATCGGAACCGCTTTTTCGAGCCCTGGCCGCGGATGAGGGGTACCCTCGATATACGGGAGTGCAGCTCACAGACACGCTCGATCACCTACGCTGCCGTGAGGAAGCGCGGCGGCGTGCGGGTGTGGAGCGAGCCGAGCGGATCTGGGCGACAGTGGCGGCCGCGGCCGAGCTGCTCCGAGGGCGCTATGGTGCAACGCGTGTCGCGGTTTTTGGTTCGCTGGTCTCCGGAGACGTAGGACCAGACAGTGACTTGGATCTCGCGGTCGAAGGCGTCACGCCCGAGACGTACTTCGAGGCGCTGGCCGACGTGATGGACATCGCGCAGGCCGGAGTGGACTTGGTCCGCCTGGAGACCGCTGCGCCGTGTCCCTTCGGCAACCGTGCGTAATCGGCCGACGGGCCGCGAATTGGC
>CAZBBK010000056.1:0-39426 GCA_964490075.1 uncultured Gemmatimonadota bacterium | reverse complement strand
TCTGGCCCGATTTGCGGCAGGAATTGTGGGAGCATGACAGTATTCTCGCGCGAACCCTCAGCGCTCTCTGCGGTTAGTTTCCCGCGCCTCCTCGCGGACCGCCGCCAGGCTTCTGCCGCCACCGGTGCCCGCCGCCGCCCCGCCGCCCGCATGCTCCAGCGCGTGATCGATTCGCTCGGATGCCGCCCACACGCCTGGGGCGATGCCGCATGCTGCAACGGGGCCGGGCCACAGTCTGTCCCCCGAAGGGGGCCCATCCTCGACTTCCGATCCGAGGATCCCGCACCGCGACCCTGAATTTCCGCGCGGGCCGCGCCGATCCGAAGAAATGGCAAGACTTCCGCCCGGTTAGGCTCTAGCTGATACATCCCCGCCCCGGAGCGCCAAATGCCGCGAATCGATCGCCGCCCTCTCCTCGCCGCCGCCCTGCTCGTGCTCACTCCGCCCGCGCTGCCCTGCCCGAGCGGCTCCAGCCAGGTGGTCCGCCCGCTGGTGACCCGCGCCCTGCGCGAGGGCGTCCCGGATGCCCCGGCCGCGCTCGCCATTCCGCCCCTCTGGTCCTTTCCGCGCACCGTCGAGGGGATCAGCGACTACAACTCCGACTGCCGCCCCACGATCACCGCCGACGGCAACCTGGCCCTCTTCGAGTCGACCCCCAACACCGGCCCGGCCTACGACCCGGTCAACCACACCACCGACCGCTTCTACATCTACGAGACCGAGTGGGACGGCGCCGAGTGGACCAACCTGCACGCCCTCGACCCCCTCAAGTTCACCGGCCACAACCACCCCTGCGTGGCCGCCGACGGCACCCGCCTGTTCACCACCCAAGGCGGCAAGATCCACGTCGCCGACCGGATCGGTTCCGAGTGGACGACCCCGGTCGAGCTCTTCGGCGAGATCAACAATCTGCCGCTCGGCAAGGCCAACGGCGCGTCGTCACTCACCCCCGACCTGTCCGAGATCTACTTCGCTTCCAACCGCCCCGGCGGCCTCGGCGGCGGCTACGACATCTGGGTCTGCCGCCTGAGCGGCGACTTCGCCGACTCCCTGACCAATCTCGGCGCCGGCCCCAACAGCACCGGCTCCGAGGTGCGCCCGGCGATCTCACCCTCGGGCCGCTACCTGCTCTTTTCCGACTTCGCCGGCTCCCGCCCCTCGCTCGACTACGGCGAGACCGACCTCTACATCTCCGAGCGGGTCGCCGGCACCTGGTCGATCCCCGAGCCGGTCCCGGCGCCGGTCAACAACTACAAGCCGGCCTGCAGCGCAGCCTGGGTTTCGGAGACCGAGGTGCTGATCGCCAGCGGCGTCTGCGAGGGGGGCAAGGGGGCCGAGGACATCTGGAGCACGACGATCGGCACCGCCGCCGGCGCCGAGCGCACCCCCTCGCTGGCGGGCGACACCCGCCTGGCGCGCCTGCGCCGTCTGGTCGGCCGCCGCTCCGCCGTCTCCGACGCCGCCATCACGCCGCCGGGACGCTGGGAGCGCATCGCCAACTTGCCCGGGGCGCGCATCGTCGAGGATCTCTACGAGACTTCGGGCGGCGTGCTGCTCGCCTCGACCTCCGACGAGGGCTTCGTGTTCCGTTCCTTCGACGGTGGCTACACCTGGAACCGGCGCCCTGTCTCCCCCACCGTGATGCGCGTCTACTCCTTCCTGGAGCGCGCCGACGGCCGCCTGCTGGTCGGCACCTACCCGAACGGCACTCTCTTTCAGAGCACCAACGCCGGTTTCTCGTGGAGCGCTCTCGGCGCCCTGCCCTCGTGGGTCACCGCCGTGCGCTCGATCGAGGAGCTAGACTCCGGCGATCTGCTGGTCGGCGTCGCCCCCGAGACCCTGGCCACCAGCTTCTTCGAGAAGAGCACGGGACGGATCTTCAAGTCGACCGACGAGGGCGCCACGTGGAGCGCCCTGGCTCCGCTCGCCATGGTGGCCAGCGCCGTCACCGCCCTCCACGAAGAGGACGACGGCACCATCTGGGCCGGCAGCCGCACCTACGGCGGTGGCGTTCACTACAGCACCGACGGCGGCAGCTCGTGGGCCATTTCGATGCCCGACTACCCCGAGGCGCCGACCCTCGCCACCGTCATCCACTTCATGCGCGACTCAGCCGGGCTGTTGTGGGGCATGGGCTGGGCCCACGGCGAGACCGGGGGCTTCGTGATGAGCAACTCCGGCGGTGTCGACTGGGAGCTTCAGCACCCCTTCCAGCGCGGCGAGCACGCCGACAATTTCGCCTACGACCTGGCCGAGAACGACGCGGGCTGGCTCTTCGCCGGCACCCAACCCTCGGGCGGCAGCCCGGCCTGGATTTCGACCGATGCCGGCGACACTTGGGATCCCACCAGCGCCATGCCCGGCGCCAACGAGATGACCGCCCTGATCGCTCTCGACGACGGGCGCGTGCTGGGCGGCACGACCGGCGACGGGGCGATCTGGGAGTGGCGGCGCAGTGTGGCGGAGGGGGCGCGGTAGAGGGTTCTACTTCCAGCGCGGCTTCACCACCTGCGCGATCCGCTCGGCCATCAACCGATGGCCTTCGGCATTCGGGTGCACCGGATCGAGGAAATACTGGATCCGCTCTCCGGGCAGATCACAGAACTCCACGGGCAGGTCGACCAGCGGCACGTCGCGGGTGAGCGCGAAGCGGCGCAGCAGCGGGATATGGGTCTCGAATTCGACATACCAGGGGATGATGATCGCCAGCTCGATGCCGCGCTGCTCGCAGAGCGCCACGATCTTGTCCAGCAGCATCTCGCGTTCCGTGTCAGGCACCCGCGCTTGGTCTCTCTTGGCGCGCAGCTGGCCCTTGCGGCGGCCCGCGGGGTGGCCGCCGATCAGCTTGAAGAGGATGCGATAGAGATTGAGCTCGTCGTGCAGCCACTGGTGGATCCGGGCGCGCGGAGCGCGTCTTCTCCGGTGCAGCTGCCAGTCGGTGAGCGGTTCGGTGATGACGGCGGCGCCCTTGGCACGGCGCTGCAGATAGGTCACTGGGAGGTAGTCGTTGATCCCGCAGTAGAGCAGCACCGCGTCGGGGGCGATCGCGTCGGAGTAGTAGCGCAGGAAGGCGTAGGCCTGGTAGGTGGTGTAGCCGGGAGCGCCGGCGTTGATCACCCGCAGGCGCTTGCCGGCGACGTTGCCGAACATCTCCTCGATCCGGGCCGAGTAGCTCTCGTCGTACTCCAGACCGGCCCGCGAAGGTGGTCGATTCGCCCAGCGAGAGCACACGGTACTCGCCGTCTTTGGACCCGTTGATCTCGGCGTAGCGCAGGCCCAGGGAGTTGGTGGTCACCTTCCCCATGCTGGTGTTGGGTTTGAAACGCCAGTAGAGGAGCGGGTCGTACTCGCGCTGGGAGTTCCACTCGGGCTCGCCGCCTATGAGCAGGGCATCTTCGCGGACCCGGGGGTCTCCGGCCAGGCGTGATGCGCCCTCGGCGGCGGCCAGCAGGGTTGCGGCGACGCACAACCCCAAGACCAATCTGGTTCGGTTGCCGAATCTCATTGCATCATCCCACAGGGGAAGGGGGGGCTGATTCTCAGATGCTCGAACATCCCGCACCAGTCTAGCGCATGGGGGGTTTTTCGGCAGGATTTGCGCCCGCCGTACAACTTCCGGACCCGCGTTCCGCCGCCTCGAGGTCGACTGGTCTGACGGATAGCCGGCTGCGCATTGTGTCCGCGAAGAGAGGGTGAGCCGGTCCAGATGCTCGCCCTGCGAGAATTCGACAGTCCCGATAGCGGGCTTCGGGTCCGCGGGCGTTCAGAGCACCCCCGCACCGAACTACCGCCCGGCCCGCGCGCCTCCCGTCAGGGCGATCCCTTTGCCTCTGAAATCGATCGCTTCGTCGTAGGTTCCGGGCTGGACCAGGATCAGGAGCATGAAGATCAGCGCGGTCTCCATCGAGCGGGGAGTTACGATGTAACGGAACGCTCCTTCGTGCCATCAGATGGGCACTACGCGACGCATCGAGTCCCCATCCTCGTCGCCATCGCCACCCATCACCAGGGGGAGTCATGTCACATCTCGCCGCTTCACTGCTTCTTGCCGCCGGTGCCCAGGCCGCGACCATCCACGTGCCGGGAGACCATTCACAGATTCAGGCCGCCATCGATGCCGCGAACGAGGGAGACACGGTGCTGGTTCAGCCCGGCACCTATGTCGAGGAGCTCGACTTTCTCGGCAAAGGGATCACGGTGACTAGCATCGCGCCGGAGGACCCCGGAGTCGTCGCGAGCACCGTGGTGCAGGCCGACGCGACCGAAGAGAACCCGGCCAGTGTGGTGCGCTTCGATTCGGGAGAGGATTCGAGCTCGGTGCTCACTGGATTGACCCTGAGCGAAGGCACCGGGACGGTCTTTCTCAGCGGTGTCGGCGGCGAGTCGAGCACCGCTGGCGGCGGTGTGTTCTGCTCGGGCGGCTCGTCTCCCACGCTCTCCTTCCTCGTGATTCGCGACAACCGCACCCTGGGGCGCAACGGTCGCGGCGCCGGGCTCTACTGCGGCGACCATTCAGCGCCGTCGCTGGCGAGCTGCACGATCGAGAACAACTCGGCCTACGAGAGCGGGGGTGGGCTTGCATGCGAGCTCAGCTCGCCGGTCCTGACGAGCTGCACGATCTCCGACAACTCGGCCTCGGGCGCGGACCATTTCGGGGGCGGGATCTCTTGTCATGAGAGCTCACCGACCCTGACCAAATGTGTCGTCTCGGGCAATTCGGCCGACTGGGGGGGCGGAGTGGCGTGTGCCTCGGGTTCGTCGCCGACGCTGACAGACTGCACGATCACCGACAACTGGATCGACTGGTACAACGGTGGCGCCGGGCTGCACTGCGACAGCTCCTCGCCGACCCTGATCCGCTGTCAGGATCGCGCGCAACCAGTCGCCCTATCTCGGCGGTGGACTCTTCTGCGATGAGTCCTCGCCGACCCTGACGAGCTGCACGATCGTGAGAAACGCGGCCATGACCGGCGGCGGTGTCTTCTGCCTCGACGACTCGTTTCCAGTGCTGACCCACTGCCGAATCGCGTTGAACTTCGCCGTCGACTTCGGAGGCGGCGTCTGCTGCTGGAGCTCGTCCGCGCCGCTCCTGGCCAACTGTGTGATCAGCGACAACGAAGCGGAGTATCGGGGAGGCGGGCTCGATTGCTCGTACGGCTCCTCGCCGACGCTGGCGAACTGCACGATCACGGGCAATCTGGCGACTTTTGGCGTCGGGGGTGCGTGCTCCTCTCACGGGTCGACCCCGACCCTGACCAACTGCATCCTCTGGGGCGATGCGCCGAACGAGCTCTACGTCGATCCGGACGACCCAGATCTCGCGATCACTCACAGCGACGTGGCAGGCGGCTACCCCGGCGAGGGCAATATCGACGCCGATCCGCTCTTCCGCTCCTGGCGCGGCTTCGACCAGCTGCTCGATCCGCTCTCTCCTTGCGTCGACGCCGGCGATCCCGCGCTCGAGGACGGAATCTCCGACTGGCACCCGCGCTGGCCCGACTGGGCTCCCAACGGCTCCCCTTCCGACATGGGCGCCTACGGTGGGCCGGGCAACGCGGGCTGGTTGCGGTAGTCTGGGAGCTTCGAGCAGCGCCAGATTCTCCCCCGCTCCAGCCCCGCCATGGGACACGATCCACCCGCCACGAAGTCCCCGATCCCCCGGCGCCGTTTCCTGGCGCTCGCGGGATTGGCCGGACTGGCGCTCGGCCTCGGCCATCGACTGAGCGGCTATCGGCGCTTTCCGGGCTGGCGGGGGCGCGTGCTGCGGGACTGGGAGGCGGAGCTGGTGGCCGCCGCCGCCGAGGCGTTGCTGCCGGAGCGGCCCGGAGCGGAGCTGGGCGAGGGCCCCTCGGCCCTGGAGGTCGCCGCCAACGTCGACCGCTATCTGCTTCCGCTGCCGGCGCCCTTGCGGCGCGAGATCCACGGGTTGATCTGGGTGATCGAGCACGCCACCTTCATGCGCCTGCGCGCCCGTCGTTTCACGCGGCTGAGCGCCCCGGAACGGGCGCGGCTGCTGAGCGAGCTGAACGCGGCCGGCGACCCGTGGCGCCTGGTGGCCGGCGGCATCCGCGACCTGTGCCTGATCGGCTGGTACCAGGATCGGCGCACCTGGCCGGCGATCGGCTACCACGGGCCGCTGATGGTGCCGCCCGATGACGCGCCGCTGGGACCGGACGGCACGCCGCGACCCGCGAGCCGCTACGACCACCTGGTCGCACCCCCGGGCACGCCGCCCCCGGGCACGCTCACATGATCCATGACGCATCCCGACTGGAGTCGCCGGTCACGATGCGCGCCGATCTGTGCGTCATCGGTTCCGGCGCCGGCGGCGGAAGCGTGGCCGCCACGACCGTGGCCGGCGGGCTGAAGGTGGTGCTCCTGGAGGCCGGGGGGTTCATCCCGCCCGAGCACATGACGCAGCGTGAGGAGCAGATGCTGCCGCGGCTGCTCTGCGACTCCGGCGCACGCACCAGCCACGACCGCTCGGTGCAGATCCACCAGGGCCGCGGCGTGGGCGGGTCGACCCTGCACAACTTCAACCTATGCAAGCGGATTCCAGATCCGATCCTGAATGAGTGGCGGCGCCGGCGGGGCCTGGAGCTCTTGTCCCCCGAAGGTCTGAACGCCCTCTACGACGAGGTCGAGGCTCTGCTCGGCGTCGAGATCATTCCGCCGGAATGGCGCAATCCTCACAACCGGCTTCTGGAGGACGCCTGCCGCGAGCTCGGCTGGCGCGGCGCCTGGATGCGTCACAATCGCACGGGCTGCAACGGCAGCGGCTATTGCGAGCTGGGCTGCAGCTACGACGCCAAGAACAACGTGGCCAAGGTGCTGCTGCCGGGCGCGATCGATGCCGGATTGACCGTTCTGACGCACTGCCAGGCGCTGCGCATCGATCATGAAGCGGGGAGTGTGAGGGGGGTGGACGCGGTCGCCCTCGACCCCCTGACCGGTGCCGCGCTGGACCCGATCCGAATCGACGCGGCGGCGGTCTGCGCGGCCGCGTCGGCCACCGGCAGCGCCGCGCTGCTGCTGCGCTCCGGCGTTCCCGATCCTTCCGCCACCACCGGCAACTCGCTGCGGATCCACCCCGCCCTGGTGGTGGCCGGGGAGCTCGACGAGAGTGTGCGTGCCTGGCGCGGTGTGCCGCAGAGCTATGAGTGCACCGAGCTGCTCGATTTCCCTGCCGCGCACGGCGCCGGCGGCGTCGACCCACCCCTGGGCAGCCGCACCTGGATCGTGCCGGCCTTCGCTCATCCGATGGCTTGCGCCACCATGATTCCCGGCTTCGGCGCCGAGCACCGGCGCGTCATGGCGCGTTACGACAATCTGGCGGTGCTGACGGCGATGATCCACGATTCGAGCGAGGGGCGGGTGCGGCCGCGCGGCGACCTCGGCCTGCGCATCGACTACCACGCTTCTCCCGCCGATCGGCGCGAGCTGCTGCACGGGCTGATCGCCTGCGTGCGCTTGCTGCGCGCCGCCGGTGCTCGGCGGGTCCACGTCCCCACCGATCCCTTGATCACTCTGGAGCGCGGAGATTCGCTCGCGGCGCTCGAGCGCATCGACCTGGAGCGGCACGGGCCGCGCCTGGCCGCCGTGCACCCCATGGCCACCATCCCGATGGGCGACGACCCGGCCGCCGCGGCGGTCGACAGCGCCGGCCGCCACCATCATCTGCGCGGGCTCTGGGTGGCCGACGGATCGCTCTTCCCGAGCTCGATCGGGGTGCCGCCGCAGATCTCGATCTACGCGCTGGGGCTGCACGTGGGGCGGGGGATCGTGAACGAGATCGGCTGATGCGCCGACTTGGGCGCTTCCAACCGGGCTGAGCGAACGGTAGCCTGACGGGGCCCACACTCGACAGGAGCCTCCATGACCGGCCAAGAGCCCGCCGGGGCCAGCATCATCATCACCGACCGACCGATCCCCGGGCCCGATCTGGCGCGTCTGGTTGCCTGTTGGTTCTCCGACATGGTGAAGTACGTCGTTGACATCGAGCGCGGGATCGTAGCGGTGGGAGGTGAGCTGCACGCCGACGCGGAACAGCTCCTGCTCGAACGCGGACACGATCAGCACGATCTTTGGGGCGCCAACTACCACCCGGGGCTCGGTGCGGAAGACTGCATCGAGTACACCTCGTTGATCAACATCCGGCCGTCCCGGGGCAACCCGGGCATGCTCATCGAAGATGCGGAGATCCGCGCCAGGGTGCGTGACTGCACCTTCGAGCTGATCGGACGTGGCGAGCCTCTGCCATGACCCAGCACGCGGGACTGAGTCGAGAGCGCTGGGCACAGTTCAGCCTGACACAGCAGGTTCTGATGATCGCCAACGAGCTGAACCGCTGCACGGGGAGGCTAAGGGCAGGGGACGAAGCGGGGGCGCGGCGTTGTTATGAGCGGGTGCTCAACCTGAGCGATCTGACGGTGGCGGTGCAGCAGCACCCGCCTCTGCGACGCGAGCTGCTGCGTTGGCGCGGCGAGGCCGCGCGTCTTTTCCTGGACGACCGAGCGCGGGCCGCAGAGCACCGGCGTCTGCTGGAGGTGTTGCTGCGCTTCACTCCGGAATCGAGCCGGCAGATCGCCCACTTGAGTTGATCTGAGGCTATCCCAACCGCCTGAGCGGCCCCAGCTCGCGCTCCGTTCCCATCAGCACCAGGCGATCGCCGGGCCGCAGCTCGGTGTCGGGTGCCGGCACGATCTCTTCGCTCTGCCCTTCGTCGTCCCGCCGGCGGATCAGCAGCACCTGCGCGGAGAAACGGGCGCGTAGATCGATCTCGCGCAGGCTCTTGCCCTGGAACTCGGTCGGCAGCTCGAGCTCGATCATCCGGTAGCCGCCACCGAGCATCACGTCGCCGGTTTCGGTCGCGGCCACGCCGCCGCCCAGGCCGGCCGCCATGTCGCGACGCATCAGCTCCTGGTTGTAGGCGTCCATCAGCTGCCGGCGGCTCAACCCGCCGACCAGCTTCGGATCGCCGGCGCTCTCCACCACCGGCAGCTCTTCCCACTGCTTGCCGCTGAAGAGCTTCATGACGCAGTCGAGATCTTGCTCCGGGGTCAGGAATGGCACCTCGTCGTGCACCAGGTCGCCGGCCACGATCAGATCGGAGAGCGCGTCGAAGGAGCGCAGCGAACGGCGCAGATCGGCCAGCGAGATGATTCCGTAGAGGCGCTGGTCGTCGTCCACCACGTAGTAGAAGCCGCGGGTGGTCTCGGTCACCCGGTCGAGCAGCTTGCCGAGCGGCTCTTCGTTGCGCACCGTGACCACGTCGCTGTCGAGCACCTCCGCCACCTGCATCGAGCGCAACACACTGCGCTCGTGACCGCGGAAGAGCTCGATTCCGCGGCGCACCAGCTTCATGGTGTAGATCGATTCCTTGTTCAGGTGAGCCGCCAGAATCGTCGCCAAGATGCAGCTCTCCATCAGCGGCACGATCAGTTTGTAGTCGCTGGTGAGCTCGAAGATGATCAGGATCGCGGTGATCGGGGCGCGGGTCGTGGCGGCGACCACGGCCCCCATGCCGACCAGTGCGTAGGCCCCGGAGGCCGCCGTCTGCTCGGGGAAGTAGCCGTGGGCCAGCACCCCCACCAGTCCGCCGATCATCGATCCCAGGAAGAGGGAAGGCGCGAACACCCCCCCCGACCCTCCCGAGCCGATGGTGATGCTGGTCGCCAGCAGCTTGACGAAGATCAGCGCCAGCAGCATCTGCAGCATCAGCTCGCCGCGCAAGGCCTGCTCGATCGCCTCGTAGCCGACGCCCAGCACCTGCGGGAAGGCCAGCGCCATGGCGCCGACCGCCAGTCCGCCGAGCGGCGTCAGGATCCAGTTTTGGCGAATCGGTATCGCGTCGAAGGCGTCTTCGAAGCGGTAGAGGATCTTCACGAAGGCATGACCGACGACGCCCGCCGCCAGACCGAGGGCGGCGTAAAAGATCAGCTCCCAGGCGCTGAGCATTTCGTACTGCGGAACGATGAAGGCCGGGAAGTCGCCCAGAAAGTGTCGCGAGATGACCGTCGCCACCACCGACGAGATGACGATCGGGCTGAACTGCGACACGCCGAAATCGCCGAGAATCACCTCGACCGCGAACAGGGCGCCGGCCACCGGTGCGTTGAAGGTGGCGGCGATCCCGGCGGCGGCGCCGCAGCCCACCAGCGTCTTCAGGCGCGCGCCGCGGATCTTGAACCACTGGCCGAGCGTCGAGCCCAGCGCCGAGCCGATCTGCACGATCGGCCCCTCGCGGCCCACCGAGCCGCCGCTGCCGATCGAGATCGCCGAGGCCAGGCTCTTGATCACCACCAGGCGCGGCCGGATCACGCCGGAGCGCATCGCCACCGCCTCCATCACTTCGGGAACGCCGTGCCCCTTGGCCTCGCGGGCCCCGAAGTAGACCAGGAGCCCGACGATCAACCCGCCGGCCGCCGGAAGCAAGACGATCCACCACCAGGGATGCTCGGCGACCAGCTCCAGGCTGTAGCTTCCCGGTCCCCAGCCGATCCGCTGCACCGCCTCGATCAGCGCCCGAAACGCCACCGCCCCCAGCCCGCCCAGCGAGCCGATGAGCAGGGCCAGGAGCATCATTGTGGTGTGCTCCGACGAGCTGGCCCAGCGGGCGAGGGTGCGCATCGGAGAGGACGATGCCGGGAGAGGCGTGGACATTTCTGAGCTGTCGCGGCGTGGTATTAGGGTCGGCGAAGAAGTAGCTCCCCGGGTTTGCGCCCAGATGTGCCGGAAATACGGTGCAGATGGGATGCAAACACGGGAGTTATTTCTTCGCCGACCCTTGGGATCGCTGGTGGACCGCGAAGCTACCACACCGACCATGGCGTCGCTGGCGTGCGCGTTGTCTGTCAATGGCCCCCTTCGACACGACGCCGGGGATGGGCCTCTGCGCGGACCGGCGAGGGGGCCTACCATTATCTGTCACCCGATTCGTCTCGATCTCTGCCCCTGGTCTGGAGCCACATCCATGAAATTCCACGAGCTCTCCCCCTCTCCCAACAACACCAAGGTACGCATGGCACTGCGGTTCAAGGGAATCGAGTTCGAGACCGTCGCCGTCGACCCCTTCGACCGCGGCGCTCTGCTCGAGATTACCGGCCAGGATGGATCGCCCGTCATCGAGGACCGGGGCATCGTGCTGCCGGAGAGCGAGGCGATTCTCCATTACCTCGACGCCAACTACCCGGATACCCCACGCCTTTTTCCGCGCGGGCGACCTGCCCGCCGCGAGTGCGAGAGCTGGCAGCGAGAGTTGGATGAGAAGGTGGCCCGTCCCTGGTTCCCGATCTTCCTCTGGACCATCGGCCGGCGCTCAGAGCTCGATCCTGCTGCCGTGGCGGCTTTCCGCGAATCTCTGGAGTGGCTCGAATCAGAGATCGGGGAGAAGAACGAGCAGATCCGCGGCTCGGAGCGCCCGATCTGTGACCTGCGGGTGGCGCAATGGGCCACCTACGCCCTGCCGGGTGACGGGTTCCGCCAGCGAGTCCCTTTCATCGACAGGTTCGAGGGCGCCATGAAGATCGAGGAAGAAGCGCTGGCGCGGCTGCGCCGCTTCCTGCGGCCCTGGAACGAGTGCCTGGCGTAATCTCCACCACCCACACGGGAAGAGATCATGACCCAAACCTACCTCATCACCGGGGCCAATCGTGGGATCGGGCTGGAGCTGGCGCGCCAGCTGAGGGCTCGCGGCGAGCGGGTGATCGCCACCGCGCGACAGCCGGGCGCGGCCCTTTCGTTGCAGGCGACCGGGGCTCGAATCGAGCCTCTGGACGTTGCCGACCCCGCCAGCGTTGCCGACTTCGCCGCTCGTTTGGACGGCGCGCCGGTGGATGTGCTGATCAACAACGCCGGCATCGGTGTCGGCGGGGTCTCTTTCGAGCGTCTCGATGTCGAGACCATGGCGGCCTTCTTCCAGGTCAACACCATGGGGCCTCTGCGGGTGACGCAAGCTCTGTTGCCCAACCTGCTGGCTGGGCAGGCCAAGCGAATTGTGAGTATCACCAGCCAGTTGGGCAGCATCGATGACAACGGATCCGGTGGCGCCTATGCCTACCGCGCCAGCAAGGCTGCCCTGAACATGGTCAACAAGAGCCTGTCGATCGACCTGGCCTCGCGGGGCCTGGTTTGTGTCGTCCTCCACCCGGGTTGGGTGCAGACAGATATGGGCGGCGCCGCGGCACCGACCAAGGTGGAGGAGAGTGCACTCGGGCTGTTGCGCGTGATCGACGACCTCTCGCCGTCGCAGAACGGTCGCTTCTTCGACTTCAGCGGTGCGGAGGTGCCCTGGTAGAGCCGGGTCGAGATCGGCGGTGGGGAGCAACGACGGGGCCTTTCGAGTAGTCTCGTCCAACGACTCCCGGGTCGCCCGCAAGTCGGCGGCCGATCAACGGACCACGGAAGCCGATCCACCATGACCTCCGACAGCTCTGGTAGCAGCGTGCGGCGCCTCATCGGCCGCTTGTCCGGGTGGCGCTACGCACCCCTGCTTCTGCTCCTGATCTCGCTGATCCCGGCATCGAGCGTAGCGATGCGCTTCAGCGCCGACGGCCAACTGCGGCCCTCGACTCTCGAGGCCGTCGCCGACTGCCTGCACACGCTGCGCTTGATCGCCATCGTCTGGATCGCCTGGCGGCTCGGCCGCCGACACATCACGCGTCTGCTGGCGCCTTCGATTCCAGAGCGCGACCTAGAGCAGGTCGGGGCCTGGTTCCTGCTTTCGCGGCTGGCGGTTCTCGCTCTTGCCCTCGCCGGCAGCTACACTTTTGTTCCACCCGACTACAACGCAAAGGACCTCTCACAGATAACACTTCCCGGCCGGTTGACCGAGTGTGTGATCCAGTGGGACTCCATATTCTATCTCCAGATTGCCGAGGGCGGCTATCCGCGGATAGCCGATCTGACCTTTTTCCCGGGCTACCCCTTGGCGACACGAGCCCTGAGCGTCGTCGTCGGTGGCGACATCGATGTGGCGGCCATCGCCATCTCGCACATCGCCTTCTTCGCGTCCGCGCTCTTGCTCTATTCGCTGGGTCGGTCGCTTGGTGGAAGAACCCTCGGCCGAAACGTCGCAAGTCTATTCTGCGCATCACCTCTGAGCTTCTACTTCTCGTCGGCTCTGAGCGAAAGTATGTACCTGGCGCTGGTGCTGGGGGCATTCACGCTGGCGATGGGAGACAGATTCCGATGGGCCGCGTTGCTCGGCGCCATCGCCGCTTTCACGCGCCCGGTGGGTGTGGTTCTCGTCGTACAGCTCGGCTGGATATACTTGTGGAAGCGGAACTTCGAGCTCCGAAGGCTGGACCGGGATGCGCTGCCGATCGTCGCGGTGCTGGCCGGCACCGCGCTGCACATGGGTATCTGTCAGTTGATCAGTGGCGATCCCCTCGCATTTCTCCATGAGCAAAGCAAATGGCGTCCGGAGATCATCGCGCCCTTCGCCGACCTGTTGACCGGCAGGGTGTTCCGCGTGCGTGGGGGGATTCACCAGGTGGGGGCCACTCTGGAAGCGCTGGCGACCATCGTTGCGCTGGCTTGCCTGGCCTACGGTGTGATCCGCCGCCGCCAGATCCCATCACCCTACCTGGTGTTTCTCGCCGCGCAGTTCATCATCTCGTTCAGCGGCGGCAGCCGTTGTGTGGCGAGATTCCTCAGCGTCTCGTTTCCGGTCTACATCTACCTGGCGTTGCCCTTCCAGGGGCGGCGTGGCTTCGGCCACTTGCGGGGCGCGGCGTTGTTGGGGTTGGGGTTCCTATCGGGAGCGTGGGGAGCGGGGTACTTCGTCGAATGATCTGAAGCACCCCCAACGTTGCATGGAGGTTCGGCGCAGACCGCGTTGGCGTGCTGGATCCGAGACTTGTGGCCAAGGGCGTGGTCATGGTCTGGTCCGCGGTCCGCACCCGGAACGTGAAGAAGCCTGCAAGCCGGCTGCCCGCTACTCGTCGCCGCGGAATCCAAGGCTGTGGAGCAGCTCGCGGTTGATCCTCAGACTCGTGGCGTCAAAGCAGACGATGGTCGCCGCGCGCACGCTGGTGCCACCCGCCAGAAAGGTCGAGATCTCGTCGATCGCGATCCGCGCCGCCTCGTCGGGCGGGTAGCCGTAGACCCCGGTGCTGATGCAGGGGAAGGCGATGCTGCGGATCTCGTGGGCCGCCGCCAGCGCCAGACTCTCGCGGTAGCACGAGGCCAGCAGCTCGGCCTCGCCAGCGGCACCGCCGCGGTAGACCGGGCCGACGGTGTGGATCACCCAGTGGGCCGCCAGCCGGTGGCCGCCGGTGATGCGCGCCTGGCCGGTCGGACAGCCGCCGATTCCGCGGCATTCCGCCAGCAGCTCGGGCCCGGCGGCGCGATGGATGGCGCCATCGACGCCGCCGCCACCGAGCAGCGACTGGTTGGCGGCGTTGACGATGGCGTCGACCGCGAGAGTGGTGATATCGCCCTGGACGACCTCGAGATCCACTATGATCCTCCGCGCTTGAGCGCCCCGGTTGGCGCACACAATGGTCATGGTCCCGCGAATCGCCACAGAATGAAAGTGCTCTTGGCCGCATCCTGCGCCCTCTGCTTTGCGCTTTCCGCGGGCCCCGCTGCCCCAGATCCCGTTCCGGACAGATCCATGCCCCCAATCGCCAAGAAGATCCCCCACCAGGTCACCGAGCACGGTCATATGCGCGTCGATCCCTACCACTGGATGCGGGATCGCGACGATCCCGACGTCGAGGCCTATCTCGAGGCCGAGAACCGCCATACCGAGGAGATCATGGCACCGGTCGCGGAGCTCAAGAGCGCTCTCTACGACGAGATCGTCGCGCGCATCAAGAAGACCGATCGCTCGGTGCCCTTCCGCTTCCGCGGCCATTTCTACTACCTGCGCACCGAAGGCGAGCAGGAGTATCCGATCCACTGTCGTAAGCCGGGCTCGATGGACGGACCCGAACAGGTGCTGCTCGACGTGAATCGCATCGCCGAGGGGCTCGACTACTGCGACGTGCACGGTTTGGCGGTGAGCCCCGACGACCGCCTCCTGACATTCGGGCTCGATTCCGTGAGCCGCCGCCAGTACACGCTGCGCCTGAAGTCGCTGGAAACGGGCGAGCTGCTCGCCGACCAGATCCCCAACACCTCCGGCACCGTTGCCTGGGCCGAAGACGGCAAGACCTTCTTCTACACCGAGAACGACCCCCAGACCCTGCGCCCCTTCCGCATCATGCGCCACGTGGTCGGCACCCCGGCCGAGCAGGACGTGGAGGTCTTCCGCGAAGACGACGCCACCTTCATGTGCTGGGTCTACCAGTCGAAATCGCTCGACTACATCATGATCCTGAGCGCCAGCACCTTGACCACCGAGATGCGTTTTCTCGACGCTGCCGACCCGCTCGGCGAGTTCCGAGTGATCCAGCCGCGCCGCCGTGAGCTCGAGTACTACGCATCACATTTTGGAGATCACCTCTACATTCGCACCAATCTCGACGCCAAGAACTTCCGGCTGATGCGCGCACCGGTCGCCCGGCCGGGAATCGAGCACTGGGAAGAGATACTGCCGCACCGATCCGATGTGTTGCTAGAGGATCTCGACGTCTTCAACGAACACTTGGTGTTGAGCGAACGGGCCGAGGGTTTGACCCGCCTGCGAGTGCGGCGCCACGACGGTAGCGATGATCATTGCGTGGAGTTCCCGGAGCCGACCTACGCGGCCTATACGACGGTCAATCGCGAGTTCGATACCACCGTGTTGCGCTTCGCCTACACCTCGATGATCACGCCCTGGTCGACTTACGACTACGACATGAATACTCGAGAGCGCGAGCTGAAGAAGCAGGAGGAGGTGCTCGGGGGCTACGATCCGACCGACTACTGTTGCGAGCGCGTGACGGCGCGGGCGGGCGACGGCACCGAGGTGCCGATCTCGCTGGTCTATCAGCGCGGAGCCGAGCACGACGGCACGCGGCCGGTGGTGCTTCACGGATACGGTTCCTACGGCTACAGCATCGATCCCGACTTCGGATCGGCGCGCCTGAGTCTGCTCGACCGCGGATTCGTCTACGCGATCGCCCACATCCGCGGCGGCGAGGAGTTCGGGCGCCGCTGGTACGAAGAGGGCAAGCTGCTTCACAAGAAGAACACATTCACCGATTTCATCGCCTGCGGCGAGAAGCTGATCGAAGAGGGGATCGCGGCCCGCGACAAGCTCTATGCCACCGGCGGCAGCGCCGGCGGCTTGCTCGTAGGAGCGGCGATCAATCTGCGGCCCGACCTCTTCGCCGGCGCCTGCGCCGCGGTGCCCTTCGTCGACGTGGTCACGACCATGCTCGACGACTCGATCCCGCTGACCACGGCGGAGTACGACGAGTGGGGCGATCCCAACGACAAGACCTACTACGACTACATGCTCTCCTACTCGCCCTACGACAACGTCGAGGCCAAGGACTATCCGGCGCTGCTGGTCACGACCGGTCTGCACGACTCGCAGGTGCAGTACTGGGAACCGGCCAAGTGGGTGGCAAAGCTGCGCGACCTGAAGACCGACAGCAATCCGCTGGTGCTCTTCACCCAGATGAAGGCCGGACACGGCGGTGCGTCGGGGCGCTTCGAGCGGTACAGGGAGGTGGCCCTGGAGTTCGCCTTCTTGCTGCAGCAGGAGGGGATTCTCGAGTAGTCAGTCCCTGGCGAGGCTTCGGTGTTGGTCCGGCCGCCAACGGAGGCTTATAGTGCCCAGGACGGGGCGCCAGGCCGAACCATCCGGGGGACGGCGCTCCCAGCAGCAGCGGGCGTCGCGAGCGCCCGACGGCGAGGATCCATGGGCGGCGATCAGAACGACAACCCGGTCGTATTGGTGGTCGACGACGAGGAGATCATCCGGCTCTTCGCGGCGCGCGCCCTCGGCATGTCGGGATACCTGGTGCTGGAGGCCGAGGACGGCGTCGCGGCTCAGGAGATTCTGGCCCAGCGACCGGTCGACGTGGTGCTCACCGATCTCAGGATGCCGCGTCTGAGCGGTCTCGAGCTGATGCGTTGGGCGCGCACCGAATGTCCCGATCCGGTCTGGGTGATTCTCTCGGCGGTCGAGCATTTCGATGCCGCGGTCGACGCGGTCGAGCTCGGTGCCTTTCAGTTCCTCTCCAAGCCGCTGTCCGCCGACTCGTTGCGAGTCACCATCCGCAACGCGGTGGAGCGCCGCACCCTGGTGCGGGAGCGCGAACGGCTGCACAACGAGCTCGGGGAGAGCAACGTGGAGCTGCGGCGGAAGGTCGAGCAGCTCGAACGGCTGAGCGGAATGCTCTACCGGCAGGCGGAGCGGATTCAGACCGATCTGCTGCGCGCCGAAGGGATTCAGCGCGCCCTGCTGCCGCGCCAGGCGCCGCCGATGAACGGGTTCCAGGTCCACACTTTCTACCAACCCAGCCAGTTGGTCGGCGGCGATCACTACGACCTGATCCCCCTGGGGCGGCATCGGGTGGCGATCTATGTGGCCGACGCGGCCGGTCACGGCGTCAGCGCGGCGCTGCTCTCGGTGCTCTTCAACCAGCGTCTCAAGCCGCTCGACGAGACGACCGGCGAGCCGGCCTCACCGGCTCAGGTGATGGGTTCGATCAATCGCGCGCTGCTCGACGAATGTGGCTCGCAAGGGCTTTTCGTGACAGCGGTCTACGGGCTTTTGGACGTGGCGTCCGGAGAGCTGCGCCTGGCATCGGCGGGGCATCCGCCGGTGGTGCTGAGCCGACCGGGGGGCTCGCGCGAGCTCTTGCGGCACACCGGCCCGGCGCTGGGAATCGAGCCCGAGGCCGAGTTCGGAGAGCTGTGCTACCGGCTCGAGGCGGGGGACCGCCTGTTGATGTTCACCGACGGCCTGTGCGAGACCGGGCGCGGCGAACGCTCCTTCGGTGTCGAGCGGATCGCCCAGGCGCTGGAGCACACCGGGGACGACGGGCGCAAGGCGCTGCAGGATCTGGCGCACGCCGCGGCCGAGGCACGCGGTCACGAGGCCAACGACGACGACATCAGCGCGGTGCTGCTGGAGGCGCGCGCGGGCGATTCGACGATCGACAACCTGAAGCGCGGCAGCGCCAAGGCGCCGGCCGAGGAGAGCGCCGGCGACGTGCTGGTCGGAGCCGTCGGCGAGACGCTCTACCTGAGCGTGCGCGGGCGCGGCGCCTGGACGCAGTGCGAGCCCTTGCACGAGGCGGCGGCGGCGGCGATCGAGGCCGGGCGTGACGTGGTGATCGACCTGCAGAGCTGCCGCTACCTGGACAGCACTTACCTCGGCACGATGCACGAGCTGGTCACCCGCGCCGACTCGGCAGGCGTGCCCCTTCATCTACAAGGAGTGTCGCCGGAGATCGCGCGGCTCTTCGACGAGCTCAGCATGGGACGGGTGCAAGGCCACATGGGACCGAGCGTGCTGCCGCCTCCGGCCAGCCTGGTGCAGCTCGGCCAGACGGCGGGCGATCGCGCGCGGACCCGCAAGCGGATCCTGCAGGCACATGAGGTGCTGGCGTCGCTCGACGAGCGTAATCGCGAGCAGTTCGCCGATGTGATCGAGCTGCTGAAGGCCCAGGAGGCGGCCGAGCAGGACTGAGGGTCCGCGGTGGACGCTTTCGGCTGGCGCGTCGTCCTGCGGCGCGCCGCGCGGAAGTGTCCGGCGCTCCTGGCGAAACTGGTAAACGATTGTGTGGTAATTGGTTGGGTAGCGACTTGATGGGGTCGGCACGGTTCTTGAGATGGGAACGTCGCAGCACAGGTCGGTTTGCCTGGCCGGCGCCCGAGGGCGCGAAAGGACGGAACCATGTCGAATGGCAAGAGTTGGATGCAAGAGGAGCGAGCGCGGCGGACTTGTCCGCGGACCGTGGAAGCGCCGGCGCTGGCGATGATGCTGTGCTGGCTGATTCCGGCTGGCGCCTTTGGGGCGACCATGATGGAGCCCGACTGTCCCTGGTCGGAGGACTGGGATCTGCACGATTCCACGGCACTCTTCGCGGCGCTGACCGCGAACGGGCTGCTGGGAAGCTGGAATGTCGAGGGCGACCAGCCCTCTCCCGGGCTGCTGGTCGAGGACGGTGACTTCGAGACCCTGTTCATGGGTTCGCTCTGGGTCGGCGCGCGGGTCGACGGCGAGGTGCATGTGTCGGCCGTCCACGACGGCTGGTACTGGGACCGCGAGATTCGCGCGCTGGAGGACGACCAGGCGCTGATCCGCCGTGACCCGGGCGACGAGAGGGTCTACGCGGCCCGCCTCTCGGACCGATTCGACGGCTGCGAGGGCGTCTACGAGACCCACCGGCCGATGCTGATCGACGTCGACCGGGCCGTGGTGGGACCGCGCGACCCGAGCGCCGAGTTCCTGCTGCTGGTGGATCGCATCACCAACCGCTCCGCCTTCGAGCTGCAGGACTGCCATGTCGGGCTCTACTGGGACGGCGACGTGGGGCCGACTCCACGGACCATGAACGACGCCTGGGACAACTCGCGCGACGACGTGACGGGGTCGCGAACGATCGACAACGGTCAGGGCGGGGAGACCTTGCTGGCCTTCATCGCCGACGGGATCCAGACCGGGTCGGACGGCGACGATACCCTGGTCCCGACCGGGGTCGGCGTGACGCGGCTGGTGTTCGCCGCCGATCGCTACGACTGGAGCTCGCACTGCAACTGGTGGATCTCCGATGCCTGGGAGCCGCTCGACTGGGGCCCGGGGCTGGCGTTTCCGGACGGCGGCGACGGAACCCCCTTGGGCGATGCCAACAAGTACCGCCTGATGAGCAACTGGGCGGGTGAGGATCCCGACCCCGACCTGCTCGATGTGGGCGATCCGGACGACGCCCGTTTCATGCTCTCGCACC
Organism: uncultured Gemmatimonadota bacterium; assembly: GCA_964490075.1. Classification (GTDB taxonomy): domain Bacteria; genus CAZBBK01. The sequence goes on along the minus strand of CAZBBK010000056.1, from coordinate 19,588 downwards.
GCGTGGCCGACCTGGCGCCGGGGGCCACCGAGGTGGTGGTCTGGGCGGTGGTGGCCGGTCTGGTGTGGCCGGGCGGAGAGCTCAGCACCGAGGAGCTGGAGGCGCGCGTGTTGGAGGCGCGCGATTATGCGCGGGGGCTGCCGATCTGCGGCGCCCCTCCGGCCGTCCGGCGCGCCTTCTCCTACCACGCGCCGATCCCGATCCAGGAGTCCGCGGAGGACGATCCGAGCTGATCAGTCTCCGCGCGATCGCGTCGTCGCCGCCGGCCGGTGGTGGCGGCGCGAGGTGGGGATTCCGGAGTATGCTTGGGTCATGGCCAAGCTCTACTTCTACTACTCGGCGATGAACGCCGGCAAGAGCACCACACTGCTGCAGTCGGCCCACAACTACCACGAGCGCGGCATGCGCACCTTGCTCTTCGCACCGCGCATCGACCAGCGCTACGGCCAGGGCAAGATCACCTCGCGCATCGGCCTCGACGCCGCTGCCCACGTGTTCGACGATTCCGACGACCTCTTCGTCTGGGTGCGTCGCGAGCAGCGCGACGATCCGGTGCACTGCGTGCTGGTCGACGAAGCGCAGTTCCTGAGCAAGAAGCAGGTGTTGCAGCTGACACTGGTCTGCGATCGCTTGAAGATCCCGGTCTTGACCTACGGCCTGCGCACCGATTTCCGCGGCGAGCCCTTCGAGGGGAGTCGCTACCTGCTGGCCTGGGCGGAGGAGCTGATCGAGATCAAGACGGTGTGCGCGACCGGCAAGAAAGCGACGATGAATGCCCGGCTGGACTCAGCCGGAAAGCGGGTGTTCGAGGGGGAGCAGGTCGAGATCGGGCATCACTACGTCGCCATGTCGCGGGCCGCGTTCCGACTCGACCTGGCGTCGCCGATCGGCTACCGCGTTCCGGAGCAGGGCGAGCGTCGCTGAGCCCTCTCCAACGATCCTCTCCACCCCATGCTCCAAGCCCTGCTCGATGTAGTCGTTCCGGTCTTCGCGGTGGCCCTGGTGGGCTATCTCTACGCCGGCCGGCGCGGCTTTCCGATCACCGAGGCGACCGATCTGATCATCTATGTCGCCGGCGCCTGCCTGGTCTTCGACTCGCTGGCCAAGGCGCCGGAGCTGGATCTGAGCGCGCTGCGAGTGCCGGTGGCGGCCGCCGCGCTGGCGCTGGGAGGCGTGGCGTTGGCGGGTGCGGCCCGGCGCCTGCTGGCGCCTCTGCGCGCGCTTTCCTTCGGTGCGGTGGCACTGCCGGTGGCTTTCGTGAACGCCGGCAACCTGGGGCTGCCCCTGGCTCGCCTGGCGCTGGGCGAGGAGGGATTCCAGGCGATGCTGCTGGTGTTCGTGGTCTTCAGCGCCTTCCACAATTCGCTCGGCGTGGCGCTGATGAACGGACGCGGCGGTATCGGCCAGGCGGCGCGGCTGCCGCTGGTCTACGCGGCGCTCGCCGGGGTGGCGGCCAACCTGAGCGGAGTGTCGCTGCCGCGGATGCTCGACGTGCCGGTGGCGATGATCGCGCAGCTGGTGATCCCTTTGATGTTGCTGGCGCTGGGGGCGCGGATGCGCACCTTGCTGCCGAGCGGACCGCTGCGGGTGCGAGTGGCGCCGGCGCCGATCGTGTTGCTGCCGGCGCTGCGCATCGGCGGTGGACTGGCGCTGGCGGCCGCGCTCAACTGGATCATGGGCAACAGCGGTCTGAGCGCGCAGGTGGTGCTCTTGACCGGCGCCCTGCCCTCGGCCGTGATGAACTTCGCACTGGTGGAGAAGTTCGGTCGTGACGAGAGCGAGGTGGCGACGGTTTCGGCGGCGATCATGGCCGGCACCCTGGCATCGATCGTGGTGCTGCCGGTGGTGATCGCGGTGGTGGCGGGAGGCGCCTGATGGGGATGGCGGCTCCCGCGCCCTTGTCCGACCATGTCCGAAACCAGCGGAAAGGAACAACCCAACCATGATTCTCGGTGCCCACGAATCGATCGCCGGCGGGGTGCAGATGAGCGTGCCGCGGGCCGAGGACGACGGCTGCGAAGCGCTGCAGATCTTCACCAAGAGCTCCACCCAGTGGCGGGCCAAACCGCTCTCCGACGAAGAGATCGAGGGCTTTCGCGAGGGGGTGGCGCGGGCCGGGCTGCGGGTGGTCGCCCACGACTCCTACCTGATCAACCTGGCCTCGCCCGACGATGCGGCCTGGGAGAAATCGGTGGCGGCCTTCGCCCACGAGCTGGAGCGTTGCTCGCTGCTCGGCATCCCCTGGCTGGTCACGCATCCGGGTGCGCCCAAGAAGGCCGGCGAGGCTTTCGGCATCGACCGCATCGCGGCCGGAATCGACGCCGCCTTCGAGCGCGCCGACGCGCCCGGCGCCGGAGTGCTGCTGGAGACCACCGCGGGGCAGGGGAGCAACCTCGGCTGGCGCTTCGAGCATCTCAGCGACATCATCGGCGCCTGTCGCGACCAGGAGCGGCTGGGGGTCTGCCTCGACACCTGCCACGTGCTCGCGGCCGGCTACGACTTCACGACACCCGCGGGCTACGCGGCAATGTGGGAGGAGTTCGATGCGCGGATCGGGCTAGAGCGCCTGGCGGCCTTCCATCTCAACGACTCGAAGAAGGCGCTGGGCTCGCGGGTCGACCGTCACCACCGGATCGGCGAAGGGCACGTGGGAGAGGAACCCTTCCGTTGGTTGGTCAACGATGCGCGCTTCGCCGAGCTTCCCGGGCTCTTGGAGACTCCCGCCCTGGACGACGGCACTCCCTCCTTCGCCAGTGGCCTGGCGCGCTTGCGTTCGCTCGTGGCCTGACGCGGGGCGGTCGCCGCGAGCGCGATGCCGCCTCCGACACAAAGCCGTGTTCCGCGACCGGAAGAGCGCTCTACGACGCCATTTCGCGACACGACTCACTGCTCTCGAATGAGAGTGAGGAGTTACGCCCGTATTCGCGACACAACTCTGCGCTCTCGAGGAAGAGCGCCGAGTTACGCCCGTATTTGCGTCGTGACTCGCAACTCTCGATCGAGATCACGGAGTTGTGACGCGATGGGCGCGGTCCGACCTGCCGGTGCCCGCTCTTCCCCGCGAACCGGCCCCAACGCCCGCGCACCCCACCCACCCCCCAACCCCCGCCCGCGAACCCCGGCCCCCACCCGCCTCCGGGAGTATCATCCCGCGCACCGCCATGAGCCGCAGAATCAACCTCTACCTGGCCAGCCTGGTCGGCGCGACCGGGACCCTCTTCTCGCGGGTCTTCGGCGCGCTGCGCGACGTGGTGGTGGGCCACCTCTTCGGCACCGGGGCCGCGGCCGACGCCTTCTGGATGGCCTTCACGGTGCCCTCGGTGTTTCGGCGCTTCGTCGCCGACGAGGGTCTCACCGGCGCCCTGATCCCGGCCCTGAGCCACGCCGAGCGCGACGCCGGCCGGGAGACGGCCCGGCGCCTGGCCGGATCCACCCTGGTCGCTCTCCTGGTCGCGGGAGCTCTGCTCTGCGCCGCCGGAGCGCTCGCGGCGCCCTGGCTGGTGGGGCTCTTCGCGCCTGGCTTCCGGGCCGAGCCCGAGAAGTTCGCCCTGACCATCGCGCTCACCCGCTGGCTCTTCCCCTTCGTGATCTTCGTGTCGCTGGTCTCGTTCTGCGAAGGGCTGCTGAACCGGCGCGGCCATTTCTTCGTGCCGAAGATCGCGCCGGGCCTGGTGAGCGGCTGCATCGCCGCCAGCGCCTGGCTGCTCCACGACCGCCTCGCGGAGCCGGTCTTCGCCCTGGTGATCGGAGTGCTGGTCGGCGGGGCGGTGCACCTGGCGGTCTGCCTGCCGCCCCTGCTGCGGCTCTGGGGACCCTTGCGGCCGAACCTGCGCGGGCTCGGCGACGAGCGCTTTCGGCGGCTGGCCGGCGAGATGGGCAAGGTGGTGGCGATCGGGCTCTTCGCCCAGGTGAACATCATCGTGCTGCGCTCGCTGGCCTCGTGGCTGCCGCCGGGTTCGGTCACCCACTACTGGTACGCCACCCGCATGGTCGACCTGGCGCAGGGAGCGGTGGCGGTGGGGGTCAGCAGCGCCGCGCTGCCGCTGCTCGCCGACCAGGTCGCCCGCGCCGACTGGAGCGAGTTCCGCGACACCTTCGCCCGTTCGGTGCGGCTGATCGCGGTGGTCCTGGTGCCGGTCGCCGCGCTCCTGGTGGTGCTCGGGCTGCCCGCGGTGCGCCTGCTCTTCGAGCACGGCGCCTTCCGCGCCGCCGACAGCGTCGAGACCGCCCGCACCCTGACCGCCCTGGTCCCCTTCATGCTGACCCTGGCCGGCATCAACATCGTCAAGAAGGCCTTCTTCGCGCTCGACGATCGCTCCACCCTGATCTGGGTCGGCGCGCTCGGGGTGGCGTTCACCTGGGTGTTCGGCCGGCTGCTGGCGATCGATGCGGCCCTGGGGGTGCGCGGGCTGGCGCTGGGCTTGTCGCTGTCGAGCTTGGCGCAGCTCGCGGCCTACCTGGCGGTGCTGGCCCGGAGAACCGAGGGCGGGCTGGGGCTGCGGGAGCTGGTCGCGCCCCTGGCTCGGCTGGTCGGGGCGACCTTGCCGGCGGCGGCGGCGGCCTGGATCGGGCGGGAGCTGATCGTGCTGCCGCCGGGCCGACCCTTCGACGCGCTTGAGCTCGCCCTCTGCGGGCTGCTGGCGCTCGCTGTGTTCGGCGCCGCGGCGCGCTTGGCGGGGGTGCGAGAGGTGGAGGCGGCGCTCGGGCGGCTTGGACGAACATCCCACTAGAACCTCCAACGAAACGCCCAGGCTCCGTTATCATCACTTTTCATTCGATCCCAACATCCCGTGACCGTCCCCGCGAGAGGAGAGGAAGATGGCCGCCGACGAAGATCCCGCCCAGGAGTTCCCCGAAGTCCACTGGAACGAGCTGCGGACGCGCATGGTGCAGGGCGGGGCGAGCGCCGTGATCGAGTTTGTCGAGGGCATGGAGACGCTGGGGCAGCGCCTGAATCTCTATGGCTTCGCTCAGCGGGCCTTCGGCGGGCGCGACTGGCAGGGCAAGAACCTCGACGGCATCGCCGCGGTGGTGAGCAAGGGGATCGACCGGGCGCTGGAGGCCGCCGCGGAGGGGGACGATGCCGAGCGCGCCGCGCAGATCACCGACTTCGCCAACGCGCTCTCCTACAACCTCTCGGCCGATCTGGCCGAATGCTGGCCGGGAGATCCGCAGGTGCGCGAGCGGCGCCATTTCGAGCTCGGGCTCGAGGCGGCCGAGAATTGCCTGAAGTGGCGCGAGCAGCTCGGCAAGGGTGACTACCCCTTCGCCATCGCCCACTGGGCGCGCGGCATTCACCTGGTCTCGTTGGGGCGTTTTTCCGAGGCGATCGAGAGCATGGAGGCGGCGCTGGAGCGGACCCGTTCGCTGGTGCGTTCGGAGGGCGGCGTGCTCGACGTGGGGCCCGAGGCCGGCTATCTGCTGAACCTCAACAGCGGCTACCTGGGGTTGGCGCGGGCGCTGGCGGGCGACGAGCAGGGACGTGAGCTGCTCGAGAGCGCGTGTGAGGCCTTCGAAAAGACCACGGGCGAGGGCGCGGAGGACGCCAAGTTCGGGCTTGAGCAGCTGCGCTTTGTGGGTACGAGGTTTCTGGGCGACTAGTCGATTGGGTGTGGGACCGGACTGGACTCCCGGTCGCTTCGTTCCCTGATCGCGACCAGCCTGGATTCCACGCTGGTGCGAAGGCCCGGTGCGCGGCGTACACCCAGTCCCCTGGGCGCCGCGCCGGCCTCGACGCCGGTGCGGAGCTCGACGCGATCTGGATCGGCCGCGGCGGTGCCGGCGTCACTCGAAGGTCAGGGCCATCAGATTGGATGCGGCGCAGGTTGCCCCGTCGATCACGCTGATGAGCACCCGTCGCCCGGCGGCGGGCTCCGGGACGAACCCTTGCAGGGTCGCCTCGCCCTGGGCGTCGGCGGGGGCGAATCCGACCTGGACCGGATCGTCGATGCCGAGCAAAAGTCCCGGGCACTGGGGCACCTCGGTCGAGCCCGCTTCGAGGCCGTAGACGAAGCCCACCGCGCCGCCGGGGGTGGCCCCGGAGACGGAGAATGTGTTGATGGCTCCGGCGCGCCCGGGATCGGCGCCGTGCAGGGTCAGGGCGGTTCCCGTGGCGAGGCTGGCGACCGTCAAGTTGCTTTCGGCGGGACGGCCGCTGCGGAATCCGACCGCGTAGAGGGTGGCGTTGCCGTCGAAGACGATTCGGTCGGCGATGCCGCTGTTGTCCGATTCCGGCGGCACGTAGCGCCAGCGTTCCCGGCCCTGGGGATCGATGGCGGCGACGCCGAAGCGGGTCATGCCGAAGCCCATGCGGCGATAGGCGATGAAGCCGGCCGCGTAGGCGTTGCCGGCGTGGTCGGTGGTGACGCTCCAGACGCCGTTGAAGCCTTCCCAGGTCGGCGCGAAGACCCAGCGCTCGTCGCCGCCGGGAGTGAGACTGATGACGGTAAAGGCGTCACCTGAGGTTTCGACGGTCTTGCCGCCGACGTAAACGTTGTCGTCGAGGCCCCAGTGGACGGTGGTGGCGACATCGTGGGAGCCGCCGCTGCCGTCGTATTCGTAGATCCAGCGTGGTTCGCCCTCGGTGGTGAAAGAGATGGCGGTGAAAGTGCGTTCCGAGGTCCAGGTCGAGGTGCGACCGGCGGCGTAGAGGTGGCCGTCCTCGCCCAGCACTCCGTACTCGGCCTTGTCCCAGTCGTTGCGACCGCCGTCGTGGCGGCGGGTCCAGCGCAATCGGCCGTCGTGCTCGAGGCCGAGGACCGCGAAATCGTTGTCGATCTCGCCGAAGAGGTAGACCTGAGCCTGGTCGTCGACGGCCAGGTTCCAGGCGTTGCCGCCGCGGTTGCGGCGGTCGCGATGGGCGAAGCGCCAGCATTCGTAGCCATCGGGAGTGAGGCCGACGGCGGCCATGTTCGGTGCGTCCACTCCGGGGTTGGCGCTGCCCTGCCCGGCTGCGTAGATGTTGCCGTCGGGGCCGACCTTGACGTCGGAGGCCCATTGCAGACCGGTCGCCGCCGGCCAGCTGTAGACGAAGCGCAGCTGTCCGGAGGAGTTGGCGCTCAGGACGGTAAATGCGTAGCCGCCGCCGGGGGGACGGCTTTCCGCGGCGACATAGAGATTGGAGGTGGCGTCGGCGGCGATTGCGTAGCCGGCGTCGAAGCCGCCGCTGTCCCAGACCAGCGTCCAGCGCTCGGTGCCGGCGCTGGTCAGAGAGCGCAGCACCACGTCGTCGGCGGTCTGGCCGGTGGCGTAGAGATGGCCGTCGGGGGCGACACAGATCGCCTTGCCGATGCCGGTGTCGGTGGCGTCGGCGTAGCCATCGAGCCAGTTCTGGATCGGCTCTTCGGTGGCGACTGCCGCGGACGGGGTGAGGACGAGGAGGAGAGAGGCGAGGGCGGAGGGGGAGGCAACCATGGTGGCTCCTTGGCTGGGCCGCGGGGGAGCTCTCGAGTGTCGAGAGGAAGTCTAACTCGATGCAAGGCTCGACCGTGCCGCGTAGGTCAGCGCTTCCTCGGTCCCTGGTCGCCCGGGCCCAGCCACTTGCGCAGCGCGGCACCGACCTGGTCGCTGGTGAAGGGCTTGGCCAGGTAGTCGTCCATTCCGGCGGAGAGGCATTTGTCGCGGTCTCCCGCCAGGGCGTGGGCGGTCATGGCGACGATCGGCACCCGCCCGCGATCGCCCGGCAGGGCGCGGATCCGGCGCGTCGCCGTGTAGCCGTCCATCACCGGCATCTGGCAGTCCATCAGCACCAGGTCGAAATGGCCGCGTGCCACCGACGCGACGGCTTCGGCGCCGTCGTGGGCCACGGCGACGCGGCAGCCGAGCGCCTCGATCATGCGGGTCGAGACCAGGCGGTTGATCTCGTTGTCCTCCACCAGCAGGATGTCCGGCGCGTGCGCCGGCCGCCCTGCGCCTGTAGCGCGGACCGCGGCGCGGGGGGCTGCGTGCTGCTCCTGCAGGCGCTCGGGGCAGGGCCGGCGCACGTCGCGGAGGGCCGCCAGAACTCGCGCCGCGGCCAAGGGTTTGGCCAGGTAGGCTCCGAAGCCGCTTTCGCGAGCCCGCTCCGCGTCGTCCTTTCTGACCACCGCGGACATCAGGATCAGGGGCAGATCGGCGGTCCGGTCGGCGCGCAGCAGGCGCCCCAACTCGAGTCCGGAGGTGCCGGGCAGTCTTCGATCGATCAGCGCCAAGGCATAGGGCTCGCCGGCGTCCAGAGCTTTGCCGATCTCGTCCAGCGCCTCGGTGGCGTCGGCCACGCACTGTACGCGCATGCCCCAGCCGCTCAGCATGTGGGCGGCGACCACCTGTTGGGCGGGGTGTTCCTCCACGACCAGGGCGCGCAGCCCCTCGAGATCGGCGCCGCGCGGTGCTGCGGTCTCTCGGTCGCCGCCATGCGGGTGCAGGCGGATGGTGAACCAGAAGCTGCTGCCGCTCCCGAGCTCGCTCTCGACACCGATGCTGCCGCCCATGATCTCGACCAGGCGACGACAGATGACCAGTCCCAGTCCGGTGCCGCCGAACTCCCGGGTGGTCGAGCTGTCGGCTTGCACGAAGGGCTCGAAAATCCGCCGCTGGATCTCGTCGCTGATGCCGATTCCGGTGTCCTTGATGGTGAACGAGACGTGGCAGGCGTCGCTTTCCTCCTCGACCGTCGTCACCTCGAGGTCGATACGCCCCGCACGCGTGAACTTCATGGCGTTGTCGAGCAGATTCAACAGGATCTGGCGGATGCGTTTCCAATCGCCCCGCACCGCCGGCGGCAGGTTGGGAGCCAGACGGCAGACCAACTTCAGGTCCCTTCGTGCGGCGCTCGGCTCCAGTGTCGCGACCAGATCGCGCAAAGACGATACCAGGTCGAATTCCGCGCTCTCGATCCTCATCTTGCCCGCCTCGCTCTTCGAGAAGTCGAGGATGTCGTTCAGAACCGAAAGCAACGCTTCGCCGGACATGCGAATCGTCTCGACATACTCGTTTTGATCGCCGGAGAGCCCGGTCGCCTTCAGTAGATCGGCCATGCCGATCACACCGTTGAGGGGCGTGCGAACCTCGTGGCTCATGACCGCCAGGAACTCGCTCTTGGCCCGATCGGCCGCCTGGGCTTCGTCGCGGGCGCGTTCCAGCAGGGCGCGCTGCTTGGAGATTTCGATGTTGGCGGCCGCCAGCTTCACATTTTTCAGCTGGTAGATCTCGCTCTTGTGACGGGTCTCGGCTTCGCTGAAGAGGCGCGCCTTCTCGGCATCGAAGAGTTCCTCGCTCAGGTCGTGCATCTTGTCCAGGTGCTCGTAGGCTTGCTCGAAGCGTCCCAGCGCCCGGTAGATCTCGGCCAGCTGCCCGTAGCAACCCTTGAGCTCCATCGGCAGCTGGTGCTCCTCGGCGATGGCGCGGGCGTGCTCCAACACCTCGGCGGCGCGCTCGAGCTCCTCGAGCCTGGCGAGCGCCGCGCCCTGGGTGCGCAAGGCGTCGAGATCCCCCATCGGGTTGTCGATTCCCTGGTTGACGTGCAGCGCGAGCTCGCAGAAGCGAATCGCTCGGCGCGAGCGGTTCATGCGCATGAAGGTCAGGCCGATGTTGGTCAGCGAGCGCGACAGGGTGCGCTTGCTGCCGCTGCGTCGGGCGGGCGGCAAGGACTTGCGCAAGGCGCGAAGAGCCCCGGTGTAGTCGCCGTTCTCGCGCTGCAGCACGCCGGTGTTGTTGTAGGCGGTGGCGATGCGAAGCGGGTCCCCGGAGGCTTCGGCGCTCTCCGCGAAGCGTTGGTGGTAGTGAAGCGAGCGCTCCAGGTCGCCGAGCCGGGAGTGGACGTGGGCGAGGTGATTCAGGGTGCGATCCCCGTCGATGACGCCGTCCGATTGCTCGACCAGGTGCAGGGCCTCCACGAAGGTGTTGAGGGCCTGCAGGAAGTCGCCGCGCAAATTATGTACGTTGCCGATGCCGTTGAGCGCACGCACGATGCGCGCGGGGTCGGCTTCGGCGCGGGCCAGTTCGAGGGCCCGCGACAGCTCGCGCTCGGCGGCGTCGAGGTCGGATTCGCCGACGGTACCCAGGCCGAGCTCGATGCGGGCGTCGATCTCGCCCGGCCGGTAGCCGAGCTCAGATGCCAGGTCGAGCGCCTCTTGCAGGCTATCGCCGGCGGCGTCGATCCCGCCGCGTCCCTGGTGATCGGCCAGCTCTACCAACAGATCGACGCGGCGGCGGCCTTTGGCCTTCGCCAGCGCCTGCTGGAGCTTTTCGATTGTGGTGCTCATCACGGTTCCTACCGTTCCCCCGGGTGCGTTGCCCTCCCCCCATTCATCGGGTGTTTCTCGTCTTGGCGGTCGATGCCGGTCGCGAGGACCAACCAGCGCTCGCCCGGGGCGGTCAGCCCCGAGCGCTGGAGCAGCGCCAGCCCCGCCAGTCCCGCGCTGCCGGTGGCGTCGGCGCGGATCTTGGATGTCTTCCGCAAGGTGTCGCGCGCCTCCTCGAGCAGCTCTTCGGAGACCGTGAGCGGGTAGCCGCCCGAGGCGATCATGCCGCGCACCACCGCCAGCCAGTCGTAGGTCTCGTCGTCGAGGATTCCATGGGCGATGCTCTGGGGCGGGCTCTCCCAGGCCCACATATAGTGCGAGCGGTGCGTGGCGGCGTGGCGCAGCGCGCTCGCCACGGCGCGTGATTGGGTCTCGCGGCGCAGCAGATCGGCGCGCCGGGCGGTCGATTCGAGGTCGGCGAAAACGTCGCCGCCGTTGGCGGACGCGTGGGGAAGCTCGGCCATGATGCGCGTCACCATCTTCCGATAGGCGCGTTGGAGCGGCGCGGTGTTCTCGGTCTGGACGGCGTGAAAGCGCGGGATTCGCGTCACCAGACCCCACTCCTTGGCCTCGCGCCAGGCCTGGATACAGGCGCTGGCCAGCGCGCCTCCGCCGACCTGGATGAAGATCCGATCCGGCGGATCGGCGTGCAGCTCCGCCACCAGCTCGTAGCCCAGCGTCAGCCCGCCCTCGAGGGCCAGCCCGTTGTCGGTGCCCTGGCAGGAAAAGGGGAGGGCGCCCCGCGCCACCGCCTGTCGAAAGGCGTGGGTGCAAGGATCGCCGCGCAGGTTCGGGTCTCTGGGGCAGCGATGCAGCCGGGCGTCGAGCGTCTCGAGGCTCCGCACCACATCGGGGTCGGCCCACTCCGGAATGTAGACATCGATCGGCCGCGCCGCCGCGCGAGCGATCACCGCCGCCGCCAGGGCGGCGTTGCCGCAGCTCGAGATCGCCAGCGGGCGCTGGGGATCGATCAGGGAGAGGCGCTCGGCGACCCGCAGGTAGAGCATCACTCCCATCAGGTGGCGCGCCTTGTGCGACCCCGAAACGTTGTTGGTTTCGTCCTTGGCCCACAGCGTGCCGCCGAGATCCCAGGCCTGCTCCAGCTCCGGCAGCGCGACCAAGGGGGTGTGGACGAAACGACGGCCGTCGACCCGCGCCACCGCTGCGCTCAGATCCTCGATCAGGTGTTCCAGCTCGGTCGCGGGAATCCCGTGTTCCCGACCCAGGTCCCAGGCACGGGTGAGGACGGAGAAGCGCAGGAAGGGATTGTCGCTTTCGCGGTGGACGGGGAACTCGATCGCCTCGGTGTCGAGAAGGCGCGTGAGCAGGTGGTCGACATCGTCGTCGCCGCGCGCCCGCGGGCAGCGGAAGGGGTCGTTCGGCGGAGCTTCGGCCCCGCAGCCGCCGCACACCATGGTGGTGACAGTCATCACAGAGCCTCGGCCAGCCCGGTGCGCCGGTTCACTTCGCCGATCAGACGATCCCAGATCGGTACCAGCTCGTGCAGCCCACGCCAGAACGACGGGTCTTTGCGCGCCACGAAATCCTCGATTCCGATCCCCTGCTGCTCGACCCAGGTGAAGTAGCCGAGATTGAAGATCCGCAGTCGCTCCTGGCGGCTCAGCTCGCGCAGATGATCGGTGCCGAGCCCCAGGACGTGGCGGCCGAAGGTCTCCGCGGCGCTGAGGCCGTCGAAGCGGCCGCCGAATCGCTCCTGCAGCGCCTTGCGCTCTTCCGATGCGTACATCGACCAGGCGTCGGTGGCGATGGTGATGATCGCCTGGTCGGGACCGAGGTCGAGGTAGCGGGCCAGCTTGATCGATGCCAGCACGTTGCAGATCGAGGAGATGCCGAGCTCGCCGAGGGCGGCGATCGTCTCCGCGGGCACGCCCTTGCGATCGGCCAGGTAGCTTCGCCCCTGGTCAGAGTTGAAGAGCACGCCGACGCTGTCGGTGGCCAGGTCGGAGACCGCGGTCACGAAGTCGGTGTTCAGGACGTTGTGGATCAAGGGCACGTGCTTGTCGCCGATTCCCTGTACGTTGTGGTCTCCGAAACCGTTGTAGAGCAGGGTGGGGCATTCGAGCGCCTCCACCGCCGCGATCTGAGTCCCGAAACGCTCCTTCAGGTGGTCGCCCGCGGCGATCGTGCCCGCCGATCCGGTCGCCGACACGAAGGCCGAGAGCTCCAGGTCGGGGTGAGAACGACGCGCCTCGTGGTAGATGTTCTCGAGCGCACGCCCGGTGCAGACATAATGCCCCAGGTGGTTGGCGAACTCGCAGAACTGATTGAAGATGATGTTGGTGGGATCGGCGTCGAGCTCGGCGCAGCGGTCGTAGATTTCTTTGACGTTGCTCTCGACGCCCACGGTGCGCACGATATCGTCCGCCTCGGCGACCCACGACTCGAGCCAGTCGAAGCGCTCGCGACTCATTCCTTCGGGCAGGATGGCGATGCCGCGGCAGCCCATGATGCGTGAGATCGCTACGCCGCCGCGACAGTAGTTGCCGGTCGAAGGCCAGAGCGCGCGATGCAGGGTGGGATCGAACTGACCGGTGACCAGGCGCGGCACCAGGCAGCTATAGGCCGCCAGCACCTTGTGGGCGGCGATCATCGGGAAGCGACAGCCGAGTGCGACGATGATCGGGCTGGCCACTCCGGTGAGCTCCGGGGGCAGCACCAGGTGGGCGGGCAGCGCGGCCCGGCCGCGGCGCGTGGCATCGTTGTACCAGTGGACCCGGAACAGATTCAAGGGATGGGGCGCGTCGGGGTCGACTCTCTTCAGTGCCTTGTCGACCCGCTCCGGGATTCGCTGCGGATCGGCCAGCTCGGCGAAGGTGGGCAGGAGCACTCCGGCATCCTTGAAACGCGCCACGGTGTTGTCGAGCACCGCGGCGTCGACGATCTCCCTCTCCAGTCCAAGTGTCGCCATATCAGATCTTCTCCATGCGCCGCCAGAGGCGCTTTGCCTGGGTGGCCGCCTGCTCGCGGATCTCGTCGATGTCGGCGCCCGCGAGTCGGCCGTCGCGGACCACCAGGCGCCCGCCCACCACCACGTGCAGCACCTGTCCGTCCGGCGCGATCACGCGCAGGTCGGCGGTCGAGCCGGGCTCCAGCTCGGGGTCGAAGGGCGTACCGAAGAGCCGGCCGGCGAGCGCCAGGCCGGCGTTCGCGCGCTCAGCGGCCGCCGCCGCATCGTCATCCTGAGCGGCGGCGGAGTCGCGCAGGAATGCCGACTCCTGATCCATGTCGGCGGGATAGCCGTCGGTGCCCAGCGCCACGCGCCGCCCGTGGCGCAGCGTGCCGGGATAGCCGACGCGATTGCCGTGATTGGAGCGCGGGTTCTGGACCAGCCAGGCGCCCTGGTCGTTGATTTGCTCGACCTGCTCTCGCCTCAGGTGTACGCCGTGGGCCAGGATCGCGCCTTCGAGCGGGGCGTCGCAGGCCAGCAAGCGCTCCAGCGGTCCGGCGAAGCCGCGCCCGCGCGCGTCTTCCAGGTCGGCACGGTCTTCGGCGAGGTGCAGGTGCAACACGGCGCCGGTCTCGCGGCACAGCGCGCAGGCCCGGCGGATGGTCGCATCCGACACCGTGAACGAGGCGTGCAGAGCCACCGCGCCGCGTTGCAGTCCCGAGCCCGATGCGCGCAGGAAACGCCGGCATTCTTCCAGCCCGCTGCGCGCCTCTTGCCCGCCGCCGTTGCGTTCGGTGGCTCCGTAGCAGAGCAGGGCGCGCATGCCGAGCTCGTCGCAGCAGGAGCCGAGCAGGTCGAGCGATCCCTCGATGAGCCGCGGCGATTCGTGGTGGTCGATCAGCGTGGTGGTTCCCGCGAGCAGAGCTTCGGCCACGTAGCAGCGGGCCGCGGCGTGCAGGCTGTCAGGGTCCAGGGCGCGGTCGAGGCGCCACCAGAGGCGCTCGAGAATCTGCACGAAATCCTCGGGGGGAGGATCGGGCGGCGGCATGTCGAAGGGCACCAGACCGCTGTAGATGTGGGTGTGGGCGTTGACCCGTCCGGCTTCGATGCGCCCGTCGGTGCAGGGCAGGCGCGGCAGCGCCGCATCGGAACCGCGCGCGTCGCCGCCGACACGGTCGCCCTCGATGCGCAGCGTCCTTCCGGTCGCGTCCGGTCCCAGCAGCCAGCTTCTTGCTTCCTGTTCCGCCGTCATGCGGACTCCTCGTCGGTGGGGTCGTATCCGACGCTCGAGGCCCGAGCGGCGGCGCTGTCGCGCATCGGCAGCGAGGTGCGCCAGCGGCCGTCGAACGCGGCCAATGCACCGGCCACCGCGGCGGCGGTCGGCACCAACGCGATCTCTCCGATCCCCTTGGCTCCGTACGGGCCTTCGGGCTCGGGCTCCTCGACCAGCAGCACCTCGATCTCGGGCATGTCGCGCGCTCGCATCACGCCGAGCCGGCGCAGATTGTAGGTCAGAGGGACGCCGTCTTGCAGGGGAAGCTCTTCGGAGAGCGCGGCGCCCAGCCCCATGTGGATGGCGCCCTCGATCTGACCCTCGCAGAGCAGCGGGTTGACCGCACGCCCCACGTCGTGGGCGGCGACGATCTTCTCGACCCGCCCGGCGGCGTCGAGGATGCAGAGCTGGGTGGCGAAGCCGTAGGCGGTATGGGTCTTGTCTCCGGGCCGCCAGTGGCGCGCGGATACCGTGTCGTCGATCACGATCTCGGCGGCGTAGACGCGGCCGCGCAGGTCCGCGAGGGTCCGCCCGGCGTCGAGATCGGCGCGCAGCTTCACGGCGGCCCCTTGCACGGCGCGACCGCCGAGCAGGGTGGCTCGGGAGCCGGTCGTCAGGCCGCAATCGAGGACGTGGCGGGTGCTCACGCGGGGGCGAAACACCGCGGCTGGGAGGCCGCATGCCTCGACGGCGCATTGGATCAGCACCGTCATCAGCCCCTGGCCCATCTCGCTGAAGCCCGAGTAGATCGTGACCGATCCGTCGGGCTCCACCTCGAGCCGGGCCGCGCCGCGCTCGACCGCGCCGTTGCCGATCCCGCAGTTCTTGATCGCACAGGCGATGCCCACCGCCTTGCCGGCCGCGCGCGCCCGCCGGTAGTGCGGATGCAGCGCATTCAAAGTCTGTTTCAATCCCACCGACTTCTCGAGCACCTGGCCGGTGGTGATGGGGTCACCGGCGTCGACCGCGTTGCGCATGCGCATCTCGAAGCCGTCGATATCGAGCTCGGCGGCCAGTCGGTCGAGACACCCTTCGAGGGCGAAGTTCACCTGGCCGACGCCGAATCCGCGCATGGCTCCCGAGGGCGGGTTGTTGGTGTAGACCGCGCGTGCTTCGATGTCGACGTTCGGAATCTTGTATGCACCACAGGCATGACCGGCGGCGCGCTCGATCACCTTGGCGCCGACCGAGGCGTAGGCGCCGGAGTCGGCGACTATTCTGGCGCTGAGCGCGCTCAGCCGCCCTCGTTCGTCGCAGCCGAGGCGGAGCCGCATGTGGAAGGGGTGGCGCTTGGGGTGCAGGCGGATCGATTGCTCGCGCGAAAGGGTGACGCGCACCGGGCGGGCGGTCATGGTGGCGAGCAGTGCGGCGTGGGCCTGGACCGAGAGATCCTCTTTGCCGCCGAAGGCTCCGCCGGTCGGCACCAGGTCGACCTCGACCTCTTGCTCCGCCAGCCCCAGCAGGCGCGCCACCTGGCGGCGGTCGTCGAAGATCCCCTGCCCTTGCGAGCAGAGCCTCAGCCCGCCGCCCGGGCGCGGCTCCGCCAGCGCGCTCTCCGGCTCGAGAAAGAGATGCTCGATGCGCTGGGTCCGCCAGGTGTCGGAGATCACGTGGGGGGCGCATTCCAGGGCGCCCTCGGCGTCGCCGCGGCGGATGACGATCCGCTGCAGCAGGTTTGCGTGACGGGGGTTGACTCGCCGATGATCGGGCCGCAGCGCCTCCTCGGGATCGGTGGTGGGCGGCAGCGGATCCCACTCGGTCTCGATCAGTGCCGCCGCCCGGCGCGCGCACTCCTCGTCCTCCGCGGCGACCGCCGCGACCACGTCGCCCACGCAGCGCGCCTCCTCGCCGCAAGCGACGAAGGCCGGCCAATCCTGCTCCAACAGGCCGAGCCAGCGTTCCCCGGGCACGTCCACTGCGGTGGCGACGGCCACCACCCCCGGCAGCGCTTCCGCCGGCCGTGGGTCGAGGCGCTTGAGCAGCGCGCGGGCGTGCGGTGCGAGCAGCAGCGCGCCGTGCAGCAGACCCGGTCGCTCGAGGTCGCCCACGAAGGGGGACTCGCCCAGCACGCCGGCCTCTCCGCGGTAGCGAGCCAGCGGGCTTCCGACCCGGCCCTCGCTCTCGAGCCGGGGCAGATCCTCGCCGCGCCGCGCCCGGTCCAGCAGCAGGATGGCGTCGACGATCTTGGCGTAGCCGGTGCAGCGGCAGAGATGGCCGTCGATGGCTCGCGCCACCTCCGCGCGGCCGAGCTCGGCGCGGCGCTCGACCAGCGAGAGCGCCCGCAGCGCCAGGGCCGGCGTGCAGAAACCACACTGCACGGCGCCCGCCGCCACGAAGGCGCGGGCGACCAGGGCGCGATCCTCGGATGGATAGCCCTCGAGGGTGCGCACAGAGCGACGGGCGACCTTTTCGATCGGCGTCGCGCAGGTGGTGCGGGGGCGGCCGTCGATCAGAACCAGACAGCTCCCGCAGCGCCCCTGTCCGTCGCAGCCGTTCTTGATCGACCGAATCCCGCAGCGTTCGCGCAAGGCGTGCATCAACGACTCCCCCGGGCGGGGCTCGAGGCGGACCTCTCGGTCGTTGAGCTGGAAGGTGAGGGGAGTCATCGGTGGGCGGTGATCGGTGGCTCTCGATAAGATGCTGAACCTATAAGTATGGCCCACACGCGGCTTTTTCGGGGAAGCGCCCGCCGATCCCTAGGGTTCGCGCCAGAACGACCACATCGGTTGATGGCACGAGCCAGTGCAGCGCCCACGCGAACCACATGGAGTATGCTCCCGCGGGTGAGCAACCTCGCATCAGGATGGACCTGCTCCCACCAGGAGGATTGCGGTGCCTGCGGCATGCTCGGCATGAGCTATGGCGAGCAGTTGCAGCGCAAACGGAGAGTTCTTGGCCGGGAGCTCAGGAATTACGACAGTCTTGCCAACGTACACATCCCGCGAACACTGTCCTCGCCGAAGACAATCGGCTATCGCAACCGGGTGCGGATGGCGGTAGGCATCTCCCGCCACGGCGGCACAAGGCTCGGCTACTTTCGATCCGGCACCCGAGAGATCGTCGACACACCGGACTGCGGCGTCATTGCGCCGGAACTGCTGGATACCACTCGGCGAATCCGCGAGCTGTTGAACACCGCCGGCAACATCCCCCGCGAGCTGCGCCACCTGGATCTGCTCTGCGGCAGTGACCCGCGGCGGCAGCATCTCATATTGGTTTTCCGGGCCGATGAGATGCCCCCTTTCCCGCTCGAGGCTCTGCGCCGTGCAACGCCCGCGGTGGACGGCATCTCGGTCAATCTGAACCCGAAAGGCGGTTCCCAGGTGATCCGGGGCGCCATCCAGCACCTCTGGGGGGAACGAGAGATCTGGGTCCATCACGCCGGGATGCAGCTTCGTGTTTCTCCAGGCGCCTTCTTCCAAGTCAATCTCTCGATTCTGCCGGCGATCCACGAGCTGATGGACCGCTACCTGTCCGGGGGCAATCTGCTCATCGACCTCTACGCCGGCGTCGGTACCCACGGCTTTGCGCTTGGGCACAGCTACCGCCGGGTGCTCTACGTCGAAGGATCCCGAGCCGCGGTGTCCGACCTCAAGTCCACCGCTCGGGACTGCGGAGGGAGGGAGTTCGAGGTGCTCTCGTCGTCGGTGGAACGTTCTCTGCGCAGACTGCGTCAACGGCGGCCGGATGCCATCATTCTGAACCCCTCCCGGGCCGGAGCCCTGGAGCCGGTGCTGGAGATGATCGGCAACTCCTCAGCCAAGCAGGTTCTCTACCTCTCCTGCGCGCCAAGAACCCTCTGCCGCGATCTCGATCTACTGGCGCGCCACGACTACGATACGGTTTCGGTGCAGCCGGTCGATATGATGCCCTGGACCAGCCAGATCGAGGCGTTGGCGCTGCTCAGAGCAAAATGAGGTGCCTCCATGGCTACCTACACGACCGGCCGCTGCCCGGTCTGCAATAGCACGAGCTCCCGTCTGGTTGGCAACGTCGATCTCGAGAGGGGCCGGATCACGCCTCCGGACGATTCCTGCATCGTTGCCTGTCGCGACTGCGACCTGCTCTATACAGACCCGATGCCCCACTGGGACGAGGCTGACTTCGAGATCCTCTATGGCGATGGCTACTTCAAAGAGCCTACTGCCGGATGGCGAACCATGCGGGCCGAGACCATTCCGGCGCGAAGACTGGCGCTGATCCGCGATCATCTTCGAAGCTCGAGCAAGACCATGCTGGAGCTCGGCGCCGGCGTGCAGGCGTTCATGAGTCGCTACATGGTCGAGCGCGACTGGGATGTTGTTGCGCAGGAGCCATCATCGGCTTTTGCGCGCGCTCTGCGCAGGGCAGATCCGCCGATCAGCGTTCTGTCAACGCCCTTTCTCGACCTCCCCGGTGGCGGAAGCTACTCTCTCGTCTATGCGGACTCGGTCCTCGAACACGTCCCCAGTCCCATCGACTACTTCGTCAAAATCGTCGCGCTCCTGGAGCCGGGGGGGATCCTCTACTTCGTGTCGCCCAACGAGCTCGCACTGACCAACAGAATCCGCACGTGGAGACAGAGAAGCTCAACCGGCGTGGCTCAGGAGCTCTGTCCCTATCACGATTCATTCCACCTGATCGGGTACTCGAGGCGCGCCCTTGAGAGTGTTGCTCGACAAACGGGCCTGGAGCTGCTCGAGTTCATTCAGAAATACGATTGTCGCGCGGCCAGGGCGCTGCAGGAGAGCAGCGGGGTGCGGAAGTACCCGCGCGCCGCCCTGCTCCACCTGATGGACCTGCTCGGGTTCGGCGTGAACCTCGAGGTGGTACTGCGGGCTCCGCTCTGACGCCGTGTTCGGGCTACGCGTCGGGGCTCTCGGTCTGGTCGTCGCGGAACGATGCTCTGCGCGAGTACAACACAGGGCTCTTCATTCAAGGGAAGAGCATCACCAACGAGTCCCTCTACTACGACGTCGTCGGCGATCTTCCCCGGGGCGTGATCGGGCGCGGAAAGGGTCTGGTCATAGGCCGGCGAACGCGGCAAGGGCAGTTCTCGGAAGATCTCGCCGATCAGTCGATCAAATGGGGCGAGATCACCGACAACGAGATCGACGCCTCGGCCGACGGCGCCGCCGGAACCCGACT
>CAZBBK010000055.1:0-40025 GCA_964490075.1 uncultured Gemmatimonadota bacterium | reverse complement strand
GATTCGCGTGCTCTTGACTCTGCTCCGTTGGAACCGGGCGAGTATCCGCGGATCGAGCCAATCCGCGGGCGTGGATTCCGGCTTTCGCCGGAATGACGAATACGGGGCGAATTGTCGAGACGGGGTGGCACGACGAGACGCAGGCGCATCGGCAAGACGTGGCCGGATGGGCGCCCGGTCCGCGGAGTGGAGCCGCGTGCCCCCTCCGCGAGCAGACGCAGCCCGCGATCCACTCGTCGACGCCTCCTTCCCCGTCATTCCGGCGAAAGCCGGAATCCAGTTCGTTCGAGCACCAAACAGGCCGGCGACCAAACCGGGCCCAGATCCTCGATTGCGACGTAACACCCGCCGCGCCCGCCTCATGTCTAGCGGTAGACGCCGAGAACCGAGCGCACCAGAGCGGGCGCGAGGACGGCGGCCCGGAGCCCTCGGGGCTCCATTTCACCGGACGGACATCATGCAATCCATCACTTGCCTGCCCCACCGCACGATCTCCCGGCTGGAGGTCGCCCACCGCACCCGCTTCAACTTCCAGATCTGGGAGGAGGCTCGGAATGCCCGGGCGAATCGGCGCCGCGCTCGGCGTGAGCGAGTCCACGCGGCGCTGCGCCGGCTGGTGCCGGTTCCCGCCCGAGTCGCGATGATTCAGCAGGACAGCGCGGTCTGACGGTCACGACCCGTCGCGTCGCTCCCGCCCCTCGATCACCCGCGCCACCGCCGCCCCCAGATCGGGTCGCGGACCGATCTCCTTCACCGGGTCCAGGTGCGGGATCCCGGTCGCGGACAAGAGCCGCCGCAGCATCGCCGGCGGCATCGGCTGCCCGTGCAACTGTCGCGAGATCCCCTGCAGGCAGAGCGCCGCCCCGGTCACCATCGGCGAGGCGCCGGAGGTGCCGCCGAAGTCGTTCGTATACTCGGTCTGCAGACTGCCCCCGTTGTAGAGGTAGCCGTAGCCGGTCGTCACGATCTCCGATCCCCAGGCGTGCACGTCCATGCGGCTGCCATAGTTGCTGAACCACTCGGCCAGCCGCCCGGTCGGCGTTCCGGCGCCCACCAGCACCGCGCCGGAATCGCGCAGCTCGCGGTCGAATACTCCGCCCCAGCTGGCGTCGTCCAGGTCCTGGTAGCCGTTCGCGCCCGCCTCGATACAGACCACACCTTTGCTCCAGCAACCGGTCCAGATCACATCGTAGTTGACCTGCAGCCACTCCATCGGCGTCGCGCCTTTTCCCGGTGGATACATCTGCAGCTCGATCAGCCACACATCGCCAGGGTCGAGATTGTCGACCGCTTCCTGGAAGCGATGCGGCACCTCCGGCCATTCGTCGTAGTCGACCGCCACCACGCCCCATTGCGCGTCGCTGGCGAAGCCGGTGACGCCAAAACCGTTGGCATCACCCACCACCTCTCCCACCACCGCCGTCCCGTGGTCGAAGTAGTAGGGATCGAGCGGTGCGCCGCCCTGGTGGAAGAACCTGTTCTGGTTGAAGTCCTCGTGATCTAGCACCCATCCCAGCTCGACGTCGATGAACTTCATGCCCGCCCCGCGACCGCCGGGCTCGGCCCAGGCCGCCGGCGCGTCGAGACCCACCGGTGTTGCGTACAGATAATCCTGCTGATCGCGAAAGTCGGGAGTGTCGGAGATCGGCAGCTCGATTCGGTCGATGCGTTGCGCGGCCCGGAGCACCGCCGGCTCGCAGATCGGGGCGGGATGGGCGATCTCGACCAGCGGCCGCGCATTCAGCTCGTTGAGCAGCGCCGCAAGCGCGTGGTGCCCCGCGGGCAGCTCCACGTCGAACCACAGCGCGAGGTTGGGGCCGGCCCGTCCAGCGGCCGACTCCCCCCGGCGCTTCAGCTCGCCCAGCGAGATCGGGTCTCCGGCGAAGGTGCGGCGAATCCGGCGGGCCCGGTGCAGCAGCGTGTTGATCTCGCTCAGGTCGTGCCCGGCGGCGTCGACGAAGCGCCCGGCGACCAGATGGATCCGCGAATCCTCCACGAACTTCAGATGGATCCAGGCCGGGTCGAAGGTCGCCAGGTCGGCGGCCTGCCACGCGATGAGGGGGCCGACGACGCGCCCGTCCACGTCGAGGGCCGCGAGGGGCGTGCTGAAGACCAAGGGAAGAAGGAGAAGGGCATTGGCTTGCATTGCGGTTCCTTTGACTGCGGCAGGGTCTGTCTCCCCATTAGAACACGCCAGCCCCGGGCCCGCTTCCGCAGCCCACTGCCCGGCTCAGAGGTGATTTGGGAGCTCCGCGCCCGCGCCGCCGATTGCGGCCTATTCTGGGTTCCAGCTCGAAATCGATACCCATGCGCGGGACGTGCCATGAACCGATGCGACGTGATGACCCTGCTCGGCGAGCACCGAAACGAACGCGGCATCGCCCACTGGAAGAGACTGGCCGGCGAGGACAGTCCTCTGAGCAGCTTCGGGATCGGATTGACGCAGCTGCGCAAGCTGGCCAAAGGCGTGGGCCGTGACCACGACCTGGCGCTCGAGCTCTGGCGCAGCGATAGCTACGACGCCAAGATCGTCGGCCTCTTGATCGACGAGCCGGCGAAGATGACGCGCGCCCAGGCGGAGTCGCAGGTGGAGGAGCGCGGCGCCGGGATGCTCGCGCATGTCTTCGCCTCTTGCGACGCCACCCTGGCCAAGGCCGACTTCGCCCCCGACCTGGCGGTCGACTGGATCGCCGCCGCCGATCCGATGCGGCGCCGCTGCGGCTATCTGCTGCTCTACGAGATGTCGAAGGCCCGGGGGCGCAAGGCCCGGGATGATGCCTTCTTTCTCGACCACGTGGCGCGCATTCGAGGGACGATCGCGGGCGAGGAGAACTGGGTCCGCGACGCCATGAGCCTGGCGCTGCTGGGGATCGGCAAGCGCAATTCGACTTTGCATCGAGCGGCGCTCGAGGCCGCTGTGGCGATCGGACCGATCCGCGTCGACTACGGCGCCAATTTCTGCGAGCCGCTCGACCTGGTCAAGCATCTGTCCAGCGACCGCCTGAAGAGCAAATTGGGTGTTTGATCCATCCGTGGTCGCGAACCACCGAAAGAGCTCGACATGAAAGCGATACTCGCCCACCTCGTTGCCGCCCTCGCCATGTTCCTCTGGGGATTTGTCTTCTGGGGACTCGCGGCCGATTGGATCGGGATGACCCAGCTGGCGGACGACCAGGCCGCGTTCGGTTCGGCGCTGCAGCAGCATCTGAGCGCCGATGGTGCCTACGTGCTGCCCGGCTACGGCAGCGACGAGCATCAGTTTCGCACCCTGCACGAGGCCGGACCGATCGCCTTCGTGCACTACCGGCGCGCCGGCGCTCCGGTCATGGCCGGCGGGGTGTTCGCCGGGGGATTCCTGCACATGCTCGTGTCGTGCGTCTTGCTCGGGGCCTTGCTGCGGCCCCTGGCGCGGGAGAAGCGCGCCGGAGTGCTGCTCCTGACCGCTCTGGTCTGCGCGGTGTTCGCCAATCTGGGCGAACCGATCTGGTGGTATCAAAGCTGGAAGTTCCACACCTTGGCGGCGTTCTACGACCTGGCCGCGCTCCTGCTCGCCGGATCCATCCTGACCAAGATGTTGCCGGATGCGCGGCCGGCGGGGCGCACCGCGCCGGAGGCAGCCGCCGAAGGGGCGCCTGCGTGAGCGCTCAGTCCGGAGGCGGTTGGCCCGCCGTTCGCTACACATTCGCCCAGGCCATGCGTCGCGGCGGCCCCCGGAAAATGTGGCGCGCACTGCGGGCCCCGAACGCGTGCAAGACCTGCGCGTTCGGCATGGGCGGGGCGCGTGGCGGCATGCGCAACGAGGTCGGCGGGCGTTTCGAAGTGTGCAAGAAGTCGGTGCAGGCGATGGCGGCCGACATGCAGAGCGCGATTCCGCCCGGCTTCTTCGAGCGATTCGGCGTCGCCGAGCTGGCCCGGATGACGCCGCGCGAGCTGGAGCAGGCCGGACGTCTGACCACGCCGCTCTTGCTGAGCGAGGGAGAGACGCACTATTCCGAGATCGGCTGGGGAGAGGCGCTGGAACGCGCCGGCGCCAAGCTGGCCGCCACCGATCCGCGCCATTCCTTCTTCTACGTCAGCGGCCGCTCCTCGAACGAGGCCGGCTTCCTGCTGCAGCTCTTCGCCCGCGTCTACGGCACCAACAACGTCCACAACTGCTCCTATTACTGTCACCAGGCCTCGGGGGTGGGTCTGGGCGAGGCGATCGGTTCCGGCACCGCGAGCGTGCGTCTCGATGACCTGCGGCGCTGCGACACGCTCTTCCTGATGGGCGCCAATCCGGCCTCCAACCATCCGCGCTTCATGAAGGAGCTGTTGCAGCTGCGGCGGCGTGGGGGCACGGTGGTGGTGGTCAATCCGGCGCGCGAGCCGGGGTTATGCCGCTTCCGTGTGCCCTCGGACTGGCGCAGTCTGCTGTTCGGCTCCCAGATCGCGACTCGCACGCTGCAGCCGCGCATCGGCGGCGACATCGCGCTCATGATCGGCATCGCCAAGTACCTGCTCGAGACCGGCGCCGAGGACCGGGGCTTCGTGGCGGAGCACACCAAGGGTTGGCCCTTGTGGCGCAACGTGGTGGAGCGCGCCACCTGGGACGAGATCGTCGCCGCATGCGCGCTGAGCGTGGCCGAGATCCGCGCCGCCGCCGCGATCTACGCCGAGTCGAAGGCCACCATCTTCGCCTGGGCGATGGGCATCACACATCACCGGCACGGTGTCGAGAACGTGCGCTGCATCGCCAACCTGGCGCTGATGAGGGGCATGGTGGGGCGCCCGGGATGCGGACTGTTGCCTCTTCGCGGTCATTCCAACGTGCAGGGGATGGGAACCATGGGCGTGGTGCCCAGGCTGAAGGCGGCGCTGATCGAGCGTCTGGAGGCGGAACTGAGCGCCGCGCTGCCGTCCGAGCCCGGGCTCGACACCATGGCCTGCATGGAGCGGGCCGCGGCCGGCGAGATGCGTGTGGCCTGGTGCCTGGGCGGCAATCTCTATGGATCCAACCCGGCCAGCCGCTTCGCCGCCGGCGCGCTCGCGCGCATCGATCAGGTGGTCTGCTTCAACACTTCGTTGAACACCGGCCACGTTCACGGTCGCGGCAAGGAGACACTGATTCTGCCGGTGCGCGCCCGCGACGAGGAGCCGCAATGCACGACCCAGGAGTCGATGTTCTCGTACGTGCGGCGCAGCGCCGGCGGCCCCGCGCGCCATCCGAACACCCGGACCGAGACCTCGATCGTGGTCGACCTGGCGAAGCGGTTGTTCGGATCCCAGGGGCCGGTCGACTGGGGGTCGCTGGGAGAGCACGACACCATTCGCGAGCTGATCGCCAAAGCGATTCCGGATTTCGCGCCTCTGGCGCGAGGCCAGGAGTTCCACATTCCGGGACGTGCGCCGCGCGATGCTCGCTTCGGCACCAGCGATGGCCGCGCGGCCTTCCAGGCCGTCGCGATTCCGTATTCCGAGCCACCGGCGCCGGGCGAGCTCTTGTTGATGAGCGTGCGCTCCGAAGGCCAGTTCAACACCGTGGTCTACGAGGAGGGCGACCTCTACCGGGGGCAGAAACGCCGCGATGTGATTCTCATGAACCCCGCCGACATCGACCAACTGGGCCTGAGCACCGATCAACGAGTGAGGGTGCGCAGCGAGCACGGAGAGCTGCCGGAGATCGCCGTGCGCGCCTTCGACGTGAGCCGCGGCTGCGCCATGATGTACTACCCCGAGGCGAATACTCTGTATCCAACAACAGTCGATCCGCTGTCGCGCACTCCGGCGTTCAAGAATGTGCGGGTGACGCTTCTAGGGGACGACGATCCGCTGATTCGGGTAGATCGTGCTGCGGCTGCTCAAGCCGTTGATGCGTAGCAGCGCCCGCAGGCCGACGCCGTACGATTCCGCGATGGCGCTCAGGGTGTCTCCGCGGCGCACCACGTGGACTCGTGAACCCTGCCTGCTTCCGGGTGAGACCCGGAGCTTCTGGCCGGGATTGATGCGCGAGCTGCGCAAGGCGTTCTCGCGCTTGATCGTGTTGACGCTGGTGCGGTACATCTTGGCGATGTCCCAAAGGGTATCGCCCCTGCGGACGACGTGAAACACCGGCTCGCCCGAGCTTCTGCGACGGGCTGATGCAGCCGAGGCGCGCAGCGGAATCTTGATGCGTCGGCCCGGGTAGATGCGGTTGACATTGCGGATGTCGTTGGCGCGCGCGATGGTCGAGATGGAGACACCGTACTTGGCGGCGATGGTGGACAGGGTTTGACCGCGCCGCACTCGGTGAACCACGAACTCCGGCTCGGGGGGAGTGTACTCCGGCATCTCGCGCAGGCAGTCGCGCACGCCGGCATGCTGCTCTGGCGGAACCCGCAACAAGAACTCGTCCTTTGGAGTGATTCCGTGGCGCAGCACCGGATTGTAGGTGCCGAGCAGCCCCGAGGGCAGGTCGACACGCTTTTCGATCGCCTCGAGCTGGTACTGCTTGTGCGTGGTGATCAGGGCGGGATCGGGCAGCGGATCGTCGGGCGCGGGTAGCTGGATCCCGTACGCCTCGGGGTCTTCGAGGATCAGCAGCGTGGCGAAGAAGCGCGGGACGTAACGCCGGGTCTCGCGTGGAAGCTGCGCGTAGAGGTCCCAGAAGTCGAGATCCTGATCGCTGCGTTGGCGATCGAGACGCAGCACCCGATTCTCGCCGCAGTTGTAGCCGGCCAGCGCTTGCGGCCAGTCCCCGAACAGGTCGTGCAGCTCGCCGAGATAGGCGATCGCCGCGTCGGTCGAGCGCTCGGGATCCATGCGCTGATCGGTCCAGGCGTCGCGTGTGAGGCCGTAGCGGCGCCCCGTGGAGAGGATGAACTGCCACAGGCCCAGCGCCTTGGCCCGCGAATAGGCGTGGACCTTGTAGCCGCTCTCGATCAGCGGCAGCCAGCTGAGCTGGCTCGGCAGTCCGGCCTCCTGGAGCTTGGCGAGGATCATCGGGCGGAAGCGTCCGGAGCGCCGGTAGGAATCGAGGAAGAAGTTGCGCTCGGAGGTCTGGAACGACTTGATCTCGCGTTGCACATGATCGTTGGCAACGAGCTGGATCTCCAGGTCCCACGAGGTGCGCGGCGCGCCGGCCGCGGTGCGCTGCGAGGCGTAGATATCGATCAGCTTCTCGGCGACGATTCTGCGGATGTCGGCGCGCGTCTGGGCGGCGGCCGGATCGCCGTTCTCCGGCATGGTCAGCACCAGCTGGTAGGCGCGGTCGAGCGCCGCGATGGCATCGTCGAGCTCGCCCTCGTCCAGGAAGATCTCGGCCGATTCGCAGGCCTCGATCGCCTCGGTCTGCAGGCTTTGAGGGGACGGAATGCCCTTCTCCGTGGCCGCAGTCGGGGGAGCACTCCAGGCGCCGTCCTCGCCGGGGGGCGGTGCGCTGCTCTCGACAGAGGTGTCCGGCGCGCCAGGCCGCGCTTCGTGGGTCGTCCCCGAATCGTCCCGATCGACCTGCCGCTCGTGGGCACGCCGGCCGCCTGGAGCGGCGCCGTAGCGGGGCGTCGAGGCGCATCCGGCGAGGCAGATCAGAAGGCCGCAGGCGGCGAGCAGGGCGGCGACCGGTCGTGCGCGGTGGGCGTGGCGGCGGGGGGACCCCTTCATCGGTTCTCCTTTCGACGGTAGGCGGGTCGGACCCGGTGCGCGGGTCCGTTCGATCCAGGGGAATCTACATCACCGGAGGATCGTCGTCGGCCCCGCTGACGATTCGATGAGGGGTTTCCCTTCCCCAGTCCGATCCCTACGAGCGCGGCGCCCCGGCATCGAGCCAGGCTTCCAGCTCGTCGCGCTCGGCGGCCGGCAGGGGAGCGCCCGGGGGCATCGAGCCGGCGTCCACCGCGCGGGTACGGATCCGGCTGCGCTTCTCGAAGGCGCCGTCGATTCCGCCTCCGGCGTCGGCGCGATCGTAGCGGTCGAGTCGAAAGCCGCCCGGCGCCCCGTTGGCCGGAGGCACGGAGTGGCAGGCGCCGCAGCGACCGGTGAGCAGAGTCTCGATGCCATCGTCCCAGGTCGAATCCGGCTCGGGACCGGGTGGATCCTCCGGGTTGCTGCCAAGATCGCTGCAGGCGCTGATCGCCAGCGCCAGCGCTGCCGCCGCCACTCGGGATTTCATTGTCGCTTCCGTCCCTTTCACTTCACACCCGCCCGCACGTCGATGGTCACCTGTTGCTCTTCACCGAGCTTCATGAAGAGGAATTTGGGACGCTCGATTCGATGGTCGGACAGCCTCACGCCGAACTGTGCCTTGATGCGAACTTGGCCCTCGTCCTCGCGCGTTGCCTCGATCGGAACCTCGATCTTGCGCGTCACGCCGTGCAGATCGAACTCGCCCTTGGCCAAGAATGTGACGGTATCTCCGACCTCCAGTGCAGGCTTCGACGTTTCCCTGATCTCCCGCGCCCGGAACACCGCGCTGGGGAACTCGTCGGTCTCCAAGTGATTCTCGCGCATGTGCTTGTCGCGCATGCCGCTGCCGGTCTCCAAGCTGGCCAGGTCGACCTCGAAACGGGCGCGGAAGGGACCTTCGAGAGCGCCCAGATCGACCGACATCTCACCCCGTACCTCGCGGGTCTTGCCCTCGAACGACTCCATCGGGGCTTCCGACCGAAACACCACCAGGTTGTCTTCGGCGCCGGGCCGCACCACCAGCTCCAGGGCCGACGCCTCGGCGAGCGTCGATAATGAAACCAGCAGAGACAGGAGCAAACGCATTTTCATCTTGAGTCTTTCGGGCAATGGGATCATCAATAGAGGAAATGGGCCTGCAGAATCGCCTGGGTATTGTCGCTGGGCCCCTGCCAGCCCCGAACCAGGGCCAAGAACTTGACGAAGGGTTGCGGGAAGGCCTCGAGGCCGACGCTGAATCCGGTGTCCTTGCCGCTCTTCAGATCGATGTCGGCATCGTGGAAATCGTAGACGCCGACCAGGTCGAGACCGGGACGCAACGCGAGCGCCAGCTCCTGGGTAGCGACGACTCCGGTGAGAGTGCCGCCGCCGACCTCGCTGCGCGCCGCATCGAGCTCCCCCATCCAGGTCAACCGTCCCCAGTGGACGGCACCGAAGGGACCGGCCACGGTGCGCCGAGCGCCGCCGGCATCTGTGTGCATGACCGAGGCGCCGGCGCTGAGGCCGATCGTCCCGAGCTCCATCCGCCGCGCCGCGCGCCCTACAAATGCCGGATCGCCGTCCCCGTCGAGCGTCGACCCGGGCGCCCCGTTCATCAGCGCCAGGCTCAGCGTGGTCTCGCCGGGCGCGATTCCCAACTCGACGCCGACGTCGGTATGGGCCGGCGGGGAGAATCCCAGCTCGCTGCGCACGAAGCGGTTGTGATCGGCGAAGCGCCAGCCGTAGGTCGGGGCGAAGCGGCCGACCTTGACGTAGCCGTCCATGGGCAGCGTGTAGGAGAGGCCGTAGAGATCGTAGCCCTCGCGCAGCCCGCGCTCGAGGTAGAGCAGGTTGCGGCCGTCCACCGAGAAGGTGAAGTAGAGATCGGCCTGCATCAGGAAGAAGTCCTGGAGCCCTTCTCCCGCCAGGTCGGTCATGTGCTGGGTGCGTAGGTCGGCGCCGACGCTGAGGTTGGCGCCGATCTGGGGGTCGATCTTCTCCAGCTCCTTGGCGCCGCGCGGGCTCATCACCAGCTCGGCCGGAACCAGGTACTGCGCGGCGTAGGCGCTGCGCTGGCCGCCGCCCGAGGGGTTCTTGTGGCAGAGGTTGCAGTCCTGGCGGTAGCGGATGGAGTAGCGCGGAATGGCGTGGGCATCGCTCGCCGCCAGCAGGACGAGGAGGCCGAGCGCGGCCCGGTCGAACGATTTTCGAGGCACTTGAGGATTCCTGTGCGGGTCGTGGAGCGGCGGCGCCGCGCGATTTCCCAGCGAAGGACCGATTCCCTTTCCGCGCAAGCCGCTGCGCCCATGGATGGGTTGCCGCCCGCGGAGTCCTGGGTGACGGGTCAGATTTAGGTTGACACCTCTAACAGACTGAGATATCTCTCTCACCTGACACGGCCCGGAGGATCCGGGCCCCGAGCTCGATTCGAGCGCGCAACACGAGAAGCGTTGCCCTTCGCAGGAGCGAGACGCTCAGGAGAACCTCATGATCAAGCTGCCCATCACCCTCCTCACCCTCGGAATCGCGGCCAGCTCCGCGGCGCAGGCCTCTCCGCTCACCCGCCCCGGATTGCCGGGCGGTATCTACGACAAGCCCTACTTGCGCGACGACAGCGGCGGGGTGTCGGTGGGCGGCTATATGGACATGGAATTCGAGTGGAACGAGGGGGGCGACAACACCTTCGACCAGCACCGTTTCATCCCCTTCCTCACCGCCCATGTCTCCGAGCGGGTTACCGTGTCGACCGAGATCGAGTACGAGCACGGCGGCAACGTCGGCGGCGACGGCGAGCTGAAGCTGGAGTACGCGGTGATGGACTTCGAAGTCACCGACGCCCTCAGCTTCCGCGGAGGCGTGATCCTGAGCCCACTCGGATCGTTCAACCTGCTGCACGACAGTCCGCTGAACGACCTGACCGCGCGCCCCGTGGTCTCCCGCCAGTTGATCCCCTCGACCCTCTCGGAGTCCGGCATGGGTCTGTTCGGCGAGTCGGCCCTCGGCGAAGACTGGATCGTCTCCTACGAGGCCTACCTGGTGAACGGCTTCGAAGATGGACTGATCAACGAGGACGGCGCGTTGCGCGTGCGCGGCGGGCGCGGTAGCCAGAAATCCGACAACAACCGCAACAAGGCGCTGGTCGGTCACCTCGGGCTCAGCCCCGCCGTCGGCACCACCCTTGGCGCTTCCGTCCACAGCGGGAACTACGACGCTGACGACGAGCATCGGGTGACGATCGCCGCCTTCGACGCCAAGACCGCCCTGGGACCCTTCGAGCTGCAGGGCGAGGTTGCATCGGTGCAGGCCGACGTCGATGCCGACGCCCATCCGGGCGCGGCCGAAAGCCAGCGCGGTGCCTACGCACAGGCCAACTACCACGTTCTGCACGACGCGCTCATGCCCGGCTCGGTAATGACCCTGGTGGCCCGCGGAGACTGGGTCGATTTCGACTCCGACACCGACGGCGACAGTCAGGAAGGGCTGACCTTCGGCATCAACTTCCGGCCCACCGAGGAGACCGCGTTCAAGGCCGACTACAATCTGGGTCGCGCCACTCCGGCCAACGGTGATGCCGGCGATGCGCATGCTCGCTTCTTCTTCTCGTTCGCGACGTATTTCTAAGGTGAGCGGACTCCGCTGCGCGCTCTTGGCGCTGCTGCTGGTCGTTCCCTGCTCGGCGCGGGCCGATCGCCTGACCCAAAGTCCGGACGGGCCGGAGCACGTCAAGGTCTACCTGAGCCTCGAACAGGCCCTGGAGCGTGCCTTCCCGGGTGCCGACACACTTTGGACGGAGCGCTGGAGCCCGAGCGCCGCCGGGCGCGGCGCGCTCGAGACGGAGCTGGGCTGGCGGCTGCCCGAGCCCGCCTTCGAGTTTCATCGGGGTCGGCGCGGCGGGCGCGATCTCGGCGTGGCCATGGTGACCGAGGAAATCGGTCGTTTCAAGCCGATCACTTTCATGGTGAAGGTCTCCGCGCGCGGGCGGGTCGAGAGCGTGCAGGTGATGGTCTATCGCGAGTCGCGCGGCGACGGAGTGCGGCGCAAGCGTTTTGTGAAGCAGTTTCGGGGCAAGGAAGTGGACGATCCCATTCGTCTCAACCGCGATCTGGTCGTGCTGAGCGGCGCGACCATGTCGAGCCGGGCGCTGGCGGCCGGCGTCAAGCGAGTCCTGCACCTGGCGCGGGCGAGGTTCGGCATTGCAAATTAGTCGCATGGAATCGTCGATCGGGGGTCTGCATCGCGCACTCGGCGTGGCGGCGGCGGTCCTGGTGCTGGGGGCCACCGGCACCGGACTGCTGTTGCAGTTTCCGCATCTTCTGGGGCCGCCCGCCGATCCGCCGGGCGCGTTCGCGGCCGATCCGAACGACGCCGACCGTTGGCTGCGCGGCACCCGCTACGGGATCGAAATCTCGACCGACCGCGGTCGAAGCTGGCGCGAGACGCCGATGCTGCGTCCACCCGGAGAAGTGTTGCGGATCGCCTTCGCGCCGGACGATGCCAACACCGTCTACGTGCTGGGCGCCGACGGCCTGGTCGTGTCGCACGACTCCGGACGGATCTGGGAATCCGTGGTCTTGCCTCCGCCGCCGGCAGAGGCGTGGCTGGAACCGCTCGATCTGAGTGTCGGCGCCGCGGGACGGATCGCGCTCTTGAGCGCCGGCGGAGTGCTGCGCAGCGGCGATGGTGGCGACACCTGGAGCGACCTGCCCTGGCCGTCCCGGCGCCCGGATCGAGATCTCCATCGAGTGGTCCACGAGCTACACACCGGCTACTGGCTGGGCAACACGGGCCGCGCAATCGTGAGTGCGGGCGCCTTCGCGCTGCTGGTGCTGACGCTCAGCGGTCTGGCGCTGGCCGGGTTGCGCAACAGGGGCAGGCGCAGACGCTCGGTCTCATGCGTGGTGGGAATCTTGGCGCTGCTGCTGGCCGGCGTGTCGCTCGACTGCCGAGCGATTGCCGCTGAGCAGGTAGACGAGTCGCGCGCGGCCAGTCACGAGGAAGCCCGCCTGATCATGGGCACCCTGGCCCGAGTCCATGCCTGGGCGGCTACCGAGAGCGCGGCCGAGGCCGCGGTGCACGCCGCCTTCGCCGCCTTCGTGCACGTCGACTCGACGCTCAGCACCTGGCGCCCCGACAGCGAGCTCATGCGCATCAACGCGCAGGCCCACCAGCGCCCGGTCCCCTTGTCGACCGATGCCTACACCGTGATCAACGCCGCCCTGGAGATGGCGCGGCGCAGCGAGGGGGCTTTCGATCCGACGGTCTTGCCTCTGGTGGAGTTGTGGGGCTTTCGCGCTGAGGGAGCGGTGGCGGTGCCTTCCGATTCGGCGCTGGGCGAGACCCTGAAGAAGATCGGGCATCAGCGGGTGGAGCTCGATCCCCTGCGTCGCACCCTGCGATTCCACGCCGCCGGCGTGCGCCTCGATCTCGGCGGCATCGCCAAAGGGTACGCGCTCGATCTGGCGGCCCGGGCCATGCGCGAGGCCGGCGCGACCGGCGCTCTGCTCGACCTGGGCGGAGGGCTTCTCCTCTTCGGCGCGGGGCCCGAGCCGCTGGTCGCCATCGTCGATCCGCTCCGGCCCGGCACGACCCTCGGCGAACTGGTGCTGCGCGAGGGGGCGGTCGCCACTTCCGGCCAGTACGAGCGCAATCGTCAGGCGGAGGGTGAGAGCTGGGGCCACATTCTCGATCCACGCGACGGCCGCCCCTGCCGAGGGCTCCTCGGCGTGACGGTGGTGGCGCACGAGGCGCTCCTGGCCGACGCCGCCGCCACCGCCTGCTTCGTGCTCGGAGCGGAACGGGGGCTGGCGCTTCTCGAATCGCTGCCGGACTGCGAGGGCGTGCTGGTGGTGCCGGCTGAAGGCGGAGAAGTCCGGGTGATCTCGAGCTCCGGGCTGGCCGATTTCGCCCGCGATCGAATCTAGGACGTGGCGCCGAACGCCGACTCGGTTCGCTCCACGATGTGCTCCCAGCTATAGCGCGTGCGCACCCGTTCCGCGCCCAGCGCCCCCAGTCTGGCCGCCTCGTCGGGGTCAGACACGAGACGCAGGACCGCCTCCGCGATCTGCCCCGGATCGCGTCGCGACACCAGGATGCCGGTCCGCCCGCTCATCGAGATCTCGCGCACCGGCGGAATGTCGCCGCCGACGATCGGCCGGCCGAAGGTCCACGCCTCCAGGAAGACGCCACCCAGGCTCTCGTGCACCGAGGGGCTCACGAAGAGATCGCAGGCTCGGTACCAGCCGCTCTTCTCGGCGTCCGACACCTCCGGCAGATCGATCACGCCGGGGTGGTCGGCGTAGCGCGACAGCGCCGCCTCGGTGCTGCCTTCGACCGGACCGACGAAGGCGAAGCGCGCCTCAGGGAAGCGCTCCCAGACCTTCTCGGCGGCCTGCAGGATCTCCACCACCCCCTTCAGCTCGTGCTTGCGACCCAGAAAGAGCACCAGCGGCGCGTCGCCGATGCCGTGGCGGCGCCGCAGCTCGTCGCGCGAGGGTCCACCCGCAGCGACCACCGGTCCGATCCCGGTGACGTGGATTCGCTCTTCGGCCACCCCTTCGCGGACCAGGATCCCTTTCTCGTGATCGGTCAGAGCGATGACACCGTCGGCGCTCCTGGCCAGCTCCGCCCAGTAGCGATCGTGGTAGGTCGCGGGCATCTTGCGCACGTAGGGGATCTGCTCGCCGAAGTGTTGCCGGCCCCCCTTCGCTCCTGCTCCATCGCGGAGCAGATGGTCCCAGCCGTGATACTCGTGCAGGACCGGAGTGAAGTAGAAGGGGATGCCACGAGCGGCCGCCGCGCGCTGCGCCGCCCGCCCCAGGAACGACACGCCTCCGTGCATCACGTGGACGATGTCGGAGTCTTCGATCAGCGGCGCGATCTTGGCGGCGAAGAGACGCTCGATCAGCGCCATCGCCGCGGTTTCGAAGTGTCGGTAGCCGCGCAGCATCGGGTAGCAGAGCCGCCGCTCCAGCGCCGACAGCGACACCAGGTGCACCGGCACTCCGTCGACCTCGTCACGCTGGCCGCCGCGCGTGGCGTGCAGCAGACAATTGCGCCACAGATCGGGGTGGGCGAGCTTGTCTTCCTGGCGATTGAGAACGGTGATCACCCGCACCGTGTGGCGTTCGCGCAGGCGGCTGACCAGTGCGTGGCTGTAGATCTCGCAGCCGCCGATCGCGGGTCGATAGACGGGTTGGACAGTCGTGATGCGCATGGCGGTTGGCTCGGTATCAGGCGATGGAAGAGAAGAAGCTCTCAGAGTATCCCGATTGTGGATGCGAGGCATCGATCAGAACGACGGTCCCCGAACCTCGGCCACCGTATCGCGAATCGCCGCCACCTGTTCGATCCGCGGTGCCCAGTCGAAATCCCGCCGAAGCGCGGCGTCGGAGACCACGCAAGGGAATTTCAAGAAGTTCACCATGTAGGGGGGAAGGGTGCGCGTGAAGAGGCCCGCCGCGCGCAGGTAGCTGGTGGCCAGGCTCGCCAGAATCGGCACCTGTCGGGCGCCCGCCACCCCCACGCTGTCGCGCCAGGGCAGCGATCCGACTCCGGTCACGTTGTAGACACCGGCCGTGGAGCCTTCGGCGGCGACGATGACGGCGTCGGAGAGGTCGTCCTGGTGCACGAACTGGACCATAGGGCTGAAGCCGAACATCACCGGGACCAGCGGGGCGCGCAGCGTCTTGCTCATCTCGTTGCCGATGTCGGGTCCGATCACGTTGGACGGACGCACCACCACCGTGCCGACCTCACGGTTGCGATAGAGCCAGGCGATGGCCTGATTGTCGAGTTGGATCGCATCGGCGATCTGTGGAAAGGCGCTGCCGGCGCGCAGCGGATCGTCTTCGTAGATCGGAATATGATTGTGGGGATGAGCGCCGTAGATATGGAAGGTCGACAGTACCACCTGGCGCCGCGCCTGGTACTTCAGCGCCAGATCCATCACTTTGCGGCTGCCGATCACGTTCAGATCGAAGCGTTTGCCCATCTTCTCCTTGAGATTGCCGACCCGCCCCAGGTGAAAGACATGGGTGGGTCGGTGCTTGCGGAAGATGTCCTCGATTCGGGTCTTGTTGTAGTTGGCCTGATAGCACTCTTCGAGACCCTCGGGTACTGTCTCCAGCGGCCGGTAGTCGACGCCGATGCACCGATAGCCGCGCGCGCTCAGCTTGTTGGCGACGATTTGCGCCAGTCCTCCCTTGATCCCGGTGACCAGCGCCCGCGGAGTGTCGCTTCCCATCAGCCGAACACCGTCTGGCGCTCGGCCAGTCCGCGGGCGATCAGCGACTCGATCCGCTCGGAAACCTGGCGCACCTTTTCGTCGATGACCGGATCCTCGTCGTCGAAGGGTCCCTCGAAGTGCATCGGCTCTCCGTAGTAGAGATGGAATCTCGCCGGCAGGGGCAGGTAGGCCAGGGGCCCCAGGATCGGCAGCAGAGGGGGAATCGGGAAGTACGGGAACTTCAGGACTCGCGCCAGGGTGCTGGCGTTGTGGATGCTCAGCAGCGCTTCCTCGGCCCCCACCACGGCGACCGGAACGATGGGGCTGCCGGTCTGCAGCGCCAGGCGCATGAAGCCGCGCCCGAAGGACTCGAGACGGTAGCGCAGCTCCGAGGTCTTGCCCAGTCCCCGGGCTCCTTCGGGGAAGACCAGAATGGCGTTGTCTGCCTCCAGCAGGTTGCGACAGTTGATCGGGTCTCCGAGCGCCACTCCGGTCCGGCTGAAGATCTCGTTGATCACCGGAAGTGTCGGCACCCAGCGCTCGACCATGGGGCGCAGGAGCCGCGGCGGATCGGCTTCGAGCAAGGTCGAGAGCGCGATCACGATGCCGTCGAAAGGCAGCTGGCCGGAGTGGTTGCCGGCGATCAGGACCCGTCCCGGCGGGATGTTCTCGACGCCGTGGACGCGCGGGCGGAAGTAGCGGTAGATCGGATAGGCCAGGGAGTACCAGAGCCGGCTCTGCTCGGCATTGAATCCCCACTGGTCGTAGCCCTCCTCCGGCAGCCCCAGGGAGTCGAAGGCGCGGGCGATCCCGGGGACCACGAGGGTTCGCTCGAGCAGCTCGGAGATGGTGTCGGACATGGGTGGTGTTGCCGATGAGGGAGGCGCCGCGACCGATCCGCTGGCCCGGCGGCTCATTGTAGCCCGGCCGTCGCGCCCGTGACCCCGCCTCGTGTACGCTTTGCCGTGGAGGTATCGACATGACTCAGAACGGAGGGCGACGCCCCCATCCGCTGGCGGCCGCGATCGGCCGCTTCAACGATCACCTGTCGCGCGACCTGGGGGGCGGGCCCCGCCTGCTCAAGACATCGTGGGTGATCAATCTGCAAAAAGGGGGAACGGCGCCCTTCGTGGCCGCCCTCATGCTCTACTACCGCAACGACTCCGCGGCCGCCTGGGTCTACCTGGCGCTGCACGGCAGCTACGGGCTGTGCTGGCTGCTCAAGCACCTGGCCTTCCCCGATCGGAGCTGGGACCAACGCATCACGGTGGGCGCCGCGGTGGCCACGGCACTGCTGCTGGCGGCCTACTGGTCGTTCCCCTATCTGCTGATCTCCGACGTGCTCGGCCCCCGCCCGGAGCCCGCGCCCGCTCTGCTCGGCGGCGCGGTCGCCCTGCACACCCTCGGTGTGGTCCTGATGATGACCGCCGACTGCCAGAAGTACTTCCTGCTGCGCACGCGCCCCGGGCTGATCGACGACGGCCTCTTCGCCCGCGTCCGCCACCCCAACTACCTGGGCGAGATGATGCTCTACAGCGCCTACGCCCTGATCGTCGGGCACTGGATCCCCTGGGCAGTGCTGCTCTTCGTCTGGTCCACGCTCTTCTCCACCAATATCCTGCTCAAAGAAGCATCGATGTCGCGCCATCCCACCTGGGACGCCTACCGTGCGCGCGCCGGCATGTTGCTGCCGAAACCTCGATAGACCGGCTGGGATTCGAAGGCCGCGCAGAAAGCGAGCCCGACTTGCGCTCATCCACTACGACGATGCTGATCACCGCGCTGCTCGGCTGCCAGCTGGCCACGCTGGCGCCGGCAAGCGACTCTCGTCCGGCCCGGACCGCCGGCGACGACCTGGTCTGGCTGGCGGACTCGGTGGTCGACCTCTGGCCCCATCCCGAGCGCTGGCGTTGGAGTTGGGGCGAAGGGATCTGCGCCTACGGCCTGCTGCGGGCGGGTCAGGTCAGCGGAGACGCCGGCTACGGCGACTACGTCGCCCGTTTTCTCGACGCCCACATCGATGCGCAGGGAGAGCTCGACCAGCTTCTGCTCTATCCCGACCGGATCGCGCCGGGCATCGCCACGCTGGGAATGCTCCAGCTCAGCGGCGACGCCCGCTACGCCGCGGTCTGCGATCGGCTGGCCGAGTGGTTGATGTTCGACGCGCCCCGTGCCCGGGAAGGAGGCTGGCTCCACTTCCCGGTCGTGGACCTGCAGTACGTCGATACGCTTTTCATGACCACGGTCTTTCTGGCGGGATATGGTCGCTACCTGGGTCGCGACGATTACGTAGAGGAAGCCCTGCGCCAGCATCAGCTATTGGCGGGCAATCTCTACTCCGAAAGCGCGGCCCTCTACTGGCATGGCTGGGACCAGAACGGGCTGCTCTCGCCCTGGGCCACGCCCTGGCGCCATCACAACGACGCCTTCTGGGGACGCGGCAACGGTTGGGCGGTGGCGGCCCTCGCCCGAGTGCTGGAGATCGCTTCGCCGAGCCTGCCGGAGCACGAGCCGGCCCGACGTCGACTGGAGAGCTGCCTCGAGCGCCTCTTCGACTTGCAGGATTCGGCCAGCGGGCATTGGTGGACGGTGGTCGACCGGCCCGACGGTCCGCTGAACTACACCGAGACCACCGCCACGGCACTGATCGTCGAGGCCGCAATCCTCGCGGCCCGTGCCGGGCTCGCGCCGGCGCCTGATCGCGAGCAGCTGCGCCTCGGCATTGGCGCGATCCGCGCTCGGCTCTTCGCCGACGACCAGGGTCGGGCGCGGGTGGTGGGCGCCTCGATCGGCACCAATCCCAGCGGCTACTGGGGTTACGTCGCCATCCCCACCTGGCCCGACCGCAAGTGGGGGGTGGGGGCTTCGCTGCTGCTCCTGGCCGAAGTCGCGGAGGCCGAGCGATGAAAATGTTGTTGCTCGTTCTGCTGAGCGTGCTGTCCCCGATGGCGGCGGAGGCCCTGCGGATCGGCCGGCAGGAGGCCCCGCGAGACGACTACGGCGCGCGCCTGCACGAGTACCTGGAGATCTGCGTCTACGGAGACTCGCTGGGCGGCGAAGGCTTGTGGACGCAGCTCGCCCGCCTGGAGCTGGGGGTGGGACCGATCGACGAGAGCATCGTTCGCGATGCTCTGGATTTCGTCGCCGGCCGCAACGACACCGCCGACTTCCGGGTCGCCGCGCTGCTGCGCATCCTCTATCAGTATGCCGCCGATCCTCTGCTCGATCCTCTGCTGCGCGACGAGATCGAAGAGACGCTTTTGGGCTTCAAGTACTGGATCGACGAGCCGGGCACCGACAGCATGGTCTATTGGAGCGAGAATCACCAGATCCTCTTCGCATCCGCCGAATATCTCGCCGGCAGCCTCTATCCGGATGCCACCTTCCCCAACGCCGGAATGAGCGGCCGGGACCACGCCGACAAGGCCCGAGCGCGCATCGAGCAGTGGTTGGAAGACCGTTTCCGCGCCGGCTTCAGCGAGTGGCATTCCAACGTCTACTACGACGAGGACTTCGCGGCGCTGCAGAACCTCGCCGACTTCGCGCCCGATCCCGAGATCGCCGTGCGTGCGGCGATGGTGCTCGATCTGCTGCATTTCGACATCGGCCTCAACTCCCACCGCGGCATGTTCGGTGTCTCGCACGGCCGCGCCTATTCCGAGCACGTGACCGGCGGACGCCGCGAGTCGACGGCCTGTGTGTCGCGCCTGGTCTCCGGCGAAGGGATCTACAACAGCCGTGGCAGCCGCAGCGCGGTGTCGCTGGCGACCAGCCGTCGCTACCGTCCGCCTCGGGTGATTCGGGACATCGCCGCCGACCAGCCCGATGAGCTGATCGATCGCGAGCG
Organism: uncultured Gemmatimonadota bacterium; assembly: GCA_964490075.1. Taxonomy (GTDB): domain Bacteria; genus CAZBBK01. Next base: position 20,340 of record CAZBBK010000055.1, on the reverse strand, counting down.
CATGAGCCTGCGCTTTGCCGACGCGGCCGACTTCGACCTGGACTTCCAGAGCCCGGAATCCGCCATCCGTTGGTGGGGGATGGGCGCCTACGCGGCCTGGCAAGTGGTCGATCTGACCTTCGCGACCGCCGAGGCCTACGATCTCTGGGAGAACGAGTTCTTCGCCCCCTTCGCCGACCTGGTGCCGCTCTACGAGCTGGGTCTGCTGCCCGCCCTCTCCTTTCTCGCCCAAAACGCAACCAGCGGCTCGGTGCTCTCGCGGGTCGATACCTACACCTACCGCCGCCCCGACTACATGCTCGCCTGCGCGCAGGACCAGCGCCCCGGACAGCTCGGTTTCCAGACCCACCTCTGGCAGGCCACCATCGATCTGGACGCCGTCGTCTTCACCTCCCATCCGGGCTCGCTGGAAGGGCGCACGCCGGGCTACTGGACCGGCGGCTGGATGCCCAAAGTGGTGCAGGCGGAGAACGTCGCGATCGTGCTCTACGAGTGGCGGCCCGCCTCCCTGATCGTGCCGACCCTGGTGCTGCCCTTTACCCACGCCTACTTCCCGCGGCAGCATTTCGACGAAGTGCGCGCCATCGACAAGTGGACCCTGGGCCGCAAGGGCGACGCCTACCTGGCCCTGTTCTCCAATCGTCCCACCCATTGGAACGAGACCGGGGAGTGGGCGGGGAAGGACCTGATCGCCGACGGGACCAGCAACACCTGGATCTGCGAGATGGGCTGCCGGACCACCGACGGCACCTTCGACGAGTTCGTCGACGACATCGTTGCGGCAGAAGTGAAGGTGCTGGGAAAACGTGTCACCTATCACTCCCCGTCACAGGGCAAGATGAAGGTGGGCTGGCGAACGCGCCTCAAGATCGACGGCCGGCCGGTCCAGATCCACCACGACGATCGTTTCGACAATCCCTACTGCCGCACGAGCTTCGGCCAGGATCCGATCCGCATCGAGCGCCAGGACGAGTGGTTGGAGCTCGATTTCGCCGGCGCGGAGCGGCGGATGTCGGGGGGCTGAGCGGAGCCCGCTACTCCCGGCGAGACCAGGTCGCGACGATATCTCGCTCTCCGGCGAAAGGCCGTGCCTGGTAGACGTAGGGCGCACGTTCGTCGACCCGCTCGAAGTCGTGGCTGAAACACGGATCGACGGCGTCGGCCGGCAGCACGATCTCGAAACGTGCCCGTGTCAGCGGCGCGCCCCAGGTTCGTGTCGTGGTGGTGATATAGCGCAGGCAGTCGGCACGCCGCTGCTGCCGGTAGCGGGTGCGAACCTCGAAGGTGTCGCTGGCGACAGGAGGGATCAACCATCGAGCCCCCGGCAGACGCGGCTTCTCGGCGAAGGCGATCGGCGACCATCCGCCGCCCTGCTCGCGAAGTGCCAGCTCGATCGTGGTCGCTCCGCCGAGCAGGCTGTCGGAGGGGTAGGGGTAGAGCATGGGGATCGCCCTCGCGCCCGGCGGCGCCGCGACGAAGGTGTAGTGCCCGCTGACCTCCAGAGAATCGTCGAGCACCACGATGCGCACCCGCTCGGCGACGAAACGCGGGGCATCGCGCTCTGCGCCCGGGCGCCCCTTCGAGCAACCCGAGACGGCGCAGATGATCCCCACCGGCGCCGCAATCGCGAGCGCGCTCTTCAGCGCCGGCCGCCCAGCCATTGCTTGATGCGAGACCAAGAGCTCCGTTGCGCGGCCCCCTGGGTGAAGTAGCCGGAAGCGTTGAGCCCGATCTGGTGCACCGAGTACCGCACTCCGTCGATGTAGAGATCGTCGCCGGCGTCGAAGATGTCGTTGTCGTTGACGTCCAGCCACGCTTCGACCAGGTGCGTCGATCCGAAGCTCGGGTGGATCAACATCCAGGTCTCACCGACCGGATTCGGGGGCGGATCGAAGCTGGTCGAGAGGAAGACCATCTCGCCGCCGTTCAGGTGATAGGAGGGGAACACGCCGAGCACCTCGAAGGGGTCTGGGCCGCCGGAGAAGATGATCTCGTCTCCCGAGGAGATCAGTCCGTCGAAGTCGCTGTCCAGGTACTCCTGCTGGTGGTGGATCGTGCCGTAGCGATTGTAGATCTCCAGCCAGTCGGAGCCGTCTTCGGGGACCTCCTGGGTCTGGGGATCGCCCATCAGGTCGAGGTAGTACTCGAGGACTGGATTGGCGCTTGCGCCCTGGGCCACCAACCCCGCCGTGGCGAGTGCCGCCAACCGGTTTCGCGCATACACGGGACGCCTCCTTGTGGATCGCGACCGGATCGCTCCCCTCGACCGGACGCGGGCGTCTCGAAACCGGCGGCTGGGCCGAGCGGCGATTCAAATTGAATCTAGCCCAACCAGCAGCCACTTTCCGGCGTGATGCAGTCGATTTCCATAGTGGGCGAGACTCGCCCCGCCGATCTCAGCGCACGTTGCCAACGTAGCTGGTGGTGAGCTGGCGCGCCTTGAGTTCCGGGTCGGTGTAGTCGGGGATCAGCGCCGGGGCCACCCGGTCGCCGCCCACGTCGCTCTTCTCCAGCTCCTGCTGGTAGTCGCGCGCATGATCCAGGGTCAACGCCCCATCCTTCGCCTGCGAGCTGATGTAGTCGGCGGACGAAGCGCCCGCGATCCGCCCGAACACCACGATGTCGAGCAGCGAGTTGCCCATCAGGCGGTTGGCGCCGTGGATTCCGCCCCCGACCTCGCCGGCCACGAAGAGGCCGGGCAGGCAGGTGCCGCCGTCGGCCTGGAACTCGAGCCCGCCGTTCTGATAGTGCAGGGTCGGATAGATCAGCATCGGCTGCTTCGAGATGTCGATGCCGAAGCGCTTGTAGAGGATGTACTTGCCCGGGAACTCGCGGCGCACCGTTCCCTCGCCCTCGAGCATCTCGATCATCGGCGAGTCGAGCCAGATGCCGAGCTTGCCGGTGGGGGTCGGCACCCCCAGCTCCTTCGAGACGCACTCCTTGATGATCGACGCCGCCTCGACGTCGCGCGGCTCGCGCTCGTTGACGAACTGCTGGCCCTCGACGTTGACCAGGTTGGCGCCGGCGCCGCGGAACTTCTCGGTGATCAGGATCCCTTCGGCCTGCTCCGGGAAGACGATTCCGGTCGGGTGGTACTGCACGGTGTGCAGGAAGGCCACCGGCACGCCGGCCCGGTAGCCCAGCACGATGCCGTCGGCCGTGGCGCCGTAGTGGTTGGTGGTCATGAAGTTCTGGATGTGCAGCCGGCCGCAGCCGCCGGTCGCCATCAGCACCGCCTTGGCCTTGACCGCGAAATACTCCTGGGTCTCCATGTTGTAGAGCACCGCGCCGGCGCAGTGGCCGTGCTCGTTCAGGATCAGCTCCACTGCCGGGCTGAACTCCAGCACCTCGATGTCGCCCGCGCGGTTGCGCACCTCGTCGCGCAGCGTGCGCATGATCTCGGCGCCGGTGATGTCGGCGGCGTAGTGCATACGCTTGCGCGAGGTTCCACCGCCGTGGATGGTCATCAGGCGGCCCTCGGCGTCCTTGGAGAAGCCGACCCCCAGGTGCTCCAACCAACGGATCGCGTCGGGCGCGTTGACCGCCAGCGCCTCGGCCAGCTCCGGCACGTTGGTGAAGTGGCCGCCGCCTAGCACGTCGAGGTAGTGGAAGTAGGGAGAGTCCTTCTCGCCCTTGGTGGCGGCCTGGATGCCGCCCTCCGCCATCATGGTGTTGGCGTCGCCGTGGCGCAGCTTGGTCGCCACGATCGTCTTCACGCCCTGCTGCTGGGCGATGATCGCCGCCGACGATCCCGCGCCGCCGCCGCCGATCACCAGGAGATCGGTCTCGTAGTCGGGATGCGAGAGATCGACCTTGTCGGGCTGCACCCGCGGCCGCGCTTCGAGCAGGTCGGCGATCTCATGCGGGATCCCATAACCCTTGCTCGGCCCCACCGCCAGCTCGCGCCGTCCCTCGGCCCGGTGGTCCGGGTGAAAGTGCAGCACCTCTTTGCGCTGATCGAGATCGAGGAAGGGGACCTCCTCCCCCTTGCGTTTGCGCTCCACCCGCTCCGGCCGGGTCTTCTCCACCGCCTTGATCAGCTCCTGGAGTGATTCGGGATAAGGCATCGTTTCTCTCGTTTCCTTCTGCGGGCGTTCGGGAGCCTGGGAGTGCTCATCCGCGCTGCGCGTCTATTATGTCGCCAATCCGACGGTCTCGGCGGGTCGCCAGTCCTCGCCCGTCATGTGCGGCTCCATCTCGCGCTCGACATAGAGCGCACGCAGCTTCTCCGCGTCCATCGTCTTCAGCTCTTCGAGCATCCCCTCGAAGGCGCCGGATTCGATCGACTCGACCATCTTGGCCAGGTGCTCGGCGCGCGGCGCCAGCTTGCCGCCGGCCAGACGGCGCGCCAGCTGCGCGATGTGATACTGGGCCAGCTCGCCCATGCAGCGGCTGGCGCAGAGTCCGCACTGGATGCAGTCGAACGAGGTCTCGGCCGCCTTCTCGATATCGCCGCGTTTCAGCTCCGCGATGTAGTCCATCACCTGGACGTCCATCGGGCAGACCTTGGTGCAGGCGTTGCAGGCCACGCAGCGGAAGAGCTCGGGGTATAGCTGGAAGATCGTCTCCGGCTCCGCCGCCACGGCTGCGTAGTCGTAGCCGGCCCGGTTGGCCGGGTAGAAGGGGATCTGGGTCAGGTACATATCGGGCTCGATCACCGTCTGGCAGGCCAGCCCGGTGTAGATCCGATAGTCCCCGGCCTTGCGATAGACCGTCGCGCAAGCCCCGCAGATTCCGCCGCGACAGCCGCAGCCGCGAATGTACTGATACCCGGCGAACTCCATCGCCTTCATGATCGTGAGCTCGGCGGGCACCTCGTAGCGCTTGCCCATCACGAACACCGGTATCATTTCGATCGCGGCCGTGCTCTTTCCGTTGTCACTCGTTCCCATCGTTGCCCTTTCGTGCCGGTCCCCTCATGACGAGGAGACGAAGTCCCGCTCTTGCACGAGCTGCAAGGCCGGCGGCTGATTCAGATCGAAACGGCACAGCTCCGGGTCGAGCCCGAGAGCCAGCGCCAGGAGCTGCGAGAAGTAGTAGGTGGGCAGCGGGGCGAGACCCTCGCGCCCTTCGAGCACGGCGCCTTGCCGTGTGCCGAGGTTGTACTCGCAGAGCGGGCAGCTCAGCGCCAGCGCGTCGGCCGCCGCGCGTTCGGCCGAAGCCAGCACCTCGGCGGCCCGCTCCGACTCCGCGTCGGCGTGGATCAGGCACTGGTAGGAGCCGCAGCACTCGGTGGCGGCGGAGAAGCGCGTCGGCTCGGCGCCGAGTGCGGCCAGGAACTCATCGAAGAGACGCGGACTGGGGCCGCCGTCGATCGCCACCTCGTTCGGCCTGAGCAGCGTGCAGCCGTAGAAGGGCGCCACCTTCAGCCCCTCGAGCGGCACCTCGACCGCCGCGCGCAGCTTCTCCCAGCCGACCGAATCGCGCAGGAAGCTGAGATAGTGCTGCACCTCGATCTCGCCGGCGTAGTCCGGCTCCTCGGTCATGAAGCGGTTGATCGTGTCGCGCTTCTCGGCGTCTTCGCGCATCAAGAGATTGGCGCGCGCCAGGGTGTTGTAGCACTGGGAGCAGAGCGTCACCAGCGTGTCGCAGCCCGACTCCATGGTGCGGATCAGGTTGCGCACCGGCGCCAGGTGGTGGATCAGGTCGTCGTCGGCGAGCGAGAACACAGCGCCGCAGCAGTTCCAGCGCGGTAGCTCGAGGGCCTCCACGCCGAGCGCCTCGAGCGCCGCCATCGCCGAGCGGTCGAGGTTCTGCGCCTTGGTCTTGAGCGTGCAGCCGGGGTAGTAGGCGAGCTTCATCGTTTCCTCACGCCGTCAGTTTGCGAAAGCCGCTCACGAAAGCGATCTGCGGAGCCTCGGCCAGGGTCTCCTTGGGGATCGCCTCGGGCTCGATCAGATTGATGTTGTCGCGCAGCGCCAGGAGCCGCACCGCCTCGTAGACCTTCGCCACGCTGATGCCGCGCGGGCAGCGCACCTCGCAGGTATGGCAGGAGGCGCAGAAGGTGCCGATGGCGGCCTCCTGCACCGCCTCGATCTCTCCGTACTGCAGCAGCATCATGCCGCGCCGCGGCGTGATCGGCATCGCCTCGCCCATCGGGCAGATGGCACTGCAGGTTCCGCACTGCATACACTTGCGCAGGTTCTCGCCGGAGATCTCGTTGATCTTCTCAACCATGGGCAGGTCTCTCTCGCTTGGCTTGGTTCGGCGGTGGCGCGGACGGCGGTCCTTCATGTGCGATCGGATAAAAAGGATCGAGGATCCCGCCGATTCGACATCAGAGAAGATACACCACAATCGTCTCTTCGTCGCCTCGGCCCGGAATCCCGCCGGTGCGACGCAAGTCGTTGTGGCGTACTTCGTTAATCGCCCGAGAAGATCCCTTGTTCGGCCCGATATAAATTTTCGCCGCGGTGGGCGTCTCTATGGCCCCGATAAAACGTCTCTATCGCGCGGCGGCGCGCGCCTCGGTCTCGCCGAGCCGTCGCCGCCGCCGCCGTTCACGCCCCGCGCTGCACCGTCACCACCGTGCTGCAGATCGGTCCGCCGATGTTCAGCGTGGTGCCGAGCTCGGCGCGCGCCAGGCGCAGCGCTTCGGGCACCTTGCCCAGGATCTGGTTGTGCACCCAGCCGACCATCGCCACCCCGGTCGCGGCGATCGGATGGCCCTTGGCGATCAGGCCGCCCGAGGTGTTGATCGGGCACTTGCCCGCGCGGGCGGCGTGGCCGTCGAGGAAGTAGCGCAGCCCTTGCCCGGCCGGCGCCAGTCCGGTGGTCTCGGCGGCGATCGGTCCCATCACCGAAAAGCAGTCGTGGACCTCCTGGAAGGAGATGTCGGCGCTGGCCGCTCCGGCCATCGCCATCGCGTCGTCGAAGGCGCGCCTGGCGCCCACCGGCTGCAGCAACCGCTCGCCGCGCGAGGCGATCGAGAGACTGTCGGTGGCCTGGGCGAATCCAGCCAGCTCGGTCGCTTGCGACTTGTCGATCCCCAGCGCCGCCAATCCCTCTTCGTCGCACACCAGGATGCGCGCCCAGCCGTCGGAAATCTGCGAGCATTCGAAGAGTTTCAGCGGCAGCTCCTCCGGCTCGCTGAACAAGCGATAGCTCTCCAGCACCGCCTGCGGCGTGACCGGGGCCTTGGTCTTGTGCATGTGCGCCAGGGGATTGTGCGACGCATTTTCGTAGAAGAGCGGCGGGATCTCCGCGAACTGCTCCTCGGTGCAGTCGTAGGCCTTCATGTAGCGATCCATGATGATCGCGAAGAGATGCGGGAAGGTGAAGGGCGGAAACGTGTCTTCACGGTGCGCCGCGGTGCCGAGCGCGGTGCCGATCATGGTCGAGTCGAGCTTGCCCTCGCTCGGGTTCATCTTCTCCAGGCCGATCGCACAGGTGGCGTGGGCGCGGCCGGCGAGGATCTGGGTGGCGCAGTCGAGCACCGCCAGGCCACCGGAATCGCAGGCATTGGCGACCCCCTTGATGCTCTTGTTGGTGTAGACCGGGTCCATCGCCACCAGGCCGCCCAGCAGGCACTGATCGTTCAGCATCGGGGTCAAGAGCCCGGCGATCGCGATGTGGTCGATCCGGTCTCGGTCGATCTCTTCGAGGCCCTGGGCGCCGGCGGCGGCGACCATCTGGTCCACTGAGATCTCCGGCAGCTTGCCGAAGCGGCTTTGCTCGTACTTGGTCAGGTAGATCTTCTTCACGGTTTTGTCCTGTCTGGTCGAGGCGATTCGCTGCGACCCGCTCCTTCTCGGAAGGGCGCCCGGTGATTCTACTCCGAGTGGCGGCTTTCGATCACGCCGACCTCCAACTCGGCCAACCAGCCGCGGTTGCCCTCGCCCCCGTAAGCGCCCATATCGGAGCGCGGGCCGTTGGGGACCCGCGCGGGCCAGCGCGGATGCCAGTCGGAGATCTCGTCCAGGACCAGGGGATCGCCGGCGTCGATGGCTGGCGAGCCGGGCGCGACCACGATCGAGTCGCCGTTGTCGGCGACGTCCAGCGCGGACTGAATCGTCGGCAGCTCCGCGGGCACGCGAATCGTGCGAGGTGGTGGCGTGGTGTCGGCGCCAGCCGAGCTGCCGAGATCGACGGGCGGCGCCAGCAGCCCGATTGCCAGGAGTGGGCCCCGCCAAGTCCGCGCCGATGTGACGATGTTCATTCCCATGCCCATGAGCGACTCTATAGCCGCTGACGATCCGTGTCCGACTCCGCCGACAAGGTCAATTCCAACACGCCCAGCCCGCGCGGCGGATGGTGTCGAGGCCACCGCGGCGTTGGCGCTCGGATTCGCCGCGAAGTCCGAAGGGGAATTGGAGAGCACACCACCCCGGGCCGCGTTAGGATTCTCCTCGGAGCCGAGCGGCCGCAAGATCCCGCGTTCGGCGCCAGGTCCCGTTCGAGCTCTCGTTCACGCGCGCGCCACGTCGCCAGTGGCGCATGCCGGGAGTTCGTCCACGAACGGAGGCACCATGTCTCGCGCAGCAACCCTGTTGCCGGCTCTCCTCGTCCTCGCTCTGTCGCCCCCCACGGCCGGCGCCCAACGCTTCACCGGCGTGATCTGGGACGGCTCGATCACCACACAGACCCCGCTCGGCGTGGCCCTGAGCGATCCGGGCGACCGCATTCTCAGCGCGGCCGGCTACCAGCCCGCCACCGCCGCCCTCTTCGACGCCCAGGGCGACGCCGCGCCGCTGTGGCGATACCCGATTCAGCCGCAGACCGTCGACGCCCAGTTCTCCATGTCGGCGGACGGCGCCACACGGGTCCTGGTCTACAGCGACCTGACCAACTCCCGCAGCGGCGTCTACAAGTGGACCGGCGACAGCTCGGAGCCGGACTGGCAGTTCGAGTTTCCCCAGGGGGCGCTCTTCGCCCGCGGCGAGGTATCGGCCGACGGCTCGCGCATCGTGGCCGGAGCGGCCAGCGCGGTCAACGTCTACTTGGCGGTCTTCGATCCGGTCTCCGCCGACCCCTTGTGGATGACATCCGAGCCGACCTGGGTGGCCTCCTTCGAGGCGCTCTCAGTCTCGGGCGACGGACGGACCGCGGTGGCCAACGACATGGGGCGAGTCTGGGCCTTCGACACCGCCGACGGCGCGGTGCTCTGGGAAGATATCGGCACCCTCTCGCTGGGCTGCGATCTGTCCTGGGACGGACGCTACCTGGCCGCCGCGGCCGGCGCCTTCCCCACCCAGGTCCAGGTGCTGGAGCGCAATGGCGCCGCCTACGATCTGCTCTGGAGCTTCCGCATGCCCGGCGCTCCCGATGCCTTCTACGACGCGGTGGGGCTCTCCGACGACGGCCTGACCCTGGCGATCGGCGCCACCGACGCCTCGCGCCGTGGCCACAACTGGCTCGGCGTGTTCGACACCAAGGGCTCCGATCCGCTCTGGTCGCGCGAAATCGCCGGCGGGCCGGGCGGCGGTTGGTTCATCTGGGATGTTCTGGAGCATATCGACGTGGCCGCCGACGGCTCGCGCATCGCCGCCGGCTACTGGGGAGACCCGCAGTATCCGCACGCGGAATGTGTGGTTTTCGAGCGCGCCAATCCCGACCCGATCTTGGTGCTAGACACGCCGGGATCGGTCTTTGGACTCGACCTGCGCGCCGACGGTTCGCAGCTCGCCCTCGCCTGCAAGCGGATCCACGCCAGCCAGCCCGGCTACGGCGGGTCGGTCTACAGCATCGACCTGAGCACCGGGCTCGAGCTCGAGGTGGTCGCCTCTCCCACGCAGCCGGTCGCGCCCGGATCGGTCTTCGATCTGGAGCTGCGGCTGACCAACGGTGGCAGCGCCGCACAGTCCTACGACGAGCTGGAGCTTCTGGTGGCCGACCCGGCGCCGCTCGAGCATGATCTCTACGCCGGATCGCCCCTCACCCTCGCTCCCGGAGCCAGCGACCAGTCGGCCTACCAGGTGCAGGTGCCCCCCAATGCGCCGTCCGGGCGCTTCTCGGTCGAGGCCGTGGCGCGGCTCACGGGGGGTTGGCTCGATCGCGCGGAGTTCGTGCTCGAGGTGGAATGACGGATTAGGGACGCGTGCCGTTGCGTCGAACGGCGCGTTGTTGCACCCTCTTGCGATCTACGCCAGCTCGCGGTCGCTTCGCCTCGCCGGTGGGGCGATCGGCGAGCCATTCCCGGGGGGCGCGCTCGATCGTAACGCGGTCGCCCGGGGACCACCCGAAGGAGTCGCAACCATGACGACGAATTGGCGATCGCAGGCCGTGTTGCTGGCAGCCCTCCTGGTCTGGGGCTGCGGAGGCTCGGATGAAGCTGGAGCGCCCGCGACGGACGAGGCGGGGAACCTGGACGCGCAGGCCGGCACCGAGCTCGGCGGCACGACGGCGACCGATCTGGCGCCGGTCGACTCGGCCCCGCCCGCGGGGGAGCCGGCGGCGCCGGCCACGGAGCTCGCCTCCGCGGAGTCCGCCCCTCCCGAGGCGGAGCAGACTTCCGAGGACGCCCCGATCGAGGAGTCCCCACCCCAGCTCGATCTGAGCGGGCTGGACGCGGCAGGACTGCTCGCTCTGCTGAAGGAGCATCCCGAAGATCCGCAGATCCTGGCGGCCTTGGCCCAGACCCACTGGGACGCCGGAAGCGAAGCCGAAGGCACGAAGTACGCGCAGCGGTGGGTCGCCGCGGACCCCGAATCGGCCTTCGCCCACTACATGGCCGGCATCATGCTGGAAGGGACATCGGAGCCGGTGGAAGCGGCCGAGCATTACCAGAGCGCGGTGGCTCTCGATCCCACCGATCTGAACGTCCACCGGCAGTGGGCCTCGATGAGCCCCGATCCGGCGGCGACCGCGAAGGCCTACGAGTCTCTCGCCAAGCAATGGCCGAGCTCGCCGTGGGTTCAGTACTACCGCTGGCACCATCGGTCGAATCTCGACGATGCCGCGGGCGACGAGCCGGCGCGCGCCAAGGCTCAGAGCTTGCTGGAGAAAGAGCTCCAGGCGAACCCTGACTGCGTCGACTGCTCGTGGATGGTGGGCATGCTCTACTCCGGCGCCGAGAACTGGGCCCAGGCCCGCAAGCCCCTGGAGGTTGCGGCCGCCGCGCTGCCCGAGGCGCCGGAGATCCGCATCCAGCTGATCACCGCTCTCATCGAGCTCGATGAGAACGAAGCGGCGGAGACCCATCTGCGTGTGCTCCTGAAGGCCGGCTCCAACAGCGAGCACGCCTACCTGACGCTCGAGCAGCTCTTGGAGGAGGAGAAGGACAAAAAGGGATTGGCGCAGCTGCGCGCGGACTATCCCGATCTGGCCACCGGGCTGCCGCAAGAGGACGAAGAGGAGTAGCCCCGACGCCGGGCGAGCGCGTGCCGAATCGGTGCTGGCGAGACGTCGTTCCGCGCGCACCGAGGAGCGGCGAATCGCCTATTCTTACTACAGAAGTCGACCCAATGGAACTCGATGCCGGGCCGACAGGATCCCGTGCCCGGCGCACCCACAGCGACCCGAGACCGCGGAGCTCTCCACCATGGCACGCATCGGCATTCTCCTCTCCGGCTGCGGCGTCTACGACGGCGCCGAGATCCACGAATCGGTACTCACCCTGCTGGCCGTCACCCGACACGGCCACGACCCCGTCGCCCTGGCCCCGAACATCGACCAGCGCGAAGTCGTCGACCACCATCGCGGCCAGCCCGTGGCGGGGACGGCTCGCAACGTGCGCGACGAAGCGGCGCGCATCAACCGCGGCCCGGTGCTCATCCCCGAAGACGCCGGCAACCTCGACGGCCTGATCCTCCCGGGCGGCTTCGGCGCGGCCAAGAACCTGAGCGACTTCGCGATTCGCGGCGCCGAGTGCAGCCCCGAGCCGAGCAGCGCCGCGCTGATCCGGCGCATGGTCGCCGAGGGCAAGCCGGTCGGTGCCTGGTGCATCGCCCCGGTGGTGGTGGCCGCGGCTCTGGCGGGCGATCCCGCGGTGCGGCTCACCATCGGCTGCGATCCCGACGCCGCGAAGGCGCTCGGCGCCATGGGCGCGATTCACGTCGAGGCTCCGGTGGAAGGTTGCGTGGTCGATCAGGAGCACAAGATCGTCTCCACCCCCGCCTACATGCTCGAGGGCGGCATCGCCAAGGTGGCGGAAGGGATCGAGGCGGCGGTCGAGGCGTTCTGCGGACTGCTCTGAAAGCCATGGAAGAGGAAGGCGAGGACGCGCATCCGGGTCCGCTCTGGCGCGACGCGATCCTCGAGTCGATCGCCGACGGTGTGTTCACCGTCGACGAAGAGTGGCGCATCACATATTTCAACCGCGCCGCCGAAGAGATCACCGGAGTCGATCGCGGCGCGGCGCTGGGACGCCGCTGTCACGAGGTGTTCAAGGCCGACATCTGTGAGCGGAATTGCTGCCTGCGGCGGACGCTCGAGAGCGGCGAGCCGGCGACCGGCAAGACCGCCCACATCGTGCGCAGCGACGGCGAGCGTCTGCGAATCAGTATCTCGACGGCGGTGCTGCGCGACCGTGCCGGGCGGATCGCCGGCGGCGTCGAGACCTTCCGCAGCTTGCGCGTCGTCGAGGCGCTGCGCAAGCGGCTCGATCGGCGGTTTTCGTTCGCCGACATCATCACCAAGAACAAGGGGATGCACGAGCTTCTGGGCATTGTGCCCCGTCTCGCCGAGTCGGACGCATCGGTCCTCCTGGTGGGCGAGAGCGGCACCGGCAAGGAACTCTTCGCGCGCGCGATTCACTCATCGAGCCGGCGCCGACTGGAGCCCTGGATCGCGGTCAACTGCGCGGCGCTGCCCGATACCCTGCTGGAATCCGAGCTCTTCGGTCATCTGGCCGGAGCCTTCACCGACGCCCGCAGCGATCGTCCGGGGCGCTTCGCGCTCGCCGACGGTGGCACCATCTTTCTCGACGAGATCGGAGACGTGTCGCCGGCCCTGCAGGTGCGTCTGCTGCGGGTGCTCCAGGAGAAGACCATCGAGCCCCTGGGCGGTACCGAGCCCCGCAAGGTCGACGTGCGGGTGATCGCGGCGACCCATACCGACCTCGAAGAGCTGGTGCACCAGGGGAAATTCCGTATCGACCTCTTCTATCGGCTCGACGTCATCAAGCTGACCATCCCGCCCTTGCGCGAGCGCAGAGAAGACATCCCCTTGCTCGTGGAGCACTTCATCGACCATTTCAACGACGCCCAAGGCAAGCAGATCTCGCACATCGATCCGCCGGCTCTGGCGCTTTTGATGCGACATCCTTTCGAGGGCAACGTGCGCGAGCTGAAGAATGTCGTGGAACACGCCTTCGTGCTCTGCACCGGCGAGATCCTGCGCGTCGAACATCTGCCTGAGCATCTGCAAGAGGAAGCAGAGCGCGGAGCGGTGCGCCCAGAAGGAGCGTTGCGGCGGGCCGAGGCCGAGGTGATTCGGGAAGCGCTGACCCGTCTGGACTTCAACCGCGCGGCCGTGGCGCGCGAGCTGGGAATGCACAAGACCACGCTGTGGCGCAAGATGAAGAAGCTCGGGATCGAGGCGCCGTAGCCCTCCGTTCTGCAAGACCGCAATCTCGGATCGTCCAATGGTTGCGTTTTTGCAGTCCCGCGCGTGCCGCTCGTCGCTCGTTCGATCGCGCAAGATCCACCCCGCCAAGCAGTTGTGCAACGACCTTCCCATGGCACGGCCCATGCGACGGCTCTCGAGTCGAGCCCTTTCCCGGACGTGCGCCCCCACCAGGAGGTCCATGATGGCCAGCAGACTCGAAGGACGAGACGTATTCAAGCACCTGCGTCCCGAGCAGGTGAACGCGATCAACGATGTCGCCGACGTGGTGATGTTCGAAGCCGGCGACGCAATCTACGAGCGGGGTCAGATGGCGCGCTACGCCTTCGTCGTGCTCGAAGGAGAGGTCGCCCTGCGCCTGCCCGGTCCGGCCGGTGTGAGCGTCCCGATCGACCTCTTGACCCGCGACTCGATGTTCGGCTCGTGCATCTGCTTCGATCACGAGAAGTACATGCTCACCGCCCAGTGCACCAAGGTTTCGAAGATCCTGCGTATCGGCACCGAGACCTTCCGCGCGCTGATGGACGACGACCCGCGCATGGGCTACACACTGCAGTCCTGGATCTCCCGGATCTACTTCCAGCGCTACGTCGACACCATGACCAAGCTGCAGTCGGTCGTGATGAACTTGCAGGTGGAGGCTGGGAGCTGAAGCGTTGGCGCGCTCCGGGCCTTCACGGTCCGGCGCGCCGCGTCGCGCTGGAAGCGGGATGCGCGCTGCTCGCTCGACCACCGAGCCACGGATTGTGCTAAAGTCCCACCCCAGGTCCCGCGCAAGCGGACCCGACCCTTCCTCCGCCCGATCGGAGCCACGGCGAGCCGGGCTTCCGACCGGGCGGCGGTCATCGAACGGGCGATTAGCTCAGATGGTTAGAGTGCTCGCTTGACATGCGAGAGGTCACTGGTTCAATTCCAGTATCGCCCACCAACATCGTTCGCGGCGGCTTCGTCGAAGGGGCCGCCGCGTTGCGTTTGGGGAATCCGTCGTGTCGGCACCGGTGAAAGAGATGAAGGTCGTCCTCCTGGACGGCTCCGAGAGGATGCTCGAGGCGGGCGCGACGGGACGTGATCTGGTCGCGGGCCTGGGGCAGAAGCTGCGCAAGCGGGCGCTGGCATTGGCGGTTGGATGCGAGCTTCGTGATCTGACGGCGCCGCTCGCGGACGGCGACCAGGTCCGGGTGCTGACCTTCGACGATCCCGAAGGCAAGGAGATCACCTGGCATTCCTGCGCCCACCTGATGGCCCAGGCGGTGCTGCGTCTGCATCCGAGCGCGCGCCTCGGCATCGGCCCGACCATCGAAGACGGCTTCTACTACGACATCGCCCTCGACGAGGCGCTCTCGGCCGAAGATCTGCCGCGCATCGAGAAGGAGATGCGGCGCATTGTGCAAGAGCAGCTCCCGATCGAGCGCCGCGAGCGGGACCGCACGGATGCGATCGAGCTCTTTTCGAGCGCCGGCCAGGATCTCAAGGTCGAGATCATCGAGGAGATCGTCGGCGAGGGCGTGCCCTCGACCTACGTGCAGGGCGAGTTCGAGGATCTGTGTCGCGGGCCTCATCTGCCCTCCACCGCCTTCATCAAACACTTCAAGCTGCTCTCGGTCTCGGGCGCCTACTGGCGGGGCGACGAGAGCCGGCCGATGTTGACGCGGATTTACGGCACGGCCTACGAGAAGAAGGGCGACCTCGACGCCCATCTGCATCGTATCGAAGAAGCAAAAAAGCGTGACCACCGCAAGCTCGGTCGCGAGCTGGGCCTGATCGCCACCCATCCGGTGGCACCGGGATCTCCCTTCTTCCTCCCGAAGGGCGCTCGTGTCTACAACATCCTGATCGATTACGTGCGCGGGCTCTACGATCGCTACGGCTACCAAGAGGTGATCACGCCACAGATTTTCGACACCTCGATCTTCCATACCTCCGGGCATCTGCCGCACTATGCCGACGACATGTTTTTTAGCGCCACCCGAGAGGATATCGATTCCGCCGCGGACGGCGAGCGCCCGCCGCGCCCCCTCTGGGAAGCGATCCGCTACGGCGTCAAGCCGATGAACTGCCCGGGGCATGCGCTCATCTTCGGCATGACGCGCCGCAGCTACCGCGAGCTGCCGATGCGCATCGCCGACTTCGGGCGACTGCACCGATTCGAGCGCAGCGGTGTGATCCACGGTCTGACCCGCGTGCGCAGCTTCTGCCAGGACGACGCCCATATCTTCTGCGCTCTCGACCAGATGCAGAGCGAGATTGGCGCCTTCCTCGACCTGGTGAGCGAAGTGTACGACGATTTTGGCTTCAGCGACGTACGCATCAGGATCGCCACCCGGCCCGAGGATCGGCTCGGCAGCGACGAAGTCTGGGACCGGTCGGAGAGCGCCCTGGAAGAGGCGGTCAAGGAGCACGAGCTGCCCTACGAGATTGCCGAGGGCGAAGGAGTCTTCTACGGCCCCAAAATCGAATTCCACATCAAGGACGCGATCGGGCGTTCCTGGCAGCTCGGCACCATTCAGGCCGACTTCAACCTACCGGAGCGATTCGATCTGAGCTTCGTCGACGCCGGCGGCGCGGCGAGCCGGCCAGTGATGCTGCACCGGGCGGTGTTCGGGTCGATCGAACGTTTCTACGGCGTGCTGATCGAGCACGTGGCCGGGTCTTTCCCGACCTGGCTCGCTCCGCGGCAGGTGGTGGTGCTGCCGATCACCGACGCGGTGGCGGAATACGCCGAAAAGGTGCGAATGCGTTGCTTCGAGGCCGGTTTGAGGGTCAGGGTCGACGCTCGCAACGAGAAGATCGGGCTGAAGATCCGCGAGGCGGAAAAGGCCAAGGTGCCCTTCATGTTCGTGGTCGGCGAGCGCGAGGCGGCGGCCGATCAGGTGGCGATCCGGCGCCGGGGGCGGAGGGACCTGGGCGCCCGGCCGAGCGCCGAGGCGATCGGGCTGGTGCTCGAGGCGGTGCGCGAGAAGACGGCCGACTGATGCGGGGTCAAGCTCCGGCCCCGGCAGCCTCCGGCGCGTGCGCCGGCACATCGTAGAAACGCGCCTCGGCTCGGAAGAACACCCGGTGGTCGGTCTCGACCAGCTCGTTGGCCAGGAAGCCCAGGAACTCGGGACGAGGACTCAGGTGGGCGTAGACGAAGGCCACGCGCCGGCATTCGCTGGCGGCGATGGCGCCGCGCACCTCGTCGATATCTTCGCAGCTGCCCGCCAGGATATCGATCCGCAGGGGGGAGTCGGCGCGCTGGAAGTAGTAGTCGAACATCGCCTTGTCGGTGGAGTAGCCGATCACCAGGGGGGCTTCCTCTTGCTCGATCTCTTCGACCACCGACCACACCGCCTCCCGGAACTGTTGCTTGTAGTGGGTGTGGACGTGGGGCGGATCGGGCACCGGCGGCCCGTAGTAGTCGACGATCAGCAGCAGGTGGCACAGAAGGAGCGACGCCAGACCGACCGTGGCGGACCCCGCCACCACGCCTCCGCCCGGCAGGCGCGCCAGCGCCCGTGCCAGCAACAGATAGGCCGCCGGCGCGACGATGATCAGATTGCGCCCGCTGTTCACCGGCTCCGCAAGGGTCGACCGGAGCAAGGCCCCGGCGAAAGGCACCAGCAGCCAGAGCACCAGGAGCGCGCCGGGGCTCAGTCCGGCGATTCTCCTGACCGGAGCGGGCGTTCCCCGGCGGCGCTCCCAGAGGGTGCGAGCGGCCAGCGATCCCCAGAGCGCGAATGCGATCATTCCGAGCTCGGCGGACGAGTTGAAGAGGTAGAAGAAGAAGCCCAGGATCGGTCCGTGGGGGTAACGAGGGGTCCAGGGGGCGGCCCGGCTCAGGTGCACCAGCATGAAGGGAATCCAGGGCGCGAACGCGGCCAGGATTCCCAGGTAGAGCAGCACCACGCGCCCCAGCGAGCAGCGCCGGCGCAGCGCCGCGAGCCCCGCGCCCAGGCCGTGGAGCAGCACGACGTAGGTGCCGAAATAGTGCACGTAGCTGAAGGCCACCGCGACCAGAGCGTAGCCACCAAGGAGCCGCCAGGTGGGCGGGCGCCTCTCGCCGATGCGCTCCAGTATCAAGAGCCACAGTCCGGTGGCGATCAGAGCGAGCAGCAGCAACAGTGCGTAGGGGCGCGCCGTCTGGCTGAAGAAGACCGGGTAGAAGAGCACCGCCGACAGCGCGGCCGCGATCAGTCCCTCGCGCTCGCCGTAGAGCCAGCGTCCGAGCCCGAAGAGAGCGACGATGGTGAGGATGCCGATGAGCGCCGACGGGCCGCGCAGCGCCGCTTCTGAAATGCCGATGTGTTGCTCCACGAAGTAGAGCAGGATCTGGTAGCCGGGAGGGTGGAAGTCGAATCGCACGCCGCGATCGATCACCTCCCAGATCGTGTCGTAGCTGCTCTCGTGCCAGCTGGCCAGCTCGTCGAGCCAGAGCGAGCGACGATCGATTGCGTAGATACGAAGCGCCGAACCGATTGCCAGAATCAGCGCCAGGACGGCAGAGGTGGATTTGCGCATCAGCCCCCCGTCGCGGTGCTCGGGGCGGCCTTCCTGGCGACATAGATCTTCTCGAGCGTCAATCCGAATCGACGCGCCGTCGCCTCGTCGATGCGCTGCTCCAGATCGTCCACCTCGACCTGGAAACCGCATCCCTCCAGGTGCCGGCGGTAGTCGAGGCCGTACATTCGCACGTGTCCGTGGAGCTCGGGGCGCGGCGCGCCGTACTCCTCGGTTTGCGGCAGCGCTTCATCGATCGGCACCTGGATGATCGCATGGCCGTTCGGGTGCAGCACGCGGCGCAGCTCCGCCATCGCCCGCCGATCTTCCGGCACGTGCTCGAGCACGTGGTAGCAGATGATCAGGTGGAAGCTGTCGTCGGCGAAGGCGAGCCGGGTGATATCGCTGCGGGTCATCGCCTCGGCGGAGCTCAGATCGAAGCTGCAGTAGTGGATTCCCTGGCGCTGCCTCAGGTGGCGTTGAAAGTGTGCCAGCGGCGCCGCCTCGAGCACGCGCGCGCCGGGCGGCAGCAGCTCCGGTCGCTGGTGGAGGTAGTGCGAGAGCAGTCGGGTGCGGGCCATCGACGCGCAGATCGGACAGCTCTCGTTGGGGATCAGGTAGTTGGTGCCGAAGAGCGGGAAGAAGCTCCGCCCTTCCCAGCCGCAGAAGGGACACAGGCGGGTCTTCCTGCGCGCCGCGATCTCGCCCGCGAGCGCGAGCTGATTGGCCGCCAGCACCCGCGAATAGTGACGCGCGACCGTCCAGCGCCGCCGCGACAGGTTGTAGGCGATGATCCTCACGACCAGCGCATCGATACGGGCCCGGGCTCTGAGCAGGCGAATCACGGGCGACCGCCTCGTGCGCCGGGCGGGGAGAGGGGGCGATTCAAGTCCGGGCGACTCCTCTCTGGGTAGCGGTGTGGGATGGGTGGCGGGGCGGTGGCCTCAGGTGCGGCGCCGGGGAGTGTTTCACAGTCGAGGGCGGAACTCCACCGGGCGCGCGGGCTGGCGTCGGGACGGCCGGGACCAGGAGGCGGTCCTTCTTTTTTTTCTTGCGCGACCAAGATCCGACCCGGTGCGGGCGACCGATTCCCATGAGGCGGCGATGACCCCGCCCCGAACGCCCGAAAGCTCGGGCACAACCAGGAAAGAACCATGCACACATCCAAGCTCGCGCTCGCCTGCGCCGTCGCTCTGGCGGCGATCTTCTCATCCAGCACCGCCCACGCGGCCGTCAAGTCCTTCGAATTCCCCAACAACACTGGCCAGGCCGCCAACGACCTGCACATCGAGTTCAAGCAGGGAGTCACCGCGGTGGCGGTCGGCGGCAAGTACGGGGCCTTCGACAACTACAACAGCTCCCCCGGCTCCAGCTCGGCCGAGTTCGACGGCGGCTCGGTCCCGGCCGGCGGCAAGACCAAGATCAGGTTCTCCAACGGCGGTCCCAAGATCACCATCAAGAAGTGGTGGTGGACCAAGGATGGCACACGCATCGGCATCGTCCACAAGGGCCTGGCGAGTGCCGCGTTGTCGCTGGATCAGACCGACCTGATCGTCGGCGAGACCGCGACGCTCTCGGCCGAGGCCATGGGCGACGATCAAGGAAGCGGCGATTTCCTGATCGACGCGCATGTGATCCTGCCCGATCTGTCGCAGATCCCCCTGGCTCCGATTCTGCTCCCGCCCTCCCCGCCCGGAATGACCTGCTCGTTGCAGGCGCTGGTGATCGGCACCGGCGGGATGATGCCGGGCCTCTACGAGGTGTCGTACGTGGCGCAAGATCTGGGCAGTGGCCTGGTGACCGAAGGCAGCTCGTACGCCAACCTGGGCAACGGCTGCGCCCCCAACGAGGAATGAGACCGGCCCGTCCCGTGGTCGGCGCGGCGCTTCGCTTTGCGGGGCGCCGCCCCTTTCTTTGCGTCCTCAACTCCCGTCACGCACGTAGTGCAGGCTCTTCGGCTTCGCTTGGAGCGCAAAGCTGACCAAGCGCTCTCGTTCGCGGTATCGCAGCCGCCGCATCGCCAGCGAGCCGTTGATCCCGTCGAGCACCCGGGCCGCGTCGACCGCGTCCTCGTCATCCATGTAGCCGTGCTCGGTCAGCCACGCAGCCACCTCGTGCCACAGCCACAAACGCCGGCGCCCTCTGTGCGGGCCACCGATTGCGCCGGGAAAGCCGCCAGGGCCGCGTTTGCCGCTCGCCAGCAGGCGCACCGACTCGCGAGACCTTCCGAGGCGTTCCGCGATGTTGCCCAAGGTCACGATCTCGTCCGCCTCGACGCGTTGCACGACCAGGGAGCTGGCCCCTATCTGTGCTTGCCACACGCTTTCCATCCGCGACCGGCGTAGAAACCCAGGACATGGG
>CAZBBK010000054.1:0-40845 GCA_964490075.1 uncultured Gemmatimonadota bacterium | reverse complement strand
CTTCGTGGATGATGATCTCCACGCCGTTGGGGTCGTAGGGGGCGGCGTCCAGGGCCGCTTGCACATCGGTGAAGCAAGGGTCGGAGCCGTGCGCACAGGTCTGACAGTCCTTGCAGACATGGAAGGTGCCGGCCAGCGCTGAAGCCATTGACAGAGCAATGGTTAGCGCGACGAGCGACGAGCGACGAGCGACGAGCGACGAGCGATCATGGGGCCCTCCTTGGGTAGTCGCAAGCTATTTCTTGGGAGCGTTTTCAGCGTGAACGGGTGTTCGGGGGACGTCAAGGGGGGCTTCCCCTTTCTGGCGTTTCGATATGGCGCTTCTCGAGCGACGCACTTCGCGAAGAACCGCGGGCCCAACGGGAGTTCGCGGGCCTTCGGGACTCCTGCGCGGCTTGGGGGCGGTCTCGACGGCGCCTCTTCGCGTGCCCATGCCCATGCCCATGCCCGATTCGGGCAAAGGAGTCGGGCAGGGGCGTGGGCAGGTTCTGTCCCGTACCGGCCGATCCTTGCGTAGAGGCGCGCTAAATCGAAACGCCCGTCAACCTCCGGAGCGCCTGACCGTCCAGCCGCGGCGGCTCAGCTCGGCGACGATTCGATCGCGGTGATCGCCCTGGATCTCGATCCGCGCGCCGCGCACCGCGCCGCCGCTGCCGCAGCGCCGTTTGAGCTCAGCGGCCAGCGCCGCGAGCGCCTCCCCGGCCAGAGGCACGCCGGTGACCACCGTCACCCCCTTGCCCTTGCGCCCCTTGGTCTCGCGCCCCACGCGCACCACGCCGTCGTTCGGGGGCGTGGCGGCGGCGCGTCTCGAAGAGCAGCCGCACTGCTTCGCCGGTCGCCCGCAGCGCGGACAGAGCCGGCCGTGCTCGGTGGAGTAGACGGGTCGGGCCATGGTCTGGGGATGGTAGCGCGATCGGTGGGGCGCGCCGGGCGGTGGGTGCGCGCGGGGCGGCCCCGGTGCGGTCACAACTCGGCGTTTCGACCGCGGAGTGCGGAGTTGCGGCCGGATTTCGGTCACGAGTCGCGACTCTGGATATGGAGTTGAGAGTTAGGGCCGGATTCCGGCCGCAAGTCGCACCTCTGAATGTGGAGTCTGCAGTTGCGACCGGATTTCGGTCACAAGTGGCGGCTCGGCGTGAGGAGCTGCGAGTTGTGACCGGTCGCTGCCCATCGCTGGCGGACCAGCGGGCGCGGCACCGGGCTGCGCGCCGCGGGTCAGAGTCTGCTGATCGGGGGTCGAGGTCTGCCCCGCGGCCACGGCTCCGCGCCGTGGTTCGGCCGGAGCGCGGGGACGCCGTGGAATGGGCCGGCGCGCGCTGGCATGGACGGCGCGACGTGGTGGGGTCGCCGGTACCCTTGCGCAATGCGGGCACGGGTGTTGCGCGGCCCGGGCGTCTTCATGAAGCCCTGGCATTTGCGGCTGTCGGTGGACGGTCGCCATCCGATGTTCCCGACCGAGGCACGGCGCAGAGCGGCCCTGCACGCGCTGGCCCGAGTCGCCCGCGGCGAGATCGCCATCTTCTGTCTCGTCGACGACCACCTGCACGTGGTGCTCTACTGCGGAAGCGCCGCGGCGACGATTCGCGCGCGAGCGATCTCGCGGACCGTGCGCAGGCTCGCGGCGGTGCCGCTCGAAGCCACCCATTTGCGCGCGGTGGAGTCGCGACGCCACATGCACTGGCTCCTGAAATACGTGCTCGAGCAGCCGGGGCACCACGGCCTCTCGACACACCCCGCGCTGTGGACCGGTGGTTGCTTCGCCGACCTGGCGGGGGCGCGCGTGCTGCCCGGACTTGGTCTGCGCATCGCTCAGGCTCTGCCACGCTTTCGCCTGAGCGAGGCCTGCCGGCTGGTCGGCCTCGGCGAGGACGATCTGCGCCCCCCGCCGCCGGAGCGGGTGCGCGCGCTCGGTGCCGTCAGGGTCGTCGCGGCCGCCGCCGCCGTGCTCGCGGCCGATCCAAAGCTGACCGGACGCGGCGCGCCGGAAGCCACGGCGCGCCCGCTCGCGGGGTACGTGGGCCGCCGGGCCGGCATCGCGCACGACGAGCTGGCCTGGGCCCTTCGCCGCTCCGATCGCCAGCTGCGCCGCGCCGCGCGAACGCGGCCCGACCCCCGTCTCGAGCGCGCGCTCCAGGTCCGCCTGGCGCTCGAGGAGGTCGCGGGCGAGCGGCGCGGACCCTGAGCGCTCCGCCGCCAGGCGAACGGTTATCATCGACGCAAGCCCTGGGGCGATCCGAGCGCGTACAGCTCGATGAACGCTCGGCCAGGCTGCTCCTGGGGAGAAAGGTGGATCGATGCGCGGGGAATGGAAGAAGCCGGTGGCCGCGCTGGCGGCGGTGTGGCTGAGCGCCGGATTCGCGGGGGCGACCACGATTCACGTGCCCGGGGACTGGCCGACGATTCAGGGGTCGGTCGACGCCGCGGACGACGGCGACACGGTTCTGGTGCAGCCGGGGACCTACCAGGACTCAATGACCAATGTCTGGTGGAAGTCGATCGTGATTCGCGGCACCGATCCGAACGATCCCGAGGTGATCGCGGCGACGGTGGCCGATGGGGGCCACCGCTACGCGGGATCGGTATTCTACCTTGGGGCGAACGACTCGCTAATGGTCCTGGAAGGACTGACGCTGACGCACCGAGGCATGGGCGAAGGGCGAGGCCTGAGCTGCTCCGGCTCCGCGGCGACCGTCCGCCGCTGCTG
Source organism: uncultured Gemmatimonadota bacterium (assembly GCA_964490075.1). Classification (GTDB taxonomy): domain Bacteria; genus CAZBBK01. Next base: position 38,141 of record CAZBBK010000054.1, on the reverse strand, counting down.
GATCACCGAGAATCGCGTCAACTGGAGCGATGGTGGCGGCGTCTACGTTTTCGGCGGCGAACCGGTGATCGAGGACTGCGTGATTTCTGACAACCAAGTCACCAGGGGCGACGGCGGCGGCATCTACTGGAGCGCCCGAGGGGGACGATTGGAGCGCTGCCTGATCTTGAACAACGCGGTGCAAGACGGAGATGGCGGCGGTTTGAGCCTCCTTAGTCAGATCACGGTGCGCGGGTGCACCATCGTAGGCAACACGGCCGTCAACGGAGGCGGCGGCGGCCTGCTGATCTGGGGCCCGGACGATGCCCAGCTCATCGACTGCGTGATCACTGGGAACAGCGCCAAGGGGGAAGACGGGTACTGGGAGTGGATCGGGCGCGGTGGCGGTGTGATAGTCTTTGGGGCATCCCGGGTCCTACGCGGCTGCGAGATCAGCAACAATCGGGCAGACCGGAGCGGCGGAGGTGTCTTGCACGTTGGCGGAGAGTTGCTGCTGGAGGACTCCAAGGTGCGAGGCAACTTCGCCGTGAGAGGCGGCGGCGGGATCGAGATCCGCCGCTACGCGGACCCGCACCTGCGCCGGGTCGAGATTCGCGACAATCTCGTGCAGGGAGAGGATGCGCAAGGAGCGGGCCTCAACATCAGACTGGCCCCCCCTGATCACGAATCGGCCAGGCTCGAGCAGTGCCGCATCACCGGCAACGAGGCGCGGGGACGATGGGCCTCCGGTGGAGCAATCACCGCCCACGTCTGGTCGAATCTGGAGCTCAAAGGCTGCGTCATCAGCGGCAACAGCGCCACCGGAGACGACACCGCGGCCGGCGGCGCTTTTCATGGCGAGGCCATGGACCGCGCGAGCTTCGTCAACTGCATCATCAGCGGCAACCGGGCAACCGGTGGCGACACTGCCACCGGCGGGGCCATCTTCGGCGACGACATGGAGCTGGCGACCTTCGAGAACTGCACCATCACGGGCAACGCGGCCACCAGCGGCACCACCAATGCCTACGGCGGGATTCAGGCCACGCGCGCCGCGGTCGACCTGACCAATTGTATCGTCTGGGGCAACACGGGCGCCGATAATGTGCCGAAGGCGCTCGACAGCCTGAAGATGGGATTCGTGCCGGTGTCGCGGCTCGATTCCCGGCAGCCGTCGACCCACTTTCGAGTGCGCGGTAAGCAGCTGCGCGTCGATCTGCTCACCCCCGGCGGCGAGGTCTGCCGCGCTTCCGTCAGGGTCCCGGCGACGCTGTCCGGACCCTGGCCTCTCCCTGAACCGCGCCCCGACCACGCCAGGCTCGGGTTATGGTTCTGAACCGATTGCTTGCGGCCACGGTCGAGATGACCCGCGAACGACAGGACCCCTCCGATGAGCCCAATCGCCCACCCCTCCCCCATTCACCGCCTGCTGGCGCTGCTGATCGTGGCGGCGGTCGCCGGCTGCAGCCTGCCCTCCGGACCGGAACCGAACGACGAGGTGCGGGTGCGCTTGACGGTGGTGGACGGCGAGCCGCACGCGATCTTCGTCGGCGAGCAGGGCGCCGCGCAGTGGCAGTTGATCTCCGAGACTATCGGTCTGCGGGGGCAGGTCTCGCGCTCCGAGTGGCTGGTCGTCTTCGCGGAGTCGGAAAACGAGTATCGCGTGCTTTTCCGCTCCATCAAGCGCAACGACAAAGGCGAGACGATCGAGTTTCGGGCCGAGATCGACGGCGTGGGCTTTTCCTACAAGGGCAACGGAGGCGAGAACGGAACCGAGGGCGACGGTCCGCCGAGGACCTCGATCTAGCGGTCTGGGGCCATCAGCAAGACGGCGATCTCCTTCATCTTCGGGAGCCGCCGGCCGGCGGTCACGAAGGCCTTGGCGCCGACCTCGATGACGCTGGCGAGATGGATCGCGTCGGGTGTGCGCAGACCGTGGCGCGCCCGCAGGCCTGCCCTACCCGCCCGGTCCGTGCAGCAGGGCCGTTTGCCCATCCGCAATCAGACGCGGCCCCCGATCCACCCGTCGACCCCCACTTCCCCGTCATTCCGGCGGAAGCCGGAATCCAGTCTGGTCGAACACCAAGCCAACAAGGCAGAACCGATCGGCGACTTCTCATCTCGCGCCGACTTCAATGAGGCTACGATCGCTCCACGCGCTGTACCAGGAGAACACGCAGAATTGGGGCGTTTACGATCCCAAGACATACGACACCTACCAGGCACTGCTGAACACCGCGCAAGACATCAACTGCCGCGTGCAACGCTTCCGCACCGGCAATTCCTGGAACGGGGACGCCTGCACGCTGCCTCCCGATCCACCCTGCGAGTAGAGGAGAAAGCGATGCCGCGGCGATACACCCACCGCACGGCGCTGCTCGCGGTCGCCGCCCTGGTCACCCCTGCCGTGACCGGGGCCGCGACCCTGCGGGTCGGGCCATGCCATGAGTTCGATGCTATTCAGCCGGCGATCGATGCCGCGAGCGATGGCGACAGTATCTTGGTCGAGGCCGGAACCTACGTGGAAAACCTGACGTGGGATGGCAAGGGGATCTCGATTGTGGGCTTGGGGGGAAGTGCGCAGACGGTTCTCAGCAATGCCAATCCAGATGAGAGCACGGTGCGCGTGGAATACAACGACAGCTTCACGAATTGCATCCAGGGGCTGAATATTGTACCTAATGGTGGCCTTGGCATTGAGTTCTTCGATGTCTCCACCAGACTGGTCGATATCGTTATCCAAGGCTGGAGACGCCAAGCGCACGGTAGAGGCGGGGGCAATGGAGCCTGCATCTACTCCGCACATGCGATCAGCGGTCTCATGGAGAGCTGCCGTATCGAAAACAACCAAGTCATCAACCCGGTCTGGGTCTCAGGTCTGGGCAACGGAGGGGGCCGCTGGCAAGTGCGCAACTGCTGGTTCGAGCGCAACCACTCGCCCGGCGACTCCACGATCACCAAAGGCGTGGTCGGCGGCCAGGCTCTGGTCTCCTACGCCACGCCAGAGCTCTTCCTGGTGGAGAACTGCGTCTTCCTCAATAACAGACAGATCGAACATCCTCTGGTTTCAGGCAGCGGCGGTGCTATTGTCTGCGCCGGTGGCAGCTGCATCCGCTACAACTGGTTCGAAGGAAATTGGTCGAATAGAGGCGGCGCCATTAAGGCGCATGCCCACGATCCCGGGACCGCAATCCGCATCACCTACAACACCTTCGCGGGCAACCGCGCCCTACCACAAGAAGGCTACAAACCCTACGACCCCTACCAACGCGGCGGCCGAGGCGCCGCCCTCTACGTCGATTGGGGCCTCGAAGCCACCATCAGCAACAACCTCTTCCACAACAACCACTCCGAATCCCACCCCAACCATACCGCCTCCGTCGCCACCGGCGGTGCCGCGGTCTTGGGCGGCTACGGCTACGCCTCCAACAACATCGTCGTCGCCAACAGCGGGGCCCCCGCGCTGCATTTCCCCGGCTCGAGCTACGACGCCCGCTTCAACATCCTGCACGCCAACACTGACGGCAACTACTCCGGCTTCCCCTCCGACACCACCCACGATATCCACGCCGATCCGCTCTTCTTCGACGCCGATCAGCACGATTTCCGTCTGCGCCCCGGCTCCCCCGCCATCGATGCCGGCGATCCCTCGCCCCCGGCGGGCTTCCGCGACCCCGACGGCACCCGCCTGGACATCGGCCCCTATCCCTTCGATCAACGAAAACGTGATCTGCTCTACGTCGTGCCGCGCACCGTGGCGCTCGCCGCCGGCACCACCATCGAGCTGCATGTGCTGGCCGGCAATCTGAGCGGCGCTCCCCGCGAGGTACCGCTCTCGCTCGCTTTCGGTCCCGCCGAAGAGGAGGAGTTCCCCACCGCCATCGCCCGCCGCGGCCGCGCCCAACTGCCGGCCCAGGGCTCGTGGGAGGGGAGGGTGGAGTTCACGGTGCCGGAAGAGAGCGATCTGGGCGACTACCTGCTGGCGCTGCGGGCCGGGGAGGAGGAGGAGATCGTCGAGGTGCGAGTGATTCGGGCGGGTTGGCGGGAAGAGTACTGAGGGGCTTCCTCGTAGGCCCGTTCGTCCTTCACAGAGGAACCGCCTCGCCGAGAATGCGTTCCCGGATGCTCGGGTGCAATGATGCCTCGGTGGCGATATCGACCGGCCGGCCCGGCAATTCCTCGAGGTCCATGATCAAGCCGCCGAAAAACCAGTCAGGAGAGCACTGCCGGCGCCCATCTCGCTCCAACCCCCAGCGCACGAGTGCAAGGCGCGGCGCAAGCGCCAGCTCGTTTTTGGCCCAGAAACCCGGTTGACGGAATCTCCCCGGCCACTCACACTCCTCGCACACACGGCGGGCGCGGAATCGCCAGGGCCGGCGCGCAACGAGAAGGGCGCCGACCGGCCGGTCGATCCTCGACGCCCGCGGGAAGACACAGAGGAGTAACCGTGAAGAAGAAGCTCTCCGCTCTCCGCTCTCCGCTCTCCGCTCTCCGCTAAAGCATTGTAGCACAGCGTCTTCGCCCCTTGTTGGGGCGTTTTTGTTGGGGATGGTGGTGCTTTGGCCTGGGTCGCCGGCGTTCGGGCTCGACTTCGATCCGCACGATCGCTTCTATCCCGCCCAGAACGCCGAGGGCGACTGGCTGTGGGCCGATCCCTATGGGCAGCCCTGCTTCATTACCGGGATCGATGTGATCAAGTCGATTCATATGGGGGCGCAGGTTGACTTGTGGGAAGGGACGTACACCTCCGCCAATCCGGAACAAGAATGGGCGGACGACGTCCGCGAACTCTTGGTTGCGCGTGGATTCAACGCCATCGGACGGGATTCCGAATGGGACACGGCGATCATCGAGGAGGGCTTTGCCTCCGGCACTCGCCACGATTGGTTCGATTTCGTCTGTAATGAGAATGGCGAGCCCCAAACCGCGCCCGTCATCGACGACTTTCGGTTCCGGAAATACCTGAACGAGGGCTGCGGCACCCCGGAGCAGCCGTGCATCCCGCACCTCATCAATCTGCACACCATCCCGGTAATGACCAGCTTCTGGTTCAACCCCGACGACCCCTTCAAGGGTCCAAACGTGCCCGATGTCTGGTCGCAGGTGTTTCATCGGCGCTCCGACATGGTGGCGGAGCTGGTCTTCGCCGAGAAGGACCCGGAGAAACTCGACCACTTGCCCATACCTTGCACGCCCGGCGATCAGATCAACCAGAACTTCCGCGATGATCGCTGGTTGGTCGGCGTCTGGCTCGGCGAGGAGCTCTTCTGGGGCTACAAGGTCGTCGAGGGGATCGGACCGCAGGGCAAGAAGGGGTGGCTGAGGTCCATCATAAGCACCCCCTACGATGACTGCGTACCGAATGGACAGCAGGGCAATTACCAGTTCGCCGCGGAGATGCAAGAGCTCTACGTCCAGAGAGCCGGGGACCTAGAACAAGCCGTGGTGCTCTGGAACGAGACCTATGGACCCGGGGGAACGGCATTGCCATTCGGGAGCGAGTTCGACTTCTCCATCTCCAGCTTCGTCACCGACTGCGACCCAACCGCGCTGATGTATCAGTTCGACTCGGCCGACATCCGCGACGAGTTCCCTACGCGCTACGAGGGAATCTACGCCCATCTCGAGCCTATGACTAGCTGCATATGCGTCAGCTCGGGGGGATCCGACTGGCGCTTCGACGATCGAGAAGATGTCGACTTCACCCCCTTGATTGACGACGGCGATCCGGTCGATCTCGGCTACTACCTCACGATCGACGATGGGCAGCGATTCATGGAAGAGGTCGCCCGCGAGTTCTACGAGACCATGACCACGTCGATTCGCACTTTCGACTACCCGGCCGAGAACGTGCTGCATCACACGATTCTCTCCGATCGTTTCGTTGATCACGGCGCGCAACAGCCTTTCGGCCCGGTCATCCACCGGATCGCGTCGCAGTACTGCGATGTCATCTGCGTGAATCTCTATGCGAACCGCGGCGCGGTCAACAGTGAAGCCAGCGAGCTAGCGAGTCTCTACGGCAGTCTCTACGAACCGCGACCGATCCTGATCAGCGAGTTCGCCTACCACGCCGACTTCGCGAAGGGCTATGACTGCTGCATGTGGGAGGAGAACCCGGGAACGGGAGACTGGACACCTCACCCGAACTGCGGCCCAGCCTCCGGCCCGTGCTCACAGACGGTAAACTACAACTACCCGGAGGACTTCGACCAGAATACGCGTGCCACTTCCTACGGCTATTACATGCAGGCCATGGCCGGAGCAAGAACAGAGGATTGCGAACGTTTCGTGAATGGGATCTTCTGGTACAACTTCTTTGATCATCCATTCTTGTCGGCTTCTGGGGATAACTTCGAGGTGACCCACATCAATTCCGGCAGGTACCAGCAGAACACCCAGAACTGGGGCGTTTACGATCCCAAGATCTACGAGCCCTACCAGACCCTGCTCAACAAGGCGCAAGAGGTGAATTGCCAGGTTCAGCGAATCCGTACCGGTGACGCCTGGAACGGCGATGGCTGCAACCTGCCGATCCAACCTCCCTGCGAATAGAAGAGAGAGCGATGCCGCGGCGACACATCGATCGCACGGCGCTGCTCGCGGTCGCCGTCCTGGTCACGCCTGCCGTGACCAGGGCGGCGACCCTGCGGGTTGGGCCTTGCCATGAGTTCGATCGCATCCAGCTCGCGATCGAGGCGGCCAGCGATGGCGATACTATCCTGGTCGACGCCGGGACCTATCGCGAGAACCTGTCGTGGGATGGAAAAGGGCTCTCGATTATCGGATTGGGAGGAAGCCACGAAACCCTGGTCGCAGGAACCAACCCTGATCAGCACGTAGTCCACATCGATCGGACCGTCGCAAGCCCGAATCTGTTGCGCGGGCTTCGCGTTCAACCGGAGGGATACCGAGGCGTGTATTCATTCGGAATCGACATCCACTTCGTCGACGTGGTCTTCGAATCGTGGTCACCCCGCAAAGGTCCGTCCGGGATGTGGGTGAACACTGGAGCGTGCATCCTGGCACGCTATGTCTCCGATGGCCTCATGGAAAGCTGTCGTATCGAGGATAACCGGGTCACCAACCCGGTCTCGCTCTCGGGTCGAGGACTCGGCGATGGGCGTTGGAAAGTAAGCAACTGTTGGTTCAAAGATAACCAATCGCCCGGGGATTCGACTGTGACACACGGAGCGGTCATCGCCCAAGCCCTGGCCTCGGCCACTACCCCTGAGCTGTTCTTGGTCGAAGACTGTGTCTTCCTCAATAACCGCCAAATCGAGCAACGGCTGAGATCTGGCAGCGGAGGCTCCATATCCTGCGCCGGCGGCAGCACAATTCGCGACAACTGGTTCGAAGGGAACTGGGCTGGGACGGGTGGGGCCATCGAGGCGCACGCCCACGATCCGGGAACCGGCATCCGCGCCACCCACAACACTTTCGTCAATAACCGCGCGCTCCCGCAAGACGGAGACACGATCGACCCCTACCAACGCGGCGGCCGCGGCGCCGCCCTCTACATCGATTGGGGCCTCGAAGCCACCATCAGCAACAACCTATTCTACAACAACTACTCCGAATCCCACCCCAACGAGACCGCCTCCGTCGCCACCGGCGGCGCCGCCGTCCTCGGCGGCTACGGCTACGCCTCCAACAACATCGTCGTCGCCAATGGCGGAGCTCCGGCGCTGCATTTCTCCGCCACCGGCTACGACGCCCGCTTCAACCTCCTGCACGCCAACACTGACGGCAACTACTCCGGCTTCCCCTCCGACACCACCCACGATATCCACGCCGATCCGCTCTTCTTCGACGCCGATCAGCACGATTTCCGTCTGCGCCCCGGCTCCCCCGCCATCGATGCCGGCGATCCCTCGCCCCCGGCGGGCTTCCGCGACCCCGACGGCACCCGCCTGGACATCGGCCCCTATCCCTTCGATCAACGAAAACGTGATCTGCTCTACGTCGTGCCGCGCACCGTGGCGCTCGCCGCCGGCACCACCATCGAGCTGCATGTGCTGGCCGGCAATCTGAGCGGCGCTCCCCGCGAGGTACCGCTCTCGCTCGCTTTCGGTCCCGCCGAAGAGGAGGAGTTCCCCACCGCCATCGCCCGCCGCGGCCGCGCCCAACTGCCGGCCCAGGGCTCGTGGGAGGGGAGGGTGGAGTTCACGGTGCCGGAAGAGAGCGATCTGGGCGACTACCTGCTGGCGCTGCGGGCCGGGGAAGAGGAGGAGATCGTCGAGGTGCGGGTGATTCGGGCGGGTTGGCGGACGGTGTACTGAACCGACCTCTCGCGGCCTCAGGAAGCGCGCAGCGCCCACAAGATCTTCTCGGGCGTGATCGGCAGATCGTTTATCCGCACGCCCAGCGCGTCCCAAATGGCGTTGCCGATCGCCGGCGCGGTCGGCACCAGCCCGGGCTCGCCGACCCCCTTGGCGCCGAAGGGGCCGTGGGGATCGTCGCTTTCGATGAAGTCGAGCTCGATCGGGAAGGCCAGGTCCTCGATGGTCGGGATCTTGTAGTCGGTGAAGTTGGGATTGAGGATCCGGCCGCCTTCCGTCAGCACCTCCTCGAAGAGGGCGTAGCCGATGCCCTGGGCGAGCGCGCCGTAGGTCTGCCCCTCCAGCGTCTGCCGGTTCAGCACCTTGCCAACGTCGTGCACGGCGACCATCTTGAGAATTCGCACCTCGCCGGTCTCTTCGTCGACCTCGAGCTCCACGCCCTGGGTGCCGTAGGCATAGGTCGCCGACATATTTCCTTTGCCCCGCTCCCAGTCGGGGAGCTCGCTGGGCGGGTCGTAGAATGCCTCTTCGGTGAGCATGGTGGAGCGGCCCTCGCGAAAGTGCAGCGCGCGCAGGAAGCGCCCCAGCTCGATGCGCGCCCAGGGCTCGGCGGCGGCCTGCTCCAGGAACAGGAAGCCACCGGCCAGCTCGAACGCCTGGGGGTCGCCGGCCAGCGCCGTGTAGTCGATGTCGCCGCGCTTGGCCGTGGCGTGCTTCTTCTGGTAGCGCTTCCAGCTTCGCTCCACCTCGCCGGCGTAGATCTCCGTCGCCAGCTCGAAGAGCCGCTCGCGCAGCCTGGTCGCGGCCATGTGGGCCGCGTTGAGCGCCGTGAAGGCCCCGCGGCTGGCGTGGGTGCCGACATCCCAGGGGCAGGTGGCGGTGTCGGTCTGGTTGATGTGCACCTGCTCCGGGCGCACGCCGAGGCACTCGGCGACACCGAGCGCGAGCGCCGAGTGCAGTCCCTGTCCCATCTCGACACCGCCCGAGTAGACGTAGACGTTGGCGTAGTCGTCCAGGCGCAAAATGATGCCGCTGGCGTCGCTGCGGTAGATCCGCCCCGATCCGCCGACGTGCATCAGCGAGGCCAGCCCGACACCGCGCCGTTTGCCCGGCGCGCTCGACCTGCCGCGCCGCTCGCGCCACTGCAGCCGGTCGGCGACACCTTGCAGACACTCGCGCAGGCCGCAGGAGCTCACCCGCAGCCCCATCGGCGTGGTCTCGCCCGGCTCGTTGCAGTTGATCAGACGCATTTCGAACGGATCGATCCCGGCCGCGGCCGCCAGATCGTCGAGATTGCTCTCGAGCGCCCAGGTGAGCTCGGGATTGCCGTAGCCGCGCATCGCCTGGCAGTAGGTGTTGTTGGTGTAGACGATCTTGGTATCGAAACGGATGTGGGGGACCCGGTAGAGGGAGGTCGCCGGCAGCATCATGACGCTCGGGTAGGTCGCGCCCCAGGAGGTGTAGGCACCGTTGTCCTGGAGCACGTCGACATCCCGATAAGTGAGCCGCCCGGCGGCGTCGCAACCCTGGCTGATCCGCACTCGTGCGCTCTGCCGCGGCGACAGATATGCGAACTCCTGGTCCCGATCGTAGAGGATCTTCACCGGGACGCCGCTGCGGTGGGCCAGCAAGATACAGATATACTCGTAGACGTGGGTGTCGAGCCCGGTGCCGAAGCCGCCGCCCATGCAGGGCACGATCACCCGGGCGTTCCGGCCCTTCAGCCCCATGGCCGCCAGCGCCTGGTTGAAGTCGCGCTGCGCCAGGAAGGGAATCTGGGTCTTTGCCCAGATGGTCAGATTGCCGGAAGGGTCGAACTCGGCGACACAGCCGGCGGTGCCCATGCAGGTCTGCTGGATCATCGGCGTGCTGAACTCGCCCCCGACGGCGTGGAGGGCCTGGCGCCGGCCGGCCTCGATGTCACCGGAGTCGTGGCGGAAGGTCAGATCGAGCAGGTTGCCGGCGCGCCCGCTGCCATCGGCGTTGCGCTCGTGGACCAGGGGCGCGTCCTCTTCGAGAGCCTCGCGTGGATCGAAGACCCCGGGCAGCGGTTGGTACTCTACGTCGATCAGCGACACCGCCTCGGCGGCCACGTCGGGATCGATCGCCGCGACCGCCGCCACCTCGTCGCGAAACTGTCGCACCTTGTCCGACTTCAGCGCGAGATTGTCGCGCAGGAAGCCGACGCGGATCTCGGGCGTGTTGGCGGCGCTGATCACCGTGCGCACCCCCGGCAGCCTCTCGGCGCGGCTGGTGTCGACGTTGAGGATGCGGGCATGGGCGTGCTCGGAGAACTTGATCGCCGCGTGCAGCATCCCGGGCCGCTCGATGTCGTGGATGTAGTGGGCCTGGCCGGTGGCCTTGGCGGCGGCGTCGGGGCGCGGCGCGTCCCGGCCCAGGTAGCGGGTCTCAGACATCGCGCCTCCGCTCCTCGCGCAGGATCTCCGCGCCGCGCTCCACCGAGCGCACGATCTGTACGTAGCCGGTGCAGCGACATAGATTGCCGGCCAGCGCCTCGCGGATCCCCTCCTCCGCCGGCGCATCGCTGCGCTCGAGGAGCGCCTGCGCCGCCAGGATCATGCCGGGCGAGCAGAATCCGCACTGGATGCCGCCCCGCTCCACGAAACCGCGCTGGATCGGAGCCAGCCGTCCCGCGGGGCCGGCCAGCCCTTCGATGGTGACCACGGCGCGGCCCTCGACCTCTTGCGCCGGCGTCAGGCAGGCGTTGACGGCCAGGCCGTCGATCAGCACGGTGCAGGCGCCGCACTCTCCCTTGCCGCAACCTTCGCGGGTGCCCACCAGGCCGAAGGTGTCGCGCAGGAGATCGGTCAAGGGCTCGCTGCCTTCGACCTGGGCGGCGACCTCGGCGCCGTTCAGTGTGAAGCGGATACTGCTGCGCGCCGGGTCGCTCATGACTCGCCCCTCCCCCCCAGGATCCGCTCCAGGGCGCGCCGGCAGAGCACGCCGGAGATGTGGCGCCGGTGGTCGGCCGACGCGCGCAGGTCGCTGATCGGCCGCACTTCGTCGCGCGCGATTTCCGCTGCGCGTTGCAGCAGCTCGGGGGTCATGCGCTCGCCCTCCAGAAGTGTCTCCACCCGCGCCAGGCGCAGCGGTGTGGGTGCCACGGCGCCGGCGGCGACGCGCGCTTGCTCGCAGGTCTCGCCGTCGGCGGCCAGGCGCAGCTGCGCGGCGAGGCTGGCGAAGGCGAGATCGACGCGCACCCGCCCCTGCTTCAGGCAGACGCCGCGGCGCGGCTGCGCGGCGCGCGGAACGACGATCGAGGTGAGCAGCTCGCCCGGCTCCAGGCAGGTCTCGCCGGGGCCGGTGAAGAGCTCCTCGACGGCGACCTCGCGCTCCCCGGCGCCGCGGCCGGCGATGCGCGCCCGCGCGCCGAGCACCATCAGGGGCAGCGCGCCGTCGGCGCAGGGGGAGGCACGGCAGATGTTGCCACCCAGGGTGGCGACATTGCGGATCTGGACGCTTGCCATGCCGCGGATCGCCTCGCGGAGCACCGGGTGGCGCGCGCGCAGCTCGGGGGCGGCGCCGATCTCGCTCAAGGTCGCCAGGGCGCCGATCGTGGTCGTCTCATCCTCCACGACGATCGACCGCAGCTCTTCGATGCCCCGCAGCGACACCAGGAGCGCCGGCCGCTCGACCCCACCCTTGATGCGCACCAGCAGATCGGTGCCTCCCGCGACGTAGCGGGCGCCGGCGCTGCCGAGCCGCTCCTCCAGCGCCTCGGCCACCGAGCTCGGCCGCCGATAGGGCAAGCGCCGCAGTCCGTAGCCGCTCATGCCACCACCCCCGCACCGCGCAGCTCGGCGATCTCGCTGGCGCCGACCCCCAGCTCGCCGAGCAGCGCTTCGGTGTGCTCGCCGTAGGCCGGCGCGAAAGGCAGCTCGCCCGAGATCGACTCGAGATGCGGCGTGCTCAGCGCCGGCGGCGGCAGCCGCACCTCGCGGCCGTCGGGAGCGACCGTCCGGAGTGCGGTGTCGCGCACGAAGGGCAGCTCCGCGACCTCCTCGATCGCCGAGATCGGGGCGTGGGGGATGGCCGCCGCCTCCAGCTCGGTGCTGATCCGCGCCCGAGTGTGTCGTGAGGTGATCGCCTCGATCGCCGCGTGCAGATCGGCCTTGGCGGCGCGCCGCCCTTCGTTGCTCGCGAAACGCTCCTGCGCCAGCGCGCCGAAGAGCGGCCGCGCGACCAAGCGTGTCCACTGGGCGTCCGAGCCGATGGCGACATAGACGTGGCCGTCGCAAGTGCGGTAGGCGTTCACGGGGATGAACTGCCGGTGCTCGTTGCCGGAGCGGCGCAGCTCCTCGGGCGGGCTGCCCATGTCGAGCATCGGCAAAAAAGTGTGTAGCCACGACACCGCCGCCTGGGCCATCGACACGTCGATGCAGGCACCAACACCGCGCCGCTCCCGCTCGAGCAGGGCGATCATGATCTGCGCGAAGGCCTCGTCGCCCGCCTTCAGGTCGATCAGGGGCGGCCCGCACTGCAGCGGCGTCCCGCCCGGGTGACCGGTCAGATCCATGTAGCCACACAGGGCCTGCAGCACCGGGTCGTAGCCCGGCACCGCGGGATGCGCCAGTCCCATCGCCGAGATGCAGCACCAGATCAGCTCCGGGCGCTGCTCCGCCAGCGTCTGGTGGTCGATGCCCAGCTTCTGGTGGCGCGCCGGCAGCGTGTTGGTGCAGAAGATGTCGACCGGCAAATCGCGCACCATCCGCGCCAGCAGCTCGCGTCCCGCCGCCTGCTGCAGATCGAGGGCGATCGCCTCCTTGCCGGCGTTCGGCGCCACGAAGTAGCTTCTGCGATCCTCGCCCGCCACCGGCCGGCCGATGAATCGGTTGGGATCGCCGCGCGACGCCCGCCCCGCCACCGGCGTCTGCTCGACGCGGATCACCCGGTAGCCGAGATGGACCAGGCGCAGGGTCGCGTACGACATCGACAGCGCTTGCTCCACGGAGACGACGATCGGCTTGGCCTCGGTCACGCTCAAAACCTCACCGGCTCCTGGTAGTCGCCGAACACACTGCGCAGGGCGCCGCAGACCTCACCCACGGTGGCGTAGATCTCCACCGCGTCGATAATGCTCGGCATCACGTTTTCTCCGGCCGCCGCCGCCCGCCGCACCTGCTCCAGAGCCGCCGCGACCTCCCCCGCATCACGTTCGGTACGCACTTTCTCGAGCCGGGCGATCTGCTTCTCGGCCTCCTCGGCCCGGTAGGGATGAAACTCCACCTCGCGGGTCGCCGCCGCGTCGTCGCTCTTGCAGCAGTTCACGCCGACCTTCTTGACCTCGCCGGCGCGGATCTGTTGCTCGCGCAGGTAGGCGTGGCGGTTGACCTCGGCCTGCACCCGGCCCTCGGCGACCGCCTGCACGATGCCACCTTCTTCCTCGACCCGCTCCATGATCTCCAGGATCTTGCGCTCCATCTGGTTGGTGGTGGTCTCCACGAACCACGAGCCGGCCAGCGGATCTACGGTGTCGCAGAGGCCGGTCTCCAGCATCAGGATTTGCATGGTGCGCAGCGAGAGCAGGGCGGCGTGCTCGCTGGGGATGGTGTAGGCCTCGTCGTAGGAACAGAGCGCCATGGTCTGGGTGCCGGACAGCGCGCTGGCCATGGCGTAGGTGGCGCCGCGGGTGATGTTGTTCTCGGGCTCCTCGATCGTCAAACCGCCGCCCCCGCCGCCGGCGATCATGCGCATCTGCATCGAGCGCGGATTTTCGGCGCCGTACTCCTCTTTCAGAATCCGCGCCCAGAGCCGGCGCCCGGCCCGGAACTTCGCCACCTGCTCCCACAGATTGCCGTGGATGTCGAAGTTGAAGGAGATCCCCTTGGCGAACTCGTCGACCGCCAGCCCGCGCTCCAGGGCATGGTCGATGTAGGCGCGGGCAATGGCCAGGCCGTAGGCCATCTCCTCGGCCGGAGTCGCTCCCGACTCGCGGATGTGGTAGCCGCAGACGCTGACCGGGCTGTAGCGCGGCACGTGGCGCGCGCAGAACTCCATCGTGTCGCCGACCAGGCGCACCGACTCCGCGACCGGGTAGATCCAGGTGCCGCGACCGATGAACTCTTTGAGGATGTCGTTCTGGGCGGTGCCGCGCAGCTCCGAGAGTGGGTAGCCACGCTTGCGTGCCATGGCGAAGTACATCGCCATGATCGCGGCCGCGGCGCCGTTGATGGTGAGCGACACGGTGATCCGGTTCAGGTCGATGTCGGCGAAGGCCTCCTCCATGTCGGCCAGCGAGTCGACCGCCATGCCGACCCGCCCCACTTCGCCCGTCGCCAGGGGATCGTCGCTGTCCAGTCCGCACTGCGTGGGCAGGTCGAACGCGACGTTCAGGCCGGTCTGACCGTTGCGGATCAGGTAGAGAAAACGCTCGTGGGTTTCAGCGGCGGTGCCGAAGCCCGAATACTGTCGCATGGTCCAGGGGCGCTGCCGGTACATCCGCGGGTGGATCCCGCGGGTGAAGGGAAAACGCCCGGGCTCGCCGACCGCGTCGAGGCCGCCCGAGACTTGCACGTCGGCTGCGTCGTAGACCGGCTGGATCTCGATCCCAGATTCCCAGACCACGGGACGCGGCTCGCCCTGCTCTTTGCGGCTCATGATTGCCCCTCCTCGACCGCGCGGCGGATGGCAGTGGCGATCTCGGCGAAATCGGTGCCGGTGGGGAAGATGTCCGAGGCGCCCAGGGCCCGCAGCGGCGCGTGGTCGCGCTCCGGGATCGTGCCGCCGACGAACCAGCGCACCCGTTCCTCGATGCCGGCCTCGGCCAGCGCGGCAGCGACCGCCTGGCACAGAGGCAGATGCGCGCCGGAGAGGATCGACAGGCCGACCGCGTCGACATCTTCCTGCAGCGCCGCCGTGGCGATCGCCCGGGGGGACTGCCTGAGCCCGGTGTAGATCACCTCGAAGCCGGCGTCGCGCAACGCCCGGCAGACGATCTTGGCGCCGACGTCGTGGCCGTCCAACCCCGGCTTGGCCACCAGCACTTTCAGCCGCCGCTCCTCTCGGGAGCGAGCTCGATCGACGCTCATCACGACAATCCTCTGGCAATGTTGACGCGCAGGATCTCCGACGTGCCCCCGCCGATCAGCGTGAAACGCACGTCGCGCAGGTAGCGCTCGACCGGGTACTCGGAGGCAAAACCGTAGCTGGCCAGCACCCGGCAGGCCCGGTCGCAGACTCGCAGCGCCGCCTCCGACGCGAAGAGCTTGGCCATCGATGCCTGGTGCGCGTTCTCCAGACCCTGGTCGCCACGCCACGCCGCCCAGTAGGTCATGCGCCGCGCCGCCTCGAGATCGACCGCCATCTCGGCCAGGTGCTCCTGCACCAGCTGGAATCGGTTGATCGGCTTACCGAACTGGCGACGCTCGGCGGCATAGGCGGACGCATCCTCGAACGCGGCGCGCGCCACACCAACCGCCAGCGCGGCCGTCATCACCCGGATCTCGGCCAGGATCTCGCGCAGGGTGCCCATCCCTTCGCCGGGCTCGCCGAGCGGGCAGGTCGCGGGAGCATCGTCGAACGACACTTCCGAGGTCAGCGACGCGCGCACCCCGGTCTTGTGGATGGCGCGACCGACCGACAGCCCATGCGCCCCCTTTTCGACCATAAAGAACGACAGCTCCTTCGGCCCGGTGCGCGCCAATACTGTAAATACGTCGGCAACCGGCGCCGACGTGATCCACGTCTTGCCGCCGGTGATGCGCCACTCTCCGCCCCGCTGCTCGGCACGCGTGCTCACCGCCGCCAGATCGCTCCCGGCGTCGGGCTCGGTCATGCAGATGGTGCCGACGATCTTGCCGGCCAGCATCGGCGGAACCAGGCGCGCGCGGATCTCGCCTTCGGTGTGGCGGTGCACCAGGTAGGTTCCCATCAGCGACTGCATGGCGCAGGCCGCCGCGACCGCCAGACTGCCGCGCGCGATCTCCTCCATGGCGAGCACGTAGCAGAGGGCGTCGGCGCCGCTGCCCTCCGGCTCGGGGTAGCGCATCCCGAACAGACCGAGCTCGCCGGCCCGGGCGAAGAGCTCGGCGGGAAAACGCGGCTCGGCATCGAGGGCATCGGCCTGGGGCCGCACCTCGCGCTCGGCGAACTCGCGAAATGTGTCGCGCACGGCCTCCTGGATCTCTGTCAGCCGCAGATCCATCAGTCGCTCTCCTTCTTTTCGGCCCGCAGCCGCTCGGTCTCCTCCTCCAGCAGCTCGAAGGAGTCCGGGTCGAGGGCCACGGAATAGTCGTCGCGGGCGCTCTGCAGCGAGATGATGCCGTCGCGAACCTCGGCCGCGACCTTCGCCGCGGGCCGCTCGCGAGGATCGCCGAAGCCGCCGCCGCCACCGGCGTGCTGCAGGTAGACGGTTCCGGATTTCACGCCGCTCAGCAGGTCCTTGCTGGTCGGTCGCGTCACCTCGCCGTCCGGCCGCCGCAGCTCGATCCGGTTCAGCGACCCCGACCGGCCGCCGAAGAGACCGAAAGCCGGCTCGACGTCGCCGTCGCCGAAGGTGACGATCTGAGTGTCGTCGCTGCCCACACGGTAGACCGTCTCGACCCCCAGTCCACCGCGATTGCGTCCCGCGCCCGCCGAGTCGCACAGATACTCGTGACGCACCAGATGATGCGGCGTCATGTGCTCGAACATCTCGTAGTCCTGGTCGAGCAGGCCGCCCGAGGCGTCGATCATGCCGATGTGGTCGTAGCCGTCGACGCCGTCCATGGCGCCCGATCCGCCCTTGAGCCCCATGAAGAGGATGTCGACATAGGTGTCGTCGCGACGAGGATGGTGGCCGGTGGAGAGCGAGCAAAGAAGCTGATTCCACCCGGCTCCCACCCGCTCGGGGATCACCGGATGCAGGGCGCGGATGATGGCATCGGCGTTGGGCGGACAGAGATGGTTGCCGAAGGTGGTCGCCGCCGGGTAGGCCGCGTTGAGGATGGTACCCTCGGGAATGATGATGTCGATCGGCTGGATCATGCCGTCGTTGTGGGGGATGTCGGGGTTCACCATCTGCAGGAAGGTGAGGATGGTCGCCGACGCGCTGGAGGTGTAGGTGCCGTTGACGAAGCCGTCGGTCTGGGCGTCGCTATCGGAGTAGTCGAATACGATGTGCTCGTCGTCGACCCTGATGCGGACCCGAATCTGGTAGGTGGACCCCGGTGTCTTGCCGTCGAAATAGACCGTCGCTTCCCCCCGGTAGCTCCCGTTGGGGATGCCGCGGATTTCCGCCTGCATCATCTTGCGCGAGGCATCGAAGAGATACTCCTTGTGCTCCTCGAAAGAGTGCAGTCCATACTTCCCCAAGAGCGCCTGCAGCCGGCGCTCGCCCACCGTGCAGGCACCGATCTCGGCGCGCATGTCGTCCTGGACGATGTCGAGCCGGATGTTGGCGAAGATCAGGTCCCAGACGTCGCGCCGCAGCTCGCCGCGCTCGATCACCTTGACCGCCGGGATGCGCAGCGCCTCTTGCCAGACCTCGGTCGCGGCCGGGTTGTAGCCGCCGCGCACCGCGCCGCCGATGTCGGCCTGGTGGCCCTTGGCCGCCGACCACGCCACCAGCTCGTCTTCGAAGAAGATCGGCTTGAAAGCGGCGACATCGTTGTTCTGGTTGCCGAAGCTGAAGACATCGTTGTGGAAGAAGACGTCGCCCGGGTAGACCTCGCCCCGGAAACGCTCGGCGATATGGCGACAGACCGGGCTCAGCGAGAAGCTCAGGATCGGCAGGTTCTCGGTCTGCTCCAGCATGCGCCCCTCGGCGTCGTAGAGGCCGGTGACAAAATCCTTGGCCTCGCAGAGGATCGGCGAGCGGGTGGTCTTCTCCATCGTCAGGCTCATCTCGTCGGTGATGGCCTTCAGGGCGTTGCCGATGATGGCGGCGAGGACCTTGTCGACTCGGGGCACGGCGCGTTCCTCTCTCAGTCGCTCGCCTTGCGACTCAGCAGCAGACTGCCCAGGGCGTCGACCTCGGCGCGAAAGGCGGCGCTCACGAAAACAGTGGTGTCGATTCTCTCGACCAGAGCGGGACCCTCGAAACGGTTCCCCGCGGCGAGCCGGTGCCCGTCCAGCACCGGGACCTCGCGGTAGCTGTTCAGCTCCGGCACGTAGGTGCAGCGCCGGGTCTTCAACGCGCCGGAGACTTCGACGGCGCCTCGCTGGAGACGCGGCAGCGACGGTTTTTCGGTGCGCCCGAGCGAGCGCAGGCGAACGCTGATCAGCTCCAGCGGCGCCTCTTGCGTGGCGAGATCGTAGCCGTAGAGCCGATTGTGCTCGGCGTGAAAGGCGTCCGCGACGGCACCGAGATCGCCCGCCTCGAGGGCGGCGGCCGGCAGCTCGACGGTGACCTCGTGGTACTGCTTCAGATAGCGCAGATCGAGGAATGCCTGGTGCTCGATCGCCGGCGCCCCTTCCAGCCGCAACTGTTGCTCCCCCTCGGCGCTCATCTTCGCGACCAGCTCCGCCACTCGGCCGACGGCCGCGTCGTCGAGCTCGACGACACAGGAGCGGACGTAGTCGTGCTGCAGATCGCAGAGCAACATTCCGGTGGCGCAGAGCACCGACGCGCTGCTCGGCACCAGGAGGGTCGGGATCTCCAGCTCGGCGGCGATCATGCAGGCGTGCAGAGGCCCGGCGCCGCCCGCCACGACCATGACGAACTCGCGCGGATCGAGGCCGCGCTTGACCGTGATCTCGCGCACGCCGTTGGCCATGTTGGCGTTGATGACGCGGTACATGCCGGCGGCCGCTTCCTCGATCCCGATGCCCAGCGGCGTGGCGATGGCCTCGTCGATCGCCGCCCGCGCGCGCTCCACCTCGAGGGGCAGCTTGCCCCCGGCGAAGAACTCGGGATCGAGGTAGCCGAGCAGCAGGTCGGCATCGGTGCAGGCCGGGCGCGTGCCACCGCGCCCGTAGCAGGCGGGACCGGGAAGGGCGCCCGCCGAGCTCGGCCCCATGCGCAACAGTCCCCCCTCGTCGATCCAGCCGATGCTGCCGCCACCCGCGCCGATCGTGGTGATCTCCAGCATCGGCAAGGCGTTGCACAGGCGGTCGATGCGCCCCTCGGTGGAGAGCGCGGCCACGCCGGCGCGCACCAGCGAAGCGTCGAAGCTGGTGCCGCCCATGTCGACCAGGATGCAGTCCTCGGAATCCTGCTCCGCCGCGAAGGCCGCGGCGGCGCGCGGACCGGCGGCCGGCCCCGAGAGCAGGGTTCCGGCGGGCTGGGCGGCGCTCAGCTCGGGCGCCGCCACGCCGCCGTTCGACTGCATGATCAGGAGCACGCCGCGGAAGCCGATTCCGGCGAGGCGCCCGGTGAGGCTCTCCAGGTAGTCGGCCAGCACCGGGCCGACGAAGGCCCCCAGCACGGTGGTCGAGACCCGCTCGTAGAAGCGCACCGTCGGCAGCACCTCGCTGGAGATGCTCAGGAAGGCGCCGGGCAGCTCCTCGCGGACGATGCGCGCCGCCGCCTGCTCGTGCCCGGGATTCGCATAGGCGTGCATGAAGCAGATGGCGACCGCGTCGACGCCGGCCTGACGCAGCTCGGTCGCCGCCCGGCGCACGGCCTCGGTGTCGAGCGGGGTGAGCTCTTCGCCCAGCGGCCCCAGCCGCCCCGCCACCGGCAGGCGCAGCCAGCGCGGCACCAGGGGCTCGACATTCTGGTAACGGTTGTCGTACTGCCGCTCGCGCACCCCGCGCCGCATCTCCAGCGCGTCGCGCACCCCTTCGGTGGTCACCAGGGCGGTGCGCGCGCCGCCGCGGGTGAGCACGGCGTTGGTGGTGACGGTGGTGCCGTGCACGATCAGCTCGGTGTCGCGCGCGAAAGCCTCGATCTCCACGCCCTGGCTCTGGGCGGCCCGGCGCAGCCCTTCGAGCACCCCTTCGGAGGGGTCGGCGGGGGTGGACAGGACTTTCAGGGTGCGGGCCTCCCCCCCCTCGACCCCGAGGAAGAGATCGGTGAAGGTGCCGCCCACGTCGATGCCGATTCGATAGCTCATGCCGCCAGCACGGCCTCCCTGCCGAACGCGAAAGCACGCCGGTTGATGTCCCGGAAACCGGGTGGAAAGCGACTCTCGATCGCCGCCACGAGAGCCTCGTCGCTGATCGCCGCCGGCAGGACCTCGAGCCCGGCGAGGGCCCCGAGCATGACGCTGTTCAGGGCGCGGCCGGTGCCGGCGGCGCGCGCCAGGGCCGGGGCATCAAGCTCGATCAGCCGTGCGGCCCGGTCCCGCACCTCGTCGAGCAGGGGCGCCAGCTCGGGGTAGTCGCGGCCTTGCTGGGTCAGGGTGTGGGGGACGATGCGACCGGTGCTGGTCACCACCACCGTGGCGGGGCCCATGGCCGGCAGGGCGCGCACCACCTCCAGAGGCTCGAGCCCGAGCACCACCCGCGCTCCGCCCGCCGCCACGAAGGAGGTCCGCCCGGGTCCCAGCAGCACGCTCGACTGCACGCTGCCGCCGCGCTGCGACATGCCGTGGAGCTGCCCCAGCACCGCGTCGACCCCACCGGCCATCGCCGCCTCGCCGACCAACCTCGACACCGTGAGCACTCCCTGGCCGCCGATCCCGACCACCAGCAAAGCGAAACGACTGGGCGCGCTCACGCCGCTCACGACCCCTGCTCCACCCGCGGCCGGATGGCACCGCCCGGGCAGAATTGGGCGCAGACCGCGCAGCCGCTGCACAGCCCCGGGTCGATCTGGATCCGCCCCTCTTCCATGTAGAAGGCCGGACAGCCGAGTAGATCGAGACAGGCGCGGCAGTTGCCGCAGCGCCCGCAGGCCTGGCAACGCGCGGCTTCGTCGCGGGCCGCCGCCGCGGCCAGCGCACCGTGCACCTCGCCCTGGCCGGCGAGACGCTCCTCGAGGGCGATCTCGGGCGGGCGGCGGCGCGCCCGCGCCCCCTCGTGGAGGAAACGCGAGCGCAGCGGCCCGGGACGCGGCCAATCGCCCTCGTCGCCGGTGCGCAGCGGGGGCGGCCTGCGGTCGGCGGCCTCGGATCCGCGCAGGGCCCGGTCGATCCCCCAGGCGGCGCGCTGCCCCAGTGCGATCGCGGCGGTGACCGTGCGCTCGCCGCGCACCACGTCGCCGCCCGCGAAGATGCGCGGATGGCTGGTGGCCAGCGAGATCTCGTCGACCACCAAAGAGCCGTCGGGATGGCGCTCCAGCGGCTCGTCGCCGACCGCCAGCGATGCGGTCTCGGGACTCTGACCGGCGGCGACGATGACCAGGTCGGCCTCGACGCGGATCTCGCCGCCCGGCACCACGCGCGGTGTGGCGCGGCCGCTGGCGTCCTCGACCCCCGGCTCGGTGCGCATGCACCAGAGCCGCCGCGTCCCCAGCTCGCGCGGCTGGAGCTGGGCCATGATCTCGACCCCCTCGATCAGCGCCGCGTCGATCTCGTCGGGGAGGGCCGGCATCTCGTGGCGGCGCCGCCGGTAGACGATCCGCACCTGCTCGGCACCGGCACGGCGCGCGCAGCGCGCCGCGTCCACCGCGGCGTTGCCGCCGCCGATGACGACCACCCGCGCCGCCGCCGCGGCCCCCGGAAGCGCGGCCGCTCCTTGCGCGAGGTAGTCGAGGGCATCGACGACGACGGGCGCCTCGGCGCAGTCCGCGCCCTCCAGCTCGAGACGCGACGAGCGGTGCGCGCCGAGCGCCAGGAAGATCGCCTCGTGGCCCGCCTCCAGCAGCTCGGCCGGCTGCAGGTCGTCGCCGAGCCGGCGCCCCCCCTCGAACTCCACGCCGAGACCGAGGATGCGCGCCACATCGCGGCGCAGCGCCGCGCGCGGCAGGCGAAAGGCCGGAATGCCGCTGCGCAGCAGGCCCCCGGGCTCGGCGGCGGCGTCGAAGAGCCGCACCTCGTAGCCGCGCAGGCGCAGGTCGTGGGCGGCGGCCAGACCGGCCGGGCCGGCGCCGACGACGGCCACGGCGCGCCCGTGCTCCGGCTCGGTTTCCGGCTGGTAGGCGCAGTCGTCGCGATCCGCGGCCCAGTCCATGACGAAACGCTTGAGGTCGTTGATGGCGACCGGCTCGCCCACTTCGGCGTGCACGCAAGCCGCCTCGCAGGGACGGTGGCAGACCCGGCAGACCGAGTCGGGCAAGGGGCAGCGGCTCATGATCAGCTCGAAGGCCTCGCGCAGCTGCCCGGCGGCGATATGACCGGCGTAACCCTGCACGCACAGGCTAAGGGGGCAGCGGGTAGCGCAGGGGGCGACACCGGCGCGCTCCAGCGGCTCGGCCTCGCGCAGCGCGCTCGCGCCCAGCGCCGGATCGACTTGCAGCGCCTGGCCGCGCGCCAGCTGGCGCTCCAGACCGGGCGTGGGCGGCTGATCGCAGCGCATGCCGCAACCCTCGCGACCGCAGCTCCGGCAGCGCTCCTGGTCGACTTCGAAGACCCGGGCCGCCGCGCCGCCGCCGCGCTCGCGCGCCTGGTGAACGGGGCAGGGCGCCTGGGCGATCACCACGCTCAATCCGCGCGCGTCGCGAGCCCGCTCGAAGGCGCGGATCGACGCCGACAGGTTGGTCGGATCGATCACCTCGACCTGCTCGGCGCCCAGCGCGCGCACCACGCCGGCGATGTCGACGTCGCGCTCGCTGCGCCCCTCGCGCTGCCGCACCGTCGGGCTCTCCTGGAAGCCGGTCATGGCGGTGACCTGGTTGTCGAGGATCACCGCCACCATCCCCACCCCCTCTTTGACGGCGTCGAGAAGCGCCGGCATGCCGGAGTGGAAGAAGGTCGAGTCGCCCATGAAGCCGACGCTGCGCCGGCCGCTGACGCGCGCCACGCCAGCCGCCAGGGTGAAGCCGGCACCCATGCAGAGCAGGGCGTCGACGGTCTGCAGCGGTGCGCCGTAGCCGAGGGTGTAGCAGCCGATGTCGTTGAAGTAGAGGTGCTGGTCGTCGCCGTCGAAGGCGACTTTGGCGGCGAAGTAGGTGGAGCGGTGCGGGCAGCCGGGACAGAGGGAGGGGGGGCGCGGGGCCAGCTCGAGGGGCGCCTCGGCCGGGGCCGGCTCGGGCACCAGGCCCCAGGCGGCGTGGAGCGCGGCCTGGATGATGTGGGGCTGGTACTCGAAAGGGGTGGGAAGGTGATCGGTGCGCTTCCCGAGGATCCGCACCTGGGCGCAGCGCCTGCCCGCCAGGGCAGCCAGCGCGTCCTCCAGATAAGGCGAGAGCTCCTCGACCACCAGGATCTCATCGACCTCGTCCAACAAATCTCCCAACTCCTTCTCCGGGAGGGGATGCAGCCCGCGCAACGTGGCCAGCACGACCTCGCCGACGGCACCGTGCTCGTCGAGCAGGTCGGCGGTGGTGGCGGCGGGGACGCCGGCGGCGATGATGGCGTGTGGGCCGGTGCCGCGACGCTGGAAGAGGCCGGCGTCGGCCATGAGGTCGCGCGCGCGCTCGAGGCGGACCGGGATCTCGAGGCGCATGCGGCGGGCGTTGATCGGGATCGGGGTGAGGGCGGCGGGATCGCGGGCGAATCCGGCGACGCGGGGGAGGCGCAGGGGGCCGCAGCGCACGGCGGCGCGGCTGTGGGCGGCGCGGGTGGTGATGCGCAGCAGCACGGGGAGGCGGCTGGCCTCGGAGAGGTCGAAGGCGAGCAGGGTGAGGTCGCGCGCCTCCTGGGGGGTGGAGGGGTCGAGCACCGGCAGGTGCAGCATCGGGCCGAGGTGGCGCTGGTCCTGCTCGTTGGGACTGGTCAGGCAGGAGGGATCGGCGGCGCTGACGATCACCAGGCCGCCGCGCACGCCGACGTAGGGGATGGTCGACAGGGGGTCGCCGGCGACCATCAGGCCGAGGTGCTTCATGGCGCAGATGGCGCGGGTGCCGGCCAGCGAGGCGGCGAAGGCGGTCTCGAGGGCGATCTTCTCGTTGATGGAGTATTCGAAGACGATGCCGCGCTCGGCGGCGACGCGCGCCAGCGAGTCGGTGACTTCGGAGGAGGGGGTGCCGGGGTAGCCGGAGGCGAAGCCGACGCCGGCCTCGAGGGCACCGCGCACGATCGCTTCGTTGCCGAGCAGGGCGGCGACCAGGTCGGCCCGGTCGTCGAGCAGGGGATCGCGGGGCGCGGGCTCCGGCGCCGGTTCGGGCGGAGCGCTCGTCATGGAGCGCCGCCCCGACTACTCGTCCTCATCGACCCAGAGACGGCGCAGGCAGCAGTCGCCGCCCTCGGGCAGGCTGGCGGCGGTCTCGAAGCGCAGCCGGGTGCCGAGCTCGCGGTTGATCAGGCGGGTCATGCTCTCGAACCAGGCGTCGCAGCCGGGGCGGTCCTCGTCGAGCAGGCCGAGCTTGCGGTGCCAGTCGACCCAGGGACAGGCCCGGTGGCGGACCCGGGCCTGGTCGCCCTCGATCTCGACGGCGGCATCCTCGCCCATGCACTGGCTGGACCAGGCGATGCTGCGGGCGACTTGCGGGGCGAGGGGGCGGTCGGGATCGAGGCGCTTCAGGTAGGCGCGGGCGGTCTGCTCGCCGGTGATGCGCCACATGCGCTCGATCACGGCGCCGATCTCGGTGTCTGGGCAGCACTCGCGCACCGCCTCGCGCCAGGCGAAGTGCTGGGCGCGGGTGATTTCGCAGAGGACGGAGAACCTCTTCTCGACCGGCACCTGGTCCACGCGACCTCCGTGTTTTCGGGGGCGCCAGGGCCCGGCCGCGGGGGAATGGGGGGGCGACCGGGAGGGCGCTTCGGGGTGCCGAAATGCTAGGGTATCGGGGACGCTCCTTCAACCACCACAACCGCGCCGAGGCCGCGACCCGCGATGCAGCTCGCCGACAGAAACCGCAGGATCCGGGCCTCGGGGGTGCGCGAGTTCTTCGACAAGGGGCGGCGCATTCCGGACGCGATCGACCTGTCGATCGGACAGGCGGATTTCGACGTGCCGGAGCCGATCCGGGCGGCGACGCGCGCGGCGATCGACCAGGGCTGCGGTCGCTACAGCGCGACGCAGGGTTTCGACGAGCTGGTGGCGGCGACGCGCGCGCGGCTGGTGGAGCGCCATCGGCTGGGAGCCGACGAGGCGGTGATGATGACCTGCGGGGCGTCGGGCGCGATCACGCTGGCGCTGCTGGCGCTGGTCGACCCGGGCGACGAGGTGCTGGTGCCCGATCCCTGGTTCGTGATCTACCACGAGCTGGTCGGCATCGTCGGCGGTGTGCCGGTCCCCTACGACCTCTACCCCGACTTTCGGCTGCGCGCCGCCGACCTGGCGCCGCTCCTGGGCGCTTCGACCAAGCTGGTGATCCTCAACAGTCCGGCCAATCCGACCGGGGCGGTGCACGGGGCGGAGGAGCTGCGGGCGGTGGCCGAGCTCTGCGGCGAGCGCGGGGTGCCGGTGCTGAGCGACGAGCTCTACGAGGACTTCGTCTACGACGGCCCGCACGTGGGGATCAAGCCTCTGCTCGGCGAGGGGTCGCTCTTGGTCGGCGGCTTCTCCAAGAGCTTTGGGATGGCGGGGTGGCGGCTCGGCTGGGCGGCGGGGCACGCGGAGCTGATCGACCGGATGCGGACCCTGCAACAGTTTCTCTACGCCTGCCCGCCGACGCTGGTGCAGCGCGGTGCGCTGGCGGCCTTCGACGTCGACATGAGCGCCGAGGTGGACGACTACCGGCGGAAACGCGACCTGGTGGTGGCGAGGCTGCGCGGGGCGGGCTACGAGCTGGCGACCCCGGGGGGCTCGTTCTTCGCCTTTCCGCGGGTGCCCTGGGGCGACGACATGAGCTTCTGCGAGCGGGCGCTGGAGGAGAAGCTGATCGTGGTGCCGGGCAGCAGCTTCAGCCGCCGCAGCACGCACTTTCGGCTGAGCTTCGCGACCAGCATGGAGCAGTTGGAGCGGGGGCTCGGGGTGCTGGAACGGTTGGCGGAAGAGGAGCACGCGGGGACTGGGGCAGGCGGGGGCGCAGGCGGGGGCTGAGCACCGGCGGAGCGCGGGGGCGGCGGCGATCTCCGACACAAGATCGCGTTCCGGGGCCGGAGTGGGGAGATATGACGGCATTTCCCGCCACAATTCACCACTCTCGATCGAGAGTGCGGAGTTACGACGCTATATCGGTCATGACTCGCCGTTCATCGCGATGAACGCGCAGCGATGACCGGATTTGCGTCATGGCTCCCCACTCTCGATCGAGAGTGGGGAGATGTGACGGGGTGCGGTGGCTCTTGCGGGTCGGAAGGGCGGGTGGGGAGGGGTGTCGGTGTGGGGAGCCCGGCGCGGGGGACGGCCGGCGCGAGGGCAGAGCGCGGCGAACGCGGCGGAAGTGTCGGCGGAGGCGCCGGCGGAGCGGGCGCGAGGGGTCAATCTGGGCGCCGCGGGGGTCGGCTCTTGCCCAGCTCACCCGCTCGAGCCGCCGCGCGGCACCGGAATCGGCGCAGCGTCTGGGGCTCCGCGCTGCCGCGAGGGCCCGGCACGGGCCTTGCGCGCACCCGGTCCCATGCAACCGTGGCACATCAGACTGTCGTCGGATGGCCGCCATCCGATGTTCCCGACCGAGGCCCGGCGTCGCGCCGCCCTGCACACGCTGGCACGGATCGCCGGCGGCGAGCTCGTGCTCTTCTGCCTGGTGGACGACCACGCGCACATCGTGCTCTTCTGCGAGCGTGCCCTCACCACGGTGCGCGCGCGGGGCCTGTCCCGAACGCTGCGCCGCCTCGCCGCCGTGCCGCTCGAGCGCAGCTTCACCAAACCGGTGGACTCGCGCCACCACATGCAATGGCTGGTGCGGTATCTGCTCGAGCAGCCCGCGCGCCATCGCCTCGCGGAGCATCACGCGCTGTGGACCGGAAGCTGCTTCGCCGATCTCGTCGGGGCGAGGGCGCTGCCCGGCCTCACCCTGCGCATCGCCTCCGCCTTGCCGCGCTTCTCCCTTCCGGAGGCGTGCCGGATCGTCGGCCTGCGCAAAGAGGATCGGCGCCCCCTCCCGCCGGCCGAAGTGCGCCAGCTCGGCGCATCCCGCGTGGTCGCCGCCGCCACCTTCGTGCTCGCCGCCGACCCCGATCTCTCGGACCAGGCGGCCCCCGCCGTCGCTGCTCGGGCGCTCGCCGCCCGCGTCGGACGCGCCGCCGGCATCACGAGAAGAGAGCTCGGCTGGGTCCTGCGCCGATCCGACCGCCAGATGGCCCGCGCCGAGGCCATTCCGCTCGATCCCGCGCTCGAACGCGCGCTTCGCGTTCGCCTGGCGATCGAGGAAGCCGTGGGCCGCCCCCGGGGCGCGTGAGCCCGGAGGGCGAAGACGGCGGAAGTCCGTCGCGCCACGACACAACCTTACGTTCCATCGTCGGAGCGGGGAGATATGACGGCATTTCCCGCCACAATTCACCACTCTCGATCGAGAGTGCGGAGTTACGACGCTATATCGGTCATGACTCGCCGTTCATCGCGATGAACGCGCAGCGATGACCGGATTTGCGTCATGGCTCCCCACTCTCGATCGAGAGTGGGGAGATGTGACGGGGTGCGGCTCACCCAGGGCGGGTTCAAGCCAGGTGGCCGCCGGTCGATCTGGGATAGGGATGAGCCAGACGATGCAAAGCGATCCGGGCGCACCGGGAGTCTCCGAGGCCGCAGGGGGCCCGGACTGGGGCGGCTACTACCGGGTGGAGGCGCGGCGCCGGCGATTCGTGCCGGAAGACGATCCGGCCGAGGCGGAGCGCTGTGCGTTCGCCGAGTCGCTGCTGCCCGAGGGGGCGCTGGGCAGGGTGTTGGAGTTGGGGTCGGGGGACGGACACCTCGCCGGGTGCATGGCGCGACGGCCGCGATCGCGGGTGGTCTGTGTCGACCTGGTGGCGGAGCGGGCCGCGCGCTCGGGTGCGCGCGCCGGCGGTCCGGCGGTCTGCGCGCGGGCCGAGGCGTTGCCTTTTCGGGAGGGAAGCTTCGACCGGGTGACGATGGTCGAGGTGCTGGAGCACGTCGAGGAGGTGGGAAGGGCGCTGCAAGAGGTAGGGCGCGTGGGCCGTGGCGGAGAGCTGGTGGTGACGGTGCCCTTCGAGCAGCGGATCGCCCGCGTGATCTGCCCCCATTGCCACGGGGAGTTCCCGGTCGACGGGCATCTGCACTCATTCTCGGAGCGCTCGCTGGCGGCGCTGCTGCGGCACCAGGAGATGGAGCCGGTGCGGATGGCGGTGTATCGCCCGGAGCCGGCGCGGCGCTGGGAGGGGCTGGTCCCCTTCCGGTGGATCGGCGCCGGGGGACGCGCGTGGCTGAAGGGGGCGCTCAGAAGGCTCGGGGTGCTGGACCGGGAGCCGGGGCGCTACCTGGGGGCGGTGGCCTCGTTGCGCTGAGCGTGCTCAGCGGTGCAGAACCACCTCGTGCTCGAAGACACCCGCGGCCGGATAGTGACGCAACATGCCGTCTTCGGGCGAGTAGTCCCAGGTGCCGTCCGACACACGGACCTCGAAGCCGTCCGGGTACTGGATCTCGGCGGCGACGAAGATCTCGGCTTCGCCGCTGCCGCTGCCGTCGGATTCGTAGCGCAATAGGAAGCGCCGGTTCCAGCGACGGAACTTGACGCGTAAGAGGCGCCCGGGGACGGCTCTGGGAAAGGGCCGCACGATCTGCTCGAGGTTGCGCGGCTCGTCGTTCTCGTCGAGGATCGACATGTCCTCGCCGTTCCACAGGCCGCGATCGGCCCAGCCCGGCTCGTACTCCCACTGCGCCGAGTGGAACCGGTGCGCATCGAGCAGCTCGTACTGGTCGTTCAGATAGGCGGCGCGGCCGAGCGCATCGAAGCCGATCCCGAACTCCGACACCCACACCGGCAGCCCCAGCCGCGCTCCCCAGCGGTCGATGCGCGCGAAGGCGATCGCCGAGCGCCAGCGTCCCAGCGGCGAGTAGACCCCGGTCGCCATCGGCAAGGTGTCGTACCAGTGCACATTCAGCACCACATTTTCGTAGTCGAAAGGACGGAACGAGGGTGCCAGCGAGCCGGAGACGGTCCAGCCGTTGGGCTCCAGAAAGAGGATCGCGTCGGGATCGAGCGCCGCGCGCACGTCGGCGTGGAAGCGGTCGTAGAAGGGTTGCAACAGATCGCGGTCGGCGTGGCGGGCGCCGAGAAAACCGACCCAGGGCTCGTTGATCGGGTCGTAGCCGATCAGCGCCGGATGGCCGGCGAGCCGCGCCGCCACCTGTTTCCACGCATCCAGGTAGGCGCTCTGCATCCCGTCCTCGTCGGCCCAGAAGGCCTCGAAGCAGCGCGTGACCTCGGGCGTGGCGTAGTTCAGGGGCCAGATCCGCTTCGGCTCGAAGCCACGCCAGTCGACGTCGGAGGGAATCGCCCAGGAGGGCGCGCCGTCGCCGCCGAAGGGGCGGGCGTAGAGATCCTGATGCATATCGAGCACCACGTGGAGCCCACGTGCCGCCGCGCCATCGACCAGTGCCGCGATCGCGTCCAGGTACTCCTCCCGGTAGACCCCGGGTCGCGGCTCGAGCGCCTCCCACGAGAGCAGCAATCGCACCAGGTTGAAGCCCCACGCCCGCAGATTGTCGAACCAGTGGGTCTCGGTCAGCGGCAGAAAGGGCGGGGTCTTCGCGGCACCGGAAACATTGACGCCACGGAGGATGACCTGGCGACCGGATGCATCGACGATCTGGCGGCCATCGACCTGGAGAGGGTTGGCGAGGGCGGGCATGGGCAGGACCAGAGACAGAGCCACAGGGACCAGGAGAGGACGCAGCGCCGGGCTCGAGAACCCGGGGCGGCGCCTCGGAGCGGAGGCGGGGTTGGGCATTTGGGGGCTCCGGTGGGGGCTGAGCTCGGTTCAGGGTAACGGACCCGGGGCCCGGTGTGGCCCCTCGGGTCATTGCCCGTCGCCGCCGGCTGGGAGGAAGAGCCCCAGCCCCTGGTGCGCGCCGAACCCGAGCGCCAGCGGACCGGTGATGGGCTCCTCGAAGCGCAGCGCGAAGCCGGTCGGAGCTCCGTAGCGACGCCCGCCGCCGGGGCGCCGGGTGCTGAAGTCGGTCCAGGGCACGGCGCCTTCGCCGAGCGATGTTCTCTCCAGCTCGTGCATCTCGCGTGGCTCCGGAAGCCCGCGCCGGCGTAGCTCCGTCAGGAGCTGCCACCGCGGGCCGTCGATCCACATGCCGCGAGCGTCGTGCTTCGGCTCCCCGGAGCGGCGACGCTTCGGATGGCGCATCAGAACGAAAGGGGTCGACGAGACCCAATCCCGGACGCATGCCAGCGGCGGCCAGCGACAGTTTGCGCCGGCGTCGAGGGCCGCCGCCTGCTCCAGCCCCACCAGCTCCAGCGACAGACGAAGCCCCTCGGGTCCCCAGAGCCGGTCGCCGCGCCGCAGCGCGCGACACGCGTCCTCGTCGAGCCCCTCGGGCGCCCACACCAGCAGGTGGTCGATCCGCCCGTCCCCATCGATATCGAGACAGAGTTGGTGGGCGTGGCGATGCTGATCGGCGCGCGGCCGGCCGAGTCGATCACGCCCCGTGAACACCGGGTGGGAGAGACCGTCTTCGTCGCGGCTCCAGGCCATCAGCGCCTTGCGAAATATGTCGCCGATCTCCAGCGCCCGGGTCAGCAACGGCAGCTCCGCGCAGCGCAGCGCGAACACCGCCACGCTCGGATCGACGGTGGCGCGGGAGGCCCGACTGTCGCCCTGCTCCGGAGCAGCGACCCCACGAAAAGCGTAGTCCACCGCCTTGGCGCCCGGCGGGTTCCACCAGCCGTCGCTCTGCAAGCGCTCGATCGGCAGGGTCAGGGCGGCCCAGCGATCGACCGGCAGCTCCGGCGCCGAACGGCGGGCGAGGCGCGGCGTCACCGCGTCGCGCCACAGCGCCCACTCCTGCTCGCTCATCAGCGCCAGGCGGGAGCGGCGCGCAGTCGTCGTAGTGCCGCCGGGCGCCAGCGGCCAGGCATCGAAGGGGGAGGCCGGCGGCTCGGCTAGGCGGGCCTCGAGCCAGGTCTGGTCGGGGTCCAGACAGCCCAGCGCATCTAGCAACAGATCCAGCAAGGGACATTGCGACGGCGGCAGCTCCACGTCCGGCCAGGTGACGACGATCTCGCGGGGCTCCGCCGGGACCGTCACCGGCGGCACATGGTAGTGCGGGGGCGGCGCCAGCGTGTCGAGCAGCAGGTGGCGCAGCGCCGCGGTCGGCGCGGGTGGGTCGAGGCGGGTGCCGGCCAGCGCCAAGGCGCGAAGGATGCGCCAGGGTGAGGGGATCGCGCGTTCGTCGCGAGGATCTCCCGGGCGCCAGCGGGTCGGGCGGGGGCGACCATGCAGGGTTCGCACGCGGAGCGCGATACTCACGGGAGGTGCCCTTCGTCGCGCATCCATCGCGCCGGCTCGCCGGGGTCGTGGTTCGTTGTCTCGGGCTGGCCGTGGGATGCGGCGTCGGTGGGCTGCGCCAGGTGCTCGTCGAGCCGGGCGGAGACCAGACGCACCTTCATCGATGCATCTCCATGCGCGTGAATGGGGAGAACCGGTGCCGCTCGTTGCGAGGATCGACCTGGATGCAAGCCGGGTAGCCGGGTCCGACCTCGTCCTCCCGGACCGCGCGCCAGACGAGCAAGCGCCACTCTTCCACTGAAACAGTGTATCTCCGCGGAGAGGGTGGTGGGGAGAGCGTCGCCCTGCGGTTCCACGGCGCGGAAGCTCTCGTAGATCCGCGCGGCCGCGGCGTCCGGGTCACCGTGCTGGGCGACCCAATCGGCGAGCTTCGCAGGGTGGCAGATGCCCTTGGCTGCACTCGTCCCCACGGAACAAACGACGGTCATGCTCATTGTGTCACCTCCACGGCCACGGCATCGGCAACGCGATTCCGAAAGCCCAGTGGACCACATTGGTCTGGCGCGCCACGAGCTGAGAGCAGACCTCCGGCGACAAGAGCTCGCTCATCGGAATTGCTCTTCCCACCCATCCCGCGGCAGCGTTCGGAGCGAAGCACGCGCCCGGACGCATCATGATCTGCGGGCGCTTGAACACGTTTTCGAAGCCGTAGTCGGGGCCAAGCTTGCCGTACTTCGTGAAGGCGTCCCAGGACCCCTTGGTCGGATCATCCGCGCTGGGCTGGAATGTCGAGAGTACGACGCAGCCGGTCGGGGCAGCCACGGCATCGAGATCGTCGAGCGCTTCGAGATCGGACCCGAGCCGAAACTGTCCTTTCCCTACCGAGCGATCGCCGCCGAAGCCCCACCCCGCCAGCTCCGCGAAGAGCCGCATCAGGAGATCCTTGCTCTCCTGTCGGACGCGGAGGTAGACCGACAAATATGAGAGGGGGCGGCCTCGGTCATCGACTCCCAACACTCGCTCGGTCGTCGGATAGAGCCCCCCGTCGATGGCGGCGGTGTCGCTCGAACGGTCGATGGTGTTGCGAAGTTGGAGATATTCGTGGACTCCACTGTTCGGAATCAGGTCGTCGATCCGGGGCCGATCTCCGTGTTGAAGTCGCACCAAGGCGGCGCGCTCCACCCAGAGGGCGCGCTTGTCCGGCTTTCGCTCCGGAGCCGCCCACGTCGCCAGTCGGGCGGTCGCAGGAATCGGGAGCCAGTCGCCGGGAAAGGCATCTGAGGTCACGAAGGGCGGCGACCCGTTCAGGCCTGGTCCGATGATCTCCTGCTCGAGAACCCCTTCCCCCTCGGTCCGGGCGCACGCCCAGCAGAGCAGCCCCGCCAGGGTGTCCGACTGCCATGGCGTCAGCCACGGCGACTCGGGGATCACGCGGATCCGGTATAGCTGCATCGCGGCCTCGCCCATTTCACAGGCTGAACGCTTGTTGGTCGACCTTCAGATCCTCGAGCTCGATCTCGACCGACCCCTTGCTGATGCCGGAACCGATCCCCGTCCGTTCGAGCGCCGCCAGGCCCTCCTTGACGAACGCCACCAGCGCGGCTCCGCCGGCCTCTCCGTCGCGGTGCACCTGGCCGTCCAGACTCCAGACGTGGATGCCGATACGCAGAAAGAACTTCGAGCCGGCCACCACACGCTCGACCTTGCGCGGATGCATCGCCGTGCCGACGGCGTCCGCCGCGGCCACGTCGAGCCTGCGGAAGCTGGCCAGCTCGGCGTCCCAGGTCGAGATCCTCGCTCGCAGGCGAGCCTCGATCGCCCGGCAGTGCTGGAAGAAGCGTCGCGCCTGGTGCATGGTCAGTGCCGGCTTCGCCCGGCTCATGGCGCGGACCAGGCGGTCGACTCGATCTCTCTCGACGTACTCGCAGCGCAGATTCCCGGCGGCGTCGAGGAACCCGTCGCGCAAAAATTCGGGCCAGAGCTCTTCCAACGTCGGTTCTCGCCGGTCTGGTTCGCCTTGCCTCCGCCTTCGCTGGCCCCGGTCGCCTCCGCCGCCTCTATGCCGATTGTCAACCATGTTGCTTCACGTCCCCTCGCCAGCCGCCCGTGTCGCGGTCAACGCATGGCGAAGAGCTGCCGGCAGGTATCGGACCTCTGGATGCGACGCATCGTCGAAACTGCGAACAAGTCTCTCTGCCCAACCCCGCGCCTCGGATCCTCGACGATAGTTGCGCGCGACATGATGGGCGAGCCTCGCCGTCGCCAGGGGGTCGGGCTCTGGTGCAGCCGACGCGCCGGACGAAACATCGGGATGTCGGGCCTCGACGAGAGCAAGCAGCGTGTGCAGCCATCCCCGTTGCATCTGGCCCGAATCCACCCAGCCGACCAACCGAAGCGCGGCGGCCAGGATCGTCTGGTGATTGTCCCACTTCCAGATCTGCCCAAAAGCCGCACATTGGTCTTTCGGAGTTGCGCCTGCCGGGTCGGCCACGGTCTTCGCGGCTTCCAGGAGACGTTCCGCCTCCGCCACCGCGGCCTTGATGGGACGCTTGGGCTTGATGAGCGCGAGACCGGCGCTGATCGTCAATCCGTGGCGACCCAGGTGCTCCCGAAACCAGTCCCGAAGCTCGCCCGCCAGCTCGAACATCACATCCCACGGCCCCGCCATGACCAGGTCGTCGCCACCCGAGAAGACGGTGTAGACGTGTCGCCATCCGCCGTCCTGGTGTTCGATCTTCGACTTCAAGAAACCGGCGAAGAACGCGTCCAGGGAGCGACTGAGGTTGGTCAGGGCAGTGAGATCCGTCTCTCCCGTCAGCGCGGAGTCGATGGCGACCCCCAGGGAGTCGGCATCGGCCACGAGCACACCGAGAAGATGGTCGCCTCGCGCGGCGCGGGCGATCTCGACGAACTCCACCGGACGGCCGTGATCGTCGGTGGGCACGTGGGCCATCAAGCGGCGCTCCAGAAATCGTCCGACCGGGCACCAGGACGGACGGCGCCGCGGATTCTGGAGGTTCATCACCGCCAGCGTGGTCTCCTCGACAACTCCGGGCGGATCCCGGTGCACGCCCACGCCGCACCCGAGGAGATCCAGGTCGTCGCCGATCGGATCCCGGCGAAGGGTGAGCCAACGACTCGATGGCAGTCTTTGGCCGAGGGTCCGTGTGACCCCACACCAAAGGCACACGCGTCGCAGCTCACCCGTGTCCGGATCGCGTTCGTCTTCGGTGGCACGGTCACGGCGACAGAGGACGCAGGGTGTGTCCAGAGGACCGAGCACCAGGCGAGACGGATCCCAGGCGGCACCCGGGTCGGGCGCCCACGGTCGCCCTTTGGCGGCGTGCAGCGTCTCCTGAGCCCGCCGGTAGGCGTCTCGCTGATTCGCGGTTGAGCGCCCCACGGCCAGCGTGAACTGGATCTCAGCGTTGGTATGCCGCGCCAACCAGTCGCGGATGAAACGGCTCTCGGCTTCGAGAGCTTCGTCGACGGCGCGACCGGGTCGACCCGAGAGCAGGAACTTCCCCGCGGCGCGGAGCGGATAGTGGGCGTCGTCCGCCGGCCAGTCGAGGGCACGCAGGACCCGAAGGGCGGCGGTCTCGGCCAGGAGCGAAATGATGAAGGATCTCGCGCGCAGGCGCTTGGCCTGGGCACCGCCCGTCTCGGCCGTGGCAAAGAGGAAGCGCTGGATGCCCGATAGCTTGCCGGCAACGACCATCACGCTGCCGGTCCTCGATGGCCGGCGACCTGCCGGGGGCTGAGACAGTCCAGAGAGCGCGATCTCGCCCAACGCCGTCGGCGTGGCTCGTCAGTGATGCAACGCTCGGTTCTGACCACCAATCTCACTCCGCCTGGGTGGGGGCAGCGGGCGCGGAGCCTCTGTGCCTCCAGGGTGTCATGCGATCGTTGTTTGTACCCCGGCCGCGACGGGGTGTCAATGGGTCAGCCGCCCATGCAAGGAATCGGCCGTCCCGCCGATTCCCCTGATGGAGCTCGCGCCGCCGGGCCGAGCCCCGATTCGAAGGAGGTTGTCATGAGGGTCCGCCCACCGGCCCTGCTGCCGGCACGCATGCTGAACGAGTCGGTCTACTGCCCGCGGCTCTTCTACCTGGAGTGGGTCGACCAGGAGTGGTGCGAGAGCGCCGATACGGTCGAGGGCAAGACGGTGCACCGCAGGGTCGACACCCCATCTCCACCTCCGCCGGACGACGGCGACGCACCCGCCGCGACCCGATCACTGCACCTCGCGGACGAGGAGCTCGGCCTCACGGCACGCATCGACCTGGTCGAGGGCGAGGGGGAGGCGGTGCGCCCGGTCGACTACAAGAAGGGCCGCAAGCCCGAGGGCGAGGACGAGCTCTGGCCTGCCGACCGCGTGCAGGTCGGCGCCGCCGCGCTGCTGCTGCGAGCGCACGGCTACTCGGTGCCCGAGGCGACCGTTTACTACGCCGGGTCGAAGGCACGGGTCGACATCCCGGTCGACGCCGACCTGGAGGCACGCACGCTCGCCGCGCGCGCTGCCGCACTGGAGGTCGCCGCGTCCGACACCGCGCCGCCGCCCCTGGTGGACAGTCCGAAGTGCCGCGGCTGCTCCCTGGCTCCGCTCTGTCTGCCGGACGAGGTCGGTCTGCTGACCAACGGCGCCGACCGGCAGCCTCGGCGGTTGATGCCGGCGCGCGACGATCCCCTTCCGGTCTACGTGCAGGAGCAGGGCTGCGCGGTCGGGGTGCGCGCCGGTCGCCTGCGGGTGACGCAGAGGGGCGAGAAGCGCGCCGATCTGCGCCTGATCGACGTGAGCGATCTCTGTGTGTTCGGGGGAGTGCAGGTCAGCACCGCGGCGATCCGCGAGCTGAGCTCGCGCGCCATCCCGGTGCTCTACTTCAGCCGCGGAGGCTGGTTCTACTCGATGGTGACGGGGCTCGCCCACAAGAACGTCCGCCTGCGACAGGCGCAGTACGCGGCGGCGGCCGACGAGAACCGGTCGCTGGAGCTGGCGCGGAGCTTCGTGGCCGCCAAGATCAAGAACCAGCGCACCCTGCTCCGACGCAACCACGGCGGCGGTGCCAAAAAGCTCCTGGCGCGCCTGAGCGCCTCGGCGCGGCGGGCCGGGCAGGCGAAGAACAGCGAGACGCTGCTCGGCGTCGAGGGATCGGCGGCGCGGACCTACTTCGAGGGATTCCCGGAGATGCTGAAGCGTCGCGACCTCGACGGCGGGTTCTCGTTCGAAGGTCGCAACAAACGCCCGCCCCGCGATCCGGTCAACGCCCTGCTCTCGTTTGTTTACGCCTTGCTGGCCAAGGACGTCACGGTGAGTGTCGCCGCCGTCGGTTTCGATCCGATGCTCGGTTTCTACCACCATCCGCGCTACGGCCGACCGTCTCTGGCGCTCGACCTGATGGAGGAGCTGCGCCCGATCGTCGCCGACTCCACCGTGCTGCGGGTGATCAACAACGGCGAGATCAAGCCCGATGACTTCGTCGGCGGACGCACCGGAGTCGCCCTGAAAGAGCGCGCCCGCAAGGCCCTGATCCAGGCCTACACACGCCGCATCGACGAGCTGGTCACCCATCCGATCTTCGGCTACCGGATCAGCTACCGGCGCATCGTCGAGGTCCAGGCGCGGCTGCTGGGACGCTTCCTCCTCGGCGAAATCGACGACTACCGACCCTTCCAGACCAGGTAGCTCCCATGCGCAACGCCTACGTCGTCGCCTACGACATCGCCGAGCCGAAACGCTGGCGCTCTATCTACAAGACCATGCAGGAGTACGGAGACCGCATCCAGTACTCGGTGTTCCGTTGCGAGCTCTCCGATCTCGAACGGGCCCAGCTCATCGACGCTCTGACGCCCGTGGTTCACCACGACGAAGACCAGGTCCTCATCGTCCCCCTCGGCCCCCCGGGCGGCAAGAACGACGCCGCCATCAAGGCGATCGGCAAGCCCTATTCCGACCCCGATCGGCGGGCGGTTGTGGTAGGATGAGCCTTCCCAAAACGGGCTTCGAGCGCTCCGGTGACCTCCCAAACCCCCGGGAGCGCTCGAAAGCCCCGCAACCTCTTGCCACCCAAAGGACTCGATGCCCTCTCCCCGCCCGGTCCCGATCCCCCCCACGGTCAAGCCGCCCCCCTCCCACCGGAGCGCTCGCGAACCGGTCTCGGGGCCGGTGCGCCGCAAGGGTTTGGCGGGGTGCCCCTTCCACGGTTGAGAAACCGTGGCTCCATTGAAGCTTCAAAGTGTCTTATGCGCGTATGCACAGCTATTGTTCCTTCCACGGTTGAGAAACCGTGGCTCCATTGAAGCCAAAGCCAAAGTGCCCCGACCCCGTTGGGAAGTACGACCTTCCACGGTTGAGAAACCGTGGCTCCATTGAAGCTAGGAGAACTGTGCAGCGGGCTTTATTAGAGATACTTCCCTTCCACGGTTGAGAAACCGTGGCTCCATTGAAGCTAGGAGAGCGCCCTACTCCATGCGTCTATTTGTGAACCTTCCACGGTTGAGAAACCGTGGCTCCATTGAAGCCTCCCATCCCCAGCAGCAGGGGTAGCCAACGGACCCCTTCCACGGTTGAGAAACCGTGGCTCCATTGAAGCGCAGCGGCCGATATTGTATCAATATCAACCAAAAGGTCCTTCCACGGTTGAGAAACCGTGGCTCC
>CAZBBK010000053.1:0-41450 GCA_964490075.1 uncultured Gemmatimonadota bacterium | reverse complement strand
GCCTGGTCTACGAACTGGGGTCTTGTTAGATTCCGTGGAATCAGGAGGTCTGAAGCTATTCTTGCGCGAACCCCAAGGGCGGCCTCCAGCGCCTCGGGGTCGGAGATCGGGACGCGCAGGTAGCGCGATTCGCTGGGGCCGGGGCGATCGGGGCGCTGGTACTGGATCAGCTCGGCGCGGCCGTCGCCGAGGCGACGCAACTTCAAGCGTCCGCGGGCGACACGGAAGAAGGTGTCCTGCTGCTGGAGGACGAGGGAGGGCCCATCGGCCAGATCG
Organism: uncultured Gemmatimonadota bacterium; assembly: GCA_964490075.1. Lineage (GTDB taxonomy): Bacteria > CAZBBK01. Next base: position 41,174 of record CAZBBK010000053.1, on the reverse strand, counting down.
GCCGCCAGCGCTGCCTGTCGCGAGAAGTCTCGGCAGCGGGCCTTGATCTCTACGTTGCGTGGCACGGGTGGGATCTCTCAGCCTGCGGGGACGGGCGAGCTCCGATCATGACGCCCCGATCGCCCCGGGGCAATAGAATCGAGGAACCGGGCCGGCCCGTGCACTCCCTACGCAAGAGCCCCAATCCCCATGCAGATCGATCTCGAGCAACGCTGGATCCGCGCCTCGGTGCGCGACCTGGTCGGCCTGTCGGCAAACGCCAAAGCGGTTCCGGACGAGGAGCCGGGCGAGACGGGAGATCTGGGGCTCCCGCCGCGGCTGCGAGCCGCGCTCGGAAGGCTCGCGCACCGGCGCTACCAGAAACGCTCGGCCGCCCTCGAGGGATTCGCGGCGGAGCGAGCAATCGAGCTACGCCTGGAGGTCGACGACTTTTCGGTGCGGCTGCGGGGCCGGATCGACACGCTGCGGGAAAGGGCCGGCCGCGTGGTGCTGGAGGAGCTGAAGTCGGTGGCGCTGACCGAGCGGGAGCTGGAGGCGGTCGGGGCGGACCGCTTCACGGTGGCCACCTTGCAGCTACAGATCTACGGATTGGCGCTCGCCGAAGAGCGGCCGGAGGTCGAGGTCGAGCTGCGGCTGGTGCTGATTTCGCTGGTCGACCAGCTGTGGCGCCCGATCGAGATCCCCTTCGCGGCCGACCGGGTAAGGGAGAGGGTCGCGGCTCTGGCGCTGGCGGCGATCGACCGCGCCCGGGCGCATGCAGCGCGCGATGCACGCCGGCGACGGCTCTCCGCACGGCTTCGGCTCCCCCATGACCGCCCGCGGGCCGGCCAGTCCGACCTGATCGAAGGAAGCGCCGACGCGCTCGCGGGCGGGCGTCCGCTGGTGGCGTGCGCACCCACCGGAATCGGCAAGACCGTCGCGGCCCTGCTGCCCGCGCTGCGCCACTCGCTCGCAAGCCCGGGGTCGATCCTCTTCTTCCTCACGTCGCGGACCGTGCAGCAGCGTGCGGTGGCGCACACCTTCGAGAGCATTGCCGCCACGGCCGGAGATGAGGGCGGATTTCTGCGGGCGCTGATAGTGCGCGCCAAGGAACGCATCTGTCCCCTCGAGGAGATGCGTTGCCACCCAGAAGCCTGCTCCTTGCTGAGGGACTTCGCGATCCGGATGGAGCAATCCAAAGCGTTGGACGATCTGTTGCGCGGCGCCACGACCATCGAACCGGAGCTGGTGAGCGATGTGGCGCGGGAAACGCGGCTGTGCCCCTTTGAGCTGTCGCTGTCCGCCGCGGAGCGGGTCGACCTGGTGATTTGCGACCACAACTACGTCTACGACCCGGCCGTCCGCCTGCGACGTTTTTTCGATCCCCCGGCGCGGGTTCGTGATGCGGTGGTGATCATCGACGAGGCGCACGGCCTTCCCGATCGAGCGCGCGACTACCACTCGCTCTTTCTCGCTCTGGACGATCTCTCCGCCGCCGACTGCGGCTACTTCCCAGGCGATCCGACCCTGCGCGACGACCTGGTCGAGCTGATCGACACCCTCGCGCGGGAGATCAAGTCGGCGCTCGACGACGCCGCGACGCTCGCCGAGCGGTTGGTGGAAGGGCGGACGACGTTCGAGCCCGAGGGCGCGCGCTGGCGGGCGCTGCTGCGACGAGCCGAACGGCTGCAGGTGCGCCATGCGCTGGCCTGTCGACGGCTGGATCTCGATCCGCATGCGGATCCGCTGCGCGCACGGCTGATCGAAATCACACGCCTCTCCGAACGACTCATCGAGTCGGACAGCGATCCCGGGCTGGTGCCCTTCGCGGCGTTGCGCGATGGCGAGCAAGAGCCGGGACTGGGCGTGCTTTGCGTCTCGGCGCGCGCCGGTCTCGAGGCCTGCAACAGCGGCCTGTCGGGAGTCGTGGCGATGAGCGCGACGCTGGCTCCCACGGAGTACTTCGGTGAGTTGCTCGGACTCGATCGGCTGCGGCCGCTGGAGATCGAGCTGCCATCACCATTTCCGGAATGCCGCAGACTGCTGATGATCGTACCGGCGCTGAGCACGCGCTACCGACAGCGGCGACGGAGCGCGGGCAGGGTGGCCGGGCTGATCCGCGGAATCGTCGACATACGACCGGGCAACTATGTCGCCTATTTCCCCAGCTACGACTACCTGGAGATGGTGCGGCCACGGATCGCGGCGGGCAACGAACGCCTGGTGGTGCAACAGGCGGGCATGGAGCGCGCTTTGCAGGAAGAGCTACTGGCGACCCTGCGCCGCGGGGACGGCCCGCTGCTGGTGCTGGCGGTGTTGGGGGGGATCTTCGCCGAAGGGATCGACCTGCCCGGCGAGGCATTGATCGGAGCCATCGTCGTCGGGCCCGCGCTGCCGCCGGTCGGTTTCGAGCGGGAGCAGATGGCCGCCTACTTCGACGAGCGAGGAGACGAGGGCTTCGAGCGCGCGATGCTCTACCCCGGGATGCAGCGCGTGGTGCAGGCGGCGGGCCGGGTCATCCGCTCGGTCGAGGACCGCGGCATCGTCGTGCTCTTGGGGGAGCGCTTCGTGGAGGAGCGCTACCAGGAGGCGATGCCCCGGGCGTGGTTGCGGGAAGCAGTGATCCGCGACGATCCCCGCGCGGAGCTGCGGGGCTTCTGGGCGCGGAGCTGACCTCTGGCCCGATTGCTGCAGGGCAGTCGGAGTCGCGGGTGCAAGCGCCCGTTTCCCCGCGTCTACTGAACCCGCGAGGGTCAAGATCGACCCCGTCTGGAGCAAATCGTGACACTCTTCTGGATCATCGTCTGCGCATCTCTGGGGACGCAGATCACCGGGCCCCGGTTGGCGGGCTGCGGCCCCGAGCTGGGGCCCGAGAGCTCGCTGCTCTACGAGCTGGGAATCTCCCCCACGGAGCTGAGCCCCCTCTCCGACCTCGAGCTCCTGCACGCCATCGAAGCAGCCCCGAATGCTCCTGGCTCCCGGCGCTTCGCCACCAGCCGCGCCCTGCTCTGGGAGCCGGTCCTCAAGTTCCGCACGGTGCCCGGGGCGGAAGGCGTGGAGATCCCGCTCGATTCGGGCCGCTGGCGGGTCGGTCGAGTGACTCATCCGTGGACCGGGCGGCGCTACGAGGTGGTCCACTGGGCCGACATCGACGACAGCAGCTACACGCTTTACTTCGCCCGCGGAAGTGCGGCGCTGTGCCAGGTTGTGTTCGAGAACTGAAATCAGGTGCGGCCGCTCTACGCGAGCAGGTGACACGCCGCCGTGTGCCCCTCCCCGACCGCCACGTGCTCCGGATAGCTCTCGCGGCAGCGCGGCTCCGCCACCGGGCAGCGCTCGCGGAAATGGCAACCGCGCGGCGGGTCGATCGGTGAGGGCACGTCGCCTTGCAGCGGGATGAAGGCCTTGCGCATCCGGGGGTTGGCCGAAGGAACCGACGACAGCAACGCCTGCGTGTAGGGGTGCTTCGGATTGTCGAAGAGCTCGGCGGTGGCGGCGATTTCGACGATTCGCCCCAGGTACATGACGGCGATCCGATCGGAGATGTACTTCACCACCGACAGATCGTGGGCAATGAACATGTATGAGAGCCGGAACTCGTCCTGCAGGTCCTTGAGCAGGTTGATCACCTGCGCCTGAATCGACACGTCGAGAGCGCTCACCGCCTCGTCGCAGACGATGAACTTCGGCTCCAGCGCCAGGGCGCGCGCGATCCCGATGCGTTGCCGCTGGCCGCCCGAGAACTCGTGGGGAAAGCGGTTCAGAGCGTCGGCCAGCAGACCGACCTTGACCAGCAGCTCCGCCACCCGCTCCTCGGTCTCCGCCCCCTTGGTCACTCCGTGCACCCGCAGCGGCTCGCCGATGATGTTGCCGACCGTCAAGCGCGGGTTGAGGCTCGAGTAGGGATCCTGGAAGATCACCTGCAGGTGGCTGCGCCAGGGCCGCATCTCTCTGCCAGACAGGGCGAAGAGATCGACCCGGTCGAGCCCATCGCCCGGGTAGTAATGGGCCCTTCCTCCGGTCGGATCGAGCAGCCGCAACAAGGTCCGGCCGGTCGTCGTCTTGCCGCAGCCCGATTCCCCGACCAGGCTCAGCGTCTCCTGTTGACCCACGTCGAACGACACATCGTCGACCGCCTTGACGTCACCCACGCGGCGCTGAATCACCCCCTTCATGATCGGGAAGTACTTCTTGAGGTGACGCACCTCGATCAGGTTGTTGCTGCGTGATGGGATCTGGGTCATCGCAGACGCTCGGCTTCCTGGAGATGGTGGCAGGCCGCGGTGTGGGCACCGTCTTCCTCGAGCGGCACCAAGGGCGGTTCGTCACTTGCGCAGGCATCGGTCGCGATCGGGCAGCGGGTGCGGAAACGGCAGCCGCTGGGGAATTGAAAGGCGCTCGGCACGATTCCCGGAATGGTGAAGAGGCGATCCTCCGGGGCGGCCAGATCGGGCAACGAGCGGAACAGACCGATCGTGTACGGGTGCTTCGGGTTCTCGTAGAGCTCCTCGACCGCGGCGTACTCCACCACTTTGCCGGCGTACATCACCGCGACATGGTGGGCATTCTCGGCCACCACCGCGAGGTCGTGCGTGATCAGTAAGACGCTCATGCCCTCGCGCTCTTGCAGCTCCCGAATCAACGCCAGAATCTGTGCCTGAATCGTCACGTCGAGCGCGGTGGTCGGTTCGTCGGCGATCAAGAGCGCGGGATTGCAGATCATCGCCATGGCGATCATCACCCGCTGGCGCATCCCGCCCGATAGCTGGTGGGGGTACTCGTCGACGCGCTGCTCCGGGCTGGGAATGCCGACCTTGTCGACCATCTCGATGGCCCGCGCCCGGGCGGCCCCGCGGTCGATCCTTTCGTGCAGGATCGCCGTCTCCATGATCTGGTCGCCGACGGTGAAGACCGGATTGAGCGCCGTCATCGGCTCCTGGAAGATCATCGAGATCTGGTTGCCGCGAATCTCGCGGATCCGCTCCTCGGAGACCTCGAGCAGGTTGTCTCCCTTGAACAGCACCTCGCCGCCCGCAAAAAAGCCAGGCGGCTGCGGCACCAATCGCATGATCGAGAGCGCGCTCACCGACTTGCCGCAGCCCGACTCCCCCACGATGCCGAGCGTCTCCCCCTCCAGCACGGTGTAGCTCACGCCGTCGACCGCCTTGGAGATCCCCTCGTCTCCGCTGAAGTAGGTGCGCAGATCGCGCACCTCGAGGAGTGCTCGGGGCGGAGTCGTCGCACAGGGGGCATCGGCGCTGGGTTGGGTGGCGTCATCCATCGACCAGGTGCCTCTTCATCTTGGGGTCGAGCGCATCGCGAAAGGCGTCGCCGACCTGGTTGTAGCAGGTGATCGTGATAAAGATCAGTAGACCCGGGAAAATCTGGATCCACCAGTGTTCCGCCATTCGCGACTCGTTGATCAGCGACCCCCAGGAGGGAACCGGATGCTGAATCCCGAATCCCAAGAACGACAGAGTCGACTCCATCAGGATTCCCGAGGCGACGGCAAATGCACCGGCGACCAGCACCGGCGCCAGCGCGTTGGGCAGAATGTGGACGAAGATGGTGCGTCTCGACGACAGCCCGAGCGCTCGAGCCGCCAGTGCGAACTCTGTCTCGCGCAGTCCCAAGAACTCGCCCCGCGTCAGCCGAGCGACTCCAGTCCAGCGCACCAGCGCGATGATGATCACGATCGAGAAGATCGGCGGAATCGTCTCGGGATCGACGAAAGCCGATACCATCAGGATCAGAAAGAGGGGCGGTACGCAGATCACCACCTCGATGAACCGTGAGATCACAATGTCGGTACGATCCCCGAAGAAGCCGGCCACCGCGCCGACGATGGTGCCGATGACGACCAACAGAAAGGCCGAAACCAATCCCACCGACAGACTCACGCGCCCGCCCCAGAGCAAACGGGTCAAGAAGTCCCGCCCCACCGAGTCGGTGCCCAAGAAGTGGCGCGTGCCGCTGTTGCGGTCGGCCTCGGCGAAACGCACCTCGACCGGCGTCGGCGGCGGCATGAAGCCGCTCACCCGGTCGGCCCTGGGCACCCGAGCTCCCCGCATGTAGTAGCCTTCCTCCGACATCTCGGCGCTGGCGGCCCAGGTCGGCGGCCGGAAGTTCTCGAAGCGATGGGTCTCGGCGAATCCGTAGCTGATCGGCGGGAAGACCACCCGCTCCGGAACGATCTCGCCCTTGGTCAGTGCATCCTTGTAGGGGGCGATGTTGAAGGTCGCCTCACCGCCGATCGTCGCGCCCCAGAAGAGCGCCAGGAGGGCGGACAGCGCGAGGGAGCCGACCCACTTCGACTTGCGGTGGCGGCGAATGCGCTCCCGGTCGCCTTTCAACAGCCAACCGTTGACGGCCCGATTCCACAAGGGCCAACCCAGCGCCAGCGCCATCAACGCCATGAACAGAACCTCAACGGCACTGATCGCCTCGAAGAGCGGGTAGTTGCGGACCGCGCTGAGCTCCACACCCCCCGCCGCCGGTCCGCCTCGATCGAGGGGCCGGAGCTCGCGACGGATCACCTTGGCGCGCGCCTTGGCCTCGAGGGCGATCTCCTGGGCGAGATCGGGCCGGCCGCCGCGGGCCGCTTCCGAGGCGCGCCCGATCTCGGCCAGCAGCGAATCGAGTGGAGCGTGCAGGCCGCCGTCCAGGTACGACTTCAGCGTCGCCACCTGGACCCGCACCGCCTGCTCCTCGTTGGCCAACGCAGCGGCGTGCGACAGCGTCGAGCCGCCGGTGCGATCGGCCTGGTACTCTTCGGGCGACATCCGCAGCACACGCCCCAGACCGAGTGTCGCGGGGTAGAGGGTGCGCAGCGCTTTGCCGTATTGTTGGTAATTCGCCGCCTCGAGCACATAGGGGCGATCGTTGGCGATCAAAGGAGCGTAGACGGCGGAGGCGTAGAGCAGGGCAAGCACTCCCAGCGCCAGTTTGAAGAGCCGGTTTCTGCCCAGCTGCTCCAGCACGAGATCCCAGTAGTCCTTCGAGTAGGATTGCTCCATCTCGTCTTGCAGGTGCTGGTTCGCCATCCGTTGGTCCTACGAGTAGCTGATTCGGGGGTCGACCAGGGCATAGGCGAGGTCGGAGAGCAGGATGCCCACCAAGGTCATCGCTCCCGACAGAGTCATGGTTGCCATGATGACGTTGTAGTCCCGCTCCAGTAGCCCCTTGTACATGTACTCGCCCATTCCGGGCAGGTCGAAAACCGTCTCCACGATCAACGATCCGCCGATCATGATCGGCAGAATCGACGCGAAGATCGTGATCACCGGGATCACCGAGTTGCGCAGCGCGTGCTTGAACACCACGGCCTTCTCACTCAGCCCCTTGGCGCGCGCGGTGCGAATGTAATCCTGGTGGATCACCTCGATCATGCCCGAGCGCATCTGTCGCGAGAGGTAAGCCAGTCCGCCGTAGGTCAGCACCGCGATCGGCAGAATCACATGCTTCGCGGTGTCCCAGCTCTGGCCCGCCAGCGACATCCGGTCGGCATCACGGCTGTGCATTCCGATCACCGGCAGCCAGTCGAGCATGGTCTTGCCGAAGCCGAGCTGCAGCATCAACCCGGCCCAGAACACCGGAATCGAGTAGAGCAGGAAGAGCACCAGCGTGGTCGCCTTGTCGCTGCGGGTGCCGACACGATTGGCCGAGTAGATGCCGATCGGCAGCGCCATGGCATAGATCAAAAACGACGAGATCAGCGCCAGCGGCAGCGTGACCTCTTTCAGGCGTTTGCGGATCTCCGTCCCGATCGACTGATTCTTGTTGAAGAGCTCGACACCGAAGTCGAAGGTCAGAAACCCACCCCAGGGATCGCGTCCGTCGCCGCCGAACCACTGGTGGCCATCGGGGCGCACGTTGAAGGGCCCCACGAAGCCGATGTACTGCACCACGAAGTTGCGATCGAGAGCGTTTTCGCGCTTGAACTTGGCGATGCGCGCCTCGATGTCGGCACCTTCCTGCGACATCTCTCCCTGGCTGCCGCCACCGAGCCCCAAGATCTGTGTCGCCGGGTCGCCCGGCGCGGCGTGCAGCAGCCCGAGAATCACCAGGATGATCCCCAGCATGGTCGGGATCGCCCACAGAATCCGCCGCGTGATGTACTGAGTCACGGTTTCCGGCTCCCGTTGATCACTCGGCCACTCCGGCCCGGGTCCCCGGCGTTCCGGCGGGATAGTACCAGCGCCGAATCGAGTATCCGGGCGCGATCTTGAAGGCCTGGAAGCCGCGCAAGGTCCGGTTCATGGCGAACTTGCGCGGGGTGTTGACGCCGAACATGTAGGGCTGGACCTCGTCGTGGATGTAGCGGTGGAGCTCGCGCCAGAGCGCGGCTCGTTTCTCTTCGTCGAGCTCCTTCTGCCCCTTCTCGATCAGCTCGTCGACATAGTCGTCCATCACGCCGCACATATTCGAGCTCTTCAGCTCCGGTTTGCCCCACCTGGAATGCCAGAGCTGCTCGGGATCGCTTTCCAGCGGCGGCACCCAGGCCAGGTTGACGGCGTCGAAGCTGCGTTCCAGCATCCGCTCCAGGAAGCTCGACCATTCCAGATTGCGCATCTCCAGCTTGATGCCGAGCTTCTCGTGGGCCTCTTGCAGCGTCAATCCCAGCGTCTCCGACGCCTTGTTGCCAGACGGGTAGAGGAACTCGATCTCCAGCGGCACTCCGTCCTTGTCGATCACTCCGTCGCCGTCGCGGTCGTACCATCCAGCCTCGGCCAGCATCTCCTCGGCGAGATCGAAATCGTAGCTCAGCGGCTTCACGTCGTGGTTGTAGCCCACGCCGAAGTAGTTCTGCGGGCCGCTCACCCGATGTCCCAGGCCGTGATAGTTGCTCTGCAGGTACTCTTCCCAGTTGAAGGCGTGGCACAGCGCCTTGCGCACCGCCACATCCTTCAGGTGCGGGCGCAGGGTGTTCCAGCCCACGTAGCCGTAGGTGCCGGTGAAGAAGTAGCCCTTGTAGAAGCTGCCGGTAAAGGCCTCGGATGCGGTCCCCTCTCCGAAGTAGTCTTCGGAGCGCACCCGCGCGAAGAAGTCGAGCTCACCGTTGACCAGCGCCAGGAAAGCCGAATCGTCGTTCTGAATATGACGCCAGGCGATGCGATCGAGGTAGCCGCCTTTTTCCGGAGCGTGGTAGTCGGAGAAACGCTCGGCCTCGACGAACTTCGAGTCCCACTTGGTCAGCTTGTAGGGCCCCAGGCCGACCCAGGCGGTGTTGTGAGGGTTGTCGTTGACGTAGTCCCCGAGCTCTGCGGTGGTGAACTGGTGATCGCTCGCGTAGTGGGAATGGGTGGCGGCGTCGAACTTCTTGTTGTCGGGATCGGTCAGATCGTAGAGGTGCCGCGGCAGAATGCACATGTCGCCGGGGACTTCCAGCGCCTTGAAGTACTGGATCGCATAGAAAAAGCGAATGGTGGTCTTGTCGACCACTTCCGCGGCCAGGATCTTATCGAAGCTGAAACGGATCTCGTCGCAGTCGACCTCCGGATTGTTGTAGATATCCCAGCTATAAAAAACATCGTCTGCGTCAAAAGGATGGCCGTCGTGCCAGTGAACATCGTCTAGCAGATAGAAGGTAAACACTGTTCCGTACTCGACCGAGGCCACGTCGGCCTGTGGCACGTGCACCTTGGCGCCGGCGCTGATCGGGTTTCCTTTGGAGAGCGGAGCGACGTCGTAGCCGTCCCCCGACTCGGTGACTCGTCCGAAGAGGATCGCCCGTTCCTTGCCCTCGGGGCCGATCCGGGCGGCTCCCGGATGGCGCGCCGCCGCGCCCTCGACCAGCACGATCTGGTCCTCGGTGTCCCACCGTTCGCAGAGGCTGGGCTCGAGCTCCCAGGTCTCCCAGTCCTGCAGCACCAGTCGATCGTGGAGCTCGTAGAGCATCCAGTTCGACACCGCGGAATTCTCGATCGCCCGATTCAGACCCTCGGGCATCGACGAGAGGTGGACGACGACCCGGCCGCCGTAGGCGGGGGTCAGGGCGGAGTCGCGATCGGGATGAAAGACGTCGACCGGCACCGGGCCGGGCCCGGTCTTCGCGACGGCCCCGGGGTCGGCCGAGGTCGCCGCGCCGGCGGGCGCCGCCAGCAGCAGGCCGCAGGCGGCCAGCGAGGCAAGGCGCAAGCAGTTCATTGGCATGGGTTTCCAGGATCGGAGCAGGTGCAGTGGCGCTCATCCGCCGGCGCGCTGCGGCGGACGTTGCCGCAGGCTATCGAGGCGCCGCGCCCGCGTCAATAGCACAAATTGTTTGTTCGCAGGCACTTGCATCGCCTGGCCTAAAACCGTCTATGCTCTCGACAATCATCCGCATCCCCCGATCCCCACCGCCTCGTGCGCATCCTGCTCGCAGCCACGCTGATCGCTCTTTCTTCGGTCGTCCGCGGCGCCTCCGCGGCGGGCGATCCGGAGCGTCCAGAGCCGTTGGAGATGCCGGCGTTGAAGACGGTCGCGCGCCACGACTCGACCGTGTGGATTCGGGCGATCCTGGACGACTCGACTGGGTGGTCGTTTCACGCCGAGCGCAAGGGGGTCGAGGTCTACCAGAAGCCGATCGAGCGGCTCGGACTCACCGCCTTCATGGGGCACAAGGTGCTCGCCGCCGGCGCAACCCCGGACGCCCTCTTCGACGCGCTCGCGGATCTGGGCCACCATCCCGAGATCAACGATGTGCTGGTCGAGTCGAGCTGCCTCGCCGAGGAGCGCGGCGAACGCAGCTTCTGCCAGGTGATGCGCGGCCCGCGCTTCACGCCGGTGGCGAAGCGCTACTGGTTCAACCGCAATCGCGACCTGCGCGACATCGAGGGCGTGGCGGGTCATCACCGGGGCGACTGGGCACGGCTGCCTCCGAGCGCTTACCCCGCGGTGCGCGCCGACATCCGGGCCCGCTACCCCGGCGCCGTCGAGCTGCCCCTCACGATCGGCTCCTGGGAGACCCTGCCCCTCGCGGGCGGGCGATTCCGGGTAATCTTCCGCACCGTGAGCGATCCGGGCGGCTCGGTTCCACGCTTCCTGGTCGACTGGGCCACCCGGCGCGCGCTGCCCGACAACATCCTGCGCTTCGAGCGCGACGCGATCCGCCGCGCCGGGGAGCGCCGAAGCGATCCCTGACCAGCAACGAGAAGCTCCTCATGCCGATCTTCCACTATCTGCACCTGCAACCGAAGGTCGCCGAAAGCGCCTTCGTCGCCCCCACCGCCGACCTGGTCGGAGCCGTCACCATCGGACCCGAAAGCTCGATCTGGTTCGGAGCGGTGCTGCGCGGCGACCTGGAGCCGGTCACGATCGGCGCCCGCACCAACATCCAGGATCTGTGCGCGCTGCACGTGACCAACGGCGGGCTCGACGTGCGAATCGGCGATGATGTATCGGTCGGGCACGGCGCGATCCTGCACGCCTGCCACCTCGGCGACCGCATTCTGGTCGGCATGCAGAGCTGCATCATGGACGGCGCCAAGATCGGCAGCGACGTGCTGATCGGCGCCGGCTCGCTGGTCACCCCGGGCACCGAGATCCCGCCCGGCCATTTCGCGATCGGCCGTCCGGCTCGCGCCCTCCGCGAGCTCGACGACAAGGAGCGCGAGATGATCCGCTTCGCTGCCCACACCTACGTCAGGAACTGTCGCGAGTACCGCGAGATGAAGGAGTATCGCCGGCGTTCGGGGCCGGGCTGACGATTCCTCAGTCCACCTTGTTCACCAAATCGCGTAGCGAAACGGCGCAGGTCCGTGCGTGGCCGGCACTTCACGTGCTTAGCGCGCGGAGGCGTAGTTTCACCTACGCCGCACAAGCGACAAGTGCGTGAAGTGCCGGCCACGTGCGGGCATGCGTCGTTGCAGTAGCGAGTTGGTGAATGAGGTGGGCTCAGTCCAGCCGATCGAGCGCCCGGTCGCCGCGCCCCGGCGGCGCGCCGATCCAGCGCCAGTTTCCCGGGCCGCGCCGGGCGTCGACCTCTCGATCCTCCCACGCGACGAGCCCAGACGTAATGATCCACCCGAGCACGCGACCTACCCCATGCGACCGGCCGCCGGAGCCCGGTTAGATTTCCTCATCCCCTCGTATCCCAGAACCTCGCCGGCGCGACCCCATGACCGAGAGCCAACATCCCGCGAGAAACAGAGGCCCCGCCATGCCGCGCACCGCGCCCGAGCCGAACCGCGTCCCCCTCCTGGTCCTGGCGGCAATCGCCTGCGTCGCCGCCGTCCCCTGTCCCGCCCGCGCCGGCGAACCGGTGCGCGGCCCCGGGCTGGTCTCGCCGATCTGGCGCACCGAGTCCGGCCCTCAGCTCGATCAGAATCACAACCGCCTCGACGACGAGCTGGAGCTCCTGCCCTACCCCGACGTCGACAATCCCGGTCGCAGGCTCGCCGGCGGTCCCGGGCAGGTCATCGAGGCGCCCCACAGCCAGCGCACCGACCTGCTGATCGAGTTCTACCCCCAGCCCTGGAGCGAGCGTCGCGACGAGCTCGTGGACACGGTCCAGACGCTGGTGTGGACCCACTTCGCCGGGCGCGCCGGGGTGCAACACGACTACTCCGTGGTTCCCGCCGCCTTCGTGGTCGAGACCCGCCTCCACTATCCGCTCTGGGACGACGAGCTCGGCTACCTCGATCCCTTCCTCGCCGATCTGCTGGACCCCGACGCGGAGCTCTCGATCCGCATGGTCCACGCCCTGCACCGCTTCCACGCCACCTCCGACAGCAAGGAAGGCGCCGCCTACAACATCGCCGATCGGGTGCGTCCCGACACCTGGCGCCGCGCCCAGCTCTCCGACCCCGGCTCCACGCAATGCGACGGCCGCGGCCGCCTGATCGCCATCGTCGACACCGGCATCCACTCCCTGCCCACCGACCGGCTGCTCTGCGCCGGCGGCTACGACGCGACCACCGGCTTCGAGGGGAATCCACCAGACCTCAGCTTCGCCGACCTGCGCCACGGCACGCGCGTCGGCTATGTCGCCACCGGGGTCGGTTCCGCCGCCGCTACCGGCATCTGCGGCGTCGCTCCCCTGGCCGCCTTCCTCGACATCAACATCGTATCGAGCACCGAGAACGGTTACTCCGCCACCAGCGCCGATCTGCTCAGCGCCCTCGACTGGATCTACCACCAAGCCGACGCCACCTTCAGCACTCCCGGCGCACCGGCCCGCGAGCTGCACGGCATCGATGTCGTCAACATCTCCTTCGCCGACGGCGGCCCGGTCGCCCATCGTTTCGTGCCCGGCTCGGGCGACGCCTGCGAGTCGTTCCAGTCCGCGCACGGCCAGGACCCGGTCTCCAAGGCGGTCAACCAGCTGGTGCGCGCCCGCGACCTGCCGGTGGTGGTGGCCGCCGGCAACTGCGGTGCCGAAGGCGAGGGCTTCGGCGAGCTGGCCGCCGCCAGCGAGGCGATCACCGTCGGCGCCTACGACATGGCGGTCCCCGCCGATCGCGGCGACGACACCATTTATGCCTGGTCGAACCACGGTCCCGACGGTCTGCCGCTGGCCGAGAAACCGGAGCTGGTCGCCCCCGGCGACGCCCTCGGCGATGTCGGCACCTCGTTCGCCGCTCCCCAGGTGGCCGGCGCGATCCTGTTGCTGCGTCAGGCCTACCCGGAGCTCGATGGAAGCGCCATTCGAGAAGTGCTGATCGAAAGCGCCGACGCCGTCGACCCAGGCCCCCGCCACGACGAGCATTGGGGCCACGGCCGCCTCGACGTGCGTGCGGCGCTGGCCTCGCTTCGCGATTCCATGGCGCTGCCTCCCCTCTGTGAGCCGCAGATCGAGCAGCCGGTCGACTGACTCGGGTCCAGGCGCGGGCTTCGCCGACTTTGGGACGCACGTTCTCAGTCCGTAACAATCACCGCCACACTGTCGGCATAGAGCAGACCGTCCATCTCGCCGTTCATGCTCAGGTCGACGCCGAAATAGCAGGTGTAAGACCCCAGGGGCAGACCGGATCGGTTCAGGACCTCGGTTTGCGGGGGGGATAGAGGGCGCCCTGGTGGGTGACGACGAGGCCGGGCAGCCAGGCGCCGGTGTTTTCCTCGCAGTGGTGCCATCCGAACTGACTGGCGGCCAGGACCCACCAGTCCGCATCGAGTCCGTGGAAGGTGCCGGGAACGAGAGAGATCGTGACCGACAAGGAATCCTGTTGAGCGATGGTCAAGGGCCCGTCCGAGCCGTTGGCTTTGATGTCGGGAACCGGCGGGATGCCGCCCTCATCCGGTATGTACAACCATGACTTGGTCGTAGACCCAGAAGTCGTTTTCGTAGCCACTCAGACTGACGCCGCCAAAGACATGGACCTTGCCATTCACGCCCACGGCGCCATGTGCGTAGCGAGCACCGGCCGGCAGTGACGATCCCGGTTGCCAGGTTCCGTCCGCGGTGTTGTAGATCCAGGCGCTGGCATCGGCGAATGTGTACTGCTCACGGCCGCCGAAGACCACGATGCGGCCGTCGCCCAAAGAGGTAGCGCTGTGGTTTTGCCTGGGGTTGGGGCCTCCTCCGGGAGGGGCCTGGGTCCAGGTGCTGTCGGCGGGGTTGTAGTACCATATATCTGGATGTACTCCGCCTTGGCCATCGGCGCCGAAGAACACGTACATCTTGTCGTTGTCGACGGCGGCGGCGTGGTAGTAGCGCCCGCTTGGTCTGTTACCTGTCGGCTCTAATTCCTGCCACATTTCAGCATCGGTTTCCCATATGTCATTGAATGGCGCGCCTTGCTCGTTGCTGTACCCGCCAAATACATGTGCTTGGCCATCGATCTGCACCATAGAATGCGCAAATCGGCTAGGAGGAGCATCGCCCTGCACCTGCTGCCACTCGTCGCCGTGAACGGGAGCGGATGACGTGAGAGCGAGCACCAAGGCCACTGCTGCAAACCTCACGCACGCAACGCCTCTTCTGCCGCTCATTCTCTCCACCTCATTCGATTCGGCAAGTCCGGCCCCCCGTCCCTGCCAGGCAGCCCCGCGCATCGCCTTCCTTCGACCGGCGTCTCGCCGGTTTCGTGGGCGCGAAGGGTCGTGGGATGGTGGTTACTCTAACCCCGTCGGAGTGATCTCGTGCGGAGACTGGATTTCCGAGATTCCTACCCTTCGGTGACCGCTTCGTGTTCTACTGAAGCCAACGAAGCGGGACAGCCAAGACGCCGGAATCGGAAGAGCCGCCGC
Source organism: uncultured Gemmatimonadota bacterium (assembly GCA_964490075.1). Lineage (GTDB taxonomy): Bacteria > CAZBBK01. The sequence continues at coordinate 26,027 of CAZBBK010000053.1, read as the reverse complement.
GGCGGCGAAAACCAAGGGGGCTCGAAATGAGAGCAATGCGCCGCTATTTGACCGCCGCGCTGACGGTGCCCGGCCAGCCGCCCTGGATGTTGCTGTGATCGATGGTCACGGACCAGGATTCGGCGTCGATCTGATCGCGAGATTCCCCCTGATGATCACGCCGCTCAGACGATCACCGTACAGGCTCTCGCGCGAGGCCAGTCCGTCGCCGAAGTTCCCCACGATGACACAGTTCTCGATCAGTCGCCCGTCCGGGCTGTACCCGGACTCGTAGATCCCGGCGCCCGAGCGCGCGGAGCTCTCGAATATGACACAGTGTTCCGCTCGATCACGCATTCTTCGAGGATCGCGGAGGAGGCGATGACCACGCCGCTCTCGCGATTCCCATGAACGACGCACGCGACGATCGTGGGCGAGGATCCAACACATTCGATTCCTCCACCGCCTTGCCAATCCCCTCCCCCACCGGTGATCTCGAACCCTCGCAACACGCTCGTCGAGTCCTCGCCTTCGTGGAAGGAGAACACCACCTCGGTCCCGTCCCCTTGCACGACCGTCCGCGCCGCGGTGCCCAGGGCAGCGACCGTGATCGCCTTGCCGTCGAAGGAGATGGCCGATTCCTGGTAGGTGCCGGGCGCGACCAGCACGGAATCCCCATCGACGGCGGCGTGGATCGCCCCCTGGATCGTAGGGTGGTCGCGGGGAACGTGGATCGTGATAGCGTGGAGCGGGCCGGTCGCGGCCAAGGTCCAGGCGAGGACAGGCGCCAGGGCACGGACGCAGCGCATCGAGGGCTGGGGTTCGGGTGTGGCACGGACCATCTTCAGTTCCTCTTCCGGGGAGCCTAACATCCCACTCTTGCGCCGCGACGATTCGCGCCGCAGAATGGCGCCGACCGCCGCCGAGATGAGCACCGCAAAACGGACCCGAGCCCCCATGCCGCCACGCAAGACCCTCAAGATCAGCTCCTGGAACGTCAACGGCCTGCGCGCGGCCGCCAAGAAGGGCTTTGGCGATTGGCTCGCCTCGGCACGCAGCCCGATCATCGGCCTGCAAGAGGTGCGGGCGCTGCCGGAGCAGCTCCCGGAGGAGGTGCGGACACCCAAGGGCTATCACGCCGACTTCTTCCCGGCGCAGCGCAAGGGCTACAGCGGCGTGGCGCTCTACAGCCGGGACCGCCCGGATCGGATCGAGCGCTCCATGGGTGTGGCGGAGTACGATGCCGAGGGGCGCTACCAGTCGGCCCGCTTCGGCGCGCTGCGCATCGTCAACTGTTACTTCCCGAACGGCGGCGGCAAGAACCGCGACAACAGCCGGGTTCCCTTCAAGCTGGATTTCTACCGACACCTTTTCGAGATGCTCGAGGAGGAGAAGGAGCGCGGCGGCCGGATCGTCGTCATGGGTGATTTCAACACCGCGGTGGAGGAGATCGACCTGGCCCGCCCCAGGCAGAACACACAGACCACCGGTTTCCTGCCCGAGGAACGCGCCGAGCTGCGGCGTTGGCTGGCGGCGGGCTGGGTCGACAGCTTCCGCCATCTGAACGACGAGGGGGGTCACTACACTTGGTGGAGCCAGCGCGCCGGTGCTCGCGAGAAGAATATCGGCTGGCGCATCGACTATCACCTGCTCTCGCCGGCCGCCCTGCCCTTCCTGCGCTCGGCCCGAATCACCCCGCGGGTGATGGGCTCCGACCACTGCCCGCTCGAGATCGTGCTGGAAGGTGGGGTGCTGGCGGCCTGACCGGGACCGGCCTACCCTGCCGGTGTGAAAAAACTGCACCGTCCCGATCTCTTCGCCTGGTCCTGCTTCGACGAATCCCGCGACCTGGACTTCAACGGCCACCTCCTGGTCCAGGCCGAGGGCCCCAACATCGCCTTCGACCCGATGCCGCCGAGCGACCACGATGCCCGGCAGATCTCGGACCTGGGCGGAGTCGACCTGGTGATGATCAGCACCGCCGATCATGTGCGCGCCGCGGCGGCATTCGTGGAGCGCTGGGGGGCGGAGGTCGCGGCGCCGGCCGCGGAGCGCGGTCTCGGCGAACTCGCGACGCTCGGCGTCGACCACTGGCTGGAGGACGATGCGCTGCGCGGGGGTGTGCGCTGCCTCTGGATGCGCGGATCCAAGACCCCCGGTGAGCTGGCCTTTCTGCTGCCCGATGGCGAGACCCTGATCACCGGCGACCTGGTGCGGGGCCAGCGCGCCGGATCGTTGAACCTCTTGCCGGACGAGAAGCTGAGCGATCGGGGCGCGGCTCTGCGTTCGGTGGCCCGGCTCGCGGAGCTGGGCGGTGTGCGGGCGGTGCTGGTCGGCGACGGCCAGTCGATCTACCGCGAGGGGCGGGAGCGGCTGCGGGAGCTTCTGCGCGCCTGAAGCGGGCAGCGGGCGTCGATCCGGATGCCGGAGCTGCGGGCTTCGCGCTATGGTGCCGCTTTCGATTCCTTGCGGAGAACCCCATGCGCGTTGGTATCTGCGGCTACCCCGGAGCCGGCAAGACGGTTGTTTTCGAAGCGCTGGCCAGCGAGACCTGGTCGCAGCGCGGCGTGACTTATGGCCGCATTCTGGTGCCCGACGAGCGCGTCGACCGCCTGGCCGAGATTTTTAGTCCCAAGAAGAGGGTCTACGCCGAGATCGTGTTCGTCGACGTGGGCGGAGAACCCGGGCGCTACAACGCCGGGGCCTTTCCCGCCGAGGTGGTGCAGGGGATGCGCAACGTCGACGTACTGGCCCACGTGGTGCGCGGCTTCGACAACCCGATGCTGGGCAAAGAGGTCGACCTTGATCGCGACGCCCGGCTCTTCGCCGACGAGATCGTGCTGCTCGACCAGCTGGTGCTCGAGAAGCGCCTGGAGCGCTTTCGCAAGGAGGCCCGCAAGGACGCCGCGACCGAGATCACGGCGCGCTGTCTGGCCCATCTCGAGGCCGGCGAGCCGCTGCGCCGGCTCGACCTCGACGAGGCGCAGTGGCGGACCCTGCGCGAAGTGCAGCTGCTCTCGGCCAAGCCGCTGATCACCCTCTACAATCTCTCCGAGGAGCGTTTCTCGGACCCGGCCCACGAGCCACATCGGCGGATCCGCGAAGAGGAGCCGCGATCGCTCTCGATGGGACTCTCGGGCGCTCTGGAGGCAGAGATCGCCGCCCTCGACCGCGCCGAGCAGGCCGAGTTCCTGGAGGGGCTCGGCATCGGCGAGCCGGCGCGCGACCAGTTCATCAGGAACGCCTACCGCCTGCTCGACCTGATCAGCTTCCTGACCGTCGGCCCCGACGAATGCCGCGCCTGGACCATCCGCCGCGGCACCCCGGCACGGCGCGCGGCCGGCAAGGTCCACAGCGACATCGAACGCGGCTTCATTCGCGCCGAGGTCTACCGGCTCGCCGACCTGGAAGAGCTGGGCAGCGAGGCGGCGCTCAAGGCAGCGGGACGCATGCGCCTGGAGGGAAAGCAGTACGTGGTGCAGGATGGGGACGTCATGAACTACCGCTTCGCGATCTGACCTGCGCGGTGCAACCGACACAGTTCTCCGACGCCGCGTTCATCGCCCGCCGACGATCTCGGCCCGAAGTGTGAGAGGTCGGCGGGAGTGGCGCTAGCGCCGATGCGCTTCCGCCAGAATCCTTATCTCGACCTCGCCGCCCACCACCATGGTGGCGGCCCAGTTGCCGGTTCCGACCTGGTAGTCGCCGCGGTCGATGGTGGTCGATGCCTCGAAGCTGGTCACCTCTTTGGCGCCGCCGAGCATCGCCTGCATCGGCGGCGGGATCTGACGCGTTCCGAGGATCTTGATCGGCAGCTCGATCTGACGCTTGTTGCCGCGCATCTCGAGCGTTCCGGTGGCGACCAGCTCGCCCTCGCCCGCGCGGCGCACCGCCGAGCTCTGGAAGCTGATGTGCGGATGCGCGCCGGCGTCGAACCAGTCGGGCGAGCGCAGGTGCTGATCGCGCTTGCTGTTGCCGGTATCGATGCTGGCGACATCGATGCGAACCTGCACCGAGCTGTGCTCGGGATGCTCGGCATCGTACTTCAGGTCGACCTCGAACTCCCCGAAGCTGCCGCTCACGGGGGTGAAGAAGTGGTCGACGCTGAAGTTGATCTCGGTGTGGACCCGGTCGATGCCCCAGCCGGCCGGGCCGGCGGCGGCGGATGAGCCGAGCAGGGCGAAGGCCAGCGCGGAGGCCCGGACGGAGCCGCGAAGCGAGGATTGGAGGTCGATGGTCTTCATGGGAAGGTCTCCTTCGAGTGTTGGTGGGTGGGCGCCGCGGGGCGCTCATCGACGATTGAGTGCATCTCCGGTGCCACTTCTCACACGGGCGGCGTGGAAAAGCGGCGGCTCATTCGCGGATCTCGGTCTCGGGGTGAAAGGCCGCCCAGGCGAACCAGTAGGCGACGACCTGGTCCAGTCGGGTCAGACGAACGCCGCTCAGCGACCCTTCGCGCGCCTCGCCCTCGATGGTCCACAGGCTCTCGGTCTCGAGATCCCTCAGCGCGTAAGGGAAGTAGCCGGGCGACTCCTCCGGCACCCGCTCGAAGCTGAGCGTGCGCCCTTCGACCCGCCGGTCGAAGGCGATCGCGAAATCGTTGTTGTTGTCTCCGAACACCACCAGCGGCGTGCCGCCCAGCTCGTCGTTGACCGGCGCGCCCCACAGATCGGGCAGAGGATAGGCGCGCGCCGCGGCGCCGATCTCGAGCCCCAGGACCCGTTTCTTGGCGGCGAGGCGGGTGTCCCAGTTCTCCACCGGGAAGATGATGAAGTCGTTGTTGCGATAGTCGCCCATGACCGGGTCGAAGTACGGATAGCCGCGGTAGCCGCCGCGATCGTGGCCGGTGCGGCTGGAGACCACCTTGGTGTCGGGATGGAGCGCTTTCCAGGTGCGCCACTTGGTCTCGAGCCAGGGAACCTGCCGCGCCCGGGCGCCGCGCAGGTCGCCCTGCACCGCCTGCCCGCTCATCTGCGCCCAGTGGCTGCCGGTCGATCGGTCGTAGAGGATCAGGTTGCTGTTGTAGAGAAAGCCCGACACGCCGAATGTCGTCTCCTGGGTCTCCAGAGTCTGGCTCCAGACGTAGGCGCTGCCGGTCAAGGGACAGTAGTTGACGGCGATGGCGTCGCCGCCCGCTTCGTCGTTGATGATCTCGTGCCAGTCCAGGACCGGATGGGGATAGGCGCGCGGGCCGGCGGAGGTCACGACTCCGACCACGCGCTCGTCGTCGTCGAGGTAGGCGCTCTGCTCGCCGCCCGGGGCGACCATGCGCGGATTGGTGAGCGCCGGAATGCAGTCGTGTCCGCCCTCGCAGCCCACGAACACTTGCTCCTCCGGAATCGCCCAGCCGGAGTACGAGCCAGGCCCCACGGGGGTGGCGCAGCCCCACACGAACAACGATGTCGCCGCGATGATCTTCGAGCTCATGGTCTCGCTCCTTTTCGCTGCAGGAGCGCCGGCAAACCAACCGAGAGCTGAGTATCGATGCCGAGCGCCCACTCGATGCCCGCCGGATGGTTGCGACCGCGCAATGTGTGTCGCATCCGCAACCCGATTCCCCACGCCCCCATGGTCGGACGCATGCGGATCTCCGCAAGGCCGGAGGTCAGAGCACGGTCGGTGATGCCCCGCACCCAGGGGTCGGCGCCCGCCCGCCCCTCGAAGCCATCGAGGCCGAGGCCGAGCCCCCAGCGGCCGGCCCCGGTCCAACCACCGCGTAGGCTGTAGAGCCATTCGGACGCGTGCTGAAGCGCACCATTCCCTCGACTTCCGCGCAGGCGATGCCCGGCGGAGGTTTCGATCCAGAGAGCCGCGAACGACCTTCCGGCGGCCAGGGATAGATCCCAGTCCCATTGCCCATCCCCCAGCGGCAGCGTCCAGGCGGCCGACTCGAAGGCTCCGGTCGGCGCCTTCACCGCGAAGGTCACCGAGCACGCGAGCGGACCGACACGCTCCCCCTTTGCCGCCCAGGCGCGCAGGTCGCCCAGTCCTCGCGCGTTCAAACGCTCCGCGCTGTTCCGAAACTCCGCGCGCGCCCAGGGAATCGCCAGACCGACCTCGACGCCGCGCGTCAGACCGAGCGCGACCGAAGTGTGCAGGCCGAGGGTTTCGCTCTCGCCGCCGAAGTCGAAGGCGATGCGATCGCCGATGGAATAGGTGTCGGTGGGTGGGCCCGGGCGCTCGGCATAGCGCTCGCCGGTGCTCCAGACGAAGCTCGAAAGCGTCGCCCGCAGCTCGCCGGGGGGCAGCGCCCAGGCCGATGCGGCGGCCGCGGTGGTCGCCAGCATCAGTGGCAATGCCCAGCAAGCGCTTCGTGGCGATCTCGTTCTCGAAGCGGACACGAGCGCCATAAACGATCCCATCGGACTGCGCGTCAAGGCCGGACCGGCTCCTCTCGAGCTGGTGGACGCCGAAGCGAAACCCCGGGAGCTCTTTTCGCGCGCGCAGGTGTGCGATGCTGGTCGGAGCGACCGGGACGCAGGAGTGGGAGTTCTTGAACTGCGGGATCAAGGGCTACACCACGCCTGATCACATTCGCTCGAGGTCCGGGTGGGGGCCGGGGCGCCTGGCGCGGCGTGTCCGCCCGTCCGCGGGACTGTGTCGCCGCGCCCACGGTGGGTCGGGCGCGGCGCGCTGCCGTGGTGTGTAATCGATTGGCGTTCAGTTCGTTGCGGTCGTCTCTGCTGCTCGGCACCGCCCTTGCGGGAATCCCGTACGAATCGATCAAGAGGACGACGAACATGCGACAACTCAAGATGCACCGTGCGCGACCCTTCGCGGGGCGTGCTCCGAATCGGCTCGGTCTTCTCGTTGGCGTTCTTCTGCTCGGGACGGCGTTGGTGGGTCGGCCTCGATCCGACGAGATCGCCCTTGCTGACGTGGAGGGCGAGATCGAGCTCGGCGGCACCACCACTTCTCCCTGGGATCCGAATTCGATCGGCACCGGGATGCTCTATCACGTCCTTCCTTCGGGACCGGTTCCGCTTCCGCTCCTGGGGATGGAGGTCGATCTGGAGGTCACGGGGGTGCTGGTGGCCGGCGAGATCACGCAACGTTTTTCAAACCCGACCGATGGCGCGCTCGAGGTGTTCTATGTCTTTCCGCTGCCCGAGCAGGCGGCGGTGCATCACATGGAGATGCGCATCGGCAGCCGCCGCATCGTGGCGATGGTGCGGGAGCGGGAGGCGGCCCGGGAGGTGTACGAGAGCGCGCGCATCGAAGGGCGGAAGGCGGGGCTGGTGGAGCAGGAGCGTCCCAATCTGTTCACCATTTCGGCGGCCAACATCGGGCCGGGTGAAGAGGTCGAGGTGACGCTGCGATACCACGATCGCGTGGACTACGCGGCCGGCGTGTTCGACCTCGACTGTCCCCTCACTTTCACGCCTCGCTACGCGCCGGCGGCCGATCCGACGGCGGAGCTGCCCTTCGTTCCGGGAGGGGATTCGGCCGCCGTAGCGGCCACCGTGCGGGCACGGATCACCCCGGGAGTGCCGGTGGCGCGGGTCGGGAGCGGTTCGCACGAGGTCGATGTGTGGCGGACCGGAGACACGTGGGAAGTTGCGCCGCTGGACGATCCGATCGCCGCCGATCGCGACTTCAGGCTGAGCTGGGAGCTGGTGCCGGGGCGGTGGCCGGCTTCGACGGTGTTCGTCGAGGAGCGTGGGGGAGAGGCATACGGTTTCTTGATGCTGGTGCCCCCTCGCCAGCCGCCGGGTGAGGCCGGCCCGGGATTCGCTACCGAGACACTTTTTGTCATCGACGTATCGGCCTCGATGAAAGGGCCGTCGATCGTTCAGGCGCGAGAGGCTCTGTTGACGGCGCTGGACCGGTTGCGCCCCGAGGACGCCTACAACATCGTCGCCTTCGACGACGAGCCGCGGGCGCTGGCCGAGCACTTCATCGAGGCCGGCGACGAAGTCTTGCTCGATGAGGCGCGAAGCTGGGTGGAGGATCTGGAGGCCGACGGAGGCACGATGATCCTCTCCGCGCTGCAGGAGGCGATCATTCTGTCGCTGGAGGGAGGTTCCGAGCGCGTTCGCCGCATCGTCTTCCTCACCGACGGCGCCGTTTCCAATGAGTCACGGATCTTGGCGGAGATTGCGCGGGGACTGGGCGACACACGGCTCCACACGATCGGCATCGGCCGCGCGCCGAACCGCGACCTGATGCGCAAGATGGCTTCGATGGGGCGGGGGCGATCGGCTTTCGTCTCCGACCAGATCGGATCGGAGAACAGGATCGAGGCGTTCTTCGCGTCGATCGATCGCCCGGTGCTGACGGATGTGGCGCTGGAGTGGCAGGGCGTGAGGGTGCACGACATGGAGCCCGCCCGGCTGTGCGACCTCCACGCGGGCGACCCTCTTCTGGTGTCGTTTCGGCTGAGCGGCGATGTGCGGGACGCTTCGGTGTCGCTCCGGGGACGGGTCGAGGGGCGGTGGTGGGCGCAGTCGTGGGATCTCGGCGATCATGGCGCCCGGAGGGGATCGGGAATTGCGGCTCGTTGGGCGCGGGCGGCGGTCGGTAGCCTGTTGGACTCGGTGCACGGCGGAGCGGATCCGGCGGAGGTGGAGGATGCGGTCATCGAGCTGGGTACGGAGTTTCAGATCGTGACGCCCTACACGAGCCTGGTGGCGGTGGAGAGTTTCACCTCGGTGGCGGGCCCGGGCGAAACGGTGTGGGTTCCTTCCACTCTGCCCGGGGTGGGGGCCGGGCCACCCTTGCCGAGTGGGGGCACCTATGGTCCGCTCGTGACCTTGGTCGGTCTGGTGCTCGCGGGCGGCGGGGGTGGGATGCTGTGGGGGACGCGAGGGGCGCGGGGCGCGGGGCGGCGGGGAGAGCGGGAGGCGCGGTGATGGTGCGCGGGCGGCGTGGTTGGGGGGTTGGGGCGATCCGGGTCTTGGGAGGGATCCTGGCGTTGAGCGGTTTGGCGCTCCTGGCGGGGCGATTCGGGATCGGGGCCAAGGCGGTCCTGGCGGATCTGCTGATCGCCCGGGCGCTCGACGCGCACTTGGAGGACGGCCGACCGCATCCGCCCTGGAGCGGGGCGGACTTTCATCCGATCGGTCGTCTCGAGGTGCCCAGGCTCTGCGTGCGGCGTGCGCTGTTGAGCAGTGGGAGCGGGACTGCGATGGCCTTCGGTGTGGAGCGGATGTCCGGCGGCGCCGAGCTCGGAACGGGTGGCACCACTCTTTTGGTGGGCCACCGCGACACTCGATTGGCGTTCCTCGAGGAGCTTCGGATCGGGGACCAGGTCCGGCTCACGACACATGAGGGCGACACGCGTTGGCGTGTGCGCTCCGGCGCGGTGATCCATGAGGGGGAAGCGTCGGTGCACCGGGCGGGAGGGGAGCGGTTGATTCTCATCACCTGCTACCCCTTCGGCGGCCTGCTGCGCACGCCCTGGCGCTATGCGGTGGAGTGCGTCCCCTACTCGCTCCCATCCACCCAGACGCCCAGGAGCGCCGGCGGCATCAGCTCCTGGTCGATCAGCACGACGCTCAGCGAACGGTCCTCGGAGCATCCCGCCGCGAGCGCTCCGCGGAGCGGCACCAACGAGGAGACCCAGGGGCCGCCGCAATGGGCGAAGTCCGCGACCGGCGGGACGAGATCTTCTTCGAGCAATCGGCCGGTCGGGTCCAGCCGCAGCGCTCATCTACCTGCCATCGCTCGTCGAAGATGTGCGGAGTGACCAGTCTCTGGTCGTCGCCCACCATCGAGAGCCGCGCCGGTAGGTCCTTGTCCAGACGGTCGGTCAGCAGCCTGGTCCACACCGGCGGGGAACCCGGGGGCGTGCCCTCCACATCGAAGAGCGCCAGCATGTCCCACCATCGATCGTCCCAAGGGTAGTGACCGTCGGCGTGGGTTCGGTGGTGGACATAGACGGCACCCGACTCGCCGGCGATCACCGCGAGGCCCCATCGGGAGACATTCCAGTAACCGTCGATCACCCACGTTCCCAAGAGCTGCGGCGCGCCCGGATCGGAGAGATCGAAGAGATCCAGCAGAGGCGAATCCTCCGAGAGCACGTAGCCGCGACCCGCCGCGATGTCTACCGAGCGCACCGTCCGCTGTCGGTGTGCGCGAAGCCCGCCAGAATCACCGGCTGGACCGGGGTCGCGAAGTCGACTACCCAGACCGAATCACCCGCCGCCACCAGGCCGAGCTCTCCGTCGACCGCCATGGCCAAGGGGTCGGGAAGGTCGGTCACGCGGGCGATCTCGATCGGCGCCCCCGCGGCGTCCGCTCCCAGCACCACCAGCGCGCTCGGGGTCGAAACCAGGTCGAAGTCGGGCGTCGCCACGACCAGCCCGAAGGCGGGCGCGCCGAGCAGGGCCGTCAGTGTCGCCAAGGAGCCGATCGATTGCATCGCTTTCCTCCACATCGCTGGACCGAGATCATGGGAGAGGGGACCTTGCCCCGCCTGATGAATCCAAGGCTAACGCGGGACAAGAGACCGCGGACCCCGCCCTCAGCGTCGCGCCAAGGCGACCGGCGCGAGGACGTTGTCTCTACTCTTCCACCAGTAGCAGCGTCTCCAGGCAGGCGTACTGGAAGCAGTTGCAGTCGTGGATCAGGGCGCGGGCGGCCTGGGGATCGACCAGGTCGCTCCACGCTCCCTGCAAGAGCGACTCGAGCCGCGCCAGGTCTTCGGCCGGTGGTTCGGCCTTCGGCAAAGGCTGTGGACCGATCTTGCGGACCAGGTCCTTCAGAGGCAAGGGCAGATTGCGCGCGATGTTCTCCGCGGTCGAGCGCAGGCGATAGAGCGGCCGTCCGACGCGGAGTCCGCTCGGTTCGGGGATCTCCACGCAAGCTGGAGACAAGAGCCGCAGGAAGCGTGTGTAGAGACGGTGTCCCGCCTTGGCGACGCTCGGCACGCGCATCGCGCGCTCGAAGAAGGGCCAAGAGTAGAAAGGAGATGTCTCCCAGAGGAAGCAGCGGGTTCGGTCTTCGCCCTCGAAGAGAAAGCGCCGCGTTCGATCGTAGAGCGCGTAATGCTCACGCTTGTTCTCCAGCGACGATTCCGGATAGGAGGCCAGCGCCGCACCGAGCTCTTCCAGCAGAGTGCCGGGCTCGAGGCGGAAGAGCCGCTCCGCATCCTCGCGCGGCATCATCGCATGACGCCGGCCCAGTCTGCGGGTCAGCTGGTCCAGGCTGTCCGGGAAACCGATGTCGCGAAAAGCCGGCAGCACGCGGTCTCCGCCATCACCCGTGAGATAGAGAGTGTCGCCTCCCCAGCGCTCCTTGATCCGTCTCAGGTAGTCGAGGATGAAGGCCATGTCGACGAAGTTCAGTCCATCTTTCAGCGCGATCAGGAGCTCCCGATCTTCGGCTCCGGGCGCGTCGAGCTCGATCAACTGCCAAGGCAGGTCGAGCGAGTCGGCGAGACGGCGCGCGATCGGTACCTCGCACGCGCCCCTGCCGCCGGCGGCCAGGTAGGTGGCGCATTGCACCGGCACGCCGGCCCGCGCCATCCCGGCCGCGACTGCGCGGCTGTCGAGGCCGCCGCTCAACGAAAGCAACGGCCTCCTGGGGCGCTCGGTCTCGACCCGCTCCCGGCACGCGGCGGTGAAGAGCTCGACCAGCTCCGGCGCCGGATCGACCCGAGCGTCGCGCCCCTCGTCGCGCAGATCGCAATTGTGTCTATAGAGCGGCACCAAGGATGATTCCACGGCACCCGACACGATGCGTCCCGAAAAGCGCGCCGCGGCCGGAGCGAACTCGACGCCTTGGCGCAGAGTCCTGCGCCCCAGCAGGTGTCCCAGCCAGAGGAAGTGCCCGGCCCCGACGGGATCGAGCGCCGGGAATTCGACGATGCTCTCGACGAAACGCGATTGGCGGGCGACCACCATCTCGGTGTCGCTCAGGTGGCAGTAGAGCGGTAGCCGCCCCAGCGGATCGGCGAACACCAAGGCCCGCTCGCCATCGTGGCTCGCCATCACGACGACGTACTCGCCGTCCGCGTCGAGAATCCACCGACGCAGATCCTCGTCCGGTGCCGCGCCGGTGCCCAGCCACAGATCGGCGAGCTCGCGCAGCTCGCTCGAGCTTCGCGCCCAGGTCTTGTTGTAGATCTCCCCTTCGACACCGATGAAGAAACGCTCGCCCGCCCAGGTGCGGATCGGGTAGTCGGCGTAACCTACGTGGCCGACGCGCAGTCCGGCCGCGCTCAGATCGCTGGAAACGAGATCGGCCGGGCCGTGCGCCATGGTCCGCAGCGCGGCGGCGAAGGGAACGTCCATCCGCCGCGGCTCGGTGCCGCTCGACATCCAGAGTGCGAATCCCGGCATCTGTTCTCCAGCTCGGGTCGTGGCTCTGAGGGTCGGCGCAGAAATAACTCCCGTGTTTGCATCCCATCTGCACCGCGTCTCCGGCACATCTGGGCGCAAACCCGGGGAGTTATTTCTTCGCCGAGCCCGAGACCTTCAACCGCCCCAGAATGCGACCACGTCGCGTGGTTCCTCACCTTCGTGCAGCAGCCACATTTCGTCGCCACGAAAGCCGACCACCGGCGGAAGCGCTCTGCTGCAGTGGCGCGACCACATCGAAAGGGTGTAGGCACCGGTGTCGCGGATCAAGAGCCAGTCTCCGGGGACGATCTCGGGAAGCTCCACATCGCGGGCGATGAAGTCCCCCGCGAAGCAGAGTGGGCCTGCGACGCTCCAGGGGCGTGTGGGACCGTCCTTCAGAGTGCCGCCAGCGTCAAGCACAACGAGCTCATGCCGCCAATCTTGCGGGTTGTAGACCGGCCGCAACAATAGGTCCGCGCCCAGGTGCCCAACCGCGATGCGCGTGCCACCGCCCTCCTTGACATACTCCACGCGGGTCGCCGCGAAACCGCACCCGGCCTGCACCGCGCGGCCGAGCTCGGTGATCAGGCGCGCACGTCCGTCCAGCAGGGAGGGAGCCGCGGCGCGCAATCTGGCGACATATTCATCCAACGAGGGCGGTCGATCGCCCGCGCCGTAGGCCACCGGCAGTCCGCCGCCTATGTCGACATGGCCGATGCGCGCTTCGCCGAGCATCGCATCGATCTCCTCCCGCAGCTCGGCCACTCTCGCCGCGGCCCGCACCAGGAGATCGAGATCGCAGCCCTGGGAGCCGACGTGCACGTGCAACCCCCGCAGCCAGGCGTGCCCGCGGAACGCCGCCAGGATCGCTTCGCGCTCGTCGACCAGTCCCATGCCGAACTTGCTGGCGTGTGCCGCGACGCTGGTCGCATCGATCGAGCCGCGTCCAACCTGCGGATTGATCCGCAGTCCCGCCTCTCCCCCCCCGAGCTCGGCGATACGGTCCAGCTCCGCCTCGTTGTCGGCATTGACGTAGATGCCGAGCGCGAGAGCGAGCTCCAGATCGTCGCGGCTCTTGGCCGGCGAGTCGAAAACGATGCGCCGCGCCGCGCAGCCGGCGGCGAGCGCCAGATGGACCTCCTCCAGCGACGCGCATTCCAATCCCGCTCCCGCCGCCACCGCCTCGCGCAGCACGGCCACCAGTGGATTGGCCTTCACCGCCAGAGCGTGCAGTGTACCCGGCGGAAAACGTTGCTCCAGCTCTTGGATGTGACGACACATTCGCGCGAGGTCATGAAAGAGCAGCGCCGGCCGTCTCGCCAGACCCAGCGCCTGCGCCTGCCGCACCCGGCCCGCGGCCGCCGGTGGCGCGATTCTCGCTCCCCACGCCAGCTCGCTCATGCCCCGCTCACCGCCGCGATGGCGTCGTAGTGCTCGACCAAGAGCTCGATCTTGTCGCGCACCCGCAGCAGTCCCCCGCGGAGCCACTCGATCCGCTCCTCGAGTCCCGCACCGAGCCCGGCATCGGTCGCCACCCGCACGATCAAGGTCCCCCCCAAGGCCACCCGCAGGGCCGCCCGTCCGCCGCCGGGCCGCAGCTCCACCGGCTGCCCCAGGTGGAAGGACTCACGCAGCGTCTCCGCCATCGCGTCACCGGTCGCCGGCAGCGCACCGGAAATATCGCTGTTGAGCCAGTCGAGAACTCGTTGCAACCGGCCGCGGTCGAGACGTTCCGCGGGGCAGCCGCGCCGATGCAGACAGAAAGGAAACACCGTCGTTTTCGATTCGAGTAAACGCTGCGCGTCGTCTTCCAGGAGCAGCGGAGGATGCGCGTCGAGCTCGATATAGGGTGAAGCACCCATGACTTCTGGGACCAGGCGTTCGAAGGCCCGTAGCACCGCATAGCGCGCCGCGCCGTCGGTCTCGTAGTAGGCGCGCACTTCGGCCAGCGCCGCCGTCCAGCGCAGCAGGAGCCCCAGGTTCGACGCCCCGCGCAGACCCGCGCGCAGTGCCTTCCAATCCTCCGGCAGTTCGTCGGCCGCGAAATAGTCGCGCAAACCCGCCGGTGGCTCCGGCACCTCCCTGGGCCCCGGCGCCATCGAGGGGGGCACCACCAGAGCGCCGGAAAAGGGTGGCCCACCGTAGAACTTCGATCCGGTGATCAGGAGCATCAGGTCATCGCGCAAGGCGTCGACCAGCCCGCGCCGACTGAAACGCCCTTGTGCGGCGTCGACCACCACGCTGACATCATCGCCGTGACGCCGGCGCAGCGCCACCGCGGCCCGCAGGCTCGGCGCGTGAGCCCCGGTCTTGCTGTGCGCCACCACGTGCAGCAACACCCGCTCCCTCGCCGCCAGCGCCCGTGTCACCAGCTCTTCGGCCTCGCGATCGATGGCGGCACGAGAACGCGGCCGCCCCTCGGCGTCGCGCAGCTCGATCGTATCGATCCGCACCTGCTCGCTCAGCACACCGTCCAGGGGCTCCCCCGCGGCACGCGCGGCGCCCCGCGGGGTGATGCTGCTGAAGTGTCGTCCGCCCGCCGCCAGGGTCGATCCCGTGCCGATCTCACCCGGACCGGTAATAATGTTGCACAAGGGCCGAGTGCATGAGCCGAGCGCGAGAACGCTGGCGAGCAGCTCGGCGTCGGTCCCCGAGGGGGTCAGCGCCACCTGGCTGCCGGATACCTGGTCGACGTGAAAAAGCCGTGTCAACGTGGCGCGAATCCGCGCCAGCTCGCGGCGCGCGAACGATTCCAGGCTGCCCCGGGCTTGGGCCTCGCGCAGCTGGCTCTGCATCCGCTCGGCCGCCGCAACGGAGCGTGCGCTCGGCGACGACGACGTGCAGGAGCCCAGGGGCAGCGCCGGTCGCGGTTCCGCGGCGCACCCATAGCGGTTCAGCCCGTTGCGCGCGTCGAGAACCTGGCGGTCGTCGCCACCGGCCACGAGCAGGTCACCGATGGTGCCGTGCAGCAGGCCGATGTCGTTGATGGTGTCGGATACGGACATCGTTCGACTCGATTCCACCGACGCGAGTTGGAGCGCGGCGGCGCCAAACTCTAGCACTGCTTCGAGGAACGGAGCTGGGCGCCGCCCATCTCTTCCCCCATGTTGGGGGCTTGCTCAGGGCCGCTTCACGAATGCAAAGGAGTCGGCGTCGATCAGCTCCTTGCTCGTGTAGTCCCCCACCATAACCTGCAACGAGTAGACCCCGGAAGGGGCTTTCGCCGGGATGGCAAGGGAGAGGGCTCGCCTGCCTTCCCACGAGCCGGGCACCAGCAGCGACATCGGTCCGTACACCGGGCCGGCCTCGGCGCCATCGGGCAGCACCAACTCGATCCAGGCATCGATCTCGACCGGTGCGGCCGTCGTGTTGCGAAGCCGGACCTCCATGCTCTCCACACCTCCCCCGCGCCCGAAGAAAAGCGGGCTCCTCGATGGAATCGCCCGCACCACCGCCGTGGCTGTGGTGGCGACCCGGATGGTGGCATCGACGGGGATTTCGGAATGCCTCCGGCCGTCCTCGGCGCCGAAGTAGAGAGCGCTCCATGCGTGGTCGCCCGCGGTCCCGGGAGCACGGCCGACCAGTTCCAGGGGCAGAACGATCTGGGGTCCGCCGTCATTCCCGCTAAAGGTCGGGCCGGTTCGCCGCGCGACCTCTACATCGGAAGCGCCCGTCAGGCGAGCTCGCACCCAGCCGCGCTGAAGGCCACCGCTCAAGGTCACCCGCACCTCTTCTCCCGGCGAGTAGAGGTCTTTGTCGGGCTCCGCGACGAGATCTTGCGCCCCGTGATGATGGCAGCCGTTGCAGGTCAGGTCATCGTCGGAGTGGCATGACACGCATCTCACGCCGAAGTAGCCGTGGCTCGGTCCATCGAGCGGATGCGCCGGCTTCGCGGTGGCGAGCGCCAGCAGCAGGATCACAGTGAGTAGACGAGGGAAACGGACCATGGGGCCTCGGGGGTTGCGAGCGCGAATCATCGTCGAATTCCATCAACTGTATAACACGGGGCACCGCCGGAGTCCTGCTGTCGCCGCCCGGTGCCACGGGCCAGGGTCTCGCGACCGACCGCGAGTCATGCCGGCGGCGGGTTCGACATCCGCTCCGCGCCGCCCCTTCGAGGAAAACTCCTCTCCCCCACCAAGCTCAGCCGGCAAGTCTCGGGCTCCACCGCCTGCACGTAGAAGGTCCGGCCGGCCACCCCGGGCGGCACCTGCACCTCGATGGTTGCTTGCCCGCCGCCATCCGCCACGCCGACGCCCAGGAGCACCGGGTCGGCCAGGTCGGAGAGCAGCGGCGCACATCCGGGGACCGGCTCGGCGCCGCGCGCACGCGCATAGGCGAAGTAGACCGCGGCCCCCGGCGTGGCGCACGACGCACCGAGCACCGCGGGGGCACCCGCGACCGCCTGGTCGAAGCCCCACAGGCCGAAGTCGCGGGTCCCGGTCCCCACGTCGATGTCGTAGCGCCGGTAGTCGGTCAGAACGGCCTCCCGAGCCGCCTCGTCGCGCACCAGATCGGTGGGATCGACGACCCGCAGCTCGACCTCATGGGCGCCCATCCCCAACTCGGCCGTGCACAGATCGAAAACCTCGTCGCTTCCAGCGAGCTGCCCGTCCAGCCGCCACTCGATCACAAGATCGTGGCCCTCGGGTCGCAAGGGCTCCACCCAGAGCCGCTCCATTCCCGTGTAGACCGGCAGCGTCGCGGACGCCCCGTCGATCGGTGACACGATGTCGTAGAGCTCGAGCACGATCGACTCAGCCGAGGGCAGGTTGAAGGGTCTCCCCAGGGTCCGCATGATCGAATTCGTGGTCGGGCGATAGATGCCGTACTGGTAATAACGCGCACCCTCGTAGGTCGAAACCAGGCCGTCGTAGAAGGGATCGTTGACGCCGAGCCAGGCGGCCCATTTGGTGCCGCTCGCCTCCATTTCGGCCGCGCTGAGGATCGAAACGTTGCGCTCGGAAGGCTCGGATCCGTAGTAGGTGGCGCCGTCGCCGTAGTCGTACTCGTCCGCCAGGTCTCCCAGGCCGTGGCCGAGCTCGTGCAGCAACAGATCGACCGACAATCCGTTGCGAGCCGCGGCGGTCGCCAGGTCGGACGATGGGTAGCCCGCGCCGCCATAGGTTGTCGAGTTGGCGATTGCCGCCACCACGTCGACGTCGGGCGCGTTGCCCGCGAAGGCGTAGGCCTTGCCGACATCGACGCAGAGCAGACGCTCCATGCCGCCGCACCAGAAGCCCATGTCCATGGCGGTGTCGCGCTAGATGCCGAAATACGGGTCGTGGTCCACACCCGATTCGTTCGAGACCACGTCCACCCGGTGCACGTTGAAGTACGGAGCGTAGGTGACGTAGGGCTCCTCGAGGAAGTAGCCGGCCACCAGAGCGTCCACATCCTGCGCGTAGCCCTCCAGCTCGGGCGCGGTGTAGCCGTCGCCAACGAACACCAGGTCGATACGGTTTTCAGTCTCGCTCTGGCGCAGAGTTGTCACCTCGGCCGGCGGCGTGGGAGCGAAGCGCCCCCGGTGATCGACCGTCATGCGCACCCGTCCTCCCGAGAGGCGGCCCTGGGCGTCGGCCCGATCGTAGTAGACGATTTCCTCTCGCACGCTCTGCTCTTGCGAGAGCTGCGGGGCGGCGGCGGCGGCGAAGGCGACAAGTGTCAGGGGGTGCATGAGCACGATACTCCCGTGGCGTGGGTCGGTGACGGGCGGCATGCACATTCTAGCCCGAAGACCAGCACACTGCAGCGCCGCGAAGCGCCAGCGCAAGGCCCGGGTTAGCCTGTCCGAGTGAGCATTGTCCCAAATCGAAAAGAGCCGCACCATGCACGTGTCGAAGGGCCTCTTCCCCCCGCGCTCCCTGCTCGGCCGCCGTGAATTCCTGCGCCTCTCCGGCACCGGCGCGGCCGGCGCCCTGCTGCTGCCGCCCAGCGCCGCGGCCCTGCCTCATCCCCGCGCACGTGCCTTCGATCTGAACCGCACCCCCGACCCCCGCCACGACGTGGTGGTGATCGGCGCCGGTCTCTCCGGGCTGATGGCGGCCCGCACCCTCGAGCGTGAGGGGATCGCCGACGTCAAGGTGCTGGAGGGGCGCGGCCGTGTCGGCGGACGGACCCTGAACCGCCCGCTGCGTGGCGGCGGCCTGAGCGAGGACGGCGGCCACTGGATCGGTCCCACCCAGGACTCGATCCTGCGCCTGATGGACGAGCTGGGCATCGGCAAGTACCCCTTCTACCGCCAGGGCAAGGTGGTCGACGACACCGAAACCGAGATCGGCCCCGTGGCCTATCTCGACTACCTGTGGGCGCGGCAGCGACTGAACGCGCTGGCGATGACCGTGCCGGTGGACCGGCCCTGGGACGCGCCCGACGCCCGTGAGATCGACGCCATGACACTCCAGGAGTGGATGGACGCCAACATGTTTACCGAAGGGGGCAAGATCCTGATCGGCGCCGAGGCGGAGATCCCCCTCGGATCCCCATCCGATCTGTCGCTGCTCTATTTCCTCTTCTACGTACACTCCGCGACCGACATCGAGCACCTTTCGGAAAAGGCGCAGTCGTGGCAGATCCACGGCGGTACGCAACTGATCTCGCTGAAGCTGGCCGAGCAGCTCGGTGGTGCGCTTCAGGTCGACGCCGCGGTCGACGCCATCGACTACACCGGCGACACCGCGCGCATCCAATATCGCGATCACCTCATCGAGGCCGAGCGCGTAATCGTCGCCATGATGCCTTTGGACGCCGACCGGATCACCTTCATTCCCGAGCTGCCGCGGCAACGCGCAGCGTTGCCGCGCGCCTGGATGTCGTCACCGGCGATCGTAATCAACGTATCGTACCAGACACCTTTCTGGCGGGACCAGGGATTCAGCGGCATCGCCGTCAGCGAGGACCAGTATCTGGCGGTCACCTTCGACCAGTCGCCACCGGACGGCTCGTCCGGCGTGCTGATGGCCTTCGCCAACACCGATCGCGACATTCCCACCAACTACCGCGAGCGGCTCCGCCTCACGATCGCCTCGCTCACCCACTTCTTCGGTCCCCAGGCCGCGCAACCCCTCGACTACAAAGAGTACGATTGGGCCGGCGACCCCTTCTCGGCGGGCGCGGTGTCGGTG
Source organism: uncultured Gemmatimonadota bacterium (assembly GCA_964490075.1). Taxonomy (GTDB): domain Bacteria; genus CAZBBK01. The sequence continues at coordinate 6,637 of CAZBBK010000053.1, read as the reverse complement.
CTGCGCCCCCACGTGCTCACCGAGCTCGGTCCGGCCATTCGGCGTCCGGTGGGACCGATCCACTGGGCCGGCACCGAAACATCTGAAATTTGGAACGGCTACCTGGACGGCGCGGTTCGGGCCGGAGTGCGGGCGGCGCGTGAGGTGGCGGTGCGGTTGGTGTAAGCGCTTTCGATATCCGTCAGGATCAGGTCGCACTGGCGCTCGGCCACGACCAGTCCGTCGTAGGTCGTGCAAAGATAGAGATGATCTTCCCAAAGGTCGAATCTCATCGCCTCGCCGGGGCTGTCCTGCACACCGAGGTCGAACGGACGCTCGGGAATGCGCACGTCGATGGCACGCAGGCCCCAGTCGTAATCCGCCAGGTAGGCCACGCCATCTCGGAGCAAAACGGCAGACGCCTTCCCGGGGGTATTGATCCTGGCGACGGAACTCGGCTGCCACGGGTCGCTCACGTCCACAACCTCGAACCCGCGGTAGTCGTACGCAACATAGGCGTAGCGACCCTCGACCGCGACGTCAGAGGCATACGCGGTACCGACGTCGAAACGACCGAGCTCGGTCGGTGCATAAGGATCCGACACATCGATCAGGTAGACCCCTCCCTTGCCGTCCGCGACATAGGCGATCTCTCCCTGTAGCGCGAGCCCTTCGCCGCCCCTGGCGAGCTGCAGAAAGGCGATCTGGTGCGGGCTGTCGGGCGACGACAGATCGACAATCGAAAACCCGTCGCCGGAGTCCCCGATGTCGTCTTGGTCGCTCAACGTGAGGTAGGCGAGTCCCTCGCGAACCTCGATGCTGCCCACCTCTCCTCGCAACAGAGACTGTCCGAGTTTCTCCGGCGCACTCGGGTTATCGACATCGACCGTGAAGAGAAGATAGTAGCCGCCGAGGCAGGCCACCCCGTCCGTCACCGCGATCGCGCCCATGCCCGCCACATCATCCAGCCGCCCCAGCTCGACCGGCGCCACAGGTAGCGACACATCCAGGATCACCAATCCAGACATCTGGTCCGCAACGTAGGCAAGATCGTCCAGCACCTTCACATCGTTGGTGCTCTGTGGTCCCGAGACCGCGACTACGGGAGTGGCAATCGCCTTGGTGGGATCTATGATCTGCAGCCCCGCATACGAATCTGCGGCCAGAATCAGCGTGCTGGTGGTCGCGACGGCTCCGGCGTGGTCAAAGGTATCGAAGGACCGCAGCAGTCGCGGATCGAGCGGATCGGAGCGGTCGAATGCCAGGATTCCCCACTCCTCGTCGGCGACCAAGAGACCCGATCCCTGCAGTGCCACGTCCCAGGCGGCCGAGGGCACCGGTTTGATCGCGGCAATGCGCGGATCTTTCGGATCCACAACCCGCACCACCACCAAGCCCGCGTCCGAGGCGGCCATATAGAGCAACGAGTCCGCGGGCGCCAGACCCCGGGCATCGGAAGGCAGGTCGAGATCAGCGACGATGTTCGGCTGCAGCGGAACTGAGACGTCTACTACCGAGAGCGACCGGCCGGCCAGATACACGTGATCTCCTGAAACCGCCACCTGATTCACCCGTTGATCGGTCGAGATCGTAGCGAGAAATACCGGAGCGCTCGGCAGCGACACATCGACCACGTGGAAATCGCGATCATAGGCTGCCAAGTAGAGCAAATCGTCGGCGACCGCGAAGCCGTTGGGGCGGCCATCTGGCAACACGATACCGATCAGCGCCGGGTCGGTGGGCAACGCCAGATCGAAGATCCGAACGTCATCCGAGGTTCGAACGAAGAGGGTGCCGCCGAGCTTCTGGAGCTCGCTCGCGCCCCGCCCGGTGTCGATCTGCCGCACGATCGAAGCACCCGCCGGATCGAAGATATCGATCACGTTCAGATCGCGATAGCCGTCGGCGACATAGGCGTAGCGGCCCGCGCCCACGACATCGCCCGCGCTGGGCAGCTTCACTGTGCCCACCCAATGAGCCATCGCCTCCCGGTAGTCGAAACAGGCGGCGTTCTCTTGCGCGCCGGCCGGGAGGACGACGCACATCGCGACGATCAGTGTCTGCACGGCCAGAAGCCGGCGCCGTGGCGCGCTGCTCGGTCGCGGTCTCGAAGTCTGCATTCTTCCCTCCGCAGTGGGGTGTTCCGCCGGTGCCCAACGACGCGGGACCGTCCGCAGAGCATAGCGCCTCCGCAAGCCCCGAACTTCCGCTCCGGCCCTCCCTTATTTGAGGATACAGACCATGGCCGGCATCAGCGGCCGAAGCTCCGATGAGCCCGGCCGGTTTGCCAGGCCTGGGTCTGAGGTGAGCTGCTGTAGAGTGGTTTTGCGCCAGGAGACGATGCGCCGCCCATCCCCGGCTCGCCAATCGCGCCCGAGCCAGTGGACGCTGAGCGCGGTTATCCTGTGCCTACTCCCGAAGGAGGGAACCATGACTCACCGAAGCGGCGCCGTCGCGTGGCCGGCGCGCGCATTGTCGAGGTGCTTCAGAATCAAATCGCACTGCCGCTCGGCCACGACCAGGCCGTCGGAGGATGTGGCCAAGTAGACATGATCTCCCGCAACGTCTAGAGCCTCCGCCCAGCCAGGGAAATCCTGCATGCCGAGATCGACGGGGCGCTCGGGAAGACGCAGGTCGATGAGACGAACGCCCCAATCGAGGTCCGCCACGTAGGCCAAGCCACCTTGGAGCCGCACGGCTCTGGCGGCTCCGGGAGTGTCGAGCAGAGCGACCGATCTTGGCTGCCGAGGATCGCGAACATCGAGCACCTCGAATCCTCGGGATCCGTACCCGACGTAGGCATAGCCTCCATCGACCGCGACATCATAAGCCCAGTCGTCGCCCACGTCGTAACGTCCGAGCAGCGCCGGCGCGTACGGATCGGACACATCGATTGTGTGGACGCCCGCCCGCCAACCGACCAAATACGCAACAACCCCTTGCACGTCGAGCCCCATGCCGTCCGAAGAGATCTGGAGGAACCCGATCTCAACCGGCGCAGCGGGGATCGAGATGACGACGATCGAGAGCCCATCTCCAACGCCGGCGCACGCCTGCTCGGGTGAGTAGCCCAGCGCGACATACGCAAGCCCGTCCCGCACCACGATGTCGCCCACGCCACCTCGGAGAGCGATCTGACCCAATCGCTCCGGCGCGCTTGGATCGGAAACGTCGACGGTAACGACAAGGTTGTACGCTCCGAGATAGGCCAGGTTGTCCACAACGGAGATCACGTGCCCCCCCCAGAAATCGTCCAGGCGCCCCAGCTCGACCGGCGTAGCGGGGACCGACACATCCAGGGTCACCAGGCCGGAGGTCTCGTCCGCGACGTACGCCACGTCGTTCTGCACCTTTACGTCGTTGGCGTATTTCGGTTCAGAGAACCCGACAAGCGAAGTGGCGGTCGACCGTGTGGGATCGATGATCTGCAATCCACCATGCAGGTCGGCGGCCAGGATCAGCGTCGGGGTGATCGCCACGGCCTGTGCCCTCACCGCCGTGTCGAAGGCGGTGAGCGGCCGCAAGTCGACCGGATCGGAGCGGTCGAAAACCTGTACCCCCCAATCCGCGTCGGCCGCCAAAAGACCCGATCCCACCACCAGCACGTCCTGCGTCTCCGAAGGCACTGGCGTGATCCCGGCGACACGAGGATCGGTCGGATCCGACACCCGCACAACGACCACGCCCCCGCCGCCTCCGGCCACGTAGAGCAGTGAGTCTGCTGGTGCCAGGCCATCGGCGGCATGGGGAAGATCGAGCTCGCCGACCGTCAGAGGCTGGGTCGGATCGGAAACGTCGACCACCTGGAGCGACCGGTCCGCCAGATAAACATGAGCGCCGGAAACCGCGACCTGTTTTACGGTGTGCTCGGACGGCATCGAAGCCAGGAACAGAGGCGCGCTCGGCAGAGACACATCGACGACGTGGAAGAAGCCATCCCAGGTCGCCAAGTGGAGCAGGTCGCCGGCCACCGCGAAGCCCATCGGAGGGCCCTCGGGCTCGACACTTCCGAGCAACAGCGGATCCGAGGGAGTGCTCAGACCGAAGATCAGAATCGCGGACCCGTTTCTGACAAAGAGCGTCTCGCCGAGACGCTGAACCTGCCGCGCGGAGCTCTCGGTGTCGATCTGGCGTACGATACGGGCACGACCAGGATCGGCGATGTCGATCACGTTCAGATCGCGATAGCTATCGGCGACATAGGCGTAGGGTCCGTAGCTCTCTACATCCAAGGTATAGGGCAACCGCACGTTGCCCACCCAATAAGCCATCGCCTCACGGTAGTCGAAACAGGTCGCGAGTGGTTCCGCGGATGTTCGGCCGGTAGCGCAGGTAGCAACAGCCAACGCCGCCGCGATCACCCACGTCTGGCACGACACTTTGCTCGGCCGATGTATTGAGGTTCGCACCTTTCCCTCCAGAATGCCCTCCTCAGGGCCGTTTCACAAAAGCGAAGGAGTCGGCGTCGATCAGCTCCTGGGTCGAATAGTCTCCCACCAACACTTCGAGCGAGTAGACACCGGAAGGCGCATCGGCGGGGAGATCGAGGGTGAGGCTGCGAGCGCCCTCCCAGGAGCCGGGCAGGCGCAGCGGCAGCGGTCCGTAGACCGGACCGATCTCGGTCCCGCCAGGTAGCACCACATCGATCCAGGCGTCGAGCTCGAAGACGCCATGAGTGGTGTTGCTGAGACCGATCTCGAGCGCACCTTCGCCCCCCTGTGGCGGAAAGAAGAGCGGGCTTTCCGATGGTGTCGCCCGCACCACGACCGGAGCGGTGGTGGCGACGTGGATGGTGGCGTCGACGCTGACTTCGGAGTGGCCCCAGCCGTTCTCGTTGCCGTAGTAGAAGGCGCTCCAGGTGTGGTCACCGGCGGTCCCGGGCGCTCTGCCTTCGAGCGCCAGGGGCAGCTCGGTCCAGGGTCCGCCGTCGTTGCCGGCAAAGGTCGGGCCGGTCCGGCGCGCGACCTCGGTGTGGGCGCCGTCGGTCAGGCTGGCGCGCACCCAGCCGTACTTGCGGCCCCCGAGCAGGGTCAGCCGCACCGGCTCCCCCGGCGCGTAGGAGTCCTTGTCAGGCACCGCGCGCAGATCACGCGCTCCGTGGTGGTGGCAACCGTTACAGGTGACCGCGTCGTCGTAATGACAGGAGGCGCACTTGCTGTCGAAGTAGCTGCCGAGCGATTGCGCGGGGCGCGGGAACGCGAGCAAAAGAAGCAGTGCCACGATGCAGGATGGGGCGAAAGAGATCATGGGGCCTCGGGGCTTGGAGCGTGGATCGAGGAGCCGAGCTTCCCCATTCCCTAACATCGTACGCCGCCGGGTTCAACTTTCGCGGCAAAGCGATCGTGGTCAGTGGCAGCGATCCGCGGGATTCGGTGGTGGTGGCGGGAACGGTGATCGATGCTTCCGCCTGTGCGGGGGACTCGTGCAGCGTGGTGAGCTTCGTTTCGGGCGAAGGGCCGCGGTCGGTGTTGGCGGGGGTGACGGTGACGGGGGGAGCCGGAACCAACGCCGACTCTCCCCCCACGACGACCAGGGGTGGAGGCGTGCTCTGCTCCGAGAGCGCCCCTTCCCTTCGCCACTGTGTCATCCGCGGGAACCGGATCCAGAACCGCAGTGCGGACGGAGCGGGCATCTACGCCTACGGAGGCGCGCCCGCGCTCGCGCACTGCAGGGTCGAGGACAACCATGCCGTCTCGACCTACTCTCGGGGTCGCGGGGGAGGAATCTGCACTCGCCGTTGCGAGCTGACAATCGACGATTGCATGATCGTGGCCAACTCCACCGACCATGGTGGCGGGATCTGGATCGACGATGGCACCGCGCGCATCTATGACACGCTCGTGGACAGCAATGTCACGACAGTATTTCTCGCGGAAGGAAGCGGAATCGGCTTCCTGGCGTCTGACGTATTCATCCAACGTTGCATCATCCGCGACAACTACTCGGAGGACGACCATGCCCTGAGCGGCGGGATCTACAGCGAGGGCGAACACCTGACGATCCTGGATTGCAGCATTTCCAACAACGCCGATGGGGGACTGCTGATCGCCTATTGGGGATCGCTGGAGATCCGGCGATCGGCATTTGTAGGCAACTACCGAGACGACGGATCGTCCGGCGGCGCGTTGGCCGCCAACATGGCCGGTACCGTTCTGATATCCCAGTGCCTCTTCTACGGGAATCGCGCCTTCGATGGCGGCGGCCTTGACCTATCGAGTGTCAGAGACGGGGCAATCGAGAACTGCCGCATGATCGCCAATGCCGCAATCCAGAACGGGGGCGGACTTCACGTCATGGGAGATTGGAAGCTGCGCAACTGCGTTGTTGCCCGGAATAGTGCCGAGCATGGCGCAGGCATTTTCGCCTTCACCTCCGATCCACTCATCACCAACTGCACGATCGTCGCCAACGACTCGGCGAACGGAGCGGGCTTTCACTCGCACCTGCTCTCCGCTCCAACACTGACCAACTGCATCATCCGGGACAACATCCCGGCGCAAGTCGCGCGCACCGAGGATAGCCCCACCATCACCTACTCCAACGTCCAAGACGGCTGGCCCGGCACCGGCAACATCGACGCCGATCCCCTCTTCCTCTCCATCGAGCACGACGCCTACCTGTGCTTGCCACACGCTTTCCATCCGCGACCGGCGTAGAA
>CAZBBK010000052.1:0-41495 GCA_964490075.1 uncultured Gemmatimonadota bacterium | reverse complement strand
AGCGCTGTACTTGGGGCGTGGAAGGGCAGAATCGGTGCGAAGGAGATTTCTGCGGGAGTTTCCCCACTCCCTCAGCAGCGGATAGCGCTGCCGCCGGAAGATCAGGGGACAACAGACCGCAGCACCGGCCGCCGGCTGGCCTACCCCCGCAGCACCAGCCCGGGCGGTAAACTGTCGCCAAAGAGGCTCGCCGCGGTATCGGTGTCGAGGTCGGAAGCCTCGTCGAGGGCGGCGATCTGTTGCCGAGCGGCGCCGTCCGCCTCCAGGCGACCGCGAATATTGTCGCGCAGCTCGACATCGACGTCGCGCACCCGGTCGCCGGTGCGCCGCCCCAGCGACACCAAAGCGTCGGCGAGAGCGCCCGTGGCGGGCCGGTCGGCGCCCAGCAGGGCCTCGATCCAGGGCTGCACCCGCTCGGCCGGCAGCACCAGATTGGCCGGACCGTAGAGCGGCCGGCGCGCGCCCAGGCGGGTCAGGATCCACAGCTCTTGACGGTGGGCTTGCCCTTTGGACAGGGATCGTAGGGGATGCTCGGCGAGGCGCTCCTTGCGTGCCGGCTCGATGCGCTCGAACGACGCCGCGGCCATCAGGAGCTCCATCCCTTCGCGGGCAGCCAGACGCCGCGAGGACGGCGCGCCGGCCCCGGACTTCCCCTTGCGCTTCTTGCGTGCCCCGGCGGGTTTCGCTGGCTGCAAGAGTTTCTCCATCTGCCCCAGAGCGTGGTTCTGCTGGCCCGCGCTGAGCCCGCCGCTGACCCGCCGCCACAAGGTCCACCACTCGGCGCGGCAACGGTCCGAACGCGCCCAGGTCGTGCCGCCATGGAAGAGCTTCCAGAGCTCGTTGATGCGCCAGTCATCCAGGGCGTAGCCGAAGCCGGGGCGCAGGCAGTAGCCGACCAGGTTCAGCCAGCGGGCCTCGATCGGCTCGCTGGCCTGGCGGCGGGCACGCAGCTGGAAGAGCTCGGTCCAGAGATGGCGGGCGGTGCTCAGGCTCCAGCGCTCGCGCGGCTGGTCGAGGACCAGCGGGAGCTGCCGGGCCAGGCCCTCGGCCGAGGGCGGCGCGGGCAGGTCGAGGCCGGGGGGCGGGTCGTGGTCGGCGGGAGCGAGGGCGGCGCGCACCAGGGCGCCCGCGCGCTCGAGCAGATGCTCGGGCAGACGTTCGGCGTCGGTCGGCGCATCGGGATCGGCGCCGCCGGAAGGGCCTCCGCCGAGGGCGCCGCGCAGCTGCATGTCGAGGCGCCAGCGGTGGTCGGTGTCGACCGCCTCGCACCACAGCTCCAGGGTGCCGACCTCGGTCAGGCGGGCGGCCAGGCGGATCGGGATCTGGCGCTGGCTGCTCGGCTTGCCGAAGCGCAGCACGGTCAAGATCGGCGGCAGCGGCTCCATCGAGGCGCGCGCCGCCGCCACCAGGTCGCCGGGGCGGTCGCCCTCGCGGGCGCTCGAGGCCAGCATCTGGAACGACACCGGGCGGTTGGCGCGAACCCGGAAGTCGTGGCCGCTGATCTGCACCGACTCGCCCTCCTCCAGGCCGCGGGGGGCGATGCACAGGGCCTCGACCGGCCCCTCGGCGCCGGCCGGAGGGCGTTCCGCCGCGTCGCGCTCCACCTGCACGTAGTAGGCGCGTGCCGACCCGCCGCCGATGCGCACTCCCAGGCCGCGGCGCACCGCCCCGTAGTAGGCGGCGCCGCGCGCCACCGCCAGGTCGAGGGGGGCACCTTCGAGCAGCAGCGGCGGCGTGGCGGCGGCCTCCTCGGCCCAGCGCTCGAGCTGGCGCAGGATGCGCCGCCGCACCCCGGAGCCCTTGAGCGCGCCGCCGTTGAATAGCAGCGCGTCGGGCACCAGCAGGGGGGCCCCCGGGGCGGCGTGGCGCCCCAGGAAGTCGGCCAGGTGGCGGGTGATCGCCGGGTCGGGCTCATAGGGCAGACCGAGCTCCTGCAGGCCGCCGCGGCGCTCCTCGCGGGGGCGGGCAGATGCCTCGACCAGGGGCAGGAAGCCGTCCAGCAGCAGCCGGTCGACGTCGGCGCGCTCGAGCTCGGCGCTGTGGGCGCCGCCGATCACCGAGCTGCCGCTGCCCAGTACCTGCACCGGCAGCCGCTCGGGACCGCCGCGCCGCAGCAGCTGCTCCTTGGCGCCGCGGCAGCGCTGGGTCAGCGCCTGCCAGCGCTGGGCGTCGAGCGCGGGAGAGCCCATGCTGCTCTCTGCCACGTGGGCCAGCGCCAGGTCCATGTTGTCGCCGCCCAGCATCAGGTGGCGGCCGACCGCGAAGCGCTCCAGGGTCGCCTCGCCGCGGGCGCTCTCGCCGACCCGGATCAGGCTCAGGTCGGTGGTGCCGCCGCCGATATCGACCACCAGGATCACCTGGCCCGGGCTCAGCGTCGCCGCCCAGTCGTCGCCCAGGCGGTCGATCCAGGCATAGAGCGCGGCCTGCGGTTCCTCGAGCAGGGTGACGTGGGCGAAGCCGGCCTGGCGCGCCGCCTCGACGCTCAGCTCGCGCGCCGCCTCGTCGAAGGAGGCCGGGACCGTGACCACCACATCCTGGCGCTCGGCCGCTCGCCCCGCGTCGGCCGCTGCATGCACGTGGTTCCAGGCGCGGCGGATGTGGCTCAGGTAACGGGCCGACGCCTCGACCGGAGAGACCTGGCCCTCGCCCCCGCCCCAGGGCAGGATCTTGGCGCCGCGGTCGACCCGGGCGTGGCAGAGCCACGACTTGGCCGAGGCCACCAGGCGCCCCTGGGTGCGAGCGCCCAGCTCCCGCGCGCACAGTCCCACCACCTCCAGGGCGTCGTCGTCGTCCGGCGCCCGCCAGGGCAGTGCGAAGCTCTCGGGTGCCGCCTCGGCGCCCTGCGCGAAGTAGAGGAACGAAGGCAGCACCGGATGCGGCCCGACCTCGCCCTCGCGCAGGAGCTGCGGAACGTCGAAGCCCCGGATCGACACCCGGCCGCCGGCGATCGCCTCGCCCGAGGCCCAGGCCACGGCGCAGTTGGTGGTTCCGAGATCGATGCCGATCACGTCGGCGGCGCGGTCGGTGGGAAGAGGAGCGCTGGACATCTGCGGTCGGGGTGGGGGTCGCGGCGGATCAGGGAGAGGCGAGACTACTCCCTCGCGGGGCTCGGGGTCATCCGCCGTCCAGCCCATGATCCGCTGCCCAAGGGTCCGCGCAGGGCAGCGAAGCGAGGGCGGGAGTCAGCTGCTATCCCAGGGTAGAAGAGCATCCCGCTCCCCGATCCTGCGGCCTTCATCCGCTGGGCAGATGATCAACCCCGGCGCGATGTCGAGCCTCGTGTAGGTTTCTCGGAAGGCGCGGATACCGCGCAAGGCGCCGCGGCCGGGATTCGAATTGAGCTTGATCTCGACGGGGTGAAAGCGACCGTCTCGTTCGAGAATGACATCGACCTCGGCACCGCCGTGACTGCGCCAGTGATAGAGATTCGGGGGCGCTGGAATCGTCGCCGACAGCTTTCGAATCTCACCAACCACCGCCGACTCGAAAAGCGCACCGGTGAGCGGGTGACCGGCGAGAGCCCGTGCGGTGGACACCGCCTGCAAACTGCATGCGAGTCCGGTGTCGGAGAAGTGTCCCTTGGGCTTCTTGCTGACGCGCTTGATCGTGTTGCCGTGATAGGGAGGAATCTCGTGCCACTGGAATGTCGCCGAGAGTATCGCCAGCCAGCGGCGACAGGTTTGCGGTGTGATCCCGAGCTCTCGCCCGAGCTGTGAGTGGTTGATCTCCGTGGCTGTCAATGCGGCGATGAGCCGTACGAACCGACCGAATTGCTGCCAATCGTCGATGTCGGCGATCGAGCGCACATCGCGCTCGACGTAGGTGCGCAAATAGGCTCGGTAGAAATCGTCGATCCAATCCGGCTCGAGGGTGTCTGCTTCGGGGAGGAAGCCGGCCCAGAGCTGCTCGTAGAGCGTGCGCTGGGTCGTGAGGCGCGGAGGAAGCAGTGCAACGAAAGCCTCGGGGTTCTCCAGGTAGCGCCGGAGCCAGTGATCCGATCGAGTCGCATCCGCGATCTCGGCAAGGCTGAAGCCGTGTAGATCCAGGAACACCGCGCGCCCGGCCAGCGACTCGCCGATCTCCTTCATGACCGCCCATTGTTGCGAACCGGTCAGCACGTATCGCCCTGGCTCGTCGCGTTCTGAATCGACCCGCCGTTTGATCACCGGCACCAACTGCGGCGCGAACTGGATCTCATCCAGAACCAATGGAGGGGGGTGGTTGTCGAGAAAGAGCTCCGGATCCTCTCTCGCCCCCGCAACATCGACAACCGGATCGAAGACCACATGGTCCCAGTCCGCGAGCACGTGCTGAAGCAGAGTGCTCTTGCCTACCTGCCGGGCACCGGTCACCACGACCACCGGAAAGCGCCTGACCATCGCGCTCAACTTCTGCTGGAGCAGACGGAGCTTGTAGATCATGCGCGAAATCTAATGACGGCATCACCAGATTTCAAGGATAATCGATCGGGATCCAGCAGGTCGGGCGCCAGGCCAGGGTTCCGGCAAAGTCGCCGGGACCGGGCTTCAGGCCTCAGGTGTCGGCCTTCCGGAAGACCCGAGTCGTCACGCGAGGTCCAGCGCGCGGTCTTCGCCGGTGCGGGGACAGAAGAGTCCACTGCGTCCGCGGCTCGAACATCGGGGGATCCCGCCGACTTGCACTCGGCGCGTTTGCCCACCACCAAGCTGGTCAACGCGATCCGCCCCGGATGTCCGCCCTCCGGGCCCAAAGCCCGAAGCCTGAAGACCAAAGCCTGGTCCCGGCGACTTTGCCGGGACCCTGGGCGCCAGGCCGGCGCTCTCGGAATCGCCGGGAAGCCAGCCTCAAACCTCCTCGATCGCCCCCAGCACCGGCACGCCGATCGTCTCCCACACGTCGCGCTCGCCGCGCAGCCGATCCGAGACCAGCGCCTGCAGGGTCGCCAGACCGAGTGCGCAGGCAAAAGCCGCGAGCGCCGCGATCACGATCGGCACCAGGCGCGGGACCGCCGGCCGGGCCGGCCGATTGGGCGCTTTGATCACCTTGACGTTGACCTCGCTTCGCTCCGCCGCTTCCGCCAGCATCGCCGCCTCGCGCTTGGCGAGGTGGATGCGGTGGGTGCCGGCGACGGCGCTCAGCTCCTCTTCGATGCGCGCCATGGCGTCGGCGTAGCCGCTCAGATCGAGGACTCGGATCTGCTCCGCCTCGATCGCTTGGCCGACCAGACGCGCGCGGTCGTCGATCAGCGCCACGTCGATGGCCAGCTCGTTGCGGGTGTCGAGCAGCGCGGCGTACTGCGGATCGGGGCCTTCCACCTCGTAGCGGATCACCAGCTCCTCGGTCTCGTCGAGCTGCTCGCGGCTCTGCTCGAGTCGCGACTCGGTCCAGCCGTGCGGTGCCGCGTCCTCGAGGTAGAGACTGTTGCGACGTTTCGACTCCAGGTTGGTCACGTCGCGGCTGACCGAGGTGAAGTCGGGGTTTCTGGCCTTCTCGTTCTGGATCATGATGGTGGGCGGGCTGCGCTCGATCAGCGAATCGAGCTTGGCGGCCCGGGCGCGTTGTGCGTGGCGCTCGATTTCCAGATCCTTGGCCCGCTCGCGCAGATCGGCCAGGTAGCTGACCGCCCGCTCGCGCTCGATCTCGGGGTCGACCATCCCCGACTCTCGGCGCAGGCGGTTCAGTTGCTCCAGCAGCTCGTCCATCCGTGCTCGGGTCTCCGCCACCCGCTTCTCGAAGCGCGCCAGCAGATCGGGACGTCGCAGAGTGTCGATCCGAAAGCGCAGATAGGTGTCGATCAAAGCGCTCAAGGCGGCCTGCGCGACATCGGGCGAGTCGTGCCCGTACTCGACGACCAGAGTGTTGGCATCGACGTGATCGTTGACCTCGATGCGCGCCGCCAGGTTGTCGATCCGCTCCGCCAGTGGATCGTCGGATGCGTCCAGCAGACCGACGGCCCGCAACGCGAGGGCGGCATAGCGCAGCGCGCCGCTGAGCAGGTTGACCTGGGTCGGTGCCGTGTCGAGATCGCCATGCTCTTCCAGAGCACGCGCCACCAGCCCGCTCGACGTGAGGATCTGCGCCTCGGTCGCCAGCATCTCGCCCCGGTTGAGGGCGGTCAGAGGCCGCGTGGCGTCGCTGTCGGAGACGTCCGGCTCGTTGCGGGCCACCAGCAGCTCGACGCTGGAGACATAGGTGCGCGGAATCACAAAGGTCAGCAGCGTCGTGAACAGAGTCGCCGCGGCCACGATGGCGACGATCAGCCGCTTGCGATCGAAGTAGATGCGCAAGATGTCGCCGGCGTCGAGGCCCAGTCCCGCGTCGCCCGCGGTGGGTCGGCTATTCGATGGGTCGGTCATCGCTCCCCCTCTCAAAGCGCCCGGGCCAGCCACCCCGGCAGACTGTCGTCGACTCGGTTGAGCACCACGCCGCACAGGGTGCCGCCGCTGTCCTGGACCAGGGCCGCGGCGCGCCGCAGCTCCGCGCGCCGTGCGCTGCCGTGGCGCGCCACCAGCAGAGTGCGGCCGGCCGCGGCGCCGAGCGCTGCGGACTGGGGCTCTACCAGCACCGCTGCCGTGTCGATCAGCACCACGCCGTGGGCCTGCTCCAGCTCGGCGAGCAGCGCCGGTAGGTCGGTCTGCGCGAATGCTGGCTCCCCGACGCCGCGCGGAATCCGCCGCAGGCGGTCGAACTGTGTTGCGACCAGAACGTCGCCCGCGGCCGCGTCGCCGCTCAGGAGCTGGCACAATCCGACGGTGTCACCCGGCGCTTCGCCGGCGACTCCCTCGCCGGTCCACGGCGCGCCGGCCTCCACCAACAGCACCGGCACCCGATACTGTGTCGCCAGCAGCCAGCCCAGCCCGGCCGCCACGGTGCTGGTGCCCGAACCGGGCGCGATGCCGGTCAACGCGATGCTGCGCGGCCGCCGCTCCGGATCCTGCAGGCGCAGCCGCTGCAGAACCGCCTCCAGCTCCGCTTCGGCCCGTCGCGAGGCGCCGAAGAGATCGGCGGCGCGGGCCAGACTTGCACAGGGTTGCCTTGTCTCGAGCTCGGTCACGGGCCCCCCACGGTTGTTCTCGCTCCTTGGGATCGAGATGCTCCACTCCTTGCCGCGCGGCTCTTCATGCGCTCCAGGATCTCGGCCGGTCGTTGCTCGGGGTCGAGCCAGGGGCGCTGGCCCGCCGCCACGGCGATGGTCTGGCGCAGTTGCTCGACCAGCACCGGGAAGTTGGTTTGCCACTCGTAGTGGCGACACACCACCTGGCGACCGCGGCGGAGCAGCGCGGCACGGCGCTCCATGTCCGCGTCGAGCCAGCGATCGAAGCAATCGGCCAGCGCGCCGGCGTCGCCGACCGGCGCTTGCTCGATGACATCGATGTCGTCACAGAGCATCGGCCGGTAGCAGGCCAGCGCGGTGCTGACCACCGGCCGTTCGCAAGACAGCGCTTCCAGCAGAGAGGCGGGACATTCGTCGCTGCGATTGGTCTGCACGAAGAGGTCGGCGGCCGCGTAGATGCGCGGCATCCGCCGGTGAGGCAGCGGCGGCACGAAGGTGACGATGTCGCCGATTCCTCGTCCGCGCACCAGGTCTCGTGCCGCCGCCGCCTCGGGTGCCGCGGCGTCGCCGAGCACCAGGGCGCGCAGTTTGGGACGCCGGACGCGAGCCAGGGCGAGGGCCTCGACGAAGGTGTCGAAGCCATACACGTCGCGGAAGCCGCGGCTGAAGAGCAGCACTTCGGCGTCGCCGAGACCGTGCGCCGCCCGCCACTCGGCCCGCGCGTGCCCGTCGAAGCGGAAGCAGGCGGTGTCGACCCCGTACGGTCCCTCGTAGGTCTTGGCCGCCAGGGCCGGGTCGAGATCGTGCACCGCTCGGCGCGCGAAGAGGCTCGGCGTGACGATCGCGTCGCAGCAGCGGAGCACGCGCAGCGCCCGGCGCCGGTGCAGCGGCGAGCGCTGCGGGACCACCAGCAGATCGCAGCCGCGTGGCATGCAGATCCAGGGATGGAAGCCGGAGCGCGCCACCGCCAGGCCGGCCATGTGCACGATCGGCGCCACGATCAGAGCGGGGTGAAGCTCGGCCGTCGCGCGGCGCAGACTCCGCAGCATGCGCCGCTCGGCCCGCATCAGGTCGAATCGATTGGCGGCGATGGTCGCCGGATTGCGCGCCACGCGGTGGCGGTACCCCGGGCGGTAGCCGGGCTCGTGGATCACCCGCAGGCCCTCGATGGCGCCGGGATCGCAAGGCGACGCCGGGCGGTGGTCGAAGCTCAGCAGCGTGGTCTCGATTCCGGTCTGCGCCACCAGGCTGCGCAGATAGATCATATCGAGCGGCCCAGGCTCCTGGGCCGCGTAGAGCACTCGAATCGACGGGGAATCGCAGTTTCTCATCTGTTGCTATGATCCACTATAGCCGCACTCGACCCCTCCCGGGGGCCTGCTCGGCGCCGCAACCGGGCGTTTTCGTAGACCCCGAGCACCGCCCCGAGAAAGAGGAAGACGACCGTGTCGGCGTAGTGCATCGCTGTCATGTCGGTGAAGGGGCCTTGCCCGTAGAAGGCGATCATGCCGCAGGCGGCGGCGACGATCCACGGCAGCATCGCCTGCAGCTCCAGCTCCTCCAGGTGGCGACGGAAATCCGCCAGCTCCCCGAACATGGTCCACAGGTAGCGCCCGAAGATCGCCAACCCGACCACCCCCATGGTGATCAAGATGCGACCGATTTCGCTGTGCGGTGCGTTGTTCACGAACTGATTGTGGCGGCTGACGAAGTCCAGCCTGGGGACCAGGTTCTGCGACTTCAGATGGGGGTAGGTCTGGTAGCCGTAGCCGTGGCCGATGATCGGACTGGCCTTCACGAAGTAGTAGGTGATCGAGTAGGCGCCGATCCGCTCCTCGATCGATCCGAGCTTGAGCAGCCGGTTGTCGTCGTCGGTGATCACGGTCGACAGGTAGCCAAGGGCCGCGATGCCGCTCAAAATCGTCGCCACCGCGAGCGCGCGCCGCAGCCGCGGCATCCAGCTCCAGATCAGCAGGCCACAGAGCACCAGGGCGATGTAGACCGACCGCGTGTAGGTCACCAGCAAGGCGATGCCGCACAGTCCCAGGGCCGCGACCATGCACAGCCGCAGCGTTCGTCCCCGCTCGTTGACGATGAAGAAGAAGGCCAGCACGATCCCCTGAATCAACGACACTCCGAGCGTCACCGAGTTCCCCAGCGGTCCCGCGGCACGGTTTTCTTGTAAACTGTGATAGCCGCCGAGCTCGGCGAGCTGCTGGTAGGTGGTGATCGACTCCCGCTCCACCTTGCCGAGTCCCAGACCCAGCACCTGGTCGCCGCAGGCGTGCGCCGCCAGCAGCACCGCCGCGGCCACCGCGAAGAGCGCCAGAGCCCGCACCTCGCCGGGCCGGCGAACCAGGTGCTTCATGGAGAAGTAGAGCGCGAAGGGGTAACAGTTTTCGCTAACCACTTGACGCACGGTTTGCGGCGGCGACTGGCCCATGATCACGCCGGAGATCAGCATCATGGCGATGAAGAGCAGGAAGATGCGGTCGAAGTGGGTCAGGCGCAGCAAGCGACGCTTTCTGGTGGCGACCTGGAAGAGCACCAACGAAGAGATGCCATAGATTCCGAGGCGTTCAAAGTCGAGATTTGGAATCCCCGTCCCCAACTCGATTTCGCTCGCGCGCACTACCCACGGAATCAGGACCAGGTAGATGCCGATGGAAGCCCAGGGGTAACGACGCATCACGGCGACGCCCAGGGGCGCCAGACCGAGGGCGGCGATGATTCCTCCGGTGACCGGGCCGGCGATGACGGTGGTGGCGGCGATCGCGAGGCCGAGCGCCAGCGCCAGTCCCGAGCGGCGCGTCACTCGCTACTCCCGGTGCTCTTTCACGTCGAACTCCAGGCGCCAGCGCTGCCCCTCGTCGCGCCCCAGGAAGAAGAGGTCGAGGGTGCCGATCTCGCTTGCGCGGGTGTGGAGCTGGACCGGCACCACGGTGCCGCGCGCCTGGTTGGTCTCGGCGTTCGAGAGTGGGTCCGGCTCCTCCGACCTCTCCAGGGCGGTCACGATGCCGCTCAGCTCCTGGATCTCGTCGTTCTCCCAGCCCTCGATCACCTGGCCGGGACGATCGTCGGGGCGGCGGGTCGACGAGAAGAAGCGGAATTCCGCCCGCTCCCCGACCACCACCGCGAGCTCGCGCTCGTCGAGCCGCGTTTCGCTGCCCTCCTCCATGCCCTGCGGGGCGACGCAGAGGGCCAGCAGCGGCGCCGGAATGCCGGGCACCGCCGGCCGCGCCGCCTCGACGCCGATGTAGTAGCTGCGCGCGGTGCCGCCGCGGATGCGCACTCCTTGGCCGCGCCGCGCCCGCCCGTAGTAGGCCGCGCCGCGGGCCACCGCGAGGTCGAAGCTGGCCGGCTCCAGCAGTCTCGGCGCCGGTCCTGGCGTCCATCCGCCCACCACTTCCGCGACCCGCCCGCGCAGGCGCGCCGCTTTCATCACCCCGCCGTTGAAGAGCAGGGCGCTCGGCGGCGCGTCGCGGCGGCCCAGGAACTCGGCCAGGTGGCGGGTCACGGCGGGGTCGGCGGCGTAGGGCAGGCCCAGCTCGCGCAGGCCGCCCAGGCGCCGTTCGGGGCGCGCGGCCGGCTCGCAGCGCGGGAAGAAGCCGTCGATCAGCACCGCCTCGGTCTCGGTCGGCGTGAGCTCGGTGCGCAGCGTGGAGGCGATCAGGGAGGAGCCGCGGCCGACCACCGTGAGCGGGCGCGGGCCGGCCTCGGGGTGGGTCAGGATCGCCTCTTTGGCGGCGCGGCAGGCGTGAACCAGTTGCCGCATCTGCCAGCGGTCGAGACGCCCGCCCGGGGCCAGGCGTTGGGCGGCGACGTGCGCCAGGGTCAGGTCCATGTTGTCGCCGCCGAGCAGGATGTGGTCTCCGACCGCGACCCGCTCCAGGGTCAGCTCGCCCTCCTCCTCGGCGACCTGGATCAGGCTCAGGTCGGTGGTGCCGCCCCCGACGTCGAGCACCAGCAGCCGGTCCCCGACCCGCAGCTCGTCGCGCCAGGTCGCGCCGCGCTCGGCGATCCAGGCGTAGAGGGCCGCCTGCGGCTCCTCCAGCAGGGTCGGCTCGTGCAGGCCGATGCGCTCCGCCGCCCGCTGCGTCAGCTCGCGCGCCACCGCGTCGAACGACGCCGGCACCGTGAGCACCACCGCCTGGCGCTCCAGCTCGCAGGTCGGATCGCCTTGCGCCATCACGGCGTTCCAGGCGTCGCGCAGGTGCCCGAGATAGGCCGCCGCGGCGTCGACCGGCGACACCCGCGGGACTCCCTCGGGGGCCTCCCAGGGCAGAATCGGTCCCTCGCGGTCGGCGCCGCCGTGGCAGAGCCAGGATTTGGCGGAAGCGACCAGTCGATCGGGCACCTCGGCGCCGCGCTCGCGGGCCGCCACGCCGGTGACCCGGTCGGCGTCCTCGTCTTGCCAGGGCAGGCGCCAGGCCCCCGGGCGGTGCTCGGCCTCGGCCACCATGTAGAGGAAGGAGGGGAGGAGGGGGGCGGGCGCCACCTCGCCGGCGCGCACCAGTTGCGGGATCTCGAGCACCCGCACGGCGTCGTCGTCGCCCTCGGCGGGCACGTAGGCGACGCAGGAGTTGGTGGTGCCGAGGTCGATGCCGACGCAAAAGCGCGCGTCGCCAGCGGCGGAGTCGAAGCCGCTCATGTGATCTCGACCTCCGCCGGGGCCAGGATGCGCGCGTCCTGCGAGGGCGGCCGCTCGGGGACCCGGGTGTTGGTGATGCGCCAGCCGTGGTGCTGGAGCACGCCGCGGTAGGGGGGATCGCCCGACAGGTTGCCGCTCAGGCGCACCGCGCTGGGGTCGAAGCCGGCCTCGATCACCACCCGGTCCCCCTCGGCGTCGGCCAGCACCGGCTCGATGTCGACGTGCTCGTCGAGGGCCCGGCGGCAGTCGGCGTGGATGGCGCGCACCGCGGCACCGACCTGCTCGTCGCTGTAAGAGGCGACCGATTCGCGCAGGAAGTCGATCAGCCGTCCCTCGCGCTGCAGGATGTTCAGCAGGCTGAGGGTTCCGGCCTCGGTCGGGGGCGGCGGGGTTTCCTCGGCCGCCGGCTTCGGCTCGGCGGCGGCGGGCTCGGTCGGGGCCTGCAGGGCCTGGAAGACGCGGAAGCACGACATGCCGACCAGGAAGGCCGCGATCAGCAGCAGCCCGGCGGGCGGGGCCAGGGAGAGCGGAGCGATCGTCAGGTCCGCTGTGCCGGCGGCGGCGGGGGGGTTCAGCGATCGTCCGAGGATCAGGGCGGCGCCATAGGCCGCGGCGACCAGGAGGGCGACGGCGGCGATCAGGGCGAGCCATGCGAGGGCGGGGGATTTTTGTGATTCGGCCATGGGGATGCTCGGGGAAGGGACCTATCCTGGGGGACAACTTGGCCGCAACTCTATCAGACGGAGCCCCGATGCCTTCCACTCTCGATCTGTCTCGCCTGGCCGACGCCCACGCTCGCGACACCAACGGGATCGACATTCGCCTCGGCGACCTCTGGGAGGGAGCCGCCGGGCCCGCGGTGCTGGTCTGGCTGCGCCATTTCGGCTGAGTGGTCTGCCGCGAGCAGGCCGTGCAGTTGCGCGGCATCGAAACGGAGCTGAGATCGCTCGGCGCCGACCTGACGGTGATCGGGTCGGGCGCCGCGCACTATGTCGAGGCCTTCCAGGAAGAGACCGGGCTCGCCGCGCGAATCCTCTCGGACCCCGACCTGAAGACCTACCAGGCGGCCGGGCTGCGGCGCGGCGTCGCCAAGACCTTCAGCCTGAGCTCCCTGATCGGCGGGCTGCGCGCCTACGCGTCCGGCCATCGCCAGACCGGCTTGCAGGGCGATCCCTGGCAGCAGGGAGGGGCGTTGGTGGTCGCCCCCGACGGCCCGGTGCTGCTGCACCACGTCAGCGAATCGCTCGGGGATCACGTCGCCGGGGAGATTCTGTTGGCGGTGGTGGGGGAGCCGGGGGGGCGCTGAAGGAAGTCAGTCCATTGCTGCCTGCAGCCGCTCACGGAGCGTGCGCAGGCACGCCAGGAAGGCCCCGAGCGAGGCGTACACCTCCAGGGCGCGTGCCGAATCGTAGGTGTGAGACATCCGGTCCCGGGCATCCAGCATCTCGAGCCAGATGGTCTCATCGTCGATCCAGCCCTGGGCGAATGCCTGCTTCAAGCAGGAGCGTGGCGACAGGCACTCCTCGAGACCGTGCGTGGCTCCGACCGCCTTGATGCTCTTCCAGCCGAGCTCGAAGCAGAGCTCGAAGTACTGAATGCAACCGGCCTTGATCAGATCCTCGGTGGCCGGTGGATCCAGCGCCTCCTGAAGCCGATCCAAAGCCGACGCGAAGTCATCGAGGATCCAATGCTCACGGTTCATGAAGTACCGCGTGGGTTTCCAGCGCCGCCGCGCGGAATCGTGGTTCCGCGCGCATGAGATCGACCCAGTCGATGGTATGAAGCGTCGACAGGGCTTCGATCGCGTCCGCAAGCGCGTAGAAGTCGGCCAGCGGCATGGGCGACTCTCCGAGCACGCCTACGTCGAAATCGGAGCGCGGTCGCGCGGTGCCTTTGGCCCGGGAGCCGAAAAGCACCACACGGGCGCCGTGGAGTCGTGCCGACTCGGCCGCGAAGAGGAAGCGCAGCATGCTCAAGATCTCTGCCTCGCGGTGAGCAGGCTGGCGATTCGGCATCGATCGACTCCATCGTCCGTGGAATGCGCATCCCCATCATAGTGGTGATTTCGGACGTCGTGGCGATGAGGTTGGGGGATTCAAGATCCGCGAGCCGGCACTTGCGTCGGGCTATACTGACCCTATCCCGACCAGCCCGCCCGACCGGGCGGGCGTCGTTTCCGCGAAGGTCGAGCTGCACGAGAGGGGGGTTCCGTGGACCGAGCGATTCTGACGGCCGCTGGCGTTCTGGCGCTGGCCGGGCAAGCCTCTGCCCTCACCCACATCGTTCCCACGGATTTCGCGACCATCCAGGGGGCGATCGATGCATCCGCCGACGGCGACACGGTGCTGGTGCTGCCCGGCACCTATGCCGAGCACGATATCGACTTCGGCGGGCGGGCGATCGTGGTGAGAGGATCGGCGCCCGCCGATCCGCGGGTCGTCGCGGCCACGGTCGTCGACGGCGCCGCTCAGGGTACCGTGTTCTGGTTTCGCAGCTATGAAGACACCACCAGCGTGCTCGAGGGGCTGACGATCACCGGAGGATTCGCCGAGATCGGGCCGGAGTCGCGCGGCGGGGGAATCACCTGCCGCCCCTCGACCGGGCCTCTGATTCGTCGCTGCCACCTGCGCGGCAATGTGTCGCAAGGGCACGGCGGCGGAATGGCCTGCTTCCTCGCGGCTCCGGTGATCGAGGAATGTCGGATCGAGAACAACTCCGCGACCGACGAGGGTGGAGGGGTGATGTGTGATTGGTCGTCGGTTTCGATCCGTCGCTGCTGGCTCGGCGGCAATCGGGCATGGAACGGGGGGGCGCTCGGAGCCTTCTGGGAGTCGAGCGTCGAGCTGGTCGACTGCGTGATCGCGGACAACGTCGCCGACTACTACGGGGGCGGAATCTCGGCCACCTTCGAGTCGTCGCTGGCCTTGACGCGTTGCACGGTGCGCGACAACAGCGCCGAGCGCGGGGGCGGAGCGGGCGGATACGACTCGTCCGCGATGCTGCAGGAATGTGAGATCGCGAGCAACGCGGCGCGCTCGGGAGGAGGGCTGTACGGATTGTCGGGGACGTTTACATCATCTCGATTCAACGACAATCACGCCGAGGAGGATGGTGGAGCATACGCGGGCTCGGGTGGGCTGACGATGAGCGAGTGCTGGTTCGAGGGCAACGTTGCTGGGGACTACGGGGGGCGGTCTCTGCCAATGGTGGGTCGATTTGGTTGGGCGCCTGCGTCTTGACCGGGAACTCGGCCGTCCGCGGTGGCGCCATCGCGCTCTTCCGAGACGGCCCGGTGCTCGATCACTGCACCATCGTGGGCAACGTCGCCGATCGGTACGGTGGTGGAATCTACATCTCGCTCTCCTACGGTTCAGACACCTGGATCTCCAGCAGCATCGTCTGGGGCAACGGCGCCGAGGGCATTGCGGGCAGTACCGAATACCTGCAGATATCGTACAGCGATGTTCACGGTGGATGGCCGGGCGAGGGCAACTTCGATCGTTGCCCTCTGTTCTGCGACGCCGGCTGCGGCGCGGCGAACGATCTCACGCTGGCGCCCGCGTCGCCCTGCCTGGGGGCCGGCGAGAACGGCACCGACATCGGGGCGTTCGGACTCGGTTGCGATGCTCGTGTCGGTGGGGGCACGGTCCATGTGCCGGAGGAGGTGGGAACGATCGCGGAAGCGCTGCTCGGACTCTGCGACTGCGACACGGTCATGGTCGCGCCGGGCACCTACCCGGAGTGGGGGTTGGGACTGGGCGCGCGCGAGATCGTTCTCACCGGCAGCGCGCCGCTTGATCCACGGGTGGTCGCGACGACTGTGATCGATGCCCGAGGCGCCGGCCCGGTTATCGAGGTCGACGGCTCGGCCGGCCGACGCCCCCACATCGAGGGGTTGACGATCACCGGTGGCATCGGGACGGAAGGCGGCGGCATCGTCTGTCAAGCCGGCAGCCAGCCCCGGATCACGCGTTGCGCGATCGTGGGCAACCGCAGCGAGGGATCGGGGGTGGGATCGGCGCGGTGGCGGCAGGGCTGATGATCAGCCATACTCTTTTCGATCGCAATCGTGCCGGTATCAACGGAGGAGCTCTGCATCTCGACGATGGCTCGCTTGATGTGGCTCTTCGAGATTGTGTATTCACCCGCAATGAGGCGGTGCGCCACGGTGGCGGCGTCTTTGCCGAGGGCCATCCCGTGATCCATCTGCAATTCTGTTATTTCTTCGACAATTCCGCGGGCGAGAAAGGTGGGGGATACTGCGGCGACTCGGGATCGGCGCTTTCAGATTGTGAGCTGCGCGGCAACCGGGCACGCTTCGGAGGCGGTCTCAGGGCCCGGGGTGGGCTGGTCGAGCGCTGCATCGTGGCGCGGAACCGGGCCTCGGAGGACGGCGGCGGGATCTACGGTCGCTGCAACAGCATTCGGCACTGCGTGGTGCGGGACAACAGCGCGGTTGGTGACGGCGGCGGGGTCTTCCTCGACGATAGCGAGCTGATCCGCTGTCTGATCACGGGCAATCGGGCGCGGCGCGGCGGTGGGGTGCGCGGAGACCTCGTCCCAAGCGCGATCGACGGCGCGACCATCACCGGCAACCAGGCCGAGATCGGCGCCGGGATCTCGGTCAAGATCCCAGGGGGTTATCTGACTCTGGCGAACAGCATTGTCTGGGGCAATCACGGCACCGAGATTCATCCCGAGTCGGGCTACTACCTGCGCGTCGAGTACACGCTGGTAGAAGGCGGCTGGCCGGGCATCGGCAACATCGATGCCGATCCGCTTTTCCGTGCCTACTCCGGATTCGACCATCTCCTCGGCCCCGGCTCCCCGGCCATCGATGCCGGTGATCCCGGACTGATCGACGCGATCTACGATTGGCATCCGCGCTGGCCGGCGGGGGTGGCGAACGGCGAGCGCGGCGACATGGGCGCCTACGGCGGGCCGGAGAACCGCGAGTGGGTGGTGCTCGTGACGGACGACGAGAGGGGTACACAATGAGCGCGACGATCGGACTATTGGCGGTGACCTTGGCGGCGAACGCCGTGGGGAGACCCTGGGACTGCGACGCGGTGGCCTGGTGCGGCGATCGGATCGTTGGCGGCGGGGGCGGCCTGGTCGTTGTCGGCGCGCTGGGGCGCGAGCCGGCATCCGTGCCGGTCGAGGGTGTGGTGCGCGATCTGGCGTCGGACCGGGTGCGGGTGGCCGTGGCTTGTGACTGGGCCGGCGTGCGCTTGCTCCGGGTGGAGGAAGAGCCGCGGGTGGTGGCGACGATTTCGAGCGGCGACGCGGCTCTGGCGGTCGATCTTCGTGTCGATCTGCTGGCGATCGCCGAGGCCACCGCCGGGGTCAGCGTCTACGAGCTCCACGGCGAGTCGCCGGCCTTGCTGCGGCGCTGGGAGCTCGCGGGGGAGATCGTCGATGTACAGTTCGATGGATCTTCCTTGTGGGCCGCGGCGGCCGACGGTCGCTACTGGCGACTCGATTCGGATCGTGTCAGCGGACCCTGGTCGGTCGAGGGCGGCGCTCCGCCGCGCTTCGTGCGTCTGGATGACGGGCTCTTCTTGGCGCGCGGCGAGGCTCTGCGGCGCCTGGCGGATGGGGTCGAGCGGCGGCTGGAGCAGCCGATCGTGGGCGGCGGCGGTCGCTGGCTGGCCGCCGGGCCGGCGGGTGTGCTGGATTGGGCCGCCACCGGCTCCACCGTGCCGCCGGTGAGCAGGGCGGCGGACGCGCTGGCCTGGGATCTGGCCTTGAAGGGAGACCACGTGGCGCTGGCGGCGGGACCGGCCGGCATCACTCTCTGGCAGGGATCCGAGCGTCGCGATCTACTCTATCGGGGGCGGATCGCCCCCCGCGGCGAAACTCCGCTTCCTTGGACGCGGCTCGACGAACCGGTCGCGGCAGCGCGGGCGCCGTACCTGGCACAGGTCGGCGCGGTCTCCCTCGAGGAGGGCGCGGCGCTCGCGGTGGTCGTCGACGAGGATCTTGCCTTCGTGGCCGCCGGTGCCTCCGGGATGCGGGTGGTCGATGTGTCGCGGCCCTCCCTGCCGGTGGAGATCGGCGTCTACGACTCGCCCGCCGAGACCCCGGTCTATCTGCACGACCTGGTGTTCTACGAAGGACACGTCATCGCCGGCTGCGACGGCGCCGAGGACGAGAAGCTGTTTCGAATTCTCGACGTATCGTCGCCTTCCGATCCGGTGCTGATCGCCGCTTGGCCGGGCAGCTATAGTTGGGTCTACGGGATGGATGTGTCGCCGGGACGTTTGTACGTCGCCGGGGCATGGGGCAGAGGGCACAATTATAGCGACCTGTGGATCTTCGACATCCGCGAAGTCGATACTCCGCGAGAGATCGGGGGCATGGACATGGGTGGCTCCGCCACTTTCTGGTCGCAGGTGACGGTCGATCGGGCGGCCGACGGCGAGACTCTCTACTCGTGGCACGGTCCCTGGCGTTTCTACTGGCTTGACGCCACCGACCCACGCTCGATCGGCAGGCGGGGCTATTTGTGGGGCATGGTCGGCCAAGAGATGGAGACCGAGGGCGACCTCCTGCACCAGGCGCTGGGAGGCCTCGACCACGGCGGCTACCGGGTGCTGCGCATCGATCACGAGGGTGGATACGAGCTCGAAGGCGAGCTGGCGCTTCCCGGCGGAACCTTGAGCGAGCTGGCGCTGCACGACGACCTGGTGTTCGGCACCGGCAGCGGCTGGCTTTGGGTGATCGATGTCTCCGACTCCACCGCGCCCGAGCTGCTGCTCGATCCGCTCAGCGTGCCGGGCGTGACCGACGTCTTCGTCGACGAAGACGGCTACATCTACCTCACCGTGGCCGGCGAGGGATTGCGGATCTATCGTTTGATCGGCTGATCGAGCTTCAGGTCCTCGCTACGGCTTCGGATGCGCGTAGAAGTACTCCACGATCTCCCGGCTGAACCTGGGCGTCACCCAGGGAATGTGCCAGGAGCGGCGCATCTGCCAGAGCTCGACGCTGCCGCCTGGCGCGCAGCCGACCTCGGCCTTGGCGATGTGCGTCTCGCGACCCGGCACCAGCCAGTCGAGGTTCATCGGCGGCGCGGATTGGTCGATGACTCGAGCGCAGTCGTTGTAGCGACCCCAGTCGATCGAGCTCTCGACCGCGCCCGGGTAGTAGCCGGCATCTTCGATGTAGCCCCCTCCGTAGCGGATGGCGGTGTCGAATGTGCCGTGAATGCGCAGCGAGTGCACCGCCTCCGAAGGCTGGCAGAGGCTCGGATCGTCCCAGGTAGAGCCGGCGAAGTTGGCGATTGCCGCGAGCACCTCGGCGTGGTCGCAGGCCATCCGATGGGTCATGAAGCCGCCGTTGGAGTGGCCGACGATGAACACCCGCCGCTGGTCGATATTGCGCAGCGACTTCACCTCATCGATCAGGGCGCGGATATAGCTCGAATCGTCGATCCCGGTGTCGTAGAAGTCGCAGCAGGCGTCGGTCGCGTTCCAGAAGCGGTCGCCGCCCTCGTCCACGCTGCCGTCGGGGTACATGTAGAAGAAGCCGAACTCCTCGGCGAGAGGGCCGAAGTGCAGGTAGTCCTCCTGCCCTTGGCCGCTGCTGCCATAGCCGTGCAGCAGCACGACCAGCGGGGTCGGCGTGCCCGGATCGTAGGATCCCGGCTCCTCGACCAGGACCGTACCGCGCCCGAGGTCGATCTCGAAGTCGTCGGCGGAGGCAGGTGCGGCGGCGAGGGTAGCGAGGGTGGAGGCGAGCAGGGCGGCGGTTCTCATGGATGACTCCGGGGTTGAGTTGCCTGGAAGCGTAACCTCTGCCATTTGCGCCGACTTCCCCCGTCATTGACTTCCATCATCACCGCGCCTACCCTCCCGCATTCCACGTGGCCGGACCAGGGGAGGGTCGCAAGGACCGAAACGCGATCCGACACCCTCCCCAGGCTTCGTTCGGCCGCGTCCAGAAGGAGGCCACGATGCGCCTTGCTCTCGTATTGGCGCCGCTCGCGCTGGTGGCGGCGTGCTCGCTCGACGCGACTCGAATCACCCAGATCGACCTGATCGGCCGCGTCACTACTCCGACCATCGCGACCGATCAACTCGGCAGCGACGGCGACTTCTCGGTCGGCTACGCCAACGGCAACCTGCGCTCGAATCGGGTGAGCTTCGAATGGGCGGCCAACGACGCCGCCGCTTTCCTCTGCTACAAGGTCCTTCGCGACGGAGTGCTCCTGGGGACCATCCAGAGCGCCGCCCAGAACGCCTTTGTCGACACCCTGGTCGCCGAGGACAGCGAGTACCGTTACACGATCGGCTCCTTCCTGGAGAACGGTCTGCACAGCCGTGCCCACGCCGACGTCAAGACCGCCCGTTTCGATGCGCCGGACTCCCTGGCCGCCCTGATCCTGACGGTATCCTCCGCCGAGCTGCGCTGGCACAACAACGCCGACCACCTGGACGAATTCCTCGTCGAGCGCTCCGACGATGGACTCGAGTTCGCGCCAGTCGGTACCACCGGCGACACTTTTTACGTCGACGCCAGCGTCGTGGACGGGACCGGCTACTTCTATCGCGTGACCGTGCGCAGCTCTTTCGAAGATCCCGACACCAGCGCCGCCTACTTCGCCTGGGTCGAGTACGATCTCGATCCGCCGGTCTTCACGTCGGCGCAGCAGAGCGACGGCAGTCGCGTGGTGGAGCTGCAGTGGTCGGACGAATCGGCATCGGAACGCTGGTTCCGCGTCTATCGCGATTTGGAGGGCGGCGACGATCAGTACGATCTGATCGGATCGGTGCCGACAGACATGACCGGCTATGTCGACGCCGACACCGCGGCGGCGCTCGTGGTGGGGGAGACCTACAACTACTACCTGATCGCTTCCGGAGAGCTGGAGGACTCGGCGAGCTCCGATACCTTGAGCGTGACGATCGTCGACCCCGATAGTGTCGTGGCCAACCGGTAGCGAAGAGGAAGAGCAATGAACAGACGAATCTCCATGACCGCGGCCCTGGTGGCCATCTGCGCAACACATTCATCCGCCCAGGATCCGGTGTCGTTTCGGAGCCTGGCCTTGGGAGGCGTGATCGACGACGATCTCGACCTGATCTACGATCCGGTGGAGCTCGGCTTCGTCGATGGGACGCGCCTCTACACCAACCTCAGCAACTTGACCAGCAATGGCGAGAGGCTCTTCGACAACGCGTCCGACGACGAGCTGTTGCTCGGGATCGGCGGCGAGAACCCGTGGCTGGACGGACTCTTCAGCTCGGCGCTGGTGCGCATGAGCGACACCGACACGCCGCTCTCGCTGGAGCTCGATTCCGATCTCGACGGCTACCCGGATCTGTTCGGGCAAGGCGAGCTGGGCGACGAGTTCCGCGCTGTTCGCGACACCGACTTCGACGGCATTTTCGACTTCGAGCAGACCATCTCGCAGAGCCTTCGGGCGGCCAACGGTTTCGGCAATCTGTCGTTGGTCGTGAACAACACCAAGCGCCACGGCGAGATGATCTACGGCCTACAGCTCGGCTGGATGCGCTCGAGCTCCGATCGCAGCACGGCGTCCAGCGTTCTCGGATCGGGCCATTCGTCATTGTCTCCGGTCTGGTTCGGTGCCCCTTCGCGCGAGCGCTCGTTGGCGAACGTCGACCTGATCGACGACTTCGAGACCGATCGTTGGTCCGAATCGGGCGACTTCTCGACCGAATCCGAGTACTCGACCACGGCGATCCAGCTCGCGGCCATGAAGCCCTGGTCCGAAGACCTGGAGCTGCGCGGTGATCTGCGGCTCGATTTGCTCACCAATTCCACGCTGCGGGTGCGGGATCGCTACCAGGGCATGATCGAGGTGTTCGACGCCGAGCTGGGCGACTTCCAAGATACCTACGACGAGTCCGATCGTTACGACAGGCTGCTCGAGGAGTCGGGGCAAACCATGACGCTGGCGCTCTCCCTGCGACAGACATTCGAGCAGGGC
Organism: uncultured Gemmatimonadota bacterium; assembly: GCA_964490075.1. Taxonomy (GTDB): domain Bacteria; genus CAZBBK01. Next base: position 19,853 of record CAZBBK010000052.1, on the reverse strand, counting down.
ACTCGGCGGGTCGACGATGGCTACTGGTTCCTCGGCGCGTCACTCGGTCGCGGCTCCTTCGACTACGACGATTCGTGGAGCGGGTCCTTCGTCTCGAGCGAACGCTACTTCGACGGCTCCGATACCCTCGCCACCGACTTCAATGACGATTTCTCGAGCGACATCGCCGACACCGAGCGCGGCACCAGGACGGTCTGGAGCTACGGGCTGCGCGGGCGCTGGAGCAAGCCGCTGGGGAGCAAGGCGCTGTTGGCGATCGGCGGACGCTGGAGCCGCAGCGAGAGCACGCTGGAGACCGACCTGGTGGGGCTCTTCGCCAGCGAGGCGGTGTTCGAGGTGGTCGACGGCGACTCCACAGCGGCCGACTACACCGAAACCGAGACGGAGGGCCTCAGCTTCGATCGCACGCTCGGCACGCTCACGACGATGTGGGCGGTTCCGGTGGGGCTGGAGTACCTCTTCACGGACAACGGCCAATGGGCGCTCAGGTTGGGGGCGCTGTTCAGCCACAGCCGCAGCACCACCGACGACGCGCGCCAAGTGCGCTCCAGCGAACCCTTCACCGTCCGGCACCTGGATGGCGAGGGCGAGCTGTGGGTCGACGTGGACGACAATGTCTACGATTCGGTGCACGAGCGCTACGAGAGTGCTTCGAGCTCAACGGTGTTCAGCTACGGTCTCGGCTACAAGCCGACCGCCAATCTACAGTTCGATCTGCTTGGATTCCTGGGCACCAGCGAGTACTCGGTTCTCGATACGCCCTTCTATCGCGATCTGCGTCTCTCGGTCTCGCTGCTCTTCGATTGATCGGCCATTTGGTCTTGCCTGGTGAGCCCGGTGTTGGACCGAACTGGATGCCGGCTTTCGCCGGAATGATGGAAGTGCGCAGTATCCTCGTCATTCCGGCGAAAGCCGGAATCCACGCCTGCACGAGGGCCCGGCCCGTGGGTGCCTCCCGCCTAGACCCGCGTCAGTATTGAGATGGACTGCCATATGTCTTATATTAGCAGTCGATATGTCTCTCTTTGACCTCGATGCATCGCTCGATAAGGCGCGCAAGCGCTTCGGTCCGGGCGGTGAACGGTCTCGTCGCGGCCGCTCGGACCGCGGTATGAGCCGATTGCCGGGTCCTCTCCAGGAGCAGCTCCACGGGCTGCTCCTGGGCCAGGAACGTCCACCGGTCGCGGAGCTTCAGACGCGGATCGAGGCCTTCTGCCGAAAGAAGGGCTATCGGTGCCCGTCGCGGGCCACCCTCTACCGTGCCATGAACCGCCTTCCGGGCCACGTTTACCGGATGGGCCAGCTACCGCCCGAGGTGCGGCGGGCACTGTACAACTTTGACGACCAGGCGGAGCTGCCGGGTCACCAGGTGGCCTTCTACTGCTTCAACCACGGGAACGCCCGGGCTCTCAGCTTCGCCTCGGGCATGCCCTGGCTCGATCTCTATCAAGCGGCTCGGATCCGCGGATGGCGCCCCCGCAGTCGCGGCCTGCTCGACGCCATCCGCAAGGTGCGGCGGATATGAGCAGCCTTCCCCTCTCTCCACTAGACGTCCTGCCCGGCGCAGTCGGGGAGGCCGTCGACCATCTTCCCTACTGGTTCGTGATCGGCGGGCAGGCGGTGCGCTGTCTCTGCCCCTATCGCCCCAGCCGCGATGTCGACTTCGGAGTGCGCCGGGCGGAGCATCTGCCGGATCTCCTGGCTCAGCTCGAAGCCACGGGCGAGGTCGAGGTACTGGAGAGAGGTGCCGACACTGTGCACCTGATCTGGGATGGAATCCGTGTGTCGATCTTCGTCCTCGATCGACTCGCCCAGCACACCGAAGGGCGACGGCTCACGATCAAGGGAATCCTGGCGACGAAGTTGCACGCGGTCCTCGACCGCGGAACGCGCCGCGACTTCTTCGATCTCTATGTCGTGCTACAGATCCAGCGTCTAGGCATCAGCGATTGCCTGAGCGCGTTGCGCGAGGTCTATCGCCAGGACGTGCACGACGGGCTCCTGCTGCGCGCGCTCACCTATTTCGACGACGCCGAGCGCGAGGCGCCTCTGGCGGGAGAGGGAGGCCGGGACTGGGAGACCGTAACAGGGTTTTTCCAGACTCAGGTCGGAGCCCTCTTGATTCCACCCGCGACTCCGCTGGAGATCCAGGCGCGGCGCGTGGACGTGCGGGAAGCGGACTGAACCTGGGGTGGATGGCCTGGGCTCGAGGGCCGTTGCTCCCTTGTCGAGAGCCCCGGCGATCCCGCCCAGACCCCGGTGACCGGTTGATTGCCCGACGCGGTGGGGTAGGATCACGCCCGTGACGAGCCTCTCGCTACCCTCCCGCAAGGAAGTCGCCGCCGCCTGGAAGCAGGGCGGCGGCCGCATCGCCGCGGTCTACCCGATCCACTACTCGCGCGAGCTCTTGCGTGCCTTCGGCATTCTGCCGATGGAGGTCTGGGGACCGCCGGACTTGCGCACCGCATCGGGCGATCGGCATCTGCAGGCCTACGCTTGCTCGATCGTTCGCGGCGGCCTGTCGTTCTTGCTCGACGGCGGTCTCGAGGTCGCCGATCTGATCGTCGTGCCCCACGCCTGCGACAGTCTGCAGGGCATGGGCTCCCTGCTCACCGATCTGGTCGCCGAGCCGCGTCCCGTGTTGACCCTCTACTGCCCTCGGGGCGGCAGCCTCGAGGCGCGCGCCGATTTCCTGGTCCGGGAGCTCGACGCGTTCTTCGAGCGCCTCGTGGAGATCGCCGGGGTGCGCCCCGACGAGGTCGCCTTGCGGCAGGCCATCGATCGCGAGGCGGAAGCCGACGCCTGCCTGGCTCGGCTGCTCGCCGCGCGCCGCAACATCGAGCTGGGTGAGCGCGACTACTACCGCCTGGTTCGCTCCCGCGAGTATCTGCCGGCCGAGCGGTTCACCGCGATCGTGGGGCGACACCTGGGCGAGCAAAGGGCGCGCTCGAGCAGCGCCCCGGGGATCGTGATCTCGGGCCTGGTCCCCGAGCCGATGGGCATTCTCGACGCCATCGAGGAGGCGGGCGGCACGGTGGTGGGCGACGACATGGCCTGCGCCGGGCGCCGGCTCTACGGGGCGGGATCGGCCGACGATCCGCTGCGCCGCATGGCCGAGCGCCTGCTGAGCGCTCCCCCCGACTCGACTCGCGGCGCCGATGTGCAAGCGCGCGCGGCCCACCTGGCGGCTCTGGCCGAGGCCGGTGATGCCGGCGCGGTGCTCTTCTTTCTCGTCAAGTTCTGCGAGCCCGAGCTCTTCTACATTCCGCAGATGAGGACGACCCTGGAAGCCGCGGACCTGTCCTCGGTGGTCATCGAGGTCGACGTCTGCGATCCGCTGCCCGGCCAGGCCATCACCCGCGCGCAGGCGCTCGTGGAGTCGCTGCAATGAGCACACTCCCTGCCTTGCGCTACCACCTGGGCGCCAACCTGGTCGGCGCCGGTGTGCTGCGCTGGCAACGCCTGCGCCTGGAGCGCCGGCTCAGACGGCCGAGCTGGTGGCGGCACGAGCATCTCACGGCTCCTCTGGTCAGCTCGGGGCGGCTCAAGGAGCTGATCAGCCGTCACTACCTCAAGGGCCGCTTCGCGCGCGGCTACAAGAAAGTGGCCTGGATCACCTCGGGCGCGCCCGTGGAGTTCCTGGTGGCGCTCGGCTACTTCCCACATTATCCCGAGAACCATGGCGCCATGTGCGGCATTCGGCGCATGGGAGAGGAGCTCTGCGGGGAGGCCGAGAGCGCCGGCTGGTCGCACGACATCTGCTCCTACGCGCGCACCGATCTCGGCGCCCTGCTCTCGGGGAAGGGGCCCGCGGGAGCTCTGCCCCGACCCGACCTGTTGGTCTGTTGCACCAATATCTGCCAGACCGTGCTGTACTGGTATCAGGCTCTGGCGCATAACTTCGACGTGCCCCTGATCGTCATCGATACACCTTTTCTGTACGGCCCGGCCCGCGCACACGACCTGGACTACACCAGGGTTCAGATCGAGGAGGCGATTGTCTGCGCCGAACGAGTGGCCGGGAAGTCGCTGGACCCCGGCAAGCTCGACCAGGCTACGCGCCTCTCCAAACAGGCAACCGACTTGTGGCGGGCGATCCTCGACACGGCGCGCCATCGGCCGGCGCCGATCAGCGCCTTCGACCAGTTCATCTGCATGGCCCCGATCGTGGAGATGCGCGGCGAGGCCTTCACGGTCGACTACTACGGCGCCGTTCTGCGCGAGCTGGAGGAGCGCAAACGCCGGGGGATCGGCGCGCTGAAGACCGAGCGTTACAGGTTGGTGTGGGACAATCTGCCGATCTGGTACCGGATCAAGTGGTTGGCCGAGCTGCTGGCCGAGCGCGGCGCGGCCCTGGTCGCCTCTACCTACACCAATGCCTGGGGGGAGCTGGCCGACCTGATCGACGTTTCGGATCCGCTCGGATCGGCCGCGCGCGTGCACCTGCACCCGATCCTGAACCGTGGCACCGGCCACAAGCTCGAGCTGATCGGCGACATGGTGCGTCGCTTCGACGCCGACGGAGTGATTTTGCATTCCGATCGCAGCTGCAAGCCCTACTCCATCGGCCAGGTCGATCAGAGCGATTCCATCAAGCGCAACACCGGGGCGTCAGCGCTGCTGCTGGAGGCCGACCACAACGATCCGCGCGCTTTCTCCGAGGGGCCGACCCGAACCCGCCTGGAGGCCTTCCTGGAGCTCCTGGAGGACGCCGCGTGAGCGAGATCCGAGCACTCGGGATCGACGCCGGCTCCACCACCACCAAAGCCGTGGGAGTGGATGCCGCCGGCGCCATCGTCTGGCATCTCTTGGAAGAGACCGACCCGCGTCTGCGCCAACAGATCGAACGCATGACCGGTGCGGGGCGGCGGGCGGCCGGCGACGACGATCTGCCGGTGATTGCAACCGGACACGGGCGACGTCTGGCCGATGCCGATCGCGCGCTGACCGAGATCACCTGCCACTGCAAAGGTGTCTTCGCACGCACGGGACATGGCGGAACCCTGGTCGACATCGGTGGGCAGGACTCCAAGGTCATCGTCGTCGGTCCCGAAGGCAGGGTTTCGAGCTTCGCCATGAACGACAAGTGCGCGGCCGGTACCGGGCGCTTTCTGGAAGTGACGGCACGGCGCCTGAAGCTCGACATCGAGGAGTTCGCCGATGCCGCGCTGCGGGCGCGGAACAGTTCCGAGATCTCATCGACCTGCACCGTCTTCGCCGAGTCGGAAATAGTGTCGCTTATCGCCGAAGGTCTGCCGGTGGAGGAGATCGTTGCCGGCCTACATCGCGCCTTCGTGCGGCGCGTCGCGGCATTGGCGCGGGGCACCGGACTGGAGAAGCCCTTGATGCTCTCCGGAGGCGTCGCCCGCAACGCCGCGATTCGCGCCTTTTTGAGCGATGAGCTGGGCCTCGATGTGGTGGTGCCCGATCCCCCCCAGCTCATGGGGGCCTACGGGGCGGCTCTGGTGGCTCTGGATTCGCGGAAAGGTCGATGACCGAGGGCGCCGGCGACGACCTTCCTCTCTCCGGCCGGTCGCCGTCCGCTCCGCCCTGGGGCCAGGAAATCGTGCATCTCAGCCCAGAGCTGGCGCGGCGAATCGAGGCGCGTCCAGAGGCCGCGACAGAGGCAGCGGTGGTGATCGGGGCCGGAGGGGCCTTCGCCCCCGATCTGCTGCACGCCCTGCTTCTGGATGGAAGCGCGGCGGTCATCGGTCTGGACCTCCAGCTCAGCTATTCTGTCGAAGGGGTGATCTACCGGGCCCTCGATCTCTGCGACGAGGCCGCCCTGCGCGCGTTCTTCGAGGAGCTGGAATCGAGCTTGGCGGCGCGGGGGTGGCGGCTGGGCACGGTGTACGACCTGGCCACGACTCAGACCAGTCCAGGCCGAGATCGCCGCCGGGAGCGGCTCTCCGTCGGCAAGGAAGCCCTGCTGCGAGTCCTCGGCGAACGCCGCGGCGATGTACGTCTTTTCCACATGAGCACGGCGGAGATCTACGGGGCGCCCGAGGGCGCTCCCTTTTTCGAAGAGCGCACGCCGTGTCCCTTCAACCCCTACGGGCGCCAGAAGCTGCACGAAGAGCGCCAGATCCTCGCCGCGCACGGGAACCCCACCCGCGGAGGCCGCCTGGAGACGGTCGCTCTGCGCTGCTGGACGATCTGCATGGTCAATCTCGACCCGCGGGGCCGAATCGTCTCCTCTCGCAACTACAACGATCCCTTCATCGCCATCGCCCGGCGTCTCTCCGGCGCGGGCCTGCGAGTGCCGGTGGTCGATCCGGATTTGCGTTGTCAGCTCCACCTCTCGGAGGAGGTGGCGGAGGTCTGCCTGCGCCTGGGCAGCGCACCGCCCGGCACCCCGACCTGGAGGGGAGGCGCCTACAACTGTATCGGGGCACCCGCGACCCACGGCGAGCTGCGCGACATCGCCTTCGAGCTTTTCTCCGAAAAGCGCCCGTGGTGGGCGGCCCCGGCCCGACTCCTGCTCGCTCGCGGCCGTCTGCCCCGCGTCCTCCTGAGCGGTTCCGCCCGGTTTCTGGAGATGGCCGGCGGCCTGCTCGGCGCGCGCGCCGTGGCGGGCCGGCTGCCCTTCCTCTACCGCTCCACCGACATCGATTCGTCCCGCCTGCGGGCGGATCTCGGCAATCGCCTCTACCGTCCCGAAGGCAGCCCCTCCCAACTCGCGGTGCGCCGCCTGGCGACGGCGATCCGCGACGGCGGCGACGATGCCCTCAGCGTGCGTCGCTACCGGATGTACTAGTTCGGTTACCATGATCCCCATCGAACAGGGGGTCCTTGTTGCGTGCAATCATCAGCATCGCCGGCGTCGTCGCGGTCTGCTCCGCCGGATCGGCGCTCGACTCGCCGCTCGACCCGGATCTGCTCCAGATTCTCGGAGCCTTCCCCGAAAACGCCGACGAGCTGGCACGGCTCGGGGCCTGGCGCGCCGCGCTCGGGCCGGACCTCTCGCGGAACCGGACCGGCGCACGCGGCGGCTGGGAGCTCTCGGGAACCGAGTCGATCCTCGGCACCGGCAACGTCGAAGGGGTGAGCTCGAACGGATCGATGGCGGTGGGAGTGGCCCCGGAAGGGGAGCTGACGGTTCTCAAGTGGCCCTCGCCCTCCTACGACGACCAGGTCCGCTACCTGACTCCGATGTTCCTCGGCCAGGACACGGGACCCTGGCGCGCCGCCGCCTACAACGGCGCCCGCGCCCGCGACGGCATCTTCGCCGGCCTTGCCTACCACAGCATCAGCGACTCGGGAGTCACCTGGTTTCGTTCCAGAGAAGAGGACGATTCGACCCTCGACGACGGCGACCCCAACGACGACTGGATCCACACCATCCGCTACTCCTCGCCCACCTCGCCCGTGGTGCGGGTCGAATCCGCCAACGAGACACTGGGGCTGCGCCATGTGTCGCTCACCGTGGTTCTGCCGAACGACCAGGACCCCTTCGCGCGCGGTGCGGAGCGGGCGTCGATCCTGCTGGTGCACCATGTGCTGATCCGCGCCCCCGACTCGCCGCTACGTTCCGCCCACTGGCTCTTCTACGAGAACGCCGCGCCCATCGGACGCCGCTTCCCGGCCGTCCCCCTGCGCGATCAACTGGGGGATCCCGGCAACGATTTCGCGGCCCTCTACCACGCCGCCGACGCGGCGATCGTCCACTTTCGCCCGGCGTTGCCGCTGCGCTCCACCCTGCTCACCCGGCCCCATGAATCCCAACAGGAGATCGACGCCCTGGTGGAGTCGCTCGACGAGCTTTTCGGCGAGCCCCGCCCGCGGCATCCCGCCTCGGTCTACCTCGCGATGGGTGCGCGATTCGGCGAGGATCGATTCGAGCCGGCGGCGCACCAGGTCGGCGACGACGGTTGCGCGGGTCCAGCCTGCCCGATCGACGCCTTCGACGACGCCGCCGACGGCAAGCTCGAAGGCAACAGTTTCGCCGCCCCGCTCGGCGGTGGCTGCAACGCCTGCCTGGCGGGTCCGGTCCAGTGGCGTCCGGCCCCTGGCGGTCGATCGGTGGCGGAGGCGACATTCTATGTCGCGGCCGACCGCAGCGCCGACGGTGCCCGAGCGCTGCTGCGAGCCACCCGCCAATCGCCGCCGCTCTCACACATCGCCCGGGCCGAGGCCTGGTGGAACGAGCTGCTCTCGGTCGCGGCGCTCCCCGACCCGCGGCTCGGCGACGTCGCCGCCGAGAGCCTGATCGTCGCCACCGCCCAGCGCGCGCTGGTGAACATCCACGCCGCCACCGACAAGGTGACGGGGGCGATCGTGGCCAGCATCAATACCCAGTCCCCCTACGGCGAGGATTGGCCCAGGGACGGGAGCTTCTTCAATCTCGCCCTGGATCTGGCCGGTTATCACGAGCTGGTGACGCAGCGCAACACCGAGCTCTACCCGCGCTTGGCCCGGCGTCGCTTCGAGGCCACTTGGTGGTGGCCCGGCATGCTGCTTCCGGTCGACCTGCGCGGGACCTACCAGATGAACTACTACGCCGACGGGACCGTGGGCGGGCCGATCTTCTTCGAGATCGACAACGCCGCGCTGCTGGCCTGGTCCCAGTGGGACCACTACCAGCGCCTGCCCGATTCGAACGCGGCGCGCGACTACCTGGCAAGCGTCACTCCTCATCTCTGGGAAACGGCCCGCACCCTGGCGCGCTGCGAAGACATTCTGAACGGTCTCCAGTGCACCGCTTTCGAGGACGATCGGCTCTTTCCCTCGCAGACCCTGCACGGCGCGATCACGGTCTGGACCGCCCTCGAGGCAGCGCTCGCCTCCGCCGACGAAGCGCGCCGCCTGGAGCTGCCGGAGCCACCCGAGCGCTGGGAGCGCACCTGGCGCCGGCGCCGCGACCAGCTCGGCGAGGCGATCTGGCAGCACTTTTGGGATGGCGAGATGCTGGGGGACGGCGGCGGATCGAGTGCCTGGGCGCTCTTTCCGGCCCGCTTCCTCGATCCCGCCTCCCCCGAAGGGGCCTCCCACAGCCAGGGGCTGATGGACGCGATCGCGCCACACCTGAACCTGGACACCGCGGGCTCCTCCTACCTCGCGAAGCATACCCTTGCCCTGGCCGCGGCCGGTTGGCGTGGCGAAGCGACGAATTACCCCGGATTCGACCTGGAGTCTGCGCAGCGAGTCCTCACGATCGACATGCCCACCGCCGGCAGCCGGCAGTATGGCGAGGTCTTCGTCAACGTAAACGACTCCTTCGACAACCGGACGACCATCCCCCACGTCTGGGAGGGCGCGCTCGCCTACGTGGCGTCGATGCTCCTCTGGCCACCCGAGGAACCGAGCTCGCGAGCGCGCGTGGGGACTTTGCGCTATAGTCGCTCGAACGGCGTCGGGGATGCCGCAGAAAGAGGTCGCGAACGACGATGAGCACCGCCGCCAACTCGAAAGACCCGCCGCAGCGCGGCCGCTTGATGGTCCTCTTTGGACCCGGGGCCGGGCGCACCGCCGACTTCGACCAGGAGGCGCTGGTCGGGCGTTCGCCCGACGCCACGGTGCGCTTTCCCGACCCCGACGTATCGCGCAATCACGCGGCGATTCGCCGCAACCCCGATGGCTCGTTCAGCGTGCACGATCTGGGGAGCCGCAACGGCACTCAGGTGAACGGCGTGCGGGTGGAGGAGGGGCGCCTGGAGTACGGCGATCGAATCCAGGTCGGAATGCGGTCGATCCTGGTCTTCAGCTACGCCGAGGATCGCGAGGACGACATCCTGCACGACCAGCGCCTGGAATCGTTGGGCCAGCTCGCAGGTGCCGCGGTGCACGATCTGAACAACTTCCTGGGGGCGATCGTATGCGCGGTCGACTTCGTGCGCCGTCGCAGCTCCGATCTGGAGGACGAGGCGGCGAGCGCCCTGGAGGGGGCGCGCCGGGCGGCGATCGACGCTTCGACTCTGAGCCGCCAGATCCTGGGGATGGCGCGCCGTGCTCCGGTGCGCAGCGCGCCGCTCGACCTGGCGGGCGTGGCCCGCGAGATCGTGACACTGTTTACGAGGACCCTCGAGCCAACCATCGCCATCGAAGCCGAGATCGAGGGGCGGCTGGTGGTGGTGGGCGATCGTACCCGGCTCGCGCAGCTGATCTTGAATCTACTGGTGAATGCGCGCGATGCGATGCCGGAAGGCGGAACGCTGCGCGTGAGCAGCTCCCCGACCACCGTCGACGATGCCCTGGCCGCCCGGCACGCGACGCTCTTTCCCGGGGATTATGTGCTGCTGTCGATCGCCGATACCGGCATCGGCATGGACGCCGAAGCGCGGCGCCGGGCCTACGAGCCTTTCTTCACCACCAAGAGCGGCGGCACCGGGCTCGGTCTGGCCACGGCGTTGACCATCGTGCGCTCGCACGGCGGGCACATCGATCTATTGAGCAAGGTCGGCCAGGGTACGGAGTTTCGGATCTACCTGCCGACCGCCGAAGACGCGGTGGTTCCGCGCCGCACATCGTCGGGCCCCCTGACGGTCGCGGGAGACGAACAGCGCACCATTCTGGTGGCCGATTCCTCGCCGGTGGCGCTGGCCAGCGTGCGGCGTCTTCTGGAGCTGCTCGGTTTCGAGGTCTGCGCCGCCGCCACCGCCACGGAGGCGGTCGAGCTCTGTGGCCAGAAGCAGACCGCGCTGGTGCTGCTGGATCTGCCCAATCCCGATCGTGCGACACGTGCCATGCTGCGGGTCGACAAGAACCTGCGAATCGTGCGCATCATTGGCAACGAGGACGAGCGACACTCGGCTCCCGAAGAGCTGACATTGTGCAAGCCTTTCGGGCTCGACGCACTGGCGTCGGTGGTGGCGTCGGCGCTGGAATCGTAGACCCCTACTCTCCAAATCCCGGCGCCACGACCTCCAGCATGCGCTCGGCGTTGGCGACGCCTTCCGCCGCCAGCCAGGCCCGCGACTCGTCGAGCAGGGCGGCACCTTGGCTGCCCCCGAGCAGCTCTCCGAGGCGGTGACGGGCGGCGGCCCGGTGGAAGCTCATCTCGTGGTCTTCGGCCTGGCGGGAGGCATCGTTCAGCAGCTCCCCCGCCAGCTCGGGTCGGTCGCTCTGATGGGCGACGGCGGCCTTGACCAGGCAGCTGTTGACGCGGGCGTAGCCGATCTTCTCTCTGTCGAGGGTGCGACAGAGGCGCGACGCCTCGGCCAGGGCGGAGCCGCGCTCGGTGTCCCCGACCCCGGCCGCCGCCACCAGCAACCGGGCGCGGGTCTGGCGTGACTCGGTGCGGATCATCTGGACGCGGCGCAGGAAAGAGCGGGCAAGTCCGTCGAAGGTGTCTTGCAGGTCGTGCAGCGCCTGGCCGGCGGAGCCTTGGTAGAGGGCCAGCTCGCCGCGCGCCCGCAGCTCGTAGAAATGCTGTACGTGGAAGGCCTCTTCACGGCGCATCCACTGCAAGTTCTCGAGCTCATGACGCAGGCCGCGGCAGTCATCGGCGAGCAGCCACATGCAGTTGGTGGCCACCTTCATCATGGTCTCGGTGTAGCGGTCGCCGCGGCGCAGAGCGTCGCGCAGGTATTCGTCGAAGAGCGCGCGCAGGCGGGCGAAGGCGCCTTCGTGGCGCAGCGCGAAGAGCAAGAATAGCCGCGCCGAGCTGAGCTCGAACGCGGCCCCGGTGCAGTGATCACGAAACTGTGTCGCGGCCGCGCTGAGGTGCTGGGTGGCGGCGCCGAAACGGCCGGCGAAATAGCAGAAGAAACCCTCGGCGATGCTGACCCAGGCGTGCAGGGAAGGATCGTCGTCGGCTTCGGCGATCACCCGGCCCCTGGCGATCAGCTTGCGCGCCCGCTCGCGACCCGTGCGGCCGCCCGAGGAGGCGTACATGGCCTCGCGCAGCAGTGCGCGAGCGACGCGGGTACGTTCCCCGGTCTTCAGAGCCAGCAGCAGGCAGCGGCCCTGGTGGTCCAGACCGCGGATGTGATCCATGGTTCCCAGACCGGTCGCGACGATGGTGTAGACGTCGAGGCGCAGCAGCGTGCGCGGCGCAATGGCGCTCTCGGGAACCTCCCTCCAGCCCAGGCCGCGCAACCGCAGCAGCGCGCGCGTGGTGGCTGCGGCGATCAGCGCCCGAGTCGGCGTCGGCGCGAGCCCCTGGCCGACTTCGGCGAGCACCGTCTGGAGCGCGTCGAGCCCGCGTTCGACGTGGCCCGAGAGCAGGTACTGCTCGCCGGCCAGGCGCTGGCAGTCGAGGCGCGCCTCCGCCGGGGCGCCGCGGGCGGCCTCCAGAAAGGCGTCGCCGGCTTCCGGCCCGCGGCCGGCGTTGGCGAGGGCTCGGCCGAGCTTGATGCGCAGGGCGCGCCCCTGCTCGGGGGAGGGATCGCCGAGACGCAGGGCGGTGGAGTAGAGCTCGGCGGCCTGGTCGAAGGCCATGGCGTCGACTGCCAGCTGGGCAGCGCTTTCGGCGCAGGCGGCGGCATGCTCTTGGCGGCCCGCGGCCACCAGGTGGCGCAAGATTGCGTGCGGATCGGCGCTGCCGATTTGAGTCTGCTCCAGGGCCGAGGCGATGGCGGCATGGCGCATCCGGCGATTCGAATCCCCGAGGCGGCCGAGGATCGACTCGCGCACCCGGTCGTGGTAGATCTCGATGGTGTCGCCGGAGGCCGATTTCGAGGTCTTGGCCAGGTGCAAGGTGCGCACGGTCGAGACAGTATTCTCGAACTCCGCCGGCAGCTGCCCCGAGGCGATGCGCGCCACCTCCTGTGACAGAGGTGTCGCCGCCACCGCGAGCAGCTCGACCAGACGCCGGCCGGAGGAGGGCAGGCGACCGACTCTCAAGCGCAGGGCCTCGTCGAGATTGAGGCTCTCGGCCTCACCCCCGTGCTTGGCCACGTGGCGCAGGATCTCCTGGATGAAGAGCGGATGGCCTCGAGACTCGTCGACGACCAGCGACGCTTGAGCCGCGGAGAGCGCTGGCGACAGGATTCTTATGAGGTCCTCGGCGCTGTCGCGGGAAAGCGCGCCGAGCTGTAGGCGTCGAGTGTGGACGCCCGGCGCAACGATGCTCTCGCTCCAGTCCTGCCCCACGGCGTCGCTGCGGATGGTCGCCAGCAAGAAGAGCTCCGGGGCGTCGGGCGGGCAGAGGATCTCGCGCAGCAAGGTCAAACTGTCGGCATCGGCCCAGTGAAAGTCGTCGATCACCAGCACCAGCGGGTTGCGCATCAAGAGCCCGATGAAGAGATCGCGCAAGGCCTCGAACATGCGCCGCCGAACCTCCTGGGGATCGAGGCGTTCGGTGTCCATCAGCGGAGCCTGGGCGATCGCGGGCACCCGGTAGAGCACCGGGAAAAGGCGGTGCAGCAGATTGGCCCGCACCGGCATCAGCGCCGCGGCGCTCTCGCGGGGCAGTCGGCTGAGATAGCGGCTCAGGGCGTCGATGGTGCCGTCCAGGGCCTTGTACGGCACCGACTCCCGCTCGTAGCAACGGCCCTCCAACACCACCACCTCGGGGTGCCGCTCGGAGAGCTTCCGGACGAAGCGCCGCACCAGCTCGGTCTTGCCGATTCCCGACTCCCCCTCCACGAAGACGATCGATGCCGCGCCGCGGCCGCTCTCGGCGTGGGCGTCGCGCAGCAGCTCCAACTCTCGGTCGCGGCCGATGAAGGGCGGTTGCTGGGATGTCTGCGGGCTGGATTCGACGGAAGGGAGCGCCGGGGCAGCGACATCGAGGCGGCGCAGGATCTCCTCGGCCCTCGGTCGTGCCCTCCAGTCGGGGTGCAGGAGCGCCGTGCAGAGCTCGTCCAGATCGCGCGGAAGGTCCGCGACGATCGAGCTGGGCGCGATCGGCGGCCGCTCCCGCTTCTCCAGCAGTGCCGTGGTGGCGGGACCACTGAAGGGAAGGCGGCCGGTCAGCGCCTCGTAGAGCACTACGCCGACGCTGTACCAATCGGTCGCCGGAGTGAGCTCCCGCGCTTCCGCCTGCTCCGGCGCCATGTAGGCCGCGGTTCCGATCGCCTGCGCCGCGGTCAGATCGAGGTCGGCTCCTGCGCCGGACACCAGGCCGAAGTCGAGCAGCACCAGACGCTCCCCGCGCGTCACCAGGATGTTCGAGGGCTTGATGTCGCGGTGCAGCTTGCCGGCCTCGTGCAGGGTGTGGACTCCGCGGGCCAGCTGGGCCATGGCGGAACGAAGCTTGCGCTCGTCGAAGGGCGGCGCGATCGGCGCGGCGGGAATCTGGTGCGGTCCCTCGGGCGGATCGTCGAAGCGCGCTCCGGGGCCCGGTCGATCGGCGATCTCGGTCGTTCTGCCCGAGATCGTCGATTCCGGCAGGTCTCGGGGGGCGGTGTCTCCGACGTAGCGCAAGAGGTCGACCCCGTCGACCAGCTCCATCGTGAAGAACCAGCTTCCCTCCTCTTCCAGCAGCTCACCCAGACGGACCAGGTTCGGATGCTCCAGCTCGTGGATGGCCCGGAACTCGCTTTTGAAGCGCAAGAGCGACGCCGCGGTGACCTGGCGGATCGTCTTCAGGGCCACGCGCAGGTCGCGCTGCCGGTCGTGCGCCTCGTAGACCTCGCCCATGCCGCCCGCGCCGAGCCGTCGCACGATTCGAAAGCGGGTCGTTCCCCGGAAGTCCTGCACCTGCACCTCGCGGCTTCTCGTTCCCGATCTGGTCCGCTCATCCTCCGTCGAGCGGGAGTCCCAACGACCCGAACCCTTCGAGCACCTCGTCTCTGGCCGCCGACCAGTCGCGGGCGGCCAGGCCCCGCAGCGTGAGCAGCGGCGGCACGCCGGCGGCGCGCAGGCTCCGGGCCAGGAGCCGCGCGTCGATTTCCGGAGCGCCCGCGGCGTCCGGCCATGCGGCGCCCCCTTCGACATAGAGCAGCCGGCTCCACGGCGCCAGGCGCAGCAGCATCGCCAGCAGTCCGGGGGCCAGCTCCTGCTCTCCGGCGAGCAGCCGCCGCGGGGCAAGCGCAAGGCCGGTGTTGCGTCCCCCGTGGGCTTCGATGAAGCGCTCCGCGGCCCGCACGCTGTGCAGCACTTGAGCGGCGTCCGGCTCGATCGCCAGTCCCACCCCGCCGCGCGCGGCGGCTCGACTCCAGCGCACCAGAGCGCGCTGCGCCTCGCCACGCTCGCGCGGCTGAATGCAAGTCCCCCGGCGCTCCCCGCCGGGACCCCAACCCGAAGGAACCACCACCAGCGGTCGCGCCGGAGCCTCCAAGTCCCCCAGGACCGCCAGCAGCTCGAGCAGCTCGGGCTCGGCGATCGCTCCGCCCCGGACCGCCCCGGCGTCCAGCGCGTTGGGAGCCACCGAGAGCGCCCGCGCCCACACGCCCTCTGAGCGCAGACGCTCGATCTCGGCCCCCATGCCGCCGGGATCGATGTGCTCCAGGTCGGTTCTCAAGTGGCAGTGGCCGAATCCAGCCTGCCGCAGCTCGGAGGCCGCTCGCAGCCCCTCACCCTCGGCGGCGATCTCGACCTCGACCAGCAGCGTCGCGCGCTGGGCACGGCTGCGGCCCTTCGGCGCGCGATACCAGCCGGGCATGGTCGGCCCTTCCGGGGGCACCGGAGGGAAGAGAGCGTCGAGATCTTCGAGGGGATCGGGATCGGGAGGCATCGGAGGTCCATGCCGGAAGCTCGTGCGCCACGGGCTCCCTGCCGGGGCTGGCCGCGACTCGGCGCGCCGTCGGAAGCGGGTGCCGGAGTCGAGAGGGCGGTTAGAATTTGGGTTGTCAAAGCCCGCATGATAGGGTAGCCGCCCGCCTCGTGGGCCGGAATCGGTCCACCGCCCGCGCCTGGTGCGCAGGCCGACCTGGAGCACGCGTGAGAGAATCACGACCCTCGAATCGCCTGATCAACGAGACCTCGCCCTACCTCGAGCAGCTCGCCAACAACCCCGTGGACTGGCATCCCTGGGGCAAAGAGGCGATCGAGCTCGCGCAGCGGCAGAATCGACCGATCCTGCTCTCGGTCGGCTACTCGGCTTGCCACTGGTGCCAGGTGATGGACCGCGGATGCTTCCATGACGAGGAGATCGCGCGGCTGCTGAACTCCCGCTATATCTGCGTGAAGGTCGATCGCGAGGAGCGCCCCGACATCGACCAGGTCTACCAGGCCGCGCTCGAGATTCTGCGGCCCGGGAGCGGGGGATGGCCGTTGAACGTCTGGCTCACACCCGAGTTGGAGCCCTACTACGCCGGCAACTACTTCCCGCCCTCCGATCGCAAGGACCAGCCGGGCTTCGCGCGGGTGCTGGAGACCATGGCCGATCAGTTCACGGACAACCGCGACAAGGTGGAGGCCAAGGCGGCCGGGGTTTCCCAGCGGGTGCGCGACGTGCAGAGCTTCGGCTGCGCCGGGGAGCTGGTCGGTTACGAAGTGATCGACGACTACATGGACAAGGTGGTGCGCGGACACGACCAGAGTCACGGCGGATTCGGCGGGGCGCCGAAGTTTCCGCCGCCGCAGCATCTATCGATCGCCCTGCGTTCCTACCGGCGCACCCGCGACGAGGCCTTGCTGAAGGTCGTGGTGCACACCCTGGACTGCATGGCTCGGGGGGGGATTCACGATCAGCTCGGCGGTGGCTTCCATCGCTACGCAACCGATGTGCGATGGTTGGTCCCGCGCTTCGAGAAGATGCTCTACGACAACGCGCTTCTGACCCGCGTCTACACCGAAGCGTACCTGGTGACGGGCGAAGACCGCTTTCGGCGAGTCGCCTGCTCCTGCATCGATTTCGTGCTGCGCGACATGGTGAACGAAGCGCGGGGCTTCTGCTCGACCATCCACGCCGAGGTCGACGGCGTGGAGGGTGTGCACTACTTGTGGGCCCACGACGAGGTCCAGGGCATCCTGGGGGAAAGAGACGGATCGATCTTCGCCGATTGCTACGGCGTCACCGAGGCCGGCAATTTCAAGGACGGGAAGAGTGTTCTGCACGTCGCCCGCTCGTGCCACGACGCCGCGCTGCAGGCCGGTCTGAGCCGCTCGGAGCTCGACGAAGTGTTGTCGGCCGGTCGGGCGAAGCTCTTCGAAGTGCGCACCCGCCGCACGCCGCCCGCTCGTGACGACAAGATCATCGTGGCATGGAACGGTCTGATGATCGGTGCGCTGGCGCGCGGCGGCCGGGTCTTCGATCGTTCCGACTACCTCGCCGCGGCGATCTCCGCCGCCGAGCTGATCCGCGGTCAGCTCTACAAGAACGCCAAGCTGAGCCGCGTGTATCGCGCCGGCGTCGCGAGCCTGGAAGGCTTCCTGGAGGACTATTCTTTCCTGGCCAACGGGCTGGTCGATCTCTACGAGGCGACATTCGATCCGAGCTGGTTGGCCTGGGCACACGCGCTGGTGACGACGATTCACGAACGATTCGCCGACTCCGCCACGGGCGGACTCTTCTTCACCACCTACGACCACGAGCGCCTGGTGGCGCGCACCCGCGAGCGCCAAGATGCCGCCATGCCTTCCGGTGCGTCGCAGGCGCTGATGGCGAGTCTACGGGTCGGTCGTCTGACCGGCGATGAACGTCTCTACCAGCTCGGGATCGGCGTGATCCGCAGTTACGAGACGCGAATTCGCGAGCGCCCCACCGCCTTCGCCACCATGCTGGCGGCGCTCGACTTCCACCTGGCGGAACCGACCGAGATCGCGGTGGTCGGCCACCGCAAGAACCCCGACGCCGAGATCCTGCGCCGACTGGTCAACGGCAGCTACCTGCCCAACGCCGTCATCGCCGGCTCCTGGCACAACGGTAGCAGGCCGCGCGGCGCCGCGACCCCGCAGCAAGCGATCGCGATCCCGATTCTGGAAGGGAAGAAGGCGATCCGCGGTCGGCCGACGGTCTACATCTGTCGCAACCACACCTGCTCCCCGCCGATCACCGATCCGGAGCGTCTGATCGAGGTGCTGCGGGCGTAGTCCTCAGCGCGCCGCCGGAGCTTCGAATTGGTCCACCAGCAAGTGCTGGCGCAGGTACTCCGACGCCGACAGGTCCCCGTCTTCGGGCGCTCCGTCGCCCGGCACCTGCCAGAGCAGCGCCGCGCCATTGTCGGTTCCCCATTCCCCCATCACCAGGTAGATCCGCCCGCCGGCGCCGTCCAGCAGGTCGCCCAGGTGCACGTAGCCTTCGAGGATCGGTCCGCTGCCCGGTCCCACGCCCGCGCGCACGCCGCCGCCGACCCCGGTCCAACCGGCGTAGTCGTTGCTTCCTTCGTCGGCCAGGAACGCGTCCCAATCCGCCACTCGTCCGGCCTTGGCCCAGGGAGCGCCGCGCTCGGCTCCGGGTGTCGCCGCCACGAAGACGAAACGGTCGCTGGCCGCCGCCGCCGCCTCGGTCGCCACATAGAGGTAGCCGTCGTCCCAATCGGCCCAGAGCGTGGCGGGGCCGTTGGCGGCGATCGCACGAGCCCTTGCATCGACCGCGCCATCCATCTCATAGGGGGACTCGGTCGGATCGGCCAGGGGAATGTGCCAGTCCTGGCCTGAGTTGTTGTCCCAGTTGCCAAGTCCATCGTTGAACACGAAGTCGATCGTCTCTGCGTCGTTCGGCGAGTCGTAGTCGTAGCGCCAGAAATCGCCCTCGGCGACCATCTCCGGGTCGGGGACGATGATCTCCTGCCACCCAGAATGCCCGATGTGGATGAAGACCGGATCGCTGCCCGGCGGCAACGTCCCGCGTTCGGCGTCGTAGTAGATCGACACTCGCTCGCCCGCCCGCGGATCCTCGGGCTCCCAGAAAACAACGTCGTCGCCTGAGCCTTCTCCGTCTCCGACGTACACATGGTAGATGTCGGAACGCTTTTCGTAGCCCAGCTCGTCGAAAGCGCGTACGAAGTAGTCGACCAGAACGTCGCCCTCGGCGACGATGTCCGCGTCGCTGAGATGGGCGGTGTACTGGTCGGCGATGTAGCTGGGCATGACGAAGAAGTCGATATTCGGATCGTTGTAGACATTGCCGGCTGGAAAGCTCCGCCGCAGCATCGGCTGCGCGCGCCAGGCGCCCACGCCCGGTCCTCCGGCGAAAGTCTCGTTGTCGTCGTCGGTCAAGGGGTTGCTGCCGTCGCCGTCGATCCGGTAGAGCAGCTCCACTTCGCTCACGCCGGAGATGTCGTAGACGAAGGTCCAGACATGGAAGTCGCGATTCTGGGGCGTAAGCTGGTAGCCGTAGAGGCTGCCGAATCCGTTGCCACCGGGGTTCCAGGGATGGCGCTGTGGTGCCCAGATGGTCGGCGCGGTGGCATCTCCCGAGCCGTCGCCGATGACCCGATCGGCCGCCTCCGCCGCCGCGTTGCAGGCGATGCTCGGCTTGACCTCCATGTCGAGCGATGAGCCGTAGTACATGTAGCCGCTGGTCAGCGCCGGCAGGAAGAAATGCCAGGCCAGCTCGGCGTCGGTGGCGCCCATCGCATGCGGATCGACGATTGCATCGATGCGCACTCCGCCGGCGATCTGCTCGGCGCTCTCCACGCGGTTCTGGGCCGCCGTGATCACCGCCCAGTTGCGCTCGTCGACCGCCCAGCCGCTCTCGATGTCGACGCCGCCGCCGGCATCGACCAGGGGCCAGTTCCAATTCCAGAACTGCGGCGCGCCGAAATCGCCGTCGGCGTTGACCCAGGCGCCGTCCTCCACGTGCACGAAATCGGTTGCCGGGACTGGGTGGTCGGCCAGGTACTCCGCCACCACGGTGGGCTCGTAGCCCGCCGCCGCCGCGGAGTTGCAGAAGTTCGGTACACTTTCGTGATAGTAGCTGTAGCCGCCACCGTAGGCGTTGTCGCCGTCGTGCGCCATGGCGACGATCATCGGTCGGCTCGGGTCGTTGGCCCAGGCGATTTTGTCGATGTCTTCGATGCCATGCTGCGCGTAGCCGTCGCGCCAGCTCATGATCATGGCGGCCGGCACCACCACGATCTCCG
>CAZBBK010000051.1:0-41996 GCA_964490075.1 uncultured Gemmatimonadota bacterium | reverse complement strand
CAGCTTTCGGGCTCTCTGCGGACTTCCTAGGAAGTCGATATGGTGGAGGCGGCGGGAATCGAACCCGCGTCCGAAACCGGATAACCACGAACCGCTACATGTTTGTTCCACCTTTGATCTCGCCTTGCGGGCTCCGGTGGACGGGATTCCGCTCGGCCAGCCGGCGGTGAGTGCGACGCTCCCTCTCCCGCTGGCTCGAGAAGGGCGTCGTCCCGGATTGTCGTCGCCTCTACCACCTCCGCCGGGTCGACGGTGACGAGACGGGTTGCGTGATTACGCAGCCATTGCCAATTGGTTGTCGGCAGTTGTGAAAAACCCCCGTTTTACGAGTCTGAGGCAACTCGACATGCTGCTCGTGGAGCACCGACCTCGTCGAAGCCGATCGCCCCCATGGGGTCGTGGTCGTGAGACCACACCGGACAAGCTATCCCCGCCGACCCCCCGGCGTCAAATCGGCACGCCGCGCGCGCACCGCGCGCCCGCCACCGTCGGTCCGCCCGTCACCCCTCGCGGACCACCTTCAGGTGGTCGCCGGCCTCGGCGCGGCGCACCGTCGGCTGCAACAGGGCCATGCCATCGGCGAAGGCGTGCGCCGCCGCGCGGAACCGGTCGCGGGTGCCGGGCGCGGTCTCGCCCCAGCGCCCGTCCGCCATTCCGTCGAGCAGCTCGCCCAGCAGCACCGAGATCAACGAGACCCGCGCCGCCAGATCCTGGATGTCATCATCTGCACGTTGTTCCATTTCAATCCGTACAATAGGGCCTCCAAATGGCCATGACCAGCGGGGTCGCCCATCCCCTACCCCGCGCCACCGAAAGGGACTGCCATAGCACAGCGAATCTACGGCCGCATCGAGAGCCTCAAGGCGACCCAGAAGCACGCCCTGGAGCGCCTCTATACGCGGCGCATCCGCGGCAACGGCGCCCTCACCCAGGAGCTCGCCAACCGCCTCACCCAGATCTCTCGCGACCTCAACTCTCTGGTCGGCCTGCTGGTCGACCGGCGCGGGGTGGTGCAGGCGGTGATGCTCGGCGACGCGCGCCGCATCTACCTGCCGGAGATCGGCCGCGAGCGCGCCGGCCCCGGCCGCTTCCGCGGCGTTCGGCTGATCCGCACCCACCTGCAAGGCTCCGAGCTGGGCCACGACGACCAGGCCGACCTGACCCGCCTGCGCCTCGACATGGTGGTCTCGCTGGTCGCCGGCGACGACGGCTACCTCGACTCGGTGCACTGGGCCCACCTGCTCCCGGCCGGCTCGGCCGCCCCCTGGGAGACCCACTCCGCTCCCTCCATTACCTTGATGGACCTCGACTTCGGCGCCTTCATCGGCGACCTCGAGGAGGAGTTTCGGCGTCACTCCCGGGCGGCCCGCGACGTCGATCGCGAGCGCGTTCTGCTGGTCGCCCTGGACCGCCCCGGCGCGCCGATCGAGCCGCTGCTCACCGAGATGCACGAGCTCTGCCGCACCGCCGGCGTCGACGTGGTCGGCGAGATCACCCAGTCGGCCCGCCGTCCCGACCCGAAGACCATCGTGCGCCGCGGCAAGCTAGAGGAGCTCTCCCTGGCCGCCGTCCAGCTCGACGCCGAGGGCGCCATCTTCGCCTGTGACCTGGCCCCCAACCAGCTGCGCAACGTCGCCCGCGCCACCGACCTGAAGGTGATCGACCGCACCCAGCTGATCCTCGACATCTTCGCCCGCCGCGCCATCTCGCACGACGGCAAGCTGCAGGTCGAGCTGGCCCAGCTCAAGTACATGCTGCCCCGCCTGGTCGGCAAGAACCCCGCCCTGTCGCGCCTGGCCGGCGGCATCGGCGGCCGCGGCCCCGGCGAGTCGAAGCTCGAGGTCGACCGGCGCCGCGCCCGCGACCGCATGCACAAGCTCGAGCACCGCATCAAGAAGCTGAGCAAGCAGCGCGCCCAGAAGCGCTCGCGGCGGCGCGCCCGCGGCGTGCCGATCGTCGCGATCGTGGGCTACACCAACGCCGGCAAGTCGACCCTTCTCAACGCCCTCACCCAGTCGTCGGTGCGCGCCGAGGACAAGCTCTTCGCCACCCTCGACCCGGCCAGCCGCCGGCTGCGCTTCCCCGAGGAGCGCGAGATCGTGCTGACCGACACCGTCGGCTTCATCCGCGACCTGCCGGACGACCTGGTGGCGGCCTTCAAGGCGACCCTGGAAGAGCTCCACGAGGCCGACCTCTTGCTGCACGTGGTCGACGTCGCCCAGTCCGATTTCACCGAGCGCATGGAGGCGGTCGACGCCCTGCTCGGCGACCTGGGCCTGGCCGACAAGCCGCGTCTTCTGCTGCTCAACAAGATCGACCGCATCGCGCCGGACGACGCCTCGAGACTGGCCCAGGCCCACCGCGCGATCCCGATCTCGGCCCTGGACCGCCCCACGCTGCGGCCCTTGATCGACGCGGTCGAACAATCTGTCTTTCGCGCCCTCGCGCCCTCCCCCCAGTCCGCCAAGCCCTCCACCAGCGCGTCGTTCCATCCATGACGCATGCGCGCTGCGTCATGCCCGCGTCAATCGCGCGTCTTCGTCCCCCAAAATCCTCTTCCTCTTCATCTTCATCCTCATCTTCATCCTCATCCTTCCAGCCTTACCCCTTGCACCGCCTCGTCGATGCGCCGCAGGTTCTCATCCGAGAAAGAGACCGTCGCCGCGGCCACGTTCTCTGCCACCTGCGCGGGCGATGACGCACCGCAGAGCACCGACGCCACGCCGGGCCGGTGCGCGCACCAGGCCAGCGCGAGCTGCGCGCAGCTCATCCCCAGGTCTTCGGCGATCTCGGCCAGACGCCGCACCGCCCCCAGCACCTCGTCGCGCAGCCAGGGCCGCAGCCAGATCCCACCCCGCTCCTCGGCCGCACGGCTTCCCTCCGGCACCTTGCCGCCGGCGTACTTGCCGCTCAGGAGCCCCTGCGCCAAGGGGCTGAACACCACCTGCCCCAGCCCGGCCTCGAGGGACGCCGGCACCACCGCCGCTTCGATGTCGCGCTCCAGGAGGTTGTAGGGCGGCTGGTTGGAGATCGGCCGCGGCACCCCCATGCTGTCGGCGACGCGGCAGACCTCGGCGATCTGCTCGGCGCTCCAGCAGCTCACGCCCCAGTAGAGGATCTTGCCCTGCGTCATCAAGGCGCCGATGGTCCACACCAGCTCCGCCAGGGGGATGCGCTCGTCCCAGCGGTGGCACTGGTAGAGATCGACGTAGTCGGTGCGCAGGCGACGCAGGCTGCCCTCCACCGACTCGACCAGGTGCTTGCGCGATAGACCGCGGTCGTTGGGGTCTTCGCTCATCGGGAAGAAGCACTTGGTGGCCAGCACGACGTGGCGCCGCGCTCGGCCTTGCAGCACGCGCCCGAGCGCCGACTCGGCGTCGCCGAAGGAGTAGACGTCGGCGGTGTCGAGCAGGTTGATTCCGCCCTCGAGCGCCGCCTCGACGCAGGCCCGGGTGCCGGCCGAGTCGACCTTGGATCCATAGGTGAGCCAGCTCCCGAGTGCCAGCACGCTGATCTTGAGGCCGCTCGCGCCCAGCCGCCGATAGTGCATCGCCAGTCCTCCGCCGCGCTGCGGCAAGATTCGGAACCGGCCGGCCCGCGATCGAGCCTGGCCGGGGTTACGATGGTGGTCTGTCCTCCCTTCCCTGTCCACCCCTCGCAACCAGGCTAGAAGCATGATGCTCAGCAGTGCAGCGCTCGCTCTCACTCTCGGCGCGTCGCTCGGCGCCTGGTACGTCACCGGGTCGACCGACGAGCTTGGCAACTGGGTTCCGCAAGATGGGGCCGCCATGGCCGACGACGGCCTGGCGCCGGACGAGATCGCCGGCGACAACATCTTTAGCGCCCTGGTCAACTTCGCCGATCCCGACTCAGGACTCATCGACTACAAGATCGCCGACGGCGACAGCACCTGGTACGGCGACGCCAACGGCCAAAACATGCAGCTCGATCTGGGCGGCGCCCCCGACATCGTCGTTTTCTATCTCGACCTCAACGACCGCTCCGACGAGGGCTGGCACCCGCAAGGAGGCTGGAGCCTGTCCGACGACGACCTGGCGAACAGCCACACCTGGGTCGCGGTCGGCTCTTTCCAGGACGAGGCCGGCGAGGCCGGTGAGTGGATTCCCACCAGCACCGTCACCGCGATGCACGACGACGGCCTGGACGGCGACGCGGTGGCCGGCGACGGGGTCCATACTTTCCAGTTCGTGGCGCCCAGCGACATGCTCGGCGACCTGTGGAAGGTGGTGCGCCAGGGCGACTGGTCCGGCTCGATCAAGTTCGGACCCAACGGCTGGAGCTTCGATCCCGGCGACTCGTGGAATCTGACGCTGAACGTCATGGCCGGCAACACGGTGGTGATGGAATTCGACGCCAAGCACGGCTGGATGCGCCAGAGGGTGGTCGGCCCGGCGCTCTCGACCTTGATCCTGGAGCACGACGTCGAAGTGTCGCTGGGCGGCAGCTTCGACATGAGCGTCAAGGTGATCAACAACGAGGGGACTCCGACCACCGGCGACGTGTGGGTCGACGTGCTGCTGCCGAACGGCGCGCCGGCTCCGATCAACCCGGTCGCGGGTCCGCTGGAAGTGACGCTTCCGGGGGGCGGCACGGTGACCGGTCCGGTGAGCCTGGGGGTTCCGGGTAGCGCTCCTTTGGGCGACTACCAGGTGCAGGTGAAGACCGGCGACCACGGGGTCGAGACCTGGGATATTCAGCAGGTGTCGGTGACGGTCAATCCGTAGCTAGACCCCGACTCCGCCTCAGGGCGCGCCCGCGGAACCCGTGAATCGGGGTTTGCGGGCGCGTTCTCGTCGGAGTCCGTGGGCCCCTACGCCGCGGCCGCCGCGTAGCGCCGGTGCCACTCGGTGAGCCTGGGATCGATCACCCGCCGCCACAGCGGTGGAACCAGGCAGATGACGAGCGTGGTCAGGTAGCCGTGGGGCATCTCCGGGGCGTGGGGGTAGGCCGGCAACGACCAGAAGGGTCTGGTGCCGCTCTCGTGGTGGGCCGAGTGGCGGGTGAGGGAGTAGAGGATCATCGCGCTCATGCGCCGGTTGGTGTTCCAGGAGTGTTTCGGCAACACCTTTTCGCCGGGACGGCGGGTCAGACCGTAGTGCTCCATGTAGTTGACCACCTCGAGCACGAACTTGGCGACCAGGGCCTGGGCCAGGAAGAGGGCGATCCCCAGGCGGCCGGCGGCGACATAGAAGAGGGCGATCCATAGCAGGCTCATGGCGTAGCCGGTGAGAATCTGGTTGTGCCGGGAGACGACACTTTTGCCGCGGCGGCGCAGGCGGGCGCGTTCCAGGCACCAGGCGCTCAAGTGACCGCCGATGGTGGAGCGCAGGAAGAAAGCATACACATTTTCGCCGCGACGGGCGCTGGCGGGGTCGGCGGGGGTGCCGACGCGCGCGTGATGGCCGTAGACGTGCTCGATCGAAAAGTCGGCGTTGCCGCTCATGGCCAGGAGCCAGCGGCCAACGACCACGTGGCGGCGCCGGCCCACGCGGTGGCAGAGCTCGTGCGCCACGTTGGTGCCGTAGCCGGCGACGATGAAACCGATGCTGAGGCAGCCGCCGACGTAGTGCCACCACAGGGTGCGCTCGCGGGCGGCGAGGGCGTCGATTCCGGTGAGGCGGCTGGTCAGGGCACCGATTCCAAGGAAATCGGAGGGGGGCGGGCCGGCGCTCCAGGCGAGGGCCAGCAGCAGCAGGGTCAAGAGGGGGAGGGCGAGCTGCAGAGGGATTTCGAGGATCCAGGGGTGGCGGTAGCGCGGCTCCGATGGATCGTTGCCGAGCAGCGTGTCGCCGCCGACCACCAGCAGCGCCACGACTGCGATCCCGAGCCACAGCCAGGCTCCGCCGAGCAGCGGACCGAGCAGGGCGGTCGGGACCAGTGCCGGGGTAAGGAAGTACTTGGCGTAGTGGGACATGGCGTCAGACCTCCTGCGCCGCCCGGTCTCCGAGCAGCTCGGTGATGAACTTCGCGAGCTCGTCCAGCGCGGACCCCTGAGGGTCGACCATGCGTTGCACCAGATCGCCGATCACCAGGCCGAGCGCCATGCGGCCGATCCGGGGATCGGCGACCCCGAGGTTGTCCGAGAAGGCCTCGCGGTAGACCCGCATCAGCTCGCCGAAGGCACGCACGCTGCCGTCCTCGCCGCCGGCACCGCGGCAGGCCTCGAAGAGCAGCGAGAGACGGCCGCGGAAGTGGGGCTCGTGGCGCGTGACGTAGTCGAGCGTCACCCGAACTCGCTGCTCCGGCGTGGCATCCGCGTCGATCTGGCCCAGCACCCGCTCGATATCGCGCGCCACCAGGAAGCGCAGGGTCTCGTGGAAGAGCTCGCTCTTGTTCGGGAAGTAGTGATAGAGGGTGCCGGTGGAGACCCCCAGCTCGCGCGCCAGATCGCGCATGGTGACCGCTCCGAACCCCTTGCGCGCGAATAGCTCGTAGCTCTTCGTCATGAGCTCTTCGCGAACTTCCTGGCGATCGACGATCCTGGGCACGGCGGCTCCTTTTTATTTCGAACGTGCGTTATACGTAGGTCGGGTCGGGTTGGGTGTCAAGGCGTCATGAAGACCCCGATCACGAATCAGACAGCCGCACCACGTAGAAGAGACGGCTGCCGTCGGCCTGGTACACGTTTTCCAGGACTTCCACCTCGCGCTCGCTCACCTCTTTGGCGAACGCCTCCGGCGTGGCCGGATTGAACATCAGCTCGCTGCCGTGAAACACATAGAGCACATTGGGATCGCTTGAGTAGGCGGCCATCCGGCCCTTCCACTCCCGGATTTCCTCGTCATTCTCTTGGCCGGTGAGGACCAGGCTCTTGATCATGGTCGACCCCCCGGTCAGAACCGCCAGCGGTTGCTTGATTCCGCCATCCATGCAGATGACCTGAGAGAGGCTGTCGCTCTCGGCATATGCGCCGATCCACCCGGCCAGTTGGTTGATTCCCGCGGAGCACAGGCCACGCCCCTGCTCCTTGCGCAGCACCGAGAAATAGCGATGGTAGCGAGCCCCGCTGGAGAGGATGACCACTCCCAGGAGCAGCAACACTCCGCGGGCGATCCATGGACTGAAACGCCCAGCTAATCCGATCAGCCGGGCGCTCGCCACGCCCACGATCAGGTGCGGAAATGGGTACAACATCATCAGGTGGTGGCCGTCGTAGGCCTGCGGAGTGAGCGCAATCTGGGCCATGATCAAGAGCGGGACCAGAAGCAGGAAGAGGATCTGCTTCCTTCCGTCTCCGGTCACCGCCATGACTATGATGAGCACCACCAGCGACACTTTGAAGGCCTGGGGCAATAGCGAGAGCGGTCCATCGCTGGCGCCGTGGGAAGCCATAATGAACTGCTCGTGCCAGATGCCCGAAAGCAGCAGCGCCGATGCCAGGTCGGCTCGATTCCGCCAGCGATCGGCGAAGTCGCCGACGCCGTCCAGGAACGTGCTCGGTTCCGCGCGATCGGGCGGATGGGTCAACTCCTCGAAGAGCGGCGCCACGGACTCCCCGGCATTGGCACCGTTGTAGTAGAAGAACATCGCTCCGCCGGCCACGAAAGCCGTCGCCATCGCCAAGGCCGCGGCGGCGGCGATCCGCCGGAACACCTCGCCTCTGACCGACAACACCCCCGCCACCGGCAGCGCGATCACCATCCAGAGGAAATTGGCCTTGTCGGAGAGCCCCAATCCGAACACGAAGGCCCCCAGGATCCCCCAGCGCCACCTCCCGCTCTGCCAGGCCTTCACGAAGAGCCAAAGCGCGCCCATCTTGGTCATCATCATGATCGCGGTGGGCCCCTGGTCCATGCGCGAGTAGGAGATAAAGCTGGTGTCGGTCGCCAGCAGAAGAGCCCCTATTGCCGCGGCCAGCGCCCCGAAGAGACGATTCGCGAAAAGCCAGGTGCAGGCCAGGCCCAGTGCCGCGAACGAAATCGTCGCGATACGAATCGACGCGAGACTCGTCCCCATGAGATACAGGTAAGGGGCCAGCAGATAGGATTTCAGCGCCCCGAGGTAGTAGAGCGTCATCAGGGGGATGGGCTTGCCTCGCCAGAAGCCGCGATGGGAGCCGAGCGTGTCGTGCGCCGGGAGGTACTGCTCCTGGACCAGGTTCATGGCGATCGGCACCTGCAACGCTTCGTCCGGGTGGAGTCCGGGAAGCTGCAAGTCCCTCGCCGCCAGGAGCCAGAACAGCGCCAAGATCGCCAGGGGAACGATGTGGCGAGGAGAGGGGCGCGTCATGGATTCGGGATGGGGCCGCTACACACCATAGACCTGGTCCGGACCGAGCGCATCGGGAAGACGCTCTCTGAGCGCGCAACGGGCGTGATAGCAGGCGTGGCAAGCGTCGGCGTAGCCCGCCTCGTGAGGGAGGTGGTAGCGACGGATGAGCTCGGCCGGCCCCCCCTCGAGCAGCGGTCCGGTCACCGGATGACTGCGCGCATCGAAGGCGCCGAGGATCTCGCTCAGCGGCTGGCCGAATATGTTGCCGACTACAATGCCCTGGCAACCGTGCAGATTGCCCAACGGATCGACGTGCAAGCGACCGGGGTCGCTCAGCGCCTCGTAGGGGCAGGCGTCGAACTGGGTCCAGGGCTGCTTGGGCGCGTCGGGCGCCAGGCGCTCCGCGGCCCGCCCTCGGAAATGCACCGGGCTCTCGCCGGCGGGGAGCTGCCCGACCACCGCCGGGCTCGATTCCGCGCCCGGCGCGGCGATGCGAATCAGACTGGCGTCGATTCCCAACTCCTCGGCTGCCTGGAGCGCGTGGCGGGGATTGGGGTCCGGATCGTGGTCGCCGGCGTGAAAGCCGTCACTCGACAACGACAGATCGCGCAGCAGGCCGGCGAAGGGTGCGAGACACTCGCGGGCATCGGCCAGGTCGTTGGCCCAGTAAGCGTTGGAGACGATTCCGACGCGCATCCCGCGTTCCGCGGCGCGGCGCACTCCGGCCAGCAGGGTGCCGTAGTAGAGGAAGGGCTCGCCGCCCTCGAAGTAGATCGAAGCGATCCCGCATTGGCCGGCCTGATCGAGGATCCGCTCGATGTCGCGGATCCGCATGGTGCCGCATTGGTTCGGGCTGCCCCACAAGAAGCAGTGATCGCATTCGAAGGTGCACTGAAAGGTGAGCAGCAGATGCAGGGAGTCGAGGGTGAGCATGGCGACCTCCACGCCGAGACTACCGGCGCACCGCGGCGGTGGGCTAGGATTCTCGACGAAAGGGGACAGTCCCATGATCGCACGCCGCGCCGCTGCATTCGGCCTCGCCACGATCCTGTCGCTCTCCGTCGCTCCCAGCCCGGCGCTGGAGCTGACCCGTGGCCCCTACCTGCAGATGGGCTCGTCCGACCGCGTGCACGTGCGCTGGCGCACCGACGAGCCGGTCCGCGGCGCGGTGCGCTTCGGCGCGGCCCCCGACCAGCTCGACCAGACCCGCGCCGCCGCGCTCGACACCATCGACCACGAAGTGGTGCTCGATGCGCTGGCGCCCGACACGCGCTATTTCTACGAGATCGGTACCACCGGCGGTGAATCGTTGGCCGGCGCCGACTCCGCCCACTACTTCGTGACCGCCCCCGCGCCGGGCACGGCCCGACCGACCCGCGTCTGGGTCGCCGGCGACGTCGGCGCCACCTCCGACTCCACCAACGCGCTCAAGGTCGCCTCGACCGAGGTGCGCGACGCCTACCACGCGCTCAACGACCTCGAGGGCCGCCATACCGACCTCTGGCTGCTGCTGGGCGACAACGCCTACATGAGCGGCACCGACGAGGAGTTCCAGAAGGCGGTCTTCGACATCTATCCACGCCTCCTGCGCACCTCGGTCGTCTGGTCGGCGCTCGGCAACCACGAGGTCAAGGGCGGCTATCCGCTCCCCTACGAAGCGATGTTTACCTTCCCCACCGACGGCTCCTGCGGCGGCGTCCCCTCGGGCAGCGAGCGCTACTACGCGTTCGACCACGGCAACATCCACTTCGTCGTCCTCGACTCCGAGCATCTCGACAGCTTCGCCGACCAGGTCGACTGGGCCTGCGCCGACCTGGCGGCCTCTTCCGCCGACTGGAACATCGCTCTCTGGCACCACCCCCCCTACTCCCGGGGCACCAAGTTCGCCGACGTCGACGACGAGCTGCTCGCCACCCGCACCACCTTCATGCCGGTGATCGACTCGCTCGGTGTCGACCTGGTGCTGACCGGCCACAGCCACGCCTACGAACGCTCCCTTCAGTTCGCCGGCCACTACCTCGACACTCTGACGCTCGACGAGCAGGTGATCCCCTTCACCACCAACCCCGAGCGCGGGCGGATCGACGAGAACGGCCCCTACCTCAAACCGACCCTCGGCCCCTCGCCCAACCAGGGCTGCGTGCAGATCCTCACCGGCAGCGCCAGCAAAATCACCACTGTGGTGCGCATCCTGGCCTTCACGTCGCCCGTGATGGTGGCGCTGGAGGGCGACCAGCGAGGCATCCACGACACTGGATCGGTGGTGATCGACGTCGACGGCGCGCGCCTCGACGCCCGCTTCGTCGACGACCTGGGGCGAGTTCGCGATCACTTCACAATGGTCAAGGGGATCGCCGAGCCCTCGCTCTCGGTCACCATGAACGGCACCCGTTTCGCCCCCGGCGACAGCGCCGACCTGCACCTCGACGTCGACGCCGGAGGCCTGCCCGATGCCGGCTTCGCGGGCCGCGTGCTCGACCTCTACGTGCTCCTGCAGCCGCCCCAGGGCGCGCCGCGCTACCTCGGCCCGACCGGAAAGCTCTCCTCCTGGCCCCAGCCCTTCCTCGCGGGCGAGAGCGTCGAGGTCGACGAGCGGATCGTGGTCTTCGACGGCATCAGCGTGCCCTCCGCGCCGCCCGGCGCCTACCAGTGGCAGTGTGGCTTCGTCTTCCCGGGATCGCCGATTCCGGTCGGCGGCGAACTGGTGACCTTCGACTTCGAGATCGAAGGCAAGGGCGCTTCAGCGGTCCCGTAGTAGCGTCGTCTGCTCCACTGTGTAGTGCACGTCTTCGGCGCGCCCGGCCATGCGCCGCCGGCTGTCGCCTTCCATGCGCCGCTCGATCTTGCGCATCAACCCTGTCTCCACTTCGAACCAGTAGCTGCTCCCGCCCGTGATCGCGCCGCCCGGAGCTTTGGGCGGATGGCCGGCGGCATCGAAATATGTCTTCACCGCGGCTTTGGCCCCGGGATCCGCAAAATCGTCGGGGGTGCAGCCCTGCGCCACCCGCACTCGAGCGCAGCGCACCCCGTCGCGCTCCTCGTAGCCCTCGAGGCGGGTCGCCGTCACACCCTCCAGCTTGCCGGCCACCGGAGTGCGCAGCGTACGCCCGTGCACGATCCAGACCTGTTCCGAAAGCGGCCGATCCAACAGGTCGATGAAGCGCTCCCGGAACTTGTTCTTGGCCTGCATCCG
This sequence comes from uncultured Gemmatimonadota bacterium, assembly GCA_964490075.1. GTDB lineage: Bacteria > CAZBBK01. Next base: position 30,571 of record CAZBBK010000051.1, on the reverse strand, counting down.
CACCCGATCGGGCCGCAACCGCTCGCCCAACCCCGCCAGCGCCGCCGGCTCTAGCTCGGTGCGAATCGCCGTCAGCGCTTCTTCCACGCCCGTCACCGAAGCCACCCTGCCCTCGGCTCCCAAGTGCAGCACCAGCTCCTTGCCGATCAGAGCGTCGGCCAGGCGATCGCTCTCGGCGCTGCCGTTGCGAAACGCCTCGGTGTGGGTGAGAACCGCGGCGACCTCCCATCCCTCGCCCGCCGGACGCAGCAGCTCCTGCTGGGTGTAGCCGCGCTCCCAGCGCTCGCGCACCGCCCCGCCGTCGACCTTGCTGCCCGAGATCGACACCGTCTCGCGGAACGACACCCGCCGCTTGTGCTCGCGCTGCGGCTTGAAACGCCAGTGCAGAGCGTTTTCGAGCTTCTCGCGGTGCGAATCGTCTTGGCCGCGGATGCGCTCGGCCTGCTCCATGATCGAAGGCGGAATCGGCTGGCCCGAGCGCGTGGTCGCTTGCTGGGCGGCCGTTGGCGCCGCGTAGAAGAGTGTTGCCAGGGTGACGGTCAGGAGGGATCTCGACATGATCGATTGTCTCGGTTGGAAGGGTCGAAGGTGTGGTCGGGCAAAGGCCCGTAGTGATGGATGCGTACGCGCAGCAGGTCGAGAAAGGTGAGCAGACTGTCACGCACCGGATGCACCGTGCTGTAGGGATCGTTGACCCACACCACCGGCACCTCGGCGACCGGATAACCGGCGCGCCGCGCGAGAAACAGGATTTCCACGTCGAAGCCGAAGCCGTCGATCTTGGCCAGCGCGAAGAGCCGGCGCGCCGCCCGACCCTCGAAGAGCTTGAAGCCGCACTGCGTGTCCGCGATCCCCGGCGTGGCCAGGAGCTGCACCATCTTGTTGAAGGTCTTGCCCATCAGCACCCGGTAAAGAGGCTGGCGCACGCGCAGCTCGGCGCCGCGCCGGGCGCGCGAGGCGATGCCGATCCGCGCGCCGGCCTCCAGCTCCGCCTCCAGCTTCGACAGCTCGCTCAGAGGCGTCGACAGGTCGGCGTCGGTGAAGAGCACGCGGCTCCCGCGCGACGCCATCACACCCTCGCGGATCGCCGCCCCCTTGCCGCGGTTGGCCGGCAGCCAGCGCAGCTCCAGGTGCTCGGAGCGCTCGGCCAACCCCCCCACCAGCTCCCGCGTCCCGTCGGTCGACCCGTCGTCGACCACGATCACCTCGAAACGGTCGCCGCGCTCGCCGAAGAAGCGCTCGATCTCCCCGAGCGTCTTGCCGATGCGGCGCTCCTCGTTGTAGGCCGGTATCACGACGCTCAGGTCGACGGAGGACTGCTGCATGCGGGCAGAGTAGCATCGGCCCCCGCCCCGCACCCCCCCCGCTGCCGCGCGCCTCCGCGCCTGCCCGATCATTCATCCCGCCACGATCGCAGCGGCCTCGTTTCGCATGCCACCATGGCGCTGTTCCTGCCATTATGACATTGCCGCCGCGCAAGCGCGGGCTTCTGTCGTTGCTTCACAACAGTTTACGCTGCTCGCGCCGCTGGCCCGTAACTTGCGCCTCCCCCTCCGCACGGGGCCAAGAACTGACAGGAGGCGATCATGGATCCCAAGCGGATGACCGAGATGGTGCGCGGCGCCTTCGCCGCGGCGCAGTCCGATGCGCTCCGGCGCGGCCACCAGGAGCTCGCCGGAGAACACCTGCTGCTGGCCCTTCTGGAGCAGAGCGAAGGCCTGACGCCCAGACTCCTGGAGCGAATCGGCACCAATCCGCACGCGCTGCGGGAGTGCCTGCTCGACTCCCTGCGCGGCCGCCCGGCGGTCAGCGGCCCGGGCGCCGGCGACCTGCGCCTCGGCACCGACCTGGCGCGCACCCTGGCCACGGCCGAGGCCGAGGCCAGGCGCCTGGGCGACGACTACGTCTCCAGCGAGCACCTGCTGCTGGCCTTCGCCGGAGCCGGCGCATCCACCGCCACCGACCCCTGCGCGGGCGCGCTGGCCGAGGCCGGCGCGACGCGCGAGGCTCTGCTGGCGGCGCTGGAGCAGATGCGCGGAGGGCGCCGGGTGACGACCGACAACCCGGAGGCCACCTACGAAGCCCTGGCCCGTTTCGGCCGCGACCTGGTGGCCGAGGCGCGCGCCGGCGACCTCGATCCGGTGATCGGCCGCGACGACGAGATCCGGCGCGTCATCCAGGTGCTCAGCCGGCGCACCAAGAACAACCCGGTGCTGATCGGCGAGCCGGGGGTCGGCAAGACCGCCATCGTCGAGGCGCTGGCGCAGCGGGTGCTGCGCGGCGACGTGCCGGAGAGCCTGAAGGAGCGCTCGATCTTCGCTCTCGACATCGGCGCCCTGGTGGCTGGCGCCAAGTACCGCGGCGAGTTCGAGGAGCGGCTCAAGGCGGTGCTGGCCGAGGTGACCGGCGCCGCAGGCCGCATTCTGCTCTTCATCGACGAGCTGCACACCATCGTCGGCGCCGGCAAGACCGAGGGGGCGATGGATGCCGGCAACATGCTGAAACCGCTCCTGGCGCGCGGCGCCCTGCACTGCATCGGCGCCACCACCCTCGACGAATATCGCCTGCACATCGAGAAGGACGCCGCCCTGGAGCGCCGCTTCCAGCCGGTGCTGGTCGGCGAGCCGACCGTCGAGGACACCATCTCGATCCTGCGCGGCCTGAGCGAACGCTACGAGCTGCACCACGGCGTGCGCATCACCGACGCCGCCCTGGTGGCCGCCGCCACCCTCTCCAACCGCTACGTCGGCGACCGTTTCCTGCCCGACAAGGCGATCGACCTGATCGACGAGGCCGGCGCCCGGCTGCGCACCGAGATCGACTCGCTGCCGGCGCCGGTCGACGAGGTCAATCGCAAGGTCCTGCAGCTCGAGATCGAGGAGGAGGCGCTGAGCCGCGAGAAGGACGCCGCGTCGAAGCTACGTTTGACGCAGCTGCGCGGGCAGCTCGCCTCGCTGCGCGAGCAGGCCGATGCGCTGCGGGCGCGCTGGCAGCGCGAGAAGGGGGCTCTGACGCGCGTCATAGAGCTCAAGGAGGAGCTGGAGAGAGTGCGCCGCGCCATGGAGGAGGCCGAGCGCCGGCACGACCTGGCGCGCCTCGCCGAGCTGCGTTACTCGACCCAGACCCAGCTCGACGCCGAGCTCGCCGAGGCCCAGCGCCGGGCCACGGAGGCAACCCAGGCCGAGGGTGCTTTGCTCAGCGAGGAGGTCGGCGCCGACGCCGTGGCCCAGGTGGTATCGCGTTGGACCGGGGTGCCGGTCAGCCGCCTGGAGGAGGGTGAGCGCGACAAGCTGCTGCGTCTGGATGAGCTGCTCCACACCCGCGTCATCGGCCAGCATGACGCGGTGCGCGCGGTGGCCGACGCGGTGCTGCGGGCGCGCGCCGGGATCAAAGATCCGCGCCGGCCGGTCGGCTCTTTCCTCTTCCTGGGACCCACCGGAGTCGGCAAGACCCAGCTCGCCCGGGCCCTGGCGGCCGCCCTCTTCGACGCCGACTCGGCGCTGATCCGGCTCGACATGTCGGAGTACATGGAGCGTCATTCGGTGGCCCGCCTGATCGGCGCCCCGCCCGGCTACGTCGGTTTCGAGGATGGCGGCCAGTTGACCGAAGCGGTGCGCCGCCGGCCCTACTCGGTGGTGCTCTTTGACGAGATCGAAAAGGCCCATCCCGAGGTCTGGAGCACCCTGCTGCAGGTGCTCGACGAAGGCACCCTGACCGATTCCCACGGCCGCCACGTCGACTTCAAGAACTGTGTCGTCATGCTCACCTCGAACATCGGCGGCGCGCTGCTGCTGGAAGGCGCGAGGACCGACGGCTCGATCGCCTCCGAAGTGCAAGACGCCGTCCAGCGCGAGCTGCGCGCCACCTTCCGTCCCGAGCTGCTCAACCGACTGGACGAGGTGGTGCTCTTCAAGGCGCTGCGGGAGACCGAGATCGAGAAGATCGCGCTCTTGTTGCTGGACGAGCTGCGCGAACGCCTGGAGGCTCGGCGCATCGACCTGGAGCCGGCGCCGGAGGCGCTCGCCTGGCTGGCGCGGCGCGGCTGGGATCCAGCCTTCGGCGCCCGGCCCTTGAAGCGTCTGATCGCCACCCAGGTGGAGACACCGATCGCGCGGGCGCTGATGGCGGGCGAGGTGCGCGACGCAGACCGGCTGCGGATCGAGGTCGAAGGCGACACTCTGGCGTTGCGGGTGGCGCGCCGGAGCAGCGGCGAGCCGGAAGCGAGGCATCGCGGCGAGCCTGTGACATCCGCTTCGCCCTGACCGTCCCATGTCGGTGGGGGCCGCGTCGCCGCGACCCGAACCGACTCACTTCCGCACGACGATCCGCCGCGTCCACTCCCCATCGCCCGTGGTCAGTCGGGCCAGGTAGAGACCGGAGGAGACCGCGGTGCCTCGATCGTTGTCTCCCGACCAGCGAGACACCGTGCGCCCCGCGGGCGCTTCTCCGGCCGCCAAGGTTCGGATCCCCCTTCAGCGCCATCGGCTCCCAGCGCAGCCCGGCGTCGCGGCTCAACCAGATGCCGAGCTCGCCGCCGGCCAGCAAAGCGTCACCGCCGGCGCCAGGCACCACCGGATCGGGCGCCGCCCAGTAGAGCCTCTGCTCCAGAGGTGTCGCGAGCTCGCTCCAGCTCAGACCGCCGTCTGCGCTGTGCACCAGAGCCGCGCGCATCGAGCCGTAGGACGCGGCACTGGAGGCGTATGGAAGGTCCGCCGATCCGGCATCGAAGCCCAGGCCGCGATGACCCGTTCCGGATCGAGCGGCGTGGTCGCCATGATCTGCGGCCCCTGGCCGCCGCCCGGCCCCAGGTCCTCCCAGATCGGAAGCGGTGCTGCCGCACTCGATGCCCCCACGATGACGACAACACACAGAAGCAGATGATCGCGCATGGAGCCCCGAAGGCCCGCGAGCTCCCGTCGTGCCCGCGGTTCTTCGCGAAGTGCGTCGCTCGAGAAGCGCTATATCGAAACGCCCGGGTCGCTGCTCCGAGGGTAGAATCCCACCGACCCGGAGGCCTCGATGCAGTCCGCCGCAAAGACGGCAAAGAACGGCGCCCGAACACCGCGCCGCCTGGCGCTGCCCCGGCGCGCGAGGGCGCTGACTCTCCCGGCTCTGCTGGCGGGAGCCGTCGCGGCTTGCGAAGGCCCCGTGGGCCGGCTCGGTCCCATGGTGCGGGTGCCGGCGGGCAGCTCGGAGCTGGGGGGACGTCCGGCGGGCGAAGGGCCGACCGATCACGCCTGGACTCCCCGTGTGGTTCACCTCGACGCTTTCTTCATCGATGTCCACCCCTTTCCCAACCTGCCCGGCGTGCCGGTGCTCACCGATGTCTCGTGGTACGAAGCCGAGCGGCTCTGCCGCGCCGTGGGCAAGCGGCTGTGCACCGAGAGCGAGTGGGAGAAGACCTGCCGGGGACCGGCGGGGAGCTTCTACCCCTACGGCGATACCTTCGACCCGGAGCCCTGCCTGACGCACAACGAGGGCGGTCCCTTTCCCTTGCTCGGGCAGCGCCCGCAGTGCGCCAGCGGCTACGGCTGCCAGGACATGAGCGGCTACGTCAACGAGTGGACCGCGTCGCGGCGGCGCGTGGGGCGCGGCGACCGACTGCCGCGGCCGATCGGATCCCACCGCTCCTACCCCGTGCTACGTGGCGGCGACCGAGGAATGAGCGGCGTCTATGCCGCCTGCACCAACCGCGAGCACTCCCACGCGCCAGACATGCGCTGGCACGACGACGGGTTCCGCTGCTGCGCCGCGACCGACGCCGAGAGGCCGGACGAGGCGATCCGCGCCGCGACCGAGCTGGCGATGCGGGCACACGCCTCCGGGCGCACGGACGAGGCGGTCGCGGCCGCGTGCTCCCTGGTGGCTCTGCTGCCCGACGATGCCGGCGCGCGGCTCTTGCGATCGACGCTGGCGGCGAGCGCAGAGCGCTGGGAGCTGGCGCTGCAGGACGCGAAGAGGGCGGCCGCGCTGGTTCCCGATCTGGGGGCGGCGGCGCTGGCTCTGGGCATGCTGCGCGCCGATCTGAAGCGCGCGGGAGCGGTCGACCCGCTGGCCCGCGCGCACGAGCTCTACCCGAACGATCCGGGCGTCGCGATGTACCTGGGCGAGGCGCTGTTGAGGAAGAACTGTCCGGCGTGGGCCGCCGAGGTTCTGAGCCGAGCACTCGATCTCAACCCCGATCACCAGGACGGTCTGGCCGCCTTCGCGCGCGCCCAGCTGCGGCTCGGAGCGCCGCGGCTGGCCCTGGACGCGACCCTCTACCTGCGCGCGCTCCGGCCCGAGGGGATCGGTGAGCTGGAGCTCGCGGCGGAGGCGTTGGCGCGGCTCGGGCGCCGCCGCGAGGCGCTGCGGATGGTCGAGCTCTATGCGCTGGAGTACGGGCCCTCGCGCCACGTCGAGGAGATCGAGGAGCGGCTGGGACGACCAGGGCCAGCTTGACGCAATATGATGCGTCAGCTGTCTTGAGACCTCATGAACGGTCTGAAGCAAGCGCGAGAGCACCGCTGAGTCTCGCAGCGCCGACTCGCGGAGAGGGCGGGCGTGAGCTTTCGGGCGCCGCAGATGATCGAGGCTGGCCAGACCGATCCGCGGCTCTCGACCCTGATCAAGATCGCGGCCGCCCTGGGAGTACCGGCGCCCGCCTTGAGAGTCGAGCTGGACCGCCTGATCACCGAGGATCCCTGCTCGCTGGCCGCCCTATCGCGCCGAATCGGCGCGGAAGAAGGTGCCTGGAAGCTCTGGTTGTTCGAGCTCGTGGATGCATTTCGCCGCTCCCCCGAGGAGGATCTCGTCGCATCTCCACCGGTCCGGGCGACCACCGACCGCATCCGCGCCCTGCTGGCGTCTACGGTCGAGGCATTGTGTCAGGAATGCGGCCTGGCTCCGCCGTGGTGGTGCGACGGCGTCGGTCCCTTGCCTTCGCCGTGGTTCGTGGCCGGGGTGGAGAGCCTGAAAGCGACAGCGCTGATCGAGTCGCCGGCACAGTTCCGCAGACGGAATGGGTTCGTTCTCGCCAACTTCCTGGCAAGGGCCTGATCGTGCTCACCGTCGAACGAATCAGAGAGCTCCTCTCAGCCCTCGACCAGGAGTTGGGCAAACTGGGCGTGAAAGGCGAAGCCGGTATCTGCGGCGGCGCGGTGATGTGCTTGGTTTTCCAGGTTCGTCGCGCCACCAGGGACATCGACGCCATCTTCGAACCGACACGAGAGATCAGAGCCGCTGCGAAGATCGTGGCCCGCCGTCTCGACGTTCCCGAGGACTGGCTGAACGATGCGGCAAGGGCCTACTTCCATGTCGATCCTCCCCGGGAAGAGGTGCTCGATCTGCCCAACCTGCGAGTGTGGGCCCCCACCGCCCGCTACATGCTGGCCATGAAGTGCATCTCCTCGCGTTTCGACAGCGGCGATCTGGACGACGTCGGATTTCTGATCGAACACCTGCGGCTGCGCACCCCCGCCGCGGTCTTCGAGATCATCGAGGACTACTACCCAAGGAGGCTGAACCCACCCCGGACACAGTCCGTCGTCGAGAAGATCCTGCCGCAAAGGTCCGACACTTGATCGCCATGCCGCGGATCATCGGCCTACTCGCCCAGGAGCTGCAGGAATGACCGGAACCCACGGCACCAGCACCGCACTCCGCAGAGCACGCCGCGGAGAGTCGAGAGAGAGCTCCAGGGCCTGGATGCGCGGCTCCAGCAGCCAGCGCAGATCCTGAGCCAGGGGAAGCTCGAGCGTGTCGCCGCGCAGCAGGGGCCGGCATTGGCGTTCCAGCGAGACCTCGAGGCCGTAGATCCGCAACGTGGGCGGCGCCGACTCCGGCTCCACGGGCTCCCCCGGCTCCAGCACGACACGCAGCGCGGCATAGCGCCAGGGCTGCGCCAGGTCGACCGGGAAATACCAGCGCCCCGACTCCTGGTGCGGGGCGGCGCAGAGCTCGAGCGGCGGCGGCGGCGGCTCGACGCGGCGCGCGTGCAGACGATCGGCCAGCTCGTCGTGAACCGGGACCCAGAAACCGGCGTCGGGCCCGAAGTCGAGCGCGTCACCGGCGCGAGCCCGCAGCCGGTAGACAAAGCTGCGCTCGCCCATCTCCCTCAGTCCGCCCCGGCGTCCGCCCTGCAGCTCCTCCAGATCGCCGCGGCGGCAGGACTGGCCGAGCCCTTCCTCGAGATGGCGCAGGATGGTGGCGCCGCGGCAGACCCGCTCCTCGTCGAGGAAGTAGAGCGTGGAGCCCGCGGGCGGGGGGTCGGGGAGGCGGCGGAAGTCGGCGAGAGCCTGAGCGTCGGCGGCGCCCAGCTGCACGAAGCGCCGCGCCCAGGCGCGCGCGCCGGTCGCGTAACCGAAGGCCAGCGCCACCACCAGCACGAGCGCAGGCACGCGGGTCCGCCCGCGCGCTCCCGCCGCGAGGGCACCGATCACGAGACAGGCGAAGGCGGCGGGCAAGTAGTGGCTCCACACCTTGCCCATGTCGAGCGGATGCGGGCTGCGGAGGATGAAGGGGAGGGCGGGGATGGGGGAGAGGATCCAGAGCAGAGACCCCGCGACCAGGACGCGGCGGGGGGCGCCGCGGGTCAGCGCGCCGCGCAGCCCGAGCACCGCGATGGCCGCGAGGGCCCCCGCCAACAGCAGCGCCAGAGTCGCGCCGCCGATCCCCTCGACCCCTTCGGCGGGGAAGGCCGCCCGCACCGGGACCAGCTGGGCGCCGAGGATGGCGGGCACGAAAGCCGCGGCGCCGGAGGCGAACTCCAGGACACCGTCGAAATCGGGCCGTGCCGGGAAGGGCGTGCCGCCGGAGGAGATCGGATTGGGCAGGATCGAGCCCAGGTGGGTGCGACGCAGGCCCAGGTTGATCCACAGCGCCAGACCCATCGGCAGCGTCGCCAACAGGCGCGGCGACAGTCGGGTCCACAGGGGGCGCCGGCCTTCCGCCGCCGCCCCGGCGCCGGCCAGCACCAGCGCCAGCAGAGGCAGGGTGAGCGCGGTCTCCTTGCTGAAGAAGGCCAGCTCGGCGAGTCCGGCGGCCGCCAGCGCGGCGGCGACACGGCGGCGGGGCGGCGCCGGCTCCGGAGCGACCGCGACCCAGAACAGACGCAAGGTAGCCAGAATCGAGACTGCCGCGATGGTCTCCTCGCGCAGCGTCACCCAGGAGACCGTGCGGCCCACCATCGGGTGGACGCAGAAGAGCAGCGCGGCGGCCGCCGACGGCACCCTGCGCAGACCGAGGGCACGTCCCAGGAAGAAGAGCAGCCACGCCGCGACCACGTGAAACCCCAGGGTGCTCAGATGCCAGCCGCGTGGACTCCCTCCGTAGAGCCAGTGGTCGACGCCGTCGAAGAGGAAGGGCAGGGAACGGAAGTAGCGCTCCGCCTGGGCCATGAAGAAGTAGCCGCGCAACACGCCGCGATCGAAGCCGGAGCGGTGGATCTCGGCGCCGCTGGCCAGGTGGCCGAAGTCGTCCCAGAAAAAGGCGCCGTCCAGGGTGTGGCCGAAGGTCAGCCCCGCCGCAGCGCAGAGCAGGGCGAGCACCAGCAGCGCCGGAGCGTGACGACGAAGGGCTTCCATGAGGGCGCCAGACTACCGCAACCCGGTAGGATCTCCGCGACTCTGGCGATCCCGGCGATCCCGGCGATCCCGGCGACCCCTCACCTTGGAGGCTTCGATGCAGTCCGCCGAGCAGTTCCTGCACCTCGAACGACGGTTTCGCCACATGGAGCTCGAGCTGAAGCGCCTGAAGCAGTTCACGGTCGTTGCGCTGGGCATCGTGGTGGCGGGCGGACTGGGGCCCCTGATCGCCTACTTGGCGCTCTCCAACGCCGGGGTGACCGAGTCGCGGTTGACGCCCGGCAGCGGGGCGCTGAACGCTAGACAGGTGGTGGTGACCGATGACCGCGGACGGCCGCGAATCGACCTGCGGGCCGACGGCGCGACTCCCGGCGTTACGCTCTACGACGCCGAGGGTGTGGCGCGCGCCCGCCTGAGCGAGCGCGGACTGGAGTCGATCGACGCCGAAGGACGGGTCAGAGGACGCTTCGGCGATTTGGGGGCCGGCGTGGGAATGGCGCTGGGGGCGTTGCCGGAGCGACACGATTTGAGCGTGGCGGCGACCGGCGCCGGTCCGGAGATCACGCTCAGCGATCCGGCGGGCCGGCCGCGGGTCCACCTGGGATTGCTGGCGGGCGAGCCGAACGCGACCCTCTTCGATGACCAGGGGCGCGAGCGGCTGGGCTTCGCGGTATCGCGGGCCGGGGCCCATCTGCGCATGAGCGACGCCCAGGCGCGGGTGCGGGCCCTGCTGCGCTCGGGAGACGCCGGCGGGGCGGCCCTGGAGCTCTTCGATGCCGGCGGGGCACGCCGGGCGTCGATGCGGATGGGGCCCGATGACCAGGCCAAGATCGAGGTCGTCGAAGACTGACGCGGCCGCTCGCGGATGCTAGGCTTGCCTCCATTCCCCGGGTCTGGAGCTCATCTGTGTCATCGCATCTCGTCGTGTACGGCCGGTCCGAGACTGGGAAGGTCCGGGCCGAAAACCAGGACTGCTTCGCGATCGTCGAGCTGGACGACACGCGCACGCTCTGCGTGGTGGCCGACGGCATGGGCGGCCATATGGGCGGAGAGATCGCCAGCGCCCTCGCCGTCGAGACGATCACCAAGGCCTTCGAAGGGCCGGCGGCCGATGCGGACAAGCTCGGCGCACGTCTCGATCGAGCCTTTCGCTCGGCTCACGATGTGATCCGGGTGCGCGCCATGACCGACCCGGGCACGCTCTTCGGCATGGGCACCACCTGCGTGGCGGCCCACCTGGATGGGGCTCGGTTGCGCTGGGCCCATGTCGGCGACAGCCGCCTCTACCTCCACGACGCAGCCGGCCTGAGGCTGATGACGCGCGATCATTCCAAGGTGCAGGAGATGGTCGACGCGGGACTGATCACCAGCGAGGAGGCACGCCACCACCCCGAGCGCAACGTGATCACCATGGCTCTGGGGGCCACGCCGATCGCCGAGGTCGCCCGCAACGACGAACCGCTGGAGCTGCGGTCGGGGGAGCGTGTGCTGCTCTGCACCGACGGCCTCAGCGGCATGCTCGCGGACGCCGAGATCGAGAGCATCTTGGGGCGTGAGACCGAGGTGGACGCGGCCTGCGACGCGCTGGTGGAGGCGGCGCTGGAGGCCGGCGGCGAGGACAACGTCACGGTGGTCATCGCGGGGCTGTGATCGGGGGGCGTGCCACGATTCGCGCCTTCGTCGCGGTGGAGCTCGACGCGGCGGCGCGCCGGCGGATCGCCGAGTGGGTCGACCGGACACGGCGCGAAGGCGAGGGCGTGCGCTGGGTCGCGGCGCGCTCCTGGCATATCACCATGCGTTTTCTCGGTGAGATCGATCCGGGCACGGTGCCGGAGCTGCTCTCGGCGTTGCGTGTCGCCCTCGAAGAGGTCCCCCCCTTCGCCACCCGCTGGGAGCGTTTGGCGCCCTTTCCGCCGGGCCGGCGCCCGTCGGTAATGGCGCTGCATCCGACCAGCGGCACCGACCTCTCGATCCTGGCCGGCATCGTGGAGCGGGCGCTGGAAGGGGTCGGGTTCGAGCGCGAGCGAAGGCGCTTCCACGCTCACCTGACGCTGGGGAGATTCCGGGGACGCGGAGCCGGGGGCGCGGCGGGCGAGAGTCGCGCAAGCGAGCCGATCGTGGTGCCGGTGGAAGAGCTCACTCTTTTCGAGAGCGAGCTGCGCCCGGCCGGGGCGCTGCATCATCCGCTGGGTCGACTGCCCCTCGGGGGGTCGTGGCCACATCGGGGGGCCAGCCGCACCACTTCTTGAGCGCCGCCGCCAGGTCCCTCTGGCTGAGAGGCTTGGCGAGGAAATCGTCCATTCCGGCACGCTCGCAGGCGCGCTGGTCTTCAGGCAGCACGCTGGCCGTCAGGGCGACCACCGGCACCCGGCTCCGATCGCCCTCCAGCGCGCGAATCGCTACGGTCGCTTCGAAGCCGTCCATCTCGGGCATGTGACAGTCCATCAGCACCAGCTCGTGGCGCGAGGCCCGGTAGAGCTCCAGGGCCTGGCGGCCGTTGCCGGCCACCTCCACGCGACAGCCCAAGAGATCGAGAAAGCGGGTGCCGACCTGCTGGTTCACCTCGTTGTCCTCGACCAGCAGGACTCGCGGGCCGCTTCCCGGGCGCGGCCTGCCGGCCGCCGATCCCGGGAGCCGCGCCGGCGCCGCCGGCTCCGGCATCCCGGCGGCCTTCAGAGCCCGAATCACCTGGCTGCGTCGCAATGGCACGCGGATCACCGGAAGGTTGTCATTGCCGGTCACCGCGCGCGGCAAAGAGCCGTCGCCGAGACCGAGCCACAGGGGCGTGAGACCGGAGTCCCGGGCGGCCGCGCGAACCGCCCCTCCCAGCTTGCGTGCGGCATCGGGGCTCGCGCTGCGGCCGGCGATGATCAAGCGGAATCCGCCCCCTTCGGAGCTGAGCGCCCGGCAAGCCGCCACCACCTCGTCGCAGCTCGCCACCGAGAGGCCGAGCGCCCCCAGGTCGCGCGCCACGATCTCGCGCCGCACCGAGTCCTTCTCCAGGAGCAGGACCCGCTCCCCTCGCAGGGGTTCGGGCAGGCGCTCCATCGAGGGCTGCGATTCGGCGACCGGCAGGGTCAAGCGCACCGTGAAGGTGGAGCCCTCTCCCAGGATGCTGCGCACCTCGATCGTGCCGCCCATCAGCTCGACCAGATGCCAGCTGATGGCCAGTCCCAGGCCGGTGCCACCGAAGCGTCGCGAGTAGGAACTGTCGGCCTGTGAGAAGCGCTCGAAGAGCTTGTCGATCTGGTCTTCTCTGACACCGATTCCGGTGTCGCTGACGGCGATGCTCAGGGCCACTCGCTCCTCCCCGGAGGGCTCCGCGGCGGCGCGCACCTGCACCGATCCCGTTTCGGTGAACTTCACCGCGTTGCCGACGATGTTGGTCAAGACCTGTCGCAGACGACCGGCATCTCCCACCACTCGCCGCGGCAGCTCCAGGGGCAGGTCGAGGTCGAGCGAGATGCCGCGCTCCAGCGCGCGTCCGGAGAGCAGCTCCGCGACGTCTTCGATCAAGCGCCACAAATCGAAAGGCCGCGGATCGAGGACCACCTCGCTGGCCTCGATGCGCGACATGTCGAGAATGTCGTTGAGAATCACCAGCAACGAATCGGCGGAGCTGGAGATGCTGTCGACGAACTCGCGTTGCTCGTCGTCCAGCTCGGTGTCGCGTAACAGTGTCACCATCCCCATGACCCCGTTCATCGGGGTGCGGATCTCATGGCTCATGTTGGCCAGGAATTCGCTCTTGGCGCGGTTCGCCGCGTCGGCCTTCTCCTTGGCCACGGTGCGGAGCTCGATCTGCGCCAGCATCTCGTTGAAGGCATCGACCAGCTCGCCGGTCTCATCGTCGCAGAGCTTGGGCACGCGACGGCCGAAATCCTGATCCTCGGAGACCTGGCGGGCCGCTCCCGCCAGCGACTCCAGTGGAATCAGCAGCGCGCCCTGCATGCCGGAAAAGACCAGCAGCGCCAGCACCAGAGCCACGAATCCCAGCAGCGCGAGAACGGTCAGCGCGCCGATGATTCGCGCGCGGCGCTCCGCCAGATCGACCTGCAGATAGATCGTGCCCAGCTCGGCGCCGTCGTGGGTGATCGACTCCACGATGTGCGCGAAGTTGCCCTCGATGTGAACCCCCGGCTGGCGGTCGAAGCCGCTCGGCGCGGTGATCTCGCGGCCGGTGGCCAGGCTCGCGAAGAGCTCTCCGGTGGCGCTGCGCACCGACGCGCCGAGAATGCGCTCGTCCTGTTGCAGGCTGTGCAGCGATTCCTGCGCGGCGAGAGGATCGTCGAAGAGCAGAGGAGAGGCCACATGGCTGCCCGTGACCCGGGCCGAGATCTGGAAATTGTTGCCGATCGTGCGGGTGGTGGCCACGTGATCGAAGACCATCATCGCGGTCAACACCGGCACCAGAATCAACACGCAAATGAGAATGACGATCCAGTGCAGCTTGTGGCGGATCGACATGTCCAGAAAGACGCGCGGCATCAGGCGTCGATGGCGAATTTCGCCACCCTCCCGCCAGGCGCTTTCGGATCGATGCAACTCCATGGTCAACGGGCGTAGCTCAGCGTCGCGAGCCACAGATTTCCGTGCTGCTCCGAGCCCAGGTACTGCTCATAGCTCTCCTGCCCCAGATCCCATACCGAGAGTCTGAGTCCCAGACCGCCGGCGAAGCTGTAGCCCAGACTGAGCTCGTGGATCAGGTAGGAGTCGACCGGACGGCGCCCGATCAGACCGGCGTCGGGGTCTTCCGGATCGATCGGGGCATACTCCAGCTCGGCATCGACGGTCTCCCCGACGAAGTGCACCCCGTAGCTCATGCTCAAGCGCTCGGTCGGCCGAAACAGAGTCGAAAATTGTAGTTTGTGCTCCGCGTCGTAGGGGGTCTGCCGCCCATCGGGCTGCCGGGAGCGCAGGTAGGAGTAGGCGCCGCCGAGCAAGCAGCGATCACCCAACACCTCGGATTCCGCTTGTAGATCCAGGCCGCTGATCTTGAACTCCCCGGCGGCCTGAATCGGCCGGAACTTGCCGAAGATGCCGTACTGCAGATACTCCGGATCGGCCAAGGTAGGATCGTAAACCTCGAGAATTCCGTCGCTGACGCGCTGCAAGAAGAAGTAGGCGCTGGCCCTGCCGGCGGGCAGCTCGTAGTCCAACCCCAACTCCCCACCGCGCAGCTCCTCCGCGCGCAGCTCGGGATTGCCCTCGGCATCTACGGTGTTGATGAACAGATGCCACCAGGAGGGGGGACGATAGCCGGTGGCGTAAACGCCGCGCAGGCCCAGGGTGTCGGTTAGACGCAGCAGCAGAGAGAGCCTGGGATGCAGGAAGGCGACGTTTTCGTCGTTGGCGAAGCGACCCGAGTCGTTGACGTTGGCGCCGAGGAGCACTCGCACCCTGTCTCCCAGTGCCGCTTCGTACTCTCCGTAGAGCTCCTTCTTGGTGACTCGCAGATCTTGTCTACCGGGCTGGAAATCGTCGCCCTGGTACTGCTCGCGGTGCAGCACCGCGCCCAAGGTCAAGCGGTCGCTTGCTCTCAATCGCGCGTGGAACTGCACCAGGGCGCTGAGCCGGAAAGAATCCTGGGCGTACTGCAGACCCGGCACGTCGCCGAAGTTCCAGAACTGGTCGTGCCAGTGGTGGAGACTAGGCTGCAGATGCAGCTGCGCCCGCTCTCCCAGGGCTTGCTCGTGGCGGACGTTGAAGTAGATCTCGTCGCGGTGCTCCGCATAGCGCTGGTAAGGACTGGAGAAGATGGAGGGGTACTTGAGGTGGGCCGAGCGACCACCATAGTTGAAGCGGGTCTGTCCCAGGTCGCTGCGACCTCGCACCCACCATACTTGCTTGCCCGAGTGGTCGGAGACCAGGCGGTGCTCATCGGTGGCGCTGTAGTTCACGCTCAAGAGCGACTCGAAGGGACCGCTGTAGCTGGGCACGGCGGCGCTGTTCAGCGTGGTATTGTCGCGACCGAAGCTCAGACTGTACTCGCCACCGGAGCGCACCGCGCCGGGCTCCTTGGTGATGATGTTGATCACTCCCTGAAAGGCGTTGCTGCCGTACATGGAGGATTGCGGCCCCGGCATCACCTCGATGCGCGAGACCAGCTGCAAGGGGAAGACCGTCAGGTCGGTCCAGATGCCGCCGTCGCGCACGTCGTTGATCGGCACGCCGTCCACCAACCAGAGCAGGCGCTCGTTGATCGGCGAACCGCCGAGCAGACCTCGGATCGAGGTATTGGTGAATCCCCACAGCCAGGTGCGGACCTGCAGCCCCGGCACGCGCCGCAGAATCTGGTCCAGGCTCTGGGCGCCGCTCGAGCGAATCGTCTGCTCCGAGATCACGTAGACCTTGGCCGCGGCCTGGCTGGCCTGCTGCGGGCGCCGCGACGAGGTGTAGACGATCTCGACCAGCTCTTCGATCGACAGATCGAAGACGTCCTGGCGGGGGGCGGCGGCACGCGCCGTGGAGCCGACGGCCAGGGGCGCAATCAGAAACGCCAGGCCGAGACAAGTTGGTCGCATCATCGTCGTTCCTCCGAGCTCGGGCGCTGGGCCGGTCGGATTCGGCGGCGCCCCCCAGTTGCTAGTTCCCCATCATTCCAGGATCTTTCGGGCCAGTCTGAGAAGTCGTGAGCTGATCTGGAGTCGAGCGCGGCGCTCGCTGCGCCGGTTGATGTCGAAACGCATGCGGCCCTGCTCCGAGAACAGGCCGATGATCCCGCCCTGGTCGGCGAAGCCGCGGCGCATGCTGACCGTGAGAACCGGGTGGTCGCCCACCACCGAGAGCACTTCGCGCGCGGAGATCGAGGTCGCGTCACCGACATAGAGGATGTGGCAGGATTTCACCTGCTCGAGGGAGTCGATGAGGGCCAGGCTGATGCCGCTGGATCTTGGTCGCCTCGCTTCGATCGCGTAGGCCAGAACCCCGTGCAGCTCTTCGTCGCCGAGCACACCGATGACGGTCTCCGCATCGGACCCGCCGACGCCCTCCTCGGGCCAGGTCACGAAGCCCGCGAAGTTGAGCAGAAAGGCACCCCGAATCTCGGTTTCCGTGGGCGGAACGGCGGCGACCGAGACAGCCGACGTGGGGCCCGCGACGGCAGTGCACAGGGCGAGCAAGCAGAGCACGCTGGTGCGCAAGAACCCCATGATCGTGTCCGGCACTTGGTCCGCCTTTTCCAATCGCGCGTGCGCGCCACGACCGTCCCGCTCAGGCGACGCGCTTGCATCGAGTCTACCACCGAGGGGAGCGCGCCGGCTCCCGGGCGGTCCGTTTCGACGAGGTCACCGAGATCGGGGGAAGCTCTATCGCCCTCGCCGCAAGACGGTCGACGTCCACACCAGAAAGGCGCCCGATGCCGTCAATCCGGCAACGATCAAGCCGCCGATCAATCCCTCGAACGCCGGCCTTCCCAGGGCCGCAGCCACGTGGGCGCCGGCCAGCGCGCAGGGAAAGGTGAGCACCGCGAAGCGGGCCACCGCCATGATCGCGCTGGGGGCCCCGCGCTGCATGGCGTCGAAGACCGGGCGACAGAGCACGAAGGGCAGCGTCGCCAGGCCGGCCAGCGGCACTGTCTTCAAGGCAAAAGTCGCGAACGCGATGGTGTGAGGCGAGTCGGCCAGAGCTCGGGAGATCCATGAGGCGCTCAGCCAGCTGAGCGGTGCCACGAGCGCGAGCACATAGAGCGCCGACACCCCGACCGCCTCGGCGAAACCACGGCGAATGGCGCGCAGATCGCTGCGCCCGAAGGCGCGCGCGAAGTAGGGCAGCGCCGCCACCGAGATCGCGATCATCGGCATCCCCGCGAAGAGGGCCACTCGATGGTAGATCGAGTAGGCGGCGATTCCCGCGGTGGCCTGATCGAAACCGGCCAGAATGCGGTTGACGATTCCCGATTCACAGGCCATCAGTCCAAACGAGAGCGCGGAGGGAGCCGCCAGTGCCAGGATCGCTCGGCTCGGGCCGCGGCGGGCGCTCTCGGCAGGCCCCGGGACCCTTGGCGGCGGCGCGACCGTGTCCGACCTCCACTCGACGTCACGCCGCCGCTCCAGCACCGAGGCGCGGCGCAGGGCGTAGCCCAGTCCACCTAGGCGTCCCAGCACGGTGGAGAAGGCGATTCCGAACACCCCCCAGTGGAACACGAAGAGAAAGACCGTGTTCAGCACCAGGTTGACGACGTTGGACAGAATCCCGGCGATCATCGTGGCGCGGGTGTCGTAGTGGGCCTTGACCAGCGAGTCGGGGATCACCGACCAGAAACCGGTGAGGCCGGTGCCGGTGATCAACACCGCCGTGTAGACGGCGAAGGCACGCGCCACGCCGGGATCGAGCCCCATCCGCGGCGCCGCGAACCAGATGGCGATCCCCAGCGCCACGAAGACCGGCATGGCGGACAGGGCCATGCCGCGCGCCGCTCGCAGCAGCTGCGCGATGCGGTTGTCGTCGCGAGCGCCGAAAGCCTCGCCGAGGGTGGCGGTCAAACCGTTGGAGAGCCCGACCCAGACGGCGATGAAGAGGAACTCGAGCGGCACCGAGAGGCCGATCGCGGCGATCGCCTCGTCGCCCAGGGTCGCGGCGTAGATGGTGTCGACGAAAGTGAACGCCGAGCGCATCCAGAACGAGACCACCAGAGGCGCGGAGAGGCGGAGCAGGACCCCGGGCTCGAATGGCTCCTCGGCGAGCTCGCGCTGGTTCAACTCTGCCTCGTTCTGGGG
Source organism: uncultured Gemmatimonadota bacterium (assembly GCA_964490075.1). Taxonomy (GTDB): domain Bacteria; genus CAZBBK01. Next base: position 12,291 of record CAZBBK010000051.1, on the reverse strand, counting down.
ACTCGGAGTCTGCCGCGGTCCGCGCCACCGCCGGACCGAAGTCCCGGCAGAGTCGGCGGGACCCTGACGACCGCACCGATACTAGCGTGCCGGCGCTGCGCGCTCGCCTATGATTCGGCCCGGTCATGACCGCACCTCCCTCTCAAGTCGAACGCTGGCTGCGCATTGCTCTGCGCACCGCTCATATCTGCGCCTTCTCGGTGTACGCCGGAGGGGTCTGGTTCGGGGCCGAAGAGCTCGGCCGGGCGCTCTTCTGGGCCGCCGCCAGCGGCGCGGCGCTGGCCGCCGTCAACATCGGTCGGGCACCGGTGTGGATCGTCGAGCTGCGCGGGGTGGCGACGCTCCTGAAGAGCCTCTTGATCGCCCTGGCCGCGCACTGGTCGGCTGTGCGCATCCCCCTCCTGGCGTCGGCCATGGTCTTGGCCTCGGTCGCCAGCCACATGCCGGGGCGCTATCGCTACTACTCGGTCTGGCACCGGCGGCGCACCGGCGCCGGGCCATGAGAACTACTCAGGGCGCCGCCAGATCTCGCGCAAGCGCCGCCACCGCCGCCAGCTCCGCTCCCGGCAGGGGGTTCCAGAGCGGGCGCGGTTGCGCGGGGCGGGCGCTTCCCGCGGCCAGGCGCGCCAGCCAGCGGCAGGCATCCGGAAGGGTGGTGGCGGTCAGTAGCATCGCCTGATCGCCGATGTGCAGGGTCGTCAGACGGTCGGTGGTGATCAGGGCCGCGGTCGGCAGCCCGGCGATGTGGATGCTGCGGTCGCGGCCCTCCGCCTCGATGCGTGCGTCTGCGCGCAGCTCGCGAACGAAGCGGCACAAGGTCGTGCCCGGAGTGTTGGCGTGCAGCAGCGTCACCACTCCCGCCACGTCCGGGTCGACATGGATCACCGAGACCGCCGCACCGGTGGGCGGCGCCGGTCGCGGATCGCGTGGGGGCATGGAACGCGCCGGAGGCACCACGTCGGACAGGCCGCAGACCCTCAGAATCGACTTCGCCGACGACTCGTGCACCAGGGCGCAGGCGCCAGAGAGCGAGGGCAGCCCGGCGGCTCCGTGCTCGTTCCAGAGCGCCCGGATTCCTTCCAGCGCGCGATTCAGCCGGCGCCGGTTGGCGGCCCACAGCCAGATCCCGGTCGGGGCCTGCTCGGCGACGCTGCGGGCCAGCTCGTAGCCCGCCACCAGGGCTTCCCGGTCGGCGCACGAGATGGCGACGAAGTAACCGATCGGCGCACCGGGCCACTGGCGCAAGGTCTCGACCGGCACCGGCCAGAGCACCACGCCGCCTTCCTGGACGGCCGGCCCTTCCCCCTCCGGCGAATGTCCGAGGACCGTCGCCGGCACGCCCCAGGAAGAGAGTGTCGCCGCCAGATCGTCGAAGCTCAGACGCGCCCGACGCCAGGACGAGACACAAACCACCGGCCCTCCGGCGCCTGGACCCTCGCATCCCTCATCGGAGAAATAGAGATGCGCGATCTCGTCCAGGTCGCTGTGCCGGTGCTCGGGAGTGGGCACTAGACGCTCCCCACCTCCAACAGGGAATTGCGTCCTCCGTACACATTTTCGACGCTGCGCTCGTTGGCCGGATCGCAGAGCCAACGGCCATCGACCAGGAAGCGGTACTGGTAATCCCCGGGCCGCAACGACAGCGCCGTGGTCCATTCGCCGCCGCTTTCGCGCCGCAACGCGATTCCCGAGGGATCCCAGTCGTTGAAATCGCCGACCAGGCGCACGTCGGCGGCCGAGGGCATGTTCAGAGCAAACATCACCTGCTCGCCGATCGGCCGCTGCGACTCGTGCAGGTGACGGATCTCGTTGCTGCGCGCCGCGGCGGCGATCTCTTCGCGCATCACCTCGGCCGCCAGCGACGTGTAGTCCCCGGCGCCGCGCGAGCTCGGATAGAGGGCGCCGATCGCCGCGCCGCGCTCGGCCGCCTCACAGAAACGCACGCTGCGCGAGATCGCGGTCTGAAACACCCGGTCGGGGAATCGCTCGATCAGGCGCTCGGTGACGGCGCGGGCATAACGGGTGCGGCGATCGTGATTGGTGCGCAAGATGTTCACCGCCTTGCCGTGTCCGGCATGACCCTCGACCAGCGAAACGGTCTCCATGAAGCGCGCCAGGCCATCGATGGCGAAGATGCTGGTATCGACCGGGATCATGATCTCGTCGCAGGCGAAGAGCGCGTTGAAGGTGAGCATGCCGAGGTTGGGGGGGCAGTCGACGAGCACGTAATCGTAGTCGCCGGCGGCGCTTTCCAGCGCCGCTTGCAGACGACGCTCGCGCCGCTTCTTGCCCGCCAGACGCTGCTCCAGGAGCGCCAGCTTCAGGGTCGAGGGCACCACCGAGAGCCGCTCATCGATCGCCACGGCGATTCGGATGAGAGGAGTGATTCCACTTTCCTCGAGCAACAGACTGGCGAGCGTCGCCGGCGGGCTCTCGATCTGCAGGCCGAGCCCGACGGCGACATGACCCTGCGGGTCCATGTCGATCAGCAGCGTCCTGCGCTGCCTCTGGGACAGGCTCCAGGCGAGGTTGATCGCCGTGGTGGTCTTGCCGCATCCGCCTTTTTGGTTCGCAACTGCAATCGCTCTCATCGATGACTCCTCACCCCTCGCGGGGCGCAACACCCCTGCGCGAACAGCTTGTCCATTCCGGTCGTACTGAAGCGCAACTTCCCCTGCCGGCCGGAGCGCCCGTCCTTCCCGCGACGGCGGCGCTCGCCGGTGCCGTGGAAACTGACACCGCGGCTGATGAGCTTCGCATCATGCTGGCTCGGTTGAACGGCCTCCCGGACCATACAATCGGGCAGCGAATTGTGGGGGAAACCCCGGGCTATTGCAAGTCTCGCTTTCAGCCTCGCTTTCTATGGGGTCGATACCCCACCGATCGCCGCTGTCCCTTCGACGCTCGGGCGGCCGGCGAATCGGCGCTCGGCCGGGGCGCGGTGGATCGTATCAACGCGCCCTCGTGCTCGCCGATCAGATCGCTGCGCCCCAGGCTGCGCAACGCGCGACGCACCGTCGCATGGTGCTCGGGCTTGAAGAAGTGCAGGAGCGCGCGCTGCATGTTGCGGGCGCGCGTTCCCCGAGCGACCGCGACCGGGCGCATGGTGAAAGGATCGATGCCGGTGTGGAAGGCCGAGGCGGCGATGTCCATCGGTGCCGGGATGAAATCCTGCATCTTCAGCGGCCGGTAGCCGGTGCGTTTCAGAAAGAGCGCCAGCTCCAGCGCCGCTTCGAGATCGGCTCCCGGATGGGAGGAGATGAAGTAGGGAACGATTTCCTGCCGCTTGCCGGCGCGCGCGCTCGACTCCAGGAATGCGGCCGCGAAGCGCTCGAAATCGCCGATCGGCGGCTTCTTCATCAGCTCCAATACGCGCGCCGCGACGTGCTCCGGCGCCACCTTGATCCGCCCCCCGGTGTGGTGTCGCGCCAGGTCGTCGATGTAGGCGCGATCGCGCAGCGCCAGGTCCATCCGCACCCCGCTGGCGACCAGCGCCTTGCGCACTCGGGGCCTGCCGCGAACCGCGCGCATCAGGTCGCGCAAGGGAGCGTGGCTGGTCTGGAGCAGCTTGCAGACGGTGGGATGCACGCACGACAGCCGGCGACAGATCTTCTCGACCTCGGGCCGCGTGCAGTGCATGCGGTACATGTTCGCGGTCGGGCCGCCGAGATCCGAGACTACGCCCGTGTAGCGATCGTCGGCGGCGAATCGATCGATCTCCGCGAGCACCGATCGGCGCGTTCTCGATTGCACGATGCGGCCCTGGTGCAGGGTGATCGAGCAGAACGCACAACCACCGAAGCAGCCACGCATCAGCGACACACTGAAACGCACCGTCTCGAGCGCCGGAACCGCCTGCTGGTAGCCGGGGTGCGCGGCGCGTGCGAAGGGCAACGCGTAGATCCGGTCCAGCTCTTCCGCCGCCAGCGGCGTTGCCGGCGGCTGCACCACCACCCAGCGCTCGCCGTGACGCTGCGCCACGACCCGCGCGTTGTGGGGATTGGTCTCGCGGTGGATCATCCGGGTGGCGCGCGAGAACAGCTCCTTGTCTCGCGCTACCTCTTCGAACGAGGGCAGAATCACCGCCTCCCGCGGCGGTTCTCCCTTGGCGCCGGTCAGGTAGGCACAGCCGCGCATCGCGCTGAGATCGGCGCAGGACCGGCCTTCATCCAGTCCCCGAGCGATCGCAACGATTCCCTGCTCGCCCATGCCGTGCACCACCAGGTCGGCCTTCGAGGTCAGCAGAATCGAAGGCAACACCTTGTCCGAGAAAAAATCGTAGTGAGCCAGCCTCCGCAGCGACGCTTCGACCCCTCCCGCCACCACCGGCACGCCTTTGAACGCCTGGCGGCAGCGTTGCACGTAGGCATTGGTCGCGCGATCGGGTCGCAGACCGGCGCGGCCACCGGGCGAGTAGGCGTCGTCGGAGCGCGGCAACCGATTGGCGGTGTAGTGATTGACCATCGAATCGATGTTGCCGGCGCTTACCGCGAAAAAGAGCCGCGGCCTGCCCAGAGCTCGGAAGGGCTCGACGCTGCGCCAGTTCGGCTGACTCAGGATCGCCACCCGAAAACCCTGCTGCTCGAGCACCCGCCCCAGCACCGCCATCGCGAAAGCGGGATGGTCGACGTAGGCGTCTCCGGTCACGAACACCACGTCGGGGCGCTCCCAGCCCCGGGCGGCAAGCTCGTGCGCCGTCATCGGCAGGAAGTCGTGGTCGGTGCCCATCACTCCGGCCCGAGCGACACTTCCGGCGCCTCGCTGGTCGGGTCGCCCCGCCAGGGCTCGACCCGACACGACACCGCGGCTGCGCCGAGCGCCCCCTTCAGAGCCTGCGCCACCCGCCGCGCCACCGCCGCCGCCGTCCCCACCGAGATCGAAGAGTCGATCAGGAGCGCCACGTCGACCTGGTGCAGCTTGCCCTGATGGCGCGATCGCAGCCCGCGGTAGCCGCGCACCAAAGGCTCGTCGATCTCCGCGAGCGCCCGGCGCAGCAACCGCAGGTCGTCGGGGTCGGCCTCGTCCATCATGCCCCCTACCGCCCGCCGCAGCAGACGCACACCGGTGCGCGCCACCAGCAGCGACGCCCCGAGCGCGATCAAGGGATCGAGCACCGCCAGCCCGGTGGCCGACACCAGGAGCAGCGCCAGGATCGCCAGAATGCTGGTCACCACGTCGGTCAGCAGGTGGCGGCCGTCGGCTTCGAGCGCCACCGAGCCGACTCGCCGCCCCGCGCGCACCAGGGCCCAGCCGATCGTCCCGTTCACCGCCGCCGACGCCAGGAGCAGGACGCTGCCGCCGCGCACCGCGTCGATTCCAGGGCCCCGAACCAGATCGAGCAGCGCCTCGTAGGCGATCACGCACGCGGCGCCGACCACCAGACCGCCCTCGATCGCCGCCGACAGGAACTCCACCTTGCCGTGCCCATAGGGGTGGTTGTCGTCAGGGGGCTGCTGGGCCAGCGAGACCGCGAAGAGCGCGAAGGCGCCGGCGGCGATGTTGACGAGTCCCTCCAGGGCGTCGGAGAGCACCACCACCGAGCCGGTCCAGCGATAGGCGACCAGCTTGAGACCGAACACGATCCAGGCGAGCGCGAAGGCCAGATAGGCCCACGGCAGCCCACCGCGGGCGTCGGCCGCGCTCAGGATCGATCCGCGACGATTCACTTCCAAAGGCGGCAAGAGCGCTACGAAGGGATAGAATCTCGGCCTTTCCAATGCCACCGCCGACCCGGCCGGGCGGCGCCTCAACGGTAGCGGACCCCGGCGCATCCGGCCACACGTGTTCAGGAGCCCCCCGATGTCCGACCTACGGTCCTTGTTCCACGACTACTGGGAGGGGTTGCTCCACGACCATCCCACGCTGGCCACGCAGCTCGGCGACCGCCGTTTCGAGGATCGCCTGCACGACTACTCTCGAGCCCAGCGCGAACGTGAGATCGAGCGCGAGCGCGACGCCCTGCGCCGGGCCCGCGCCCTCGATCCGCTGCGGCTCTCCGAGGCCGAGGCGATCGAGCGCGAGATCTTCATCGCGCTGATGGAGTCGAACCTGCGCGGCAACGCTCTCGACACCCACCTGATCCCGATGACCCAGCTCTTCGGTCCCCACCTCGACCTCCTACAGCTGGCCACCATCCACCCCACCGCCGACCGCGAGGGGCTGCTCTCCTACATCGCACGGCTGCGCGCCTTTCCGCGCCAGATCGACCAGGTGATCGACCTGATGCGCGAGGGGATGGCGCGCGGCATGGTGGGCGCCGCGGTGAACTTCCGCGCCATCCTCGACCAGGTGAAGGCGCAGGCCGGCCGCGGACCGAGTCCCCTCCTGACACCCTTCGCCGAGCCGCGCGAGGAGATCGAGGGGATCCAGGAGCTGGCGGCGCAGGCCGAGTCCTGCCTGGCCGAGGCGGTGGTCCCCAGCTACGCCAAACTGGCCGAGTTCCTGGAGCGCGACTACCTGCCGCGCTGCCGCACCGAGATCGGAGTCCACGCCCTGCCGCGCGGCGACGAGATCTACCACCACGTCACCGAGCGCTTCACCACCACCGACCTGACGCCGGACCGCATTCACGAGATCGGCCGCGAAGAGGTGGCGCGCATCGCGAGCGAGATGACGCGCGTCATGGAGGCCACAGGCTTCGCCGGCGACGTGCACCAGTTCGTCGACCACCTGCGCGGCCGTCCGGAGCTGCACTTCGAGAACGCGGACGCGGTGCTGGCCGGTTTCCGCGGCGTCCTCGACGCGGTCCAGGCCGAGCTGCCGCGGATGTTCGGCCGCCTGCCGAAGACCGGCTTCGAGGTCTGGCCGATCGAGGACTATCGCGCCGCCAACGCGCCCGACGCCTACTACATGCCTCCCGCCGGCGAGCGCCCCGGGGTGTTCTACGCCAACACGCACAAGCCCGAGTCGCGGCCGCGCTACACGATGGAGGCGCTCGCCTACCACGAGGCGGTTCCCGGTCATCACCTACAGATCGCCCTGGCCCAAGAGGTCGAGGACCTGCCGGATTTCCGCAAGTACGGCACCTTTACCGCCTACGTGGAGGGCTGGGCGCTCTACTCGGAAGGACTGCCGAAGGAGCTCGGCTTCTACCGCGACCTCTACTCGGAGTTCGGCCGGCTGACGATGGAGATCTGGCGCGCGGCGCGTCTGGTGGTCGATACCGGCATCCACCACAAGGGCTGGTCGCACGCCCAGGCGGTCGACTACCTGGCCAGCGAGACCGCCCTCTCGCGCCACAACATCGTGGCCGAGGTCGATCGCTACATCTGCATGCCGGGCCAGGCGCTGGCCTACAAGATCGGCGAGCTGACCATCTCGAAGATCCGCGAGACGGCCCAGGCGGCGTTGCCCGATCTCGACTTGCGCCGCCTGCACGACCGGCTCTTGGCCCTCGGCGGCGTGCCGCTCGACGTGCTGGAGGGGTGGATGGAGCGTTGGGTGGCGGAGGAGAAGCGGGGCGGCTGAGGGGGGCGAGCGTGAGGCGCAGGGTCGCTTGCGCATCGACTCGTACGATTGTATCGTGATTACGTACGATCGACTTGGAAGTGCACCGTGGCGATTTCCGTTTCCAGATTGCGGCAAGACATCTACCGAATCCTCGATCGAGCCCTGGCCACCGGGATCCCGGTCGAGATCATTCGCAAAGGCCGGCGGCTGTCGATCGTGCCGGAAAGCCGGCCGAGTCGGCTCGCGCGTCTGCTTCCACACCCGGGCACCATCGTCGGCGATCCGGACGATCTGCTGCGCGTCGACTGGTCGAGCGAGTGGCGGCCCTTCCTGGGTCAAGAAGAGGAGGATCGATCGTGATCCACCTCGACACCCACGTGCTGGCCTGGCTGTATCAGGATGGCGCGGCGGCCCTCCCCGAGCGCGTCAAGACCGAGATCGAGACCCGCCCGCTCGGAGTCTCTCCCATGGCGCTGCTGGAGCTCGAGTATCTGCACGAGATCGGCCGCATCGTCCCCAGCGCCGCCGAGATCATGGCGGAGCTGAGCCGCGCCTTGGAGCTGAGGGTCTGCGATCGGCCCTTTCACGATGTGGTCGCGCAGGCTCTCGGTCTGCGCTGGACGCGCGACCCCTTCGATCGCCTGATCGTGGCGCAGGCGATCTGCGCCGGTGCGACTCTGGTGACCAAGGACCAGCGCATCCGCGCCCGCTTCGCCGAGGCCCTCTGGGAATGACGGGCGGCGGCCGGCCCGCGTCATCGGAGACATCGAGCCGGCCGCTCATGGAAGGACCGGAGTTCCGGGGGGGGAATCGATCCCGTGTGCGGTCGCGGATCAACCGCAGTCGTCCGAGACCGTCACTGCTGCGGCGCAGGTGCTCACGTGGTCGCCTTCGAGGATCGTCACCTCGAGGTCGTAGTCGCCGCGGGCGATGTCCTCGGGCACGGTGAGCAGGAAGCTGGCGGAGGCCTCGATCGGCGGCAGCACGAAGGTGCGCGCCTCGATCACGTACTCCTCGCCCTCGGGGGCGTGGGCGATCAGCGAGGCCTCGACCTCGACCGGCAGGTCGCAGCCGTTGGTCACGAAGACGTCGATCTCGAGCTGCCCGCCCGGGGCGACACAGTCGGCGCTGAGCTCGATGCCGCAGGAAACGCACTGGGCGTGGGCGGCGAAGGCGAAGGCGGCCGCGGCGGCGGCGATGATGGAACGGAGCATGGTTCTGTCCTGGTTCCTCCGCCCCGGCAAGGGGCGGCGGGTCGACCCACCGGCGCTTCGGCGCGGCCTGTCACCGCGCCCCCGCGACGGCTGGTGCCGACCAGGTTGCGGGCCCGGGCGACTCGTCCATCGAGACCCCGGACCGACGACCTCCCACCCACGCCGTGCAGAGGGTTGAGCGCGTGGGCGGGAAGCCGTGGGCCGAGCCCGGCGCGGTGAATCCGTGCCGGAGGCCTGCCCGAAGGGACTGCAGGATGCGTGCCGGGCACGGGGGTCGGGCGGGGCAGGAATCCCGGCGTTTCGCCGGTTTCGTGCCGCGGGGGCTCAGTCTGCCGGGATCGCTCTGGGCGAAGCCGCGCAGGAGTTCACAAAATTGTGAACCCGACGGCGCTCCGAAGACTGGTCGTTGGTGCGCACGATGAACTCCTCCCACTCCGATCCGGCCGACTGGATGCCGCGTCCGAAGGCTGCCTGGTAGGCATAGCCGCCTTCGGGGAGGAGCTCCGGCACCTCCACCTCGGCCTCGAGCGTGAGCTCGAAGTCGGGCGGCAGCACGACCCAGTCCGGCAGCTCCGGGACGTCGATCGGCAGGACCAAGTCCTCCGGGAGCTCCAGGGCGCGCATCAGCGAGATCGGCTGCGGCTGAGAGGTGCGGTTGAGGATCGTCTCGGAGATCAATACCAGCTCGCCCGGCTCGAAAGGGCCGTCGGGCAGCAGCACGTCGATCACCACCGGCGAGACCGAGTTCTGACCCTCCGGCGAGCCGAAGCGCTCGGGTGGCGCGCTGGGCTCGAAGTTGGCCACGTCGCCGACGAAAGGCGCCACCAGGCGCTCCAGGGTGGAGCCGTCGCCGTCGCCGCCCGGCGCCGGGTGGAAGCCGGTGGAGTCGATCGCCGTCCCCTCGGCATCGCGCAGCACCAGGTCGAAGTCGCTGTCCCCCAAGCCGAGGTCGACTCCCTCCAGGTCGATGATCGGATGCTCGATCTGGTAGTCGTGCTGAGGGTTGTAGAAGGCGCTGAAGTAGGCGCCGTCCTGATCGGGGTCGGAGAGATCCTGGCGCGCCACGATGGCGTAGTCGTGCGCCCCGATCGTGCCCGAGAGTGCCGCGTCGTTCAGGCTCCAGCCCTGGAGATCGACGGCCAGTGCCGAGGTGTTGTAGAGCTCCACCCACTGGTAGTCGTCGTCGGCGCCGAGCGAGTCGGAGGGGTTGTACATGATCTCGTTGATCACCACGCTCGAGACATCATCGTCCAGTCCGGACGGGGGGGACGCCGCGGCGGGCGAGACACAGACGAGCGCCGCCAAGAGCGCACGGGGGCGGGCCAGGGTCACGAGGGTCATCTCGGCTCTCCCGATGAGGGGCGGGGGGGCGGAACCAGGCCGTACTTCTCGATCCGGTAGCAGACCTGGCGATGGGTCAGGCCGAGGCGTTCGGCGACACGGCGGCGATTCCATCGGCACTGGGCCAGGGCTTCGATCAGCATGCTGCGTTCCACTCGGGCCGGGGCGCTGATCCCGGGCGCCGGGCCGGCGGCGGTCGACGCGATGGCGCGGAGCTCCTCCGGCAGCACGACGTCGGACCAGCAGTCGGAAGGCTCCAGGACCAGCAGGCGGTGCAGCACGTTCTCGAGCTGGCGCACGTTGCCGGGCCAGGGGACCAAGCGCAACGCCTTGCGCAGCGAGACGTCGAGCTCCGGGGCCTTGCGACCGATCTTTGGGGCGGTTTGGTGCAAGAAGCGTTCCGCGAGGGGGATGATGTCGGCGCGGCGCTCGCGCAGCGGTGGAATCAGCAAGGGGACGGTGTGGATGCGGAAGAACAGATCGCCGCGAAAGCTCCCCTCCTGCACCCGCCGCTCCAGGTCGGCGTTGGTGGCACAGATCACCCTAACATCGACCTCTCGGGCGCGATCTCCGCCCACCGGACGCAGACGTCGGTCCTGCAGCACGCGCAGCAGCTTGGCCTGGCCGGCCGGCGGCAGGTTGCCGATCTCGTCGAGCAGCAGGGTGCCGCCGTCGGCCTGGGCGAAGGCACCGGGGCGATCGGAGTGGGCATCGGTGAAGGCGCCCCGCACGTGACCGAAGAGCTCGCTCTCGATCAGGGTCTCGGGGATGGCGCCACAGTCGAGCTCCACGAAGGGGCCGCCGGCGCGGGCTCCGGAGTAGTGGATCGCGCGCGCCAGGGCGCTCTTGCCGACACCGGTCTCGCCCAGCAGCAGGATCGGTGTGGGGACGTCGACCAGGCGCCGCGCCTGCGTCATGACGCGCGTCATCGGCCGGCTGCGCCGCAGCAGGCTGTCGAGCCCGTGGATCGCCGCCATCTCACGGCGCAGCGCACCGGCCTGGGTGCGCAGCCGATCGTGGAGGCGCGCGTGCTCCAGCGCGATCGCCGAGATGCGCGCCAGCGAGGCCAGGAAATCGAGATCGTGGGGCGAGAAGGCACCGCCGGGCGAGCGCCGGTCGACGTAGATGGTGCCGATGATCCGGCCGCCGACCACCAGAGGGGCGCAGGCGAAGGCCACGATGCGGTAGAGCTGGACCGAGCGCAGTCCGCGGAACTCGTCATCCTGCAGCGCGTTGGAGGAGTGGAGCACGGCCCCCTCGCGGATCGAGCGAGTGAGGATGGAGCGCGAGATCCGCTGCACGTCGTCGATCGCCTGGGGCTCGACGTTGCGCGCCACGGCGATCTCGAAGTGGTCGCTCTGCCCCTCGCGCAGGGTCAGCACGCCGCGCTCGGCGGCGACCGTGTCGAGCACCACGCGCAGGATGGCACGGAAGAGCTGCTCGGGATCTTCGATCGAACCGAGCAGATCGGTGACGCGGACCAGCGCCAGGTGCTGGCGGCGATCGGGGGCGCGGGCGCCGGCGCGGCGGCGGCGGGCGATGCGCACGCGCAGCTCCGGATGGCGCGGCGGCGGCCCCAGCATCCCTTCGGCCTCGTCCAGGTGCCCGCGAGCGCTCTCGGCGCGCCCGGCGGCGATCAAGAGCTCGGCCTCGAGGAAGAGCAGATGCGCCCGTTCCCGGACCAGCCCCAGGCGCTCCACCAGGCGCCGCGCACGCAGCAAGGGGGCGGAGGGGTCGGCGGAAGATCCGGTCGCCAGGTGCAGCTCCACCCAGGCCAGGTCGACGGCGACGCGGGCGAAGAGGTCGAGGGGATGGTCGCCGATGCTGTGGAGGATGGCGCGGGCCAGCTCCGGCCGTTCGGCCCGCACCAGGAGCGCGGCGGCGGCGGCCGCCAGGGCGGCGTGGGCGCGGGCTCCGGCGCCTTCCACCAGGGCGGCGAGGCGCTCGGGAGCCGGCGCCGCCGCGCCCAGGCGAGAGGCCAGGAGAGCCGCGCGGAGCCTGATGTGGGGCTGCTGCGTGGGCCCCTCGACTCCGCCCAGGGCGGCCCACGCGGCGTCGATGCGCCCGGCGTCGGCCTCGGCCTCGGTGGCGTCCAGCAGCAGCTCGTGGCGGCGGCGCCCATCGTCGCCGGCCCGCACGACGGCGATCCACGCCAGGCGCGCCGCCCGGGCGCCGCGGCCGCCGCGCCGCAGCACGTCGCCGAGGTGCTTGAGCGCGACCACCGTGCCGCGCCGATCGCCGCAGCGGCGGCGCCGGCGCAGCACGCGCATGAGCTCGAGCGTGGCGG
>CAZBBK010000050.1:0-42068 GCA_964490075.1 uncultured Gemmatimonadota bacterium | reverse complement strand
AGTGGGTCGCTTCTCACGAGCACAGGTGGGTCAATTCTGGCGAGCGCCTAAGACCAAAACCGCCCACTGACCCGGCTCAGGCGCCACGGACGACCGCGAAGCGACCGAACTCGCCCGCTGACCCGACTCAGGCGCCCAGAATGACCGCGCGGGAGCCAGAATCAGCCACTGACCCGACTCAGGCGCCGTGAGCGACCGCAGAGAGACCGGATTCCGCCGCTGACCCGGCTCAACCTCCGCGAACGACCGCAGATCGACCAAGTCCGCCCGCTGACCCGACTCAGGCGCAGCGAACGACCGCGAAGCGACCAACTTCCCCCGCTGACCCAACTCAGCCGCAGCGGACGACCGCGGGGCGACCCGAATTCCCCGCTGACTCGACTCAGGCGTCCAGGGCGGGGCGTGGAGGCTCTGAAACCTGACTGCGCGGACCCTTAGAGGGGCGTGCTAGCCTCCTCCGCCATGAAAGTCATCGTCGACATCTGCGTCGTCCCGAATACCGGTCGAACCAGCGTCCGCGAAGAGGTCGCGCTTGCGCACCGGATCCTCGCCGAGACCGGGCTGCCGGTCATGCTCCACGGCTACGGCACCAACATCGAAGGCGACTATGACACCATCTTCGCGGCGCTCAAGCGGGTGCACGAGGAGCTCCACGCGCGCGGGGCGGTCCGCATTTCCACCAACCTGCGCCTGGGCTCACGCATCGACAAGGAGCAGGGGATCGAGGACAAGCTCAGCGCGGTTCGGGGTCAGCTCGATGAGTAGGTTCTCGTGCGGGGCGCTGCTCCTGGCGGCGCTGCCGGGGCTCGCATCCGCCGAGGATGCCCCGCGCGACGCGGCGCCGCGCTGGGACGGCTTCCTGCAGTTCCGCTACGACGGGGTGGCGGGCGACGAGGGGGCCGGCGTTTCCAGCATGCGGGTGCGCCGCGCGCGCATCAAGGCGGTGGGCGAGGTGGGGGCCGACTTCGGCTACAAGCTGCACTTCAGCCTGGCGCGCAGCACCGGCAGCCTGGCGGTCGATCCCACGCTGCTCGACGTCGAGCTGCGGGTTCGGCTCGGGTCGGAGCTCAACCTGGTCTGCGGGCAGTTCAAGGTGCCGGTGGGCCACGAGGAGGTCCAGCCGGCCTGGCGCATCGACTTGCTCGACTACTTCCGCGCCGGCGAGCGGCTGCTGAGTCCGACCGGCGGCCGCGACATCGGCGTCAAGGCCTTCGGCGCGCTGGCCGACGACCGCCTGGACTGGCAGCTCGGGGTCTACAACGGCGCCGGACCGAACGTCACGGCCAACAACGACACCGGACTGCTCTACGCCGGCGCGCTCGACTGGGACGCGAGCGGGGCCGGCGGCCAGGCGCTCTATCTGCACGCCAGCGCCCTCTGGGAGCGGCCGCGCGGCGGCGACCTCTCCGATCCCAGCGCGTATGTCCAGTCCGACCTGGGAATGCCCTTCGCGGGGCCCTACCGGCGCCTGATCTGGGATCTGGCGGCGGGCGGGAGCTGGGGGCGCTGGTCGGCCAAGACGGAGTACATCGCCGCCGAGCTCCGGGCCGATTCGGACTCCGATCCGCGTTTCGACGCCAGCGGCGCTTTCCTACAGGCGGGTTGCGAGCTCGTGGATGACAAGATCGAGGCATTCGTCCGCCACCAGAGCTACGATCCGGACGATCGCTCCGCCCCCAGCGCGGCCGCGGAGATAGACTGGACCACCCTGGCCTTCAACTACTACGTGGACGGCCACGACGCCAAGCTGATGGCCAACTATGTGCTGAAGCGCGAGGCGGACGAGGCGATCGACGACGACGTGATCCAGCTCCAGTTCCAGCTTCGGTTCTGACCCGGCCGCCGCGAAAGGCGCCCACCCATGCCGAGAGCGCGCAGCCTTCCGGCTCTGCTGGCCGCCCTGGCCCTCGCGGGTGCGGGCTGCGATTCGGGCGATTCCGAGCCCGCCGCGGGACCCTTGGCGCTGAGCCTCGGCCTGCCCCCCGACCCGGTCAACTGGCTGATGGTGATCGGCGTGGAGCAGGGGCTGTTTGCCGACCACGGGCTGGAGCTGGCGGTGCGCGACTACGTGAGCGGCAAGCGCGCCCTGAACGCGGTCCTGGCCGGCGAGGTCGAGGTGGCGACCACGGCCGAGGTGCCGCTGGTGTTTCGCGCCTTCGAGCGCAGCGATTTCGCCTGCTTCGGGACGGTCGGCTCGTCGGGCAACGAGCCGCGGGTGGTGGCGCGGCGCGACGCCGGGATCGCCGGGCCGGGGGACCTGCGCGGCAAAGGGGTGGCCACCCAGCGTGGTTCCGCGGTGCACTTTTTTCTGCATCTCTTCCTGGTGACCCACGGAATGACTGAAGCCGACGTGGAGCTCAGCTTCATGAAGGCCGAAGAGCTGGCGCCGGCGCTGGCCGAGGGGCGCATCGACGCCTTCTCGATGCGCGAGCCCTTCGTGAGCGAGGCGGAGCGGCTGTTGGGTGAGGGCGCGATCGTGTTCGCCGAGCCGGGTCTCTACCACAAGAGCTTCAACCTGGTCGCCGGGACCGACGTAGTCGCCCGGCGTGGCGAGGCGCTGCGGCGGCTGGTGGCGGGGGTGCTGGACGCCGAACGTTTCGCGCGCGCGCGTCCGGGCGAAGCGCAAGCGCTGGTGGCGCGCCGCCTCGGCATCGACGCCGCGCGGGTCGCCGAGCTGTGGGGGCAGATCGACCTGCGCCTGGGGCTGAGCCAGGAGCTGCTGCTGGCGATGGAGGACGAGGCGCGCTGGGCGCTGGCCGCGGGCCTGGTAGAGGGATCGGAGCCGCCCGACTTTCTGCGGCTGCTGCACGGCGAGCCGCTGCGGCGGGTGCGCCCGGCGGCGGTGACCGTCGTCGAGCTGGGGGACGCGGTGGCCCGATGACGATCCGCCGGCGCCTGGTCGCGACCGCGGCCGCCACCACGCTGCTGGCGGCGCTGCTCGGGCTGGTGCTGATCGACAACGCGCGCCAGGTGCAGGGGCTGGTGCGCGAGGCGCGCTGGGCCGCGGAGCTGGTGAACCAAGCCAGCCATCTCGACAACTTCACCTACGACTACCTGAGCCATCCCAGCGAGCGCGCCCATCGGCAATGGCGGACCCTGGCGGCCGCGCTCGACCGGACGCTGGCGGAGCCGCCCTTCGCCGACTCCGGCCGGGGGCCGGGGCGGGAGATTCTGCGCAAGCACAAGCGGTGGATGGACGGCGCTTTCGAACGCCTGGTCGCGGTGCAGGCCGCGACGGCCGAGGGGGGGGCGGAGGCGGAGGCGGAGGCGGCGCGCGAGCTGCGGGTGCGCCTGGCGGGCCAGATCGCGGGGCGCACTCTGGTGCTGGAGCAGGAGGCCCAGGCGCTGAGCGCGCGCGCCATGGCGGCGATCGAGCGCGCGCAGCGGCGCATGGTGCGCTGGACGGTGGCCTTCGTCTGCTCGCTGGTGCCCCTGGTGCTGCTCTCGGGGCTGTGGATCGTGCGCAGCATCGCCCGGCCGGTGGCGGCGCTGACGCGGGGGACCGCGGTGGTGGCCGGCGGGGATCTCTCGCATCGGATCGGGAGCGCGAGCGACGACGAGCTGGGGCGGCTGGCGGGCGCCTTCGACCGGATGACCGAGAGCCTGCAGGAGACCACGGTGTCGCGCGACGCGCTGGCCCGCAGCGAGCAGAATTTCCGCCAGCTGCTGTCGGAGAGCCCCTTCCCGATGGTCGTGACCGACCTCGGGGGGCGCATCTCGATGGTCAACCTGCAGGCGCAGGAGCTTTTCGGCTACGGCAGCGAGGAGCTGATCGGCGAGCTGGTCGAGGTGCTGGTCCCGGAGCGTCTTCGGGCCAGGCACCCGAAGCTGCGGCGGGGCTACATGGCGGCGCCGCGGGTGCGGACCTTGGGCGAGGCGGGGGGGCTCTTCGGACGCGCCAAGGACGGCCGTGAAATCCCGATCGAGCTGGGGCTGGCGGCGATCGAGGGGCCGAGTGGGCGCATGGCAATCGCCTCGATCCGCGACATCTCCGAGCGGGTGCGGGCGCGCCGGGAGATCGAGCGCAAGTCGAGTGAGCTCGCGGTGGCGAGCCGCTACAAGAGCGAGTTCCTGGCCAACATGTCGCACGAGCTGCGCACGCCGCTGAACTCGCTCTTGATTCTGGCGGCGGCGCTGGCCCGCAACGAGAGCGGCCACCTGGACGCCGACGAGGTCCAGAAGGCGGCAACGATCCACGCCGCCGGCGAGGATCTGCTGGGGCTGATCAACGACATCCTCGACCTCTCCAAGGTGGAGGCGGGCAAGCTCGATCTGCAGATCGGCGAATTGGAGCTGGCCGACCTGCGGCGGGCCATCGAGGGGCAGTTTCTGGCCGCCGCGCGTGATCGCGGGCTCGACTTCGAAGTGCGCATCGCTCCCGACCAGGGGAGGACGCTGCGGACCGATCGCAGGCGGCTGGAGCAGATCCTGCGCAACCTGATCGGCAACGCGCTGAAGTTCACCGAGCGGGGGTCGGTGAGCCTGGAGATCGGCCCGGCGGTGGGGCGGGCGGGCTCGGCGGCGGAGGAGGAGGAGGAGGAGGCGGCGGACGGCGCGGAGATGGTCGCCTTGACGGTCTCCGACACCGGCATCGGGATCGATCCGCGGCAGCGGCGGGCGATCTTCGAGGCGTTTCACCAGACCGAGCGGGGAATGCGCCGCGGCCACTCCGGAGTCGGTCTGGGGCTGGCGATCTCGCGCCAGCTCGCGGGGTTGCTGGGGGGCGGAATCGAGCTGGAGAGCGAGCCGGGTCGGGGCAGCCGCTTCACGCTGCTGCTGCCGCGGAGCTACCGCGGGCCGGTGGTCGGGGGGGCGGGAGCGGAAGGGGAGCCAGCGGCGCACGACGAGGCGGCGGCGGTGGCGGGAGTGGCGGCGGCCGCGGGGAGGGCGGTGCCCGCGCCGGACCCAGCGCCGAGCGCCCTGGACGACGACCGCGACGCCATCACTCCCGGGATGCGCTCGATCCTGATCATCGAGGACGACCGCCCCTTCGCCGCCATCCTGCTGGAGCGGGTGCGGGCGCGGGGGTTTCGGGGCGTCGTCGCGGGGGAGGGCACCAACGGTCTGGCGCTGGCGCGCGAGCTGCGGCCGAGCGCGATCCTGCTGGACCTGATCCTGCCCGACCTGGACGGGACGCAGGTGCTGCGGGTGCTGCAGTTCGAGATCGAGACCCGGCACCTGCCGGTGCAGCTGATCTCGGTGCGCGATCCCGATCCGGCGCTGCTCGGCGGCGGCGTGATCGGCCACCTGGTGAAGCCGGTCGAGGAGGCGGCGATCGACCGCGCCCTGGAGCGGATCGAGCGCTTGCTGGAGAGCGACCGGAAGAGGGTCCTGCTGCTCGGCGACGACGCCGCGCGCGCCCGGATCGGCGGGCTGATCGCGGCCGACGATCTGGAGCTGCACGGGGTGGCGGAGGGGGCCGAGCGGGCGGCGGGAGCCGAGGCGGCGGGGAAGGGCGCGGAGAGCTCCTTCGACCTGGTGATCGTCGGCCTGCGGGCGGTCGATGCCGGCGCGATCGAGCTGGTGCGGAGGGCGGCGAAAGGGCCGACGACGCTGCCGCGGCAGCCGGTAGTGGTGGTCACCGGCGACGAGCCCGGGGCGGCGGCTCGGCGCGCGCTGGGCGCGGCCGCCGGGGGCGTGGGGGCGATGCGCCTGGCGAGCTCGCCGGCGGCGCTGCTCAGCGAGCTGGTGCTGCTGCTGCACAGAGGGGTGGAGGATCTGCCGCCGCACCAGAGTCCCCTGGTGCGCGCGCTGCACGACCCGGAGCGCAGGTTGCGGGGCCGCAAACTGCTGCTGGTGGACGACGATCTGCGCAGCTCTTTCGCTCTCTCGGGGGAGCTGCGGCGGCGGGGGATCGAGGTGACGCTGGCCGAGAGCGGCGAGCAGGCCCTGAGCCTGCTCGAGGCCCACCCGGAGATCGAGCTGGTCATCATGGACATCATGATGCCGGGGATGGACGGCTACCAGGCGATGCGCGAGATCCGCTCCCGGGAGCTCTTCGCCGATCTGCCGATCGTCGCCATCACCGCCAAAGCGATGCGCGACGAGCGGGCCCGCTGCATCGCGGCCGGGGCCGACGACTACCTGGCCAAGCCGGTGCGTGTCGATACGCTGGTGCCGCTGCTGCGGGTGTGGCTGGGGGGATCGGGGGAGGCGGCGTAGGGGGGGGGCGGCCGACTTGAGTGCGGCGTCGAGGGCGGGGTGCATTGCGTCGCCAGCCTCCCCTGGCGTTTCGACATGGCGCTTCTCGAGCGACGCACTCCGCGACGGAGCGCGCTCCCCCGCGCCCGCGCCCGCGCCCCGACACAAAGCCCAGCTCCGCGGCCGGAACCGCAAGTCATGACGCCCTTTCGCGACACAACTCGCCACTCTCGATCGAGAGTGCGGAGCCACGACCGTATATCCGCCACAACTCGCCGCTCATCGCGAAGAACCCGGAGCCACGACCGTATTCGCGTCGTACCTCGCCACTCTCGGTCGAGAGTGCGGAGTTACGACCGGATTCCGGCCCTGATGCTACGACGCCGGAACGGGGCCCTCGTGCGGGTGTGGATTCCGGGGTTCGCCGGGATCTGAGGTTTCGATATGGCCGGCCTCTACGCAGGGAGGGACCGGCGCGCGACGAACCTGCCCCTACCCGACTCCGTTGCCCGAATCGGGCAGGGGCGGGGGCGCGCGAAGAAGCGCTGTCGAGACCGCCCCCAATCGCGCATGGAGCCCCGGAGGCCGGCGGACTCCCGCTGGGCCCGCGGTTCTTCGCGGAGTGCGTCGATCGAGAAGCGACTCATCGAAACGCCCGGGACAATTGCCCACGGTCGACCCGTTTCCCCAGGTGTAGTATCGACCCATCCGGAGTGCCGCCATGACCGAGCCCCGCGCGCCGGCCGTCCTCCTGGTCGACGACGAGCCGCGCAACCTGCAGGCGATGGAGACCGTGCTCGGCGATCTCGAGCTGGAGATCGTCAGCGCCGCGTCCGGCGAGCAGGCGCTCTCGCTGGCGCTCTCCCACGACCTGGCGCTGATCATCATGGACGTGCGGATGCCGGAGATGGACGGCTACGAGACGGCTCGTCTGCTGCGCGGCCACCCCAGCACCGAAGCGGTGCCGATCATCTTCGTGACCGCCACCGCGCGCGAGCTGGGGTACGAGTTCCAGGGCTACCAGGCCGGCGCCGTCGACTTCCTCTACAAGCCGATCAACGAGCTGATCCTGCGCAGCAAGGTGTCGGTCTTCCTGGAGCTGGACCGGCGGCGGCGGGCGCTGGAGCGGGCCCGGCGCAAGCTGACCGAGTCCGACATCTTCCTGCGCTCGGTGCTCGGGGCGATGAGCGACGGCGTGGTGATGGCCGACGCGAGGGGGCAGGTTCTGCTGAGCAATGTGGCCTGCGACCTGCTGCTGGGGGTGGCGGTGGCGCGCACCGAGCCGGAGGCGTGGGGGCTGCTCGATCCCGACCGGCAGGCGCCCGCGCGCCCTGAGGAACTGCCGCTGGCGCGTGCCCTCGAGCAGCGGCGGCCGGTGGCGGGCGACTTCCTGGTGCGCCACGAGCGGCGGCCGGAGGGGATCTGGCTGAGCGCGCGTGCCAACCCGGTGCACGCCGAGAGCGGCGCGTTGCTGGGGGTGGTCTGCGCCTTTCGCGATATCAGCGCGGCCAAGCGCACCGAGGAGGATCTGGAGCGGCGGGTGGCCGAGCGCGGCGCCGAGCTGCGGGAGAGCGAGGCCCGCCTGCGCCGCTCGCAGAAGCTCGAGGCCTTGGGCACCCTGGCGGGCGGGGTGGCGCACGACTTCAACAACCTGCTGGCGGCGATCCTGGGCTTCTCGCAGTTCGTGCGCGAGGGACTGGACTCCGACGATCCCTTGGTGGCCGACGTGAGGGAGATCGAACGCGCGGCGGAGCGCGGTGCGGCGCTCACCCGGCGGCTTCTGCTCTTCAGCCGCAAGGAGAGCGGCCGGCCGGTGGTGCTCGACCTGAACGAGATCATCGGCGGCATCGAGCAGCTGCTGCGGCGCACCATCGGCGAGCAGATCGAGCTGCACACCAGCCTGGCGGCCGACCTGCCGCATGTGGTGGCCGACCCGACCCACATCGAGCAGATCCTGGTGAACCTGGGCGTCAACGCCCGCGACGCGATGCCCGACGGGGGGCGGCTCGAAATCCGCAGCTCCGCGCGGAGGGTCGACGGCGGCGCGGAGAGCAAAGAGCCTTTCGGGTTCAGCCCCGCGCCGGGCGACCATGCCTGCCTGGAGGTGAGCGACAACGGCTGCGGCATGGATCGCGAGGTGCTGGAGCGGATCTTCGAGCCCTTCTTCACCACCAAGGTCCGCGAGCGCGGCACCGGACTGGGACTGGCGATCGTCTACGGCATCGTGCAGAAGGCGGGCGGCGGCATCGAAGTCGAGTCGGAGCCGGGACGGGGCAGCCGTTTTCGCATCTGCCTGCCGGCCACCGACGAGCCGCTCGGCGCGACCCCGGTCCAGGACGCGCCGCAGCAGTGCCGCGGGCGGGGCGAGACGGTGCTGCTGGCCGAGGACGACGACGGCCTGCGCGAGCTGACCGCGCGGGTGCTCTCGACCAACGGCTACCAGGTGCTGCGCGCCGCCTGCGGGGCCGAGGCGCAGCGCCTCTTCGACCAGTTCGGCGGCCGGGTCGATCTCTTGCTGACCGACGTGGTCATGCCCGACCTCTCCGGTCCTACCCTCGCCCGCTCGCTGCGCGAGCGGCTGCCGGAGCTGCCCGTGGTCTTCGTATCCGGCTACTCCGACGAGACCGGCCGCCACCACGGGCTCGATCCGGAGGGCTCGGTGGTGGTGCACAAGCCCTTCAAGCCCGAGGAGCTGCTGCGGGCGCTGCGCGGGGTGCTGGAGGAGGCCGGCGGGGCGGGTTGACGAGTCCAGAGCTCGTGAGTCGGCTACTCAGCTCCCTCCGACCACCGCCAGACGCCGCGACTCCGGTCCGAAAGGGTCGCCCCCGAGACCGCCGAAGCAGCGCACCGAGCCGAACCCCACGGCGCGCATCCGGTCTTTCAGCTCCTGGGCCGAGTAGATCGCATGATCCAGCTCGAAGCGGGTCGCCGCGTCGCCCTCCACCAAGGTCCAGGCGACCCGCAGGCGGGACCAATCGTCGCTGACCTCGCGCTGCTCGAACACCACCGCACCCCCGGGCAGGGGGGTCGCACCGGCCGGCTGGAAGATCCGCGCCAGCGTCTCCTTGGGAATCAGCTCGATCAGACAGAGGCCGCCGGGACGCAGGTTGCGGCGGAAGCTCTCCAGCACGGCGGTGTTCTCGTCGTCACCGCGGAAGTAGCCGAAGGAGGTGAAGATGCTGATCACCAAGTCGTAGCTCGCGGGACGCGCGAAGTCACGCATATCTCCGAGAACCCACTCCACGTCGACCTCCGCCGCGCCGGCCCGCTCGCGGGCGGTTCGCAGCAGGCACGGCGTCGAGTCGACCGCGGTGACCTCGAAGCCTCGTCTGGCCAGCTCGATCGCGTGCCGTCCCGGGCCGCAGCCCATGTCGAGCACTTTCCCCCGATCGATGCCGGTAAGAGCCAGCACCTGCTCGATCTCCTCGGCGGCGGCGTCGATGCGCGAGCTTGGGAACATGAAGGGCGCGAAAGTGCGCCAGAAGGTTTCGTCGCGATGCCATTCGGTCATCAGAGGACCTCTCCCTGCTGGGGCGTTGCGCCGACGCATTCGGCCCCATGCTACCTTGTCCGGATCGAATCGAGGTTCTCCCCGTGATTTCCGACAAGCTGCGCCCCTTCGGCACCACCATCTTCGCCGAGATGACCCGCCTGGCGACCGAGCACGACGCCATCAACCTGTCGCAAGGCTTCCCCGATTTTTGCGGCCCCCCCGACATCATCGACGCGGCGCACGCCGCGATGCTGGCCGGGCACAACCAGTACGCGCGCTCGCAGGGGTGTCCGGAGCTGGTCACAGCCATCGCCGCCCACCAACAGCGCCACTACGGCCTGAGCTTCGACCCGATGCGAGAGGTGTTGGTCTTCTCCGGCGCCACCGAAGGCATCGCCTCATCGCTCTTGGGTCTGCTGAACCCCGGCGACGAGGTCATCACCTTCGAGCCCTACTACGACAGCTACCCGGCCTGCGTGGCCATGGCCGGCGCCAAGATCCGCTACTGCACGCTGCGTTTCCCCGACTTCTCCTTCGACCCGGACCAGCTGGCGGCCCTCTTCGGAACCCGCACGCGCCTGTTGATCCTCAACACCCCGCACAATCCCACTGGAAAAGTGTTTCGACCAGAAGAGCTGGAGCTGATCGCCGCGCTCTGCCGCGAGCACGACGTCGCCGTGCTCGCCGACGAAGTCTACGAGCACCTGGTCTTCGCGCCTTCGCGACACATTCCGATCGCCACACTCCCGGGAATGCGCGAGCGCACACTGACCCTCTCCAGCACCGGCAAGACCTTCTCCTACACCGGCTGGAAGATCGGCTGGGCCTGCGGCCCCGAGTCGCTGATCGACGCCGCGCAGGCAGCGCACCAGTTCGTCACCTTTGCTGTCGCCACACCCTTTCAGATCGCCATGGCCGGCGCCCTGCGCAACCACGACACAGAGTACTTCGCCCCCTTCCTCGAGGCATACACCGAGCGCCGCGACTTCCTGGTCCAAGCTCTGAATCAGGCGGGACTGCGGGCCGCCACCCCGCACGGCACCTACTTCATCATGGCCGACTTCCGCGATGTCTTCGACGGCGACGACCACGCCTTCGCGCGCTGGCTGGTGGAGCGGCACCGCATCGCCTGCGTCCCATGCAGCGCCTTTTACGAGAGCGACCGCGCCGAAGGGGCGCGCCTGGTGCGTTTTGCGTTCTGCAAGAAGATGGAGACACTTCGCGAGACGGCGGACCGGCTGCGCCGGATTCGGTCATGATCGTCGCCGGATTGCAGCTCGACCTGGCGTGGGAAGATCCGCCCGTCAACTTCGCGCGCGCCCGGGCGGCCGCGGGCGAAGCGGCGGCGGCGGGGGCGCGGCTGATCGTGCTGCCGGAGATGTTCGCGACCGGTTTCACGATGAATGCCGAGGCCGCCGCCGGCCACGCCGATTCCACGCTCGATTTCGTGACCGACCTGGCCCGCTCGCTCCAGGTCTGGGTGCTGGCGGGACTGGTGGAGCCGCACCGGCCGAGGCCGCGCAACGCTTGCGTGCTCTACGATCCGCGCGGCACGGAGCGGCTGCGCTATCACAAGATCCACCCCTTCAGCCTGGCCGGCGAAGAGCGACACTATTGCGCGGGAGACGCAGTCCACACGGCCGACGTGGAGGGGATTCGAGTCACCCCCTTGATCTGTTACGACCTGCGCTTTCCCGAGGTATTCGGTGCGGCGGCCGCCGCCACCGACCTCTTCGTGGTGATCGCCAACTGGCCCCAGAAACGCGCCCATGCTTGGAAAACGCTGCTGCGAGCACGGGCGATCGAGGGGCAGTGCTACCTGCTCGGCGTGAACCGGGTGGGAGTCGGCGGCGACATGCCGCACAGCGGCGACTCGGCGCTGCTGGATCCCATGGGCGAGGTGCTGGCGGAGGCGGAGGCGGGGCGGCCGGCGATCGTGGCGGGCACGGTCGACGCCACAGAGGTGAAGAAGACGCGACGGCGTTTCTCGTTCCTGGCGGACCGGCGCACGGAGCTCTATCGCTCCCTCCTCAGCTGATCCCGGCGCGCCGAAACTCACCGTGCCGCAAAAAGTGCAGCACTTGGTGCGCCACCGCCGCGCGCGCCGGCATGAAGGTATGATCCTGGTCGACCACGAGCAGCTCCTTCATGCCTTCGACCCCTGCCCCTTCGACCGCGACCTTGCCGTCGTTCGCTCCCGAGAAGACGCGCGAAAAGAGCGGATTGAGGCTGCGACGACCAGCAATCACACCGAGCTCGAAGTCGACCGGTCCGAGGGCCAAGGGCACGCTCGCTGAGTCGGTGCCGAGCTGCAGTCCGGCTGGACCGTTGAGCCAGCGAAAGGGCGGGAAGTGTCGCAGGTAGTCGACCAGCTCGCTGCCGCGGTTGGGCGGGGCGAGCATCACCACGCGGCCGATGGCCGGCGTCGGACCCGCGGCATCGGCGTGAGCCAGCGCACGCAGCACGATCCCGCCCATCGAGTGAGTGACGAAGTGCAGGGCCGCGGGAGATCCACCCGGAGCCAGCCACTCACGCTCGCGCAACTGAGAGACCACACCCGCCGCCAGGGTGTCGATCGGGTGGCGGCGCGAGGGGTAGCCGAGGTTGACGGCCCGCAGCCCTGCGCGCCGCAGACGCCAGGCGAGCGGCGCCATCGAGGCGCGGCCGCGACCCAGGCCGTGGAGCAGCACGACCGGCGCGTCGGGAGATCCGGTCCGGTGCCTGTCGGCGAGAGGGTTGGGATCTTTCACTGCACGTAGTGTCGGCGGAGGAAGGGTGGGCGCGCTAGGCTGAGCCACGACCAAGGAGAATCGCCCGATGGCACCAGTCAAAACCCGCACTTTGATCCCGATCGAGGGCAACAGTCAACGCCTCGATGGCGGCAGCATGTTCGGCAACGCGCCCAAGGCGCTGTGGAGCCGCTGGATCGAGCCCGATGAGCGCAACCGCATCCCGCTGGCCTGCCGGGCGGCGCTGGTGCGCGAGCCCGATGGACGCACCCTGCTCTTCGAGACCGGCATCGGCGCCTTCTTCGAGCCCAAGCTCCAGGACCGTTACGGCGTGCTGGAAAGCCGCCACGTGCTGCTCGACTCGCTGGCCACGGTCGGGCTGAGCGACGCCGACGTCGACGTGGTGGTGCTCTCGCACCTGCACTTCGACCACGCCGGGGGACTGCTCTCGGCCCACGCCGAGGGGGAATCACCCCGGCTGCTCTTTCCGAATGCACGGATCGTCGTGGGCGAGGCGGCGTGGCAGCGGGCGCGAACGCCCCACCCGCGCGACCGAGCGTCCTTCGTGCCGGCACTGCACGACCTGCTGGAGGCCAGCGGCCGGCTGCGAACCGCGACCGAGGGCGACGCCGAGGCGCTGCTCGGCCCGGGCTTCCGCTTCCGGCGCAGCGATGGCCACACCCTGGGGATGCTGATCACCGAGATCGAGATGGCCGCCGGCCCGGTCGCCTTCGCCGCCGACCTGATCCCGGGCGCGCCCTGGGTGCACCTGCCGATCACCATGGGCTACGACCGCTTCCCCGAGCGCCTGATCGAAGAGAAGGAGGCGCTCCTGGCCGACCTGGTGGAGCGCCGCGGGCGCCTCTTCTTCACCCACGACGCGGCGCGCAGCTGGGCCTGGGTGGAGCGCGAGGGCGGCGGGCGCTACCGGGCGGCGGGGGATGGCGCCGGGGCGATCGAATAGGAGCCGCTAGTCGGGCGCCTGCCCGAGCTCTTTCAGGCGGGCCAGGCGCTCGGGCTCGTTGGCGATCAGCCACTGGTCATGGGAGAGCAAGTCATGCGCCCTGCAGAAATGGGGACGGGCCTCCTCGTCCCGACCGAGAGCGTGCAGGCACTCGGCCAGCTCCTCGATCACGTAGGGACCCTCCTCGCCCGCCTGGCGCCACTCCTCGCCCAGCGCGCGCTGGGCGGCGAGCGCCTCCTCGACCCGTCCCAGCGAGCGCAGAGCTCGGGCCACGGCCCACTTGGCGATGCGCAGCTCGCGCGCCCCCTCGGGATGCTGAGCGCGGAACTCGACGCCCCTCTGGAAGAACTCCAGCGCCTTGGCGTAGTCGCCGGCGTCGTGATAGGTCCAGCCGATGTTGTTGGTGAGGGGACCGAGCCAGCCGCGGGCCCGCGGGTCGGAGGTCTGCTCGGCCAGGGCGATCGCCTTCAGGCTCCACTGCAGCGCCGACTCGGGCGGGTCGACGATGCCGAGCATGTGGGCCGCGTCGAGCGCCAGAGCGTCCTGGCCGGTGGCACGGGCGAGCTCCCAGGCGCGCAAGAAAAGCGGACGCGCCTTGGCCTTGCGCGCGCCGGCCTCGGCATCGGTGGCGCCCGGGATGCCGTTGTGGGCGCGGCCGCGCTCCAGCAGATAGAGCAGCCGGGCGCGGTTCATCTCGTCGCCGTCGGTGGTGGTGGTGAGCAGCGCCTCGGCCCGGTCGAGGGTGGCGTGGGCGGCGTCGCTCTTGCCCTGCAGACCCTCGCTGCGGGCGATCTGGCTGAGCAGCGAAACCAGGTAAGCGGTGCGGCCGGAAGTCTCGGCGCGGGGCAGCAGCTCGCGAAACCTGGCCTCCGTGCCGGCCGGGTCCGAAAAGTCCCAGAGCTTCTGGTAGGGCGGCAGCGAGTCGACCGGGGCGGTGGCGAGGAGGGGAAGGGTGGGGACAAAGACCGCAGAGACGCTTGTTGCGAAGGCGAGAACGAGGGTCGAAAGGCGGTTCATGGTGGTCCTTTCGCGGGACCGGGGCGGCGCGGGCGGCGCTTTTCGCGGGCGGCGAGTGGCTGGCAGCGGGTAGAGTAGCCGATGAGGCCGCCGCGCGCCTCCGCGCGCCGGCACCGATCCCGCGGAGGCTCCCATGAGTGAACAACCGACCCCTTCGGCCGCCGACCAGGCACAGGCCGAGCACCTGCGAATCCGCGCGCTCATCGCCGCGATTCGAAGCTCTCTGGCGGCCGCCCCGACCATGGCCGATGCGCGGCAGGCGAAGCGTTGGCTGGGCGGGCTGGAGCCGGCGATCGCGGGCCTGCGCGACGCGGTCGCGACGCATTTTCAGGCCGAGGAGTGCTCGGGGCTCTTCGAACAGTTCGAGCGCCAGTATCCGCGAGCTTCGGATCGCCTCGAAGGCTTTCGCCGCGAGCACGGATCGATCGTCGCCGAGCTGGACGCCCTACTCTCCGGCGTGGTCCGCTGCGCGGCTCAGGGCGGCTCGGATGCGACCGAGATCGTCGCCCAGGCGCGCCACGCGCTGGACGAGCTCGCCCGCCACGAACAACAAGAGACAGAAATACTCCAGCGGCTTTCGACCGAAGACATCGGAACCTGCGAGGGGTAGCGCCAGTTTGGCGACGACCGTGGGAATCGAATCGATGATCGACACATCGAGCGCCTTGCAGCATGACGTCCGGCCCCTGGTGCGGCGTCTCGGCAAACGCCCCGAAGAGTGGCAGCGTGAAGACCTGCTGGCGCTCTGCCGCGACGACGGGATCCGGGTGCTCGACTTCCACTACGCCGCCCTGGACGGCAAGCTCAAAGAGCTGCGCCTGCCGGTGAACGATGGGCGCTTTCTGGAGCGGGTGCTGGCCGGAGGCGAGCGGGTCGACGGGTCGAGCCTCTTCCCCAAGCTCTTCGACACCGGTGCTAGCGATCTCTACGTGGTCCCGGTCTACCGCTGGGCCTTCCTCGACCCCTGGGCCGACGACGAGCTGCACATCGTCTGCCGCTTCGCCGACCACCAGGGCAACCCCGAACGCGGCACGCCGGACAACGTGCTGGCGGCCGCGGCCCGGCGCATTCGCGAGCAGTCCGGCGCCGAGCTGAAGGCCCTGGCGGAGCTCGAGTTCTACCTGGTTCTCGATCGCGACACCGAGCGCTTTCCGTCGCGCTCGCAGGGGAACTACCACCAGAGCGCGCCCTACCTGCACGGGCGAGCGATCGCCGACGAGATCTTGCGCATCGTCAGCCAGGTGACGGGCAGCGTAAAGTACTGCCACAGCGAGGTCGGCTACATCGATCGCATCGAGTCGGAAGAGAGCGAGCTGCACGGCCGGCGCGTCGAACAGTACGAGCTTGAGTTCGACCTGATGCCGATCGAGGATCTCGGCTGCTGGCTGACGGTGGCGCGCTGGCTGATCCGAGTGATCGCCGACCGCCGCGGCGCCTCGGTCACCTATCTGCCGAAGCTCGACGAAGGGATGGCGGGCAGCGGCATGCACCTGCACCTGGCGCTCTACCGCGACGGAAGAAACATGATGCAAGAGGGCGCGGAGCTCTCCTCCGAAGCCCTGGCGCTGATCGGCGGCATCCTCGGCCACGCCGCGCCCTTGACCGCCTTCGGCAACACCGTTGCGGCCAGCTTCCTGCGCCTGGTGCCGGGCCAGGAAGCGCCGACAAAAATCTGTTGGGGCCGGCGCAACCGTTCCAGCCTGGTGCGGGTGCCGCTCAGCTTCGACACCGCCCAGCGCATGGACCAGGTCATGAACCCGGCCGAGACCGGCGACTATCCGAGCGATCTCGCGCGACCGACCATCGAGTACCGCGGCCCCGACGGCAGCGCCTATTGCCATCTGCTCTTGGCCGCGGTGGCGATCTGCGCGGCCGAAGGCCTGGGCGACCCCGAGGCCGCCGACAAGGCGCGGGCGCTGGAGGTCCAGGGCAACATCTTCGAGCAGCCCGAGCTGGCCGAGCGCCTGGAGCAGCTCCCCTACACCGCGGTCGAGGCGGCCGACTGCCTGCGCCAGCACCGCCCCTTCTTCGAGGAGCGAGGATTCCCCAAGCGCATCATCGACGCGGTGATCGCCAGCCTGCGCAAGCAGGCCGACCAGGGCCTGAGCGCCGAGCTACGCGCCCTACCGGCGGCCGACCGCCTGCGCCGCAGCCGCGAGCTGATGCATGAGGCTTTTCATTGGCATTAGCCCGTCCTGCTCCATCGCCCTGCCGCATCGATCGGGCGCCTACGTGCCGATCATCCTCTCGGTCTCTTCCAGCACCCGACGCATCAGATGCCCGAACCCCTCCGGCGTCTTCATCGCATCGCCAATCTCGTCCCTGCGCATCTTCTGGCCGGGCTTTCGGCCATGCACAACTCGGTTGCGAAAGTCGCAGAGCAAATTGAAGCCGTCTCGATGCGCCTCGGGCAGCTTTTCGCGGATCTTCCGGCGGCGATCCTCGGGTCGGGTCCACTTCAGCTTGCCCCCGAAGTGCACCTCATCGGCCCACACATCCACGGCTTCCCGAAGAAGCACCAAGGCCCGCATCGGATCACACTCGGCCAGACCTTCGGCGAATCGCAACATGGCCGTCCACGTGTGTCGCTGGCCGGTGGGGGACAGAACCTGGTCAACATCGTCGCCGACCAGTTGCAGCAGAGGGTCGTCTCTGGTCGTCGCGGTCTCCAGCCGGTTGCGCAAGGCTCCCCGCGCCGCGCTCAGCCGATCGACCATCCGCCCGAGCTGGCCGATCTTCCGCGCGAAACCGGCATCTTGCAGTGCTTTCCTGAGGCCTGAGTCCAGCCCACCCAGATCCGAGAGAGCGGAAGGATCGGCCGTGTCTCGCACCCGCACCGGCGCCGCTCCACCAGAGGCCATCTCGAAAGCGCCGGAGTAAATGCTCTCGACCGAGGCTCGTCGAGCGCGAGCAACGTAGGCCAGCGCGCTGCTCGCAATCACCGGCAAGTGACGAAATGCGTGCGTGATATCCAGGACCAGCCGATCGTCGGCTGACACCCCATCCGCGATCGCCGAGACGATCCCCAACTGCTCCCTTCTGTCGCACCCGAAGGGAATCACGCGCAATCTCACGTCGGTCTCCAAGACGGATCGCAGCTCGCGCTCGATCCAGGACAGACACGCGTCATCGACATCCGCGGCCGTCACACGAGTGGCGAGCTCCGCCCATCGGTCCTCATCGAGCGGGCGCCCCGAGGGCAACAGATCGACGAGGTTCTCCCACATCGATGACGCAGTCCCCAACACGACCACGCGATCCGGCCGGCGATCGCACGAGCAAAGCCACCCATGCAACGCGACCAGAAAGAAGCGCACATGTTGGCTCTCGCTGCCGTCGCTGAAGCGGTACTTCGCGCTTCGATAGTTGCCCTTTTCCGGCAATCTCTTGCCGAGGAACGATTAGAGGTGTCTGCCCATGGTCGGTTCTCGCGGTTTGATCGTCAGGATTATGATGTCGTCACGGACGGACGATACCGATCCCCCCGCCGTGATGTAGGCTGGTGAAAAGGGTGACCGTCCGGAGAGACTCGAGATGCCAAAGAGCGCGCCCTCCGCCCCACTGCCCCGCTTCCCCTATCGCCGGGCTGACTACGACGCCCTCGGTGAGGGGAAAAATCGCTGGGAGCCGACCGAAGGTAACCTCGTCATGGTTCCTCACCCATCTACTCGTCATCAGCGGGTCTCGCGCGATCTCGGGTTCTTGCTGCTCACTCAACTGCGGAGCACCGGCGCCGGTGAGATTTTGTACGCGCCGATCGACGTCGTGCTTCGCGAGCAAGACCGCGAGCAGGTTGTCCAGCCTGACTTTCTGGTGGTGCTCAGCGGCCGCCGGGCAGAAGTAACGACGGAACGAGGCGTGGAGGGGGCTCCCGATCTTGTGGTCGAGATCTTCTCGCCAACAACAGCGTTGCGCGATCGAACCCAGAAGCGAGCGACCTACGAGCGTCACGGTGTGCGAGAGCTCTGGTACGTCAACCTTGAGGGCGAAACGACAGAGATCCTCTCCTGGACCGAGCGCGGGTATGTGCGTGGGGGGCTTTACGGGCTTGGCGACCGCGCGTCCTCGGCACTTCTCGAGGGGTTCGAGATCGAAGTGGACGAAGTGCCGCGACCGACGATTTAGTCGAGCAGCGCCCCCACCACCTGCGTCACCCGCTCCGGCCCCAGCACGCTGCCTCGCCGCGGCCCACCGCCGATGCTCGATCCGCCGCCCCAGGTTTCGCCCGGCGACAGCGTCGCGGCGCGCGCCTCCGACTCGGCCCGGTTCAGATGCTCGTAGAGCCGCGGCAGCGGGAAGGCGGTGACCAGGTCGGAGCGCTTCGCCAGCGTGTAGTAGTGCTCGCCGCGGAGCAGACGGTGCAACACGATCCGGTCGTGGCCTTGTTCATAGAGCCGCGCCATTCCGGCCAGGGGATTGGCACCCGGATCGTCCCCGAGACTCGCCAGGATCCAGGATCCGCGATCGGTCACCGCGAGCGTCGGGCCGGGGTCGTCGGACGTGCTTTCCGGCACCAGTCCCGAGTCCCACCAGCTCTCCAGACAGGCCAGGGCCTTGGACAGGGGTGCGGCGGTCCCTTCCTCGAACGTCGATCGCGCGGCCTTGCGGACCGGCGCCATGATCAACGCTTGAAAGTGCGTCGCCAGATGCGCATCGGGAGCCGGGTAGGCCGGACCGTGGGCGTCGAGCGCCGCCACGCTGGCGACCAGCGGGCGGACCCGCTCGCGCTCGTCGGGCCGCCGCCAACGTCCGTAATGCTCCAGCAGCCAGATCGACAATACTGTGTCGGCATCGAGGTCGTTGACGAGAACCTCGTGGCCGGCCGGATCCAGCCCCAGGAGCATGGCGTCGAGCACCTGCTGGCAAGTGGCGCTGGTCACCAGGCGCACACAGCCTTTGTGGTGGTCGAAGGAGTAGCGCTGCTTCGCGGGGTCGATCCGCGGCCCCAAAACCGCACCGTCGAGTGCGATCGAGCGGGGCGGCAGATCCTCGAATCGCCACTCGTGGCCCAGCTCGATGCGCAATCGAATCGAGATCATCGCGGGTGAGGCTTGCGGTGATTCCATATCAGTGCTGCTCGCTCACGCCGGTGGCGGCTCGGTGTCCTCGAGCTGGTTCGCGGCGCTGGGGATTCCGAGATCGAGGCGGCCGTCCGCGCGCAGCAGCAGCAGCCCGTCCGGGAGCTCGGGGGGAGCTCCGCGCCGCAGCTCGCCCAGCTCGAATGTGACGCGATGCAGAGCACCGGCGCTCATCAGCGCCCGCTCGATCCCCGCCAGCAACACACGGTCGTCGTCCTCCACGCCGCTCAGATAGAGCTCGATCCTCGCCGAATCGGCCGCGTCCGCGGCGGCGGGCAGTCTGGCGAATGCGCGCCAGCTTTCGCGAGCGCCGCGCCAATCGATGCGATCGCCGCCTGCCGCCGGTCCCGCGGCCGTCCCGGTCGAGTGAATCGGGGCGTGGACTGGCCATGGCGGCGGAGTCGACACGATTCGCTTCCACTCCTCGGAGAGCGCGTCGATGAAATGTCGGAGGCGCTCTTCCCAGGGAGTTGCCGCCGCTGAGGGGGAGAGCGCGTGCGAGCCGAGCAGCTTCAGCTCTTCCGCAGAGAGGGCGAGGTTCGCGGGTTCCTCCGCGAGGGCGCGGTCGAAGGCGTCGAGCGTCGCCAGGAGCTTGACCTGTGTGAGAGCCAGATCGGGGTCGCGGTCGGCGAGCCCCGGATCCATCGACTCGGCGACGCGCCGCAAGTAGGTCGACGCAGGATAGAAGCGCCATGCCTCGTCGGTAGCGCGCCGCAAGCAAGGCTCGAGCTCCTCCGCTAGCCGGCGACCCGACCCCGGGAGAAGCCTGTCCAGCGCCCACGCCACCAGCTCCGCATCGTCGAGGTCGCAGTAGAGCTCGCGGGCTCGGCGTGATGCGTACACGTGATCGATCCCCGGCGACTCGGCCTCCTGCTCCCACTCCCGCATCTCCTCCATCCACCCGGCGGGATCCGGCAGGCGCTCCGCCGCGCGGACCAGGGCTTCCCTATCTTTCCGGATCAGTGCACGCAGCTCCGCGAAAGTGTCGTCACAAAGCGGCCTGAGATCGGGCCGAATCCTGATCAGTCCACTCCAGCTCGCCAACGCGTCATAGGCGGCCTCGCAGAGCTCCCGGAACTCCCAGGGCGGCTCACTCCCGACCCGGTCCCGTCCGGCCCTCCACGTCTCGACCGCCGCGCTGGCGCGATCGACCCAGATCTCGATCAGGTCGTCCACGCGCGGCGCGTAGTCTGGGGGCGGCTCCGGCGTCTCGCGAATGAAGAGCCCATCGATCTCAGAACTGCTCAAGGTCCTGCTCCTGCACCCGAAACGGGTTGTCGGTCAGCTCCCTCCAGTACTCGTACGACAGTCTGGAGCTACTGGGGAGCCTTTTCTTCAGCAGAGCGTACTCATGCCGCCTGGTCCTGGCCCTGCCTCGGCCGGGATCGAAAGCGAATTCATCGAAGTGCGATCGCCGAATGAACTGCACGGTGGGACGAAAAACCCGGAAGTAGCGGCGCTCCGATTCACTCCATTCGATCTCGCGCATCGACCGCTCCCGGTCTTCACGGAGCTCGCGCCGGCCCCGGCGCATCCGTCGTGTCGACTCGCGAACGATGGAGCCGCCGGAATCGTCTTCGTCTCTGCTCTTTCGGACCTTATCGGCCGAACCCTGCCCTGGGATGAACGATGTCAGGACGACGGAGTCGCCGCCGGAATCGAAACGCAACAGGACCAGCACCGCCGTGGTGTAGAAGTACGCTTCCACCCCATCGGTCTCGACATGCCATCCCAGGTTCCTGCCCCCGTGACAGGCTTGCGCGATGGCTTGTGCGTAGATCCGGTAGAGGTCACCGGCAGGTTGTCCATCCTGATCCATCATCTCCCGTACGAGTCGCGATCGCCCCCGCCAATCCTCCGGATCGAGAACATCGCGGTAGTCGGGAACCATCAATCCCCAGGCCTCCGCCTCGGGAGCCGTGAGCAGATGATCTCGCAGATGGTCGAGGGCTCTGGGGACGCTCCCGAACACCCGCACGCGAGCACTCTTTCGCGGATGCGGGAAGGCGGACAGCTTCAGACTCATGATGGCACCCCCTGCGGCGAGCGCGCGCGGCCGCGCACGTCCGGCAGCAGACCAGCGAAAGCTCTGCTCCATTCCTCCGCATCGATCAGCTCTTTGCCCAGCTTCTTGGATCTCAGGATCCACTGGCGGTAGAGGCTCGTGTTCAACGCGGGCGCACCGGTGTCGAGCGTGTTGACGATCTCGCATATGTCGTTCACCCGGAGAGGGCTTCCTCGCTCTTTCCGATGCTCGACGATGGCCGACCAGATCTGTGACAGCTCGACCGGGCTTTCGGCGCGCAGAGCAAAGCCCTGCTCCTCGCTGCGCCACGGCAGCATCCGCTCGACGACGGGCACGCCGGGCTCGATCTCGCCGCCGCCCTTCGCGACACCTTCGAGAAGCGCCACGCGCAACGCCAGGAGCAGAATCGCTCGATAGTGGACGACGCCTGGCGGTGGCCAGTCGGCGCGATCGAGCGCACCGCGCAGCCGCTCCCCCCAGGCCGCGACCGCGCGCGCGGCCGAATCGACCTCGGCCGGCCGATCGATCACGGCCCCTCTGTCACCGAGCTTCTCGATTTCTTCCATGGAATGGGTGTTCTGTCTCCGGGCCTGGCGATGCAGATCGACGCAATGCCGGAAGACGATCCTCTTGCAGTAAGCGACGGGGTTTTCGATCGTGGCGCCCGACTGGCGCGCGGCGTCGAGCTTCATCCACCCAACGCTCACCAGGTCTCCCGCCTCGGTCCGTCCGCGAACCGCCGGCCACCGGCCCAGCAAGCACTCGGCGTAGCGGAAGATCTCGTCCCGGAACTCGGGCGGCAGCTCGCTGCGGTCGCGGGTCATCGGCTGCGCGCCTCCAGCCGCAGCGGCACTAGCATCTCTTCGCCGGCCTGGTTCCTCCCCTGCTCCCAGTTGTGCGTCAGATAGAGGACGCGGGATCCAGTCTGCCACGCGGCGGCCAGCAGGCACGCGGTCATCGCCCCGGTACCGCCGGTGATGTCGACGGCGTCGGTGCCGGAGGATCGCGCGGCGCTCAACCAATCGCGCAGCTCGCACACGACCGCGTCGTAGTGCTGCATGTCGAAGAGCACGACCGGCAGGTCTGCCCGGCCGGTCGCCTCTTTGATCCTCTCGACGTACTTGTGGCTGTCCTTTGTGACAAGCAGCAGAGCCTCGCGCGGGCGCAGCGTCTCGATCAAGAGCGTAGCCAGGTCCGCTCTCAACCCCACCGCGAGCGCCAATCGAGCGACCGGGGGATCTGCCGACACATCCTCGCGCAGGCCGACCGCGATGTCTTTCGCGAGATGATCGATGTAGTAGTCGAGATGGACCTTCCAAGGGCGACGATCTCGATTGAAGAACGCGATCCTGCGGTCGAGGTGCTCGGTTTCGCGACTCGGAGGAACCTCGAGATCGGCCAGGTGCTGCTTCAGAGAGCTCTTCGGCTCGGAATCCGCCGGAGGATAGTACGCGACCTCGACGCTCCCCCCCTTCAGCTCGAGCGCCGCGATCGCATTGGCAGCCGGCACGAAGATCTTCGCCTCCCGCTCGTGCGCCTCGGACCAGTCCCGCACCGCTCCGATCTTCGCTTCGAGCTGGTCGATCGCCTCGATGCCCCGGCCCGTCCAGCTGCCGGTCGCGAAGACGTTGGATCGCGGCACGCCACCCTCGCTCGCGACGATCAGACCCGCCGCCAGAGACGCCCAGGTCGAGTCGGCGTCCACCGCCAGACCGCTCAGATCTACGCCGTCCAGCTCCGGCGCCAGATCGAGTCCCCAGTCCGGAAGGTCGAGCGCGCGCCGCACGCCGTCGGCGACCGGCCCCAATCCCCGCGGAAGCCGGGCTGAGTCCTTTCGGTCTCGATGCCAGGTCAGGGGCAGAATGAAGCTGGGCCGCAAGACCTTCGGCGATGCAGTGCGCCACACCAGAAGCGCCGTGCAGCTCCCGGAGCGGTCCGAGAGAAGGGGCGGCGCCACGCCGGCCTCGCGGCGCGCCGCTTCGGTGAGCAGATAGGGCGCCAGCGCGGTGCCGAGAAAAGCGCTCGCGGAACCCGGATCCTGGCAGTAGAGGTCGAGATCTGCCGGATCGAAGTGTGTATTGCTCATGCGTCTCTCGTCCTGGGTCGATCGGGCTGGCGCCGGGTTCTCTTGCGCTTTCGAAGGGTGTCGGATGACGGGCACGGCGTCAAGAGTGTGGGTGCGGTCTCGGAGATCTGTCACACCGATTCGGCGGCGCCGTCTGTCTGGACATATTCCAATCGGACTACTACGCTCCGCTCGCTCACGTCGGAGCGAGAGACTGGACCCACGGCATCGATCCTGGCCGTCCATCGAGGAGGCGAGAGATCGGATAGACGAAGGGAGCGATCATGTCCCCACCTCTTCCCGAGCCACCGGCGCAACTGCCGGCGGCCCGGTTGCGCAACCGTCGAGGCGGATCGACGATCAAACCGATCGAGGTGAAGCTGAAGGTCGTGACGCCGATTCTGGGCGGCGCCCCGGCGACGCGGGTGATCGACGAGGTGGACGTCATCCGAGTGCCGGCCGTCCGAGGGCATCTGCGCTTCTGGTGGCGGGCCCTGGTCGCCCACGAAGTTCGCGACGCGAGCGAGCTGGCCGAGCGCGAGGCGGCGCTGTGGGGCGGCCGCGCGGGCGAGAAGACCGTGCGGTCGCAGGTCGAGATCGACGTCCGGGTCGACCGCAAGACTCTTCAGGAGCTCGACGAGACCGATATCGACCTGAGCACGACGCGTGGCTCGTACGCCTTGTGGCCCGCGCAGTCGCAAACGAGGCACGATACTCCTCCAGCGCCGCGGCGCCCCGCTGGCACCGAGCTCGAGCTGACGTTGCGGGTGGACGAGGACCGCGTGGAAGAGGTCGAGCGCGCGCTCCGTGCCTGGATACTCTTCGGAGGCTACGGCTCGCGGACGCGGCGAGGGCTCGGCGGCCTGACGGTGATCGGGGACGATCGCGACAAGTGGCTGCCCGAGAGCGCGACACTCGCCGAGCTGGAGAGGCTCCTGGGCGCGGGGCTCTTTGCTGCGTCGAGCACGCCCTCCGCACTTCCGACGCCCTGCCTGCGCGGCGCGCTGCTCTATGCCGGAGCCAGCCCCGGCGACTCGGCCGAAACGAAGTGGGGCCAGGCGGTGAGCTGGCTGCGCGACTTCCGGCAGGGGCGCGCTCCGAGCACAGGGACAGCGTCGCCGAGCCCCAGCAACTTCGCACGCCAGTACGGCCGAGCGCCCAAACGCCCCGGCCGCTCCAACTGGCCCGAGCCGGACAAGCTGCGACACTTGACCGGAAGCAGGGGCAAGACACCGCGACACACCGCCACCCCGGTCTGGCCGCGGGCCGCCTTCGGTCTGCCGATCCAGGGGTCGTTTCCGACCAGTCCCGGCGACCCGGGCGAGTTCGAGCTCTTCTGGTATGACCCGCACCAAGAGAAGAGAAGCCGGCTCGCGAGCCCGCTCATCGTCAAGGCGCTGCCGCTCGCCGGCGGGAGATTCGTCGCTTGCGCTCTGTGGCTGGAGAGGGCCTACCCGCAAGGCACCGTGGCGCCGGAGGTCGCGAAGGCGCCACCCAGCTTGAGGACGGCCGGAGCCGATTTCGATCAGCTCCTGGCGCGGGGAGAGGCCGCCCACTACCAACCCCTCGACGGAGTCGATCGATCGACCGCGCGGGGGCTGCGGATGCGAGAGGCGTTCTTCGGATGGTTGGACAGCGGCCGCAAGGCGAGGAGGATCCGGTGATGTCGGATCAGCTGCTGCTGGTCGTCCTGGGACCGGTCCAGGAGTACATCGCGCAGGCGCGCCGCACGCGCGATCTGTGGTTCGGAAGCCACGCATTGAGCGAGATCTCGCGAGCCGCCGCTGGCCGCCTGATCGAGGAGGGCGCCACCCTGGTCTTTCCGGCGATCGGCGCCGGCGATGTCGAGCTCGATCCATGCGACAGTCCGCTGCGCCAGGTCGCGGGCAAGGAGAGACCGCCGCTGAACGTCGCCAACAAGATCCTCGCGCAGGTTCCCGCGGGTCGCGATCCGGCACGCCTGGCGGAGCGCTGCCGTGAGGCGGCGGGTGAGCGGTGGCGCGCGTTGGCCACGCAAGCGAGGGAGCGTGTCGCGGAGCTCATCGCCGACGGCACCGATCGCGCCTGGGACGAGCAGATCGACACGCTGATCGAGTTCGCGGCGGCCTGGACGGCCGTCGGCGAGCGAGGCTACAAGGCGGCGCGGCTCGAAGTCGAAGCGGCGGTCGCCCAGAGAAAGCTGTTGCGCGACTTCTCCCCCTGGCGACGTCAGCGAGATGGCGTTCCGAAGTCGAGCCTGGACGGCGCCCGCAACACACTGCTGCAACCACCGGGCCGGCGCCCCGCGCACCTGGTGCGCAGGTTTCGCCTGACCGACAACGAGCAGCTCGATGCGATCGGTCTGACCAAGCGCGCGGGTGGAGAGCCGTCGCAGTTCGTGCCCGTCACCAACGTCGCGGTGGCGGACTGGCTGGCCGCCGCCGCACGCCAGGCGGCCGGGCCTCTCGATAGGCTGCGGAGCGAATGCCGCGCCCGGGGGATCGGGCCGATCCACCGCCCCGATTTGAGCTGGCTCGGCGGCTTCCCCTTCGACGCCCAGGTGCTCTTCGAGGAGCGCTGGCCGAGCCTGCTCGAGGAGGTCGAGGCCGACGAGGATCCTGCCGCATGGGGCGGGCGGCACGTCCGCCCTCTGCTGAAGGCCATGGGCGGCGCACCCAGCCCCTACGTCGCATGTCTGGTTGCCGACGGCGATCAGATGGGCGCGGCGATCGACACACTCGGCGACCCCGATGATCACCGGCGCTTCTCGATCAAGCTGGCGGAGTTCGCGGGGAAGGCGAGGGAGATCGTCGAACAACGACATCGCGGGCTGCTGGTCTACTCCGGCGGCGACGACGTGCTGGCTTTCGTCTGCCTGGGCGACGCGATCTCCTGCGCAGGGGCGCTGCGCCAGGCGTTCGGGGACTGCATGGAGGAGGCGCTGGCGGACGAAGCCGTGGCCAGACCGACGCTCTCGGTCGGTCTCGCGGTCGGGCACTCCCGCGAGAGCATGAGCGATCTGTTGCAGATGGGGCGCCAGGCGGAGTCGCTGGCCAAGGGCGCCGAGCTGTGGCGCGCTGGAAAGGATCGCAACGCCCTGGCAATCGTGCTGAAGAAGCGCTCGGGCGGAGAGCTGAGCTGGCGCCGCCGCTGGTCGGATCCGGACGAGCCGAGCGCTCGCCTCGCGGCCGACATCGCTACCTGGCGGAATCCGGCGGTGTCCCACCGAAAGGTGTACGAAGTGCGGTCGATCCTCGATCGAATGCCGGCGGCGGAACAGCTCGGCGCGGACAAGGAGCAGGCCGCCTGGGCAAAGGTGCTGCGCGGCGAGGTGGCTCGCTCTCTTGCCCGTTCGGAGAGCGGCACGGGACAGGATGGCGACACCCGCCAGCCGGCGCCCGGGTTGTCCGATTGCGGAATCGAGGCAGCGGGACCGGGATCCTACGCCGCGCTGCACGCACGGGTCGACGAGTGGGTCAGCCGAATGTTGATCACCCGTCTCTTCCACGATTCACGGCGGACGATTCCGGATCCCGAGGAGGCCAAGTGATGGCGCCCACCGATCTTCTTCTTCGCGGTCAGGACGGCCACAGCTTCAAGGATGGCAGAGGTTGGTACTCCAGCGAGACGCGGCGCGCCGGCACGCTGGACTGGCCCTTTCCATCGACGGTCCTCGGAGCGCTGCGCACCGGCTGGGGACGATCGCTCGAGGCCAGCGACCCGAGTCTCTCGCTCGATCGGCGCTCCTGGCCCGAACGCACGGCCGAGGTGGCGCTCCACGCGATGCTGCCGCTGCGGCGGCGGGCGGACGGATCCGCGTGGTCGCGCGCCGATCGAATGTGGCCGGTGCCCCTCGACGCGCTCTACGCCCGTGGCGCGGAGTCGATCGAGCGCTTGTGTCCTCGACCGGCGACCGTCCCGAGCATGGGGCGCGATCTCGGATCCGATGAGGAGCAGCGAGCCAGAGAAAGACTGTGGCGACCGCGGCGACGATGTGCCGAGAAGCCGGTTCCGGCACCACGCTGGTGGCCCGATCCCGATTTCGAGGCCTGGCTGCGCGGAGAGGAGGTCGCTGCCCACCGCCCGGCCGACTACGTCGCGTTGACCCAGGGCAATCGCTCGCGTGTCCATGTATCGCTCGACGCCGAGACCGGCACGGCACGGGAAGGCGCGCTCTTCTCGCTCGACGTCGTGGAGCCCTGGAGCCGCTGTGCCTCAGGCGCCCCTTTGTGGGAGTGGGCCATGGCACTGCGCGCGAGCTTCCCCGAGGATACCGCGGGAATTGCGTCGCAGCCCCTCTTCCTGGGGGGGGACGGAGGCCTGACCCATGCCGGCGCCTGCCCGGCCGGTCTTCTTGCCGCGCCGGACTTCCAGGATAGACCCTGCCCCGGTCTTCGGCTCGTACTGGTCACTCCGGCATGCTTCGAGCGCGGATGGCTGCCGGACGGCTTCGACGCCACGGAGGAAGAGACCTTCGAGGGACAGCTCTCGGGAATCGATGGCACGCTGGTCCTGCGTGCGGCGATCACCGGTCGCGCGTTGCACGTCTCCGGCTGGGACGTGGCGAGGGGCGAACCGAAGCCGACGCTGCGCCTCGTTCCGCCTGGGTCGGTCTACTTTTTCCAGAAGAAATCCGCCGAACCGATCACGGCCGCCGAGCTTCAATCGTTGTGGCTGGGCCAGATCGGAGGGCACACCACGAAGGGAATGGGCTGTGTGGCCGGCGGGGTGTGGCACCCCGAGGGTACGTCGGCCGCCGCTTCCAAGGGAGATGTGACCACATGCTAGCGAGACCTTTTCTGATTCATGCACTGTCGCCCTTGCACGCCGGTACCGGCCAATCGGTCGGCGTGATCGACCTGCCGATCGCGCGGATGAGATCGACCGGGATTCCGCTGCTTCCCGGCTCGTCGGTCAAGGGTGTGCTGCGCGACGCATTGCGCTCCATCGGCGCCGACCCGAAACGAATCCGGGCGGTCTTCGGCCCCAACACACTCGAGGCGAGCGCCCACGCCGGGGCGCTGATCGTGACCGATGCCCGCTTGCTCGCGCTTCCCGTGCGGAGCTTCGCCGGCACCTTCGCCTGGGTCTCCTCGCCACTGCTTCTGTCGCTGGCGGTGCGTGACCCGGAGCTGCGGAGCGTGCTGGACCACCAGATCCCCACCGCCGGCGCAACGACGGCTCTGGTCGCATCGATTGGTGGTGAAAACAAGTGCGTCAACGTCGTCGGCGGCGGTGAGGGCGCGAAGGTCTACCTCGAGGACCTCGACCTGCCGGTGACGGCCGACCAGTGCTGCGCGGCCTGGGGCGCGGCGCTCGCCCCGCTGGTGGGCGGCGCGGAGCACCCGGAGATGTTCGAGCGTCGCTTCGTGATCGTCGACGACGAGACGATGACCTTCCTGTGGGAGACCGCGACCCAGGTCGACACCCGGGTGCGGATCGACGCCGAGACGCGCACCGTGGCCGACAAGGCGCTCTGGACCGAGGAGAGCCTTCCTCCCGAGAGCCTGCTGGTCGGCTGCCTGGTGGCGGATCGCAGCCGATGGCGGGACCAGCGGATGACGCCGGATGAGGTGATCGCCTTCGTTCTGGACGATGAACGAATGTTGCAGTTCGGCGGAAAGGCGACGGTGGGCCGCGGACGTTGCCGGATGATCCCGCTCGGGATCCAGGCCGCCCCGGTCGGCGAGGAGGCGGGGGCATGAGACGCGACCAGGAACGAGCGCTGATCGCTTATCAAAATGTCGCCACCGTAGGCGATCCTCGAGAGCGCGAGAAGTACCGCACAACGGTCAAGAGCCTCGGCTCGGAGATCGTTCGCAGCGGGCTATCCGCCGCGCTGGCCTTTCTCGAACGGGGCAAGAAAGAGCCGGCGATCGTCTCGCTCTTGGAGCACCTGGCTGGATCCGGAATCCCGGGTGTTCCCGAGGGCTGTTCCGGAGCACACCTGCCGGGCGCGATTCGTGGGCTGGATGCCGGTGAGTACATGCTCGCCACGAGAGAGATGCTCGCCCTTTGCCTGTGGTACAAGCGTGCGGTCGACGCAACCTTCGAGGACTGAGGAGAAAGCAATCATGCGTGACGCAATCAAGCGCCTCGGCGCGGCAAGCGTACCGCAGCACCCGGGTCTGGCTTACGACGTGTGGGCGCCGGCGGACGACTCGGGTAAGATCCCGAATCGCGTCAAGGACTCCTGGTTCGACCAGTTGGAGAAGATAGAGATCGCGCCGGACTATCACCACGCCTATCTGAGGTGGGTCGGGA
Source organism: uncultured Gemmatimonadota bacterium (assembly GCA_964490075.1). Lineage (GTDB taxonomy): Bacteria > CAZBBK01. Next base: position 12,312 of record CAZBBK010000050.1, on the reverse strand, counting down.
GTCTGGGGACGGACGGATCGAGAGCTGCTCGCGCGAGATTCGCGTCGCGCTTGCTGGTGGGCTCCGGAACTCCCTCGGCGACCGAGGTAGGCCTGACGCTTCACCATACTTGGGGAGTTCCGTTCATCCCCGGATCGGCGCTCAAGGGGTTGCTCAACCACTACGTCGATGCCGTCTACGGTCCGGACCCCGGTTCCGGCGCCGAGAACGACGAGCGCAAGAAGTACCGCGGTGTCGAGTGGCGAGGGGCAAGGATCGTCAAGTCCTCGGGCGAGATCCACGGCGCGCTCTTCGGGCGCCCCGACACGAGCTGGACCGAGGAGGAGCAGCGGGAGCGTTCCGCGGCCTCTCGAGGATTCGTCGTCTTCCACGATGCGCTGCTGGTTTCCTCATCCGTGCGCCGCAAGGGTACTTTCGCCAGAGACGTCCTGACGCCGCACCAGGGAGCCTACTACGGCGCGAGCGGCACCGCGCGGCCATGGCCGAACGATTACGAAGACCCGGTGCCTGTGTCGTTCTTGACGGTTCGCCCGGGCGCGGAGTTCCTGGTCGCGCTGAGCGGACCGAAGGCGTGGACGGCGTTGGCGCTCGAGCTGCTGCAAAAGGCGCTCGAAGAGTGGGGCGTGGGCGCCAAGACCGTCGCTGGTTACGGCCGCGCCGCACCGGACCGCTGGAAGGTCGAGATCGATCCCGATGCCCGCGAGCGCGAGGAGGAAGCCGCCGCCGATCCGACCTGGAGCGAGTTCTCGGCCTGGCTCGAGAACCCGCCCGCGCTCGCCGACACGGGAGAGCCGCCCAACAAGGCGCAACGCGCGCGGATCATCGAAGAAGACTGGATTCCGCGACTGCGGGACTGCGATCCGAGCGTGAAGGAAAAGGCCCACAAGGCGATCAAGAAAAACATCACAGGCGGTAAGAAGTGGGTCGAGATCCGCCGCGGACTGTTGAGCAAGCTGGCGGACGCCGCCGAAGAGTAGTCCTAGCCACCTCGATGTAGGATCTCCTTGATCCTCGACTCATCGCCCTCGCTCTCCTTCCCGATCTCCATGTACGCATTGCGAATCTCCCGGATCTCCTTCTCCACCTGGTCGCGGGCTCGGCCGTGGCGTTGCCGCGCGTGTTCTCGAAGCCGCTCCGCACGCCGGGGATCGCCCGCGGCCGGGGGCTTGAGCGCCTCGAGCGTGAAAGGCGACGATCCCAGATCGCCGACACTGCGCGCGCAGGCTCTGAAGTTGCCCTGGGTCACCAGATCGTCGGCGCTGAGCTTGGGGGCGAAGAAGGGCTCCAGCCGCTTGCCGTCGGCTGGACTCACGCGGAAACAGATTAGTGTACCGACGTTGCCGGTGATCGCAGGAAAGACCTCGCCTCGGAGTTGCTCGGCGTACTGATGGGCGATGGTCAGCGACAGCCCGAACTTCCGCGCTTCGGCAAGAAGCTCCGCGAAGCGCTCATCGGCGAACACCTGGAACTCATCCGCGTACAGGTGGAAAGACCGGGCGTCTTTCGTGGCCCCGCGCGCGAAGATCGCATGGCGGATCCGCGACACTACCTGGCATGCCAGCAGACCAGCGGCAGTCTCACCGAAACGGCCCTTTCCGAAATTGAAGAACAAGACACCGGACTGGTCGACAATTCGCGCGACGTCGATGCAGCGCGGCTGACAAGTGATGTTTCGAAGCTGGGCGTCGGCGACGAAGCGAGTGAACTTGCTCGTTATGTACTGTGACAGCGACGCGAGTGACCAGTCCCCCGTGGTACGTTCCATTTCGACGATGGCATCGATGAGCATCGGGTCTTCGTCCGCGGTCGCCGCCTTCAGTGCTCCGCGAAGGTCGCTGTTCGAGTAGATCAGACGCAACAGCAGAAGATTGGGGATGTGGCTCTCCGTCCTCGGCCTGGTCCCCATGAGAAGAGCCAGCATCGACCGAAAATGTGTCTCGAAGAGCGGGCCGCCCGTCATGGCAAGATTGTAGGCAGAGGCGATATATGAGTAGAGATCATCGATCAGCAAGTCGCGCGCCAGGCGGTAGCGAAAGGGATCTGGCTCATCGACTCGCAATACGTTGAAACCGACCGGCCGTTCCAAATCCGCGGGATCGACGATCACCAAGTCGTCCAGACGATCCTCCGGGTAGCGGGCCAGCAGATCCTCGATCAACGCTCCATGCGGATCGAGAACCGCTACGCCGCGCCCCGCTTCCAGATCGTGGAGGATCATGTTCAGGAGCAAGGTCGACTTGCCGGTTCCTGTCTGGCCCACCGCGTACAGGTGTCGCGAGCGAGCGTTCTGGTGCAGACGAATGGGAATCCGGCGGCCGGCGCGCACACTCGTGCCGATCGGCACGTCGTCCCCCGAGCGGCCGCTGGGCAGAACACTGCGCGCATAGTCCAGCTCGATCCCGATGATGTCCTCCGTGGGTGGCATCGGCGTACGCAGCACGGCCGTCGCTTCGCGCGGAGAGAAGAGCGTGTCGATGGCGGGCGGCGCGGCATCGGTCCGCAAGGGGGCATCCGGATCGCGGCGCAGCACCCGCGAGCCGCCGCGAAACAGGTAGTCCATCTGCCAGCGAGCATGATCGGTGACGTAGGTGTCGTCGATGCACCCTTCGACCGTGGCGATCAGGCCGTCGTGCGCCGTCTCGCGCGTGGTGAGGAAAACGCGCATGTCCAGCATGGGACCTTCGAGGAAGGCCGCGCGTTCTAGTGTCTCCTCCCGCAGCTTGCTGACTTGCAGATCCAGAACCGTCCGCGCGTTCCTGTCTCCGCCATCGGTGCCGCCGGCGATCCGCTCGGCATTCGCCAGAGTGCGCCGTATCTCCTGCTTGCACGACTCGGGTGCTTCCGGCCATCCGCGGACGCGCACGACGTAGGCGGCGCCGCCCTGGTGATCGGCCAGGGTCTGGATCATCCGTCCCCACGAGTTGGTGCTGGGGATCCAGGGGAAGAGATGGGGCACTTCCAGCGGCAGATGCCTTCCGGGACCCGCCTCGTCGGCCTGACCGAAGCCGATCGGCGCCGCCCGCAGCACGCCGTCCGACACGGTGAGGCCCTGATGGCGCCGCCTGAGCTCGACGACGGAAGGCCTGCGCAAGTGAACGACCAGAGAGTCCAGCTCGCCGGGATCAGTGATCGGCGTCGACTCGGCGTAGCTCAACGTGCTGGTCAGAAGCGTCCAGAGGTCGTGGCCTTGGCGCCGGCATTGCCCGCGGGCTTCGCTGTCGGTCGCGCCTCGGCCGAGGGCAAGAAAGGCCACGGCGACATCCGGCACGGCGTCGTCTCGTGGCGCCGCGCCGATCAGCAGCAAGACGTCGGCTCCATACTGGAGGATCGCGAGACCATCCGCCAGGTCGGCCCAGGAATCGTGGCAAAGCTGCGAGACGCTCTGGCGGGCGGTGGCTCCGCAACGCTCCAGAAAGAGCCCCGCCGTGGCGATCCGACCGATCCGAATCGCGGCGATCGCGACCGTTTCCGCGCCCTCTTGCCAGGAGTCGATCGCCAGATCGAGGGGAGCCGGGCTCTGTTTCGTAGGATTCTCTGCTTCGGCCATGACGCCTCCGATCTGCGTTTTCTCCGTCGATGTCAGGGGCTCGAGGACGCGCGCCCTTCACAGGAAGCGAATCCGACTCACCACCGCTGCACGAAAGGCCGATAGCGGCCCTCGCCCCGCACCACGCTCTTGATCCGGTCGAGCTGATCTCTCAGGATCGCCCCGTAGTCGCGATGGTCGCCGCCGTACGGCGTTTCGGATCGCCAACGTTCCAGCACGTTGTCGGCGATCGCACGTCTGCTCTCTTCCGCCAGTCGGCCTTCGACCTCGACCTCGATCGGCTCCCGCCGCGACACCATGGCGATGACGGCGCGATCGACCACCGGCGCCCGAAAGAGCTCGATGAGATCGAAGCTGAGCGACGGACGCTTGCCGATCCCTTTGTGCAGGAACCCGATCTGCGGGTGCAGGCCGGATTTCATGATCTCGTTCTCGATCCGGTGGTAGAGAATGCCGTAGCCGTAGTTGAGCGCGGAGTTGATGGGGTCCTTCGCGCCTCTGTGGGTCCGCTTCGGGAAGCTGTAGTCGGGCTCCACCAGCTCGCGGACCCCCCGCCAGTACGATGCCGCGCCGCGCCCCTCTGCGGCGAAGATCTTGCCGCGACCGGCGTCGGGCTCCATGCCGGCCGCCGCGCGGCGGATCTCGTTCAGCTCCAGCGCGCAACGGCGGGCGTCCAGCACCAGTTCGTCCAGGCGCTCATGCGTCCTTGCGTCACTCTTCTCCAGGTACTTGCCGAAGTACCGCAGCAGATTGGCCTGGTTGCGTACTTTGGCCTGCACCAGGCGGCAAGAGATCTCCAGGCCGCGCGTACCGGTCGCCGCCTCGAGCTGGGACAGGAGCAGCTCAGCTTGCGCCGACTCCGGATAGTGCAGCAGCGCGAAGGGCCGGCCGCGCTTGCCCAGGAAGCTCACCGCCACGTCGTTCTGGGCGCAGAGCGAGAGCGCATCGGCGCTGATCTCGACGCCCTTGGCCCGCACCACCACCGACCGCACCCGCGCCGCGGGTCGCTCGATCGCCTTGCCCTTGGCGGACGGCTTGATCCAGATCCGCTCGCCGCGCCGCGCCAGGCGCGCGCCCCTCTTCCAGATCACCAGCTCTGTCTTGTCGGCGACCGCCTTGCGGTAACGGCGCCGGGTCCTGCGTACCGCCCGATCTGTCGCTTGCTGCTTCTTCGCCTCTTGCTGCTCCCGGGCGCGCTGATCCTCTCGCTCCTTCCAGGCCTTCTCGAGCCTCTCGGCGCCGTCCCCCGGCGCGGGCCACGGAAAGCGTCGCAGGCGCCTCTTCCAGGTCGCGGCGTCCTCTTCCCTTTCCTGCTCGATACGGAGTTGGAGCGCATCGAGCAAGAACTGTCGAAGATGGGCCTCCAGCTCCAGCAACTCGCTGCCGCCGTCGATCTTCGCGTAGTAGCGCTTCCAGTGCTCCGCCTTGGCGCAGAGGTGGCTCACCACCGCGTTCATCGACCATCGCGCCGACCGCTTCGCCAGCGACTGAAGCATTCGCTCGGTCTTGCCGATCTTGGCGCGGTCGATGCGAAGCTCCCGCGCACGCACCCAGAACCCCAGAAAGGGGAAGCCCCGTTCGGTCGCGTAGTAGGGTTGCCGCCGCCGGTTGATCCTCAATCCGAGGCGCTCCTTCAAGTACGTTGTTACCGCCTCGGATGCCTCCTTCGCTCTGGACTTGCTCTTCATCAGCATCACCCAGTCGTCCGCGTAGCGCACGTGGCAGACATCGGTGTCGCGCAGATAGCGATCGAATCCGCTCAAGTACAGATTGCTCAGGAGCGGTGCCAATACCGACCCGGTCGGCACGCCGCTCACCGGGTCGCGCAGCTCTCCAGTCGCCCCCATCACGCCGTTCTCGACGAAGATACGGATCAGACGTACCACGTCGGCGTCGTCGATCTCCCGTGCCAGCATCTCGAACAGGCGCGCATGATCGATCGTGTCGAAGAAGTCGTCCACGTCGCTCTTCACCGCCCAGTTGGCGCCGATGTTCTTCAGCTCGTGGCGCGTACGCCCGATCGCCTTCCAGGCGCTCTTCCCTTTGCGGTAAGCGTAGCTGCAGTCCAGAAAGGTCCGCTCCAGGATCGGTTCCACCGCACGGCGCGCCGCTTGCTGCACGATCTTGTCGCGGATCGAAGGGAGCGCGAGCTCCCGCCATTCGCTTCCGCCCTTCGGCACGAAGACCTGGCGTGCCGGCACCGGCGCGAACCGGTACGAAGCCAGATCTCGCGCCAGCTCGACGATCTCCGCGTCGAGATCACGCTGGAACATCTGGGGATCGACACCGTCGAGGCCGTGCGCGACCGGCCGCCGGCCGACGACACGCCAGGCCTCGAAGAGACTGTTCTCGGTGATGATCTCCTGGTAGAGCTCGCCCAAGTCGCGGGTTCTCCGGTCATGAGATGTTGATGATGCCGGCGTCCGGATCGTCGAAGCTGCCGATGACCTTGGTCTCGACCGCGCAGGAGCCGCACAGACGATACATGCGGATGTGATCCTCGCTCTGCCGGATCAGTCCCTGCAGCCGGCTCAGAAGCTCCGCCGCGTCGCCCGCCGGCAGAACGCACTCGTAAACGCTGTAGTTGACGCGCACGCCCACGTCTTTCAGTGCGTTCATCACGCGGGTTCGGCGCCGGTCGCAGGCGACGTCGTAGGCGACGATGTGCAGAAGCGTCGTCCTGGCCACGATGCCTGCATTCAGACCAGCCGCACGCCCGGACGCAGCGAACGGAGATGCTCGTCCAGATCACGCAGGTCCCGCAGATCGAAGAGCGCCACATCCATCTCGCGCGCCCGGCGGCGAATCATGGCTCGATGATGGACCCGCTTCGCCACCACCAGGACCGCTTCCGCCGTCGTCGCTCCGACGTAGCGACGCAACGCAACGAGCCGATGGAGCTGTGCGGCGGGATCGGCGCGGCGGTCGAAGCGCCCCGACTTGCACTCGACGATCACCAGGCGGTCGCCCATGGTGAACGCGACGTCGATCTCGTTGGTGTTGGCGCCGGGATCGTCCGCGTCCCAGCTGAACTCGACGCCCAGCAATGCGTCGTCGGCGACTCCGTCTTCGACCAGGTTTGCCACCTCCATGTAGACGTAGTGCTCCAGCCATGGGCCACGGAAGAGGGAGTAGATGGGGTGATCGAGGCGCAGCTCGAGCCGGAGCTGATGCGGGTCGGGCTCGATCGAATCGACGGCTCCCAGCTCGCCCAGGTGCTCCAGCAGGTGCTCGACGGCGCGGTTGTGCTCGGCGGAAGGGATGACGATCGGCCTGCGGCGGCGGCTCACCAGAGCGCGACGAATGCTGGTGGCGAGCGGCTCGAGGTCGGCGTAGCGGGAGCCCACGTAGTATGAGAGCGCGCAGGCGTCCTCGTGCAGGTCGGAGAGGCGCCGGGGCTGGTTGACGATCGCGCGGCCGTGCAGCTCCAGGCAATCGGCGACGGTGATCGGAACGTCGAGCACTTCGGTCTGCTCGGTCTGGCCGTTCAAGAGGTGGAGACGGTTGCGGGTCTCGTCGACGAACACGCGCGGCACGCCCCGGTCGAGGGCCACGGCGTGCGCGGCGGCGGCGAGGGCGGGGCCCGAAGTGGAGACGTCGATCCACAGAGTGTCGGCGGAGCCGACGGCGTCGCTCAGATGGCTGCGGGCGCCCTCGACCGATCCGTCTTCGACCTGAACCGATCGGGTGTCGATGCCGAAGCGCCGCGCCCAGGCCGCCATCTCTTCGACTCTGCCGAGGGCGTTGGGGCGGTCGGAGCTGACCAGAGTCCACTGCGCGGGTCGTATATGTCGCGCCACCAACGCCGGGAGCAGCGGGTTGTCGTCGACCAGTGAGATCAGGGCACGGGGGCGGGGGAGCGGCGAATCGGCCATGATGAGCGGGAATCGGGTTTAGGGGCAGGTCCGCGGCAGCTGCGGGTAGGGACTCTGGCCACTGAAAGCGACATCCAGAAATGTCGCCATTACTTCCTGGTCGAGCCAGTCGCGTGCCTCTTCGAAGCGGCCGCGCGCCAGAGGGGTCTGGCCGTGCGCAAAGAGAGAACCGTTGCGCAGTCCGGCGAAACCGAGCCGCGACTTCTCGGTCGCCCGGGCCACCTTGCCGAGGGGACTCTCCGGTGCGATGCGCCCGAGCGCGCTCCAGGCACCGTGCAGGTCGAGCTTCGGCTTGTCGTCGTGACCGCGGACCGTCAGATCGGCGATGTCGGACCGGTCGGCTGCGTCGTCGGCGTCGATGCCGATCTGTGCGAGCGCCCACCGGGCGATCCACTCCATGGCACGGTACAGGACCAGCACCGCGACATCGTGGCGGCCAGTGGCGGCGCGGCGATCGGACATCAGACGCAGATCCCAGATCTTCAAGGGCTGATTCGAGTGCCGCATCTGCTCGCTCTTGAGCTGCGCGAGCGACTCCACATGGCGCCGATCGACCGCCACCATGAAAGGCTGGAGCAGCTCATAGGCATGGGCGTGATCGAAGGCGTCCCAGGCCGCGAATGCGCGGCTGGCGATCAGCCATCGTTGCAGCTCCGGATCGGGGGACTCGGTCGCCGCGAGCAGGTCGGCGGCCTCCTGGTAGCCGTGCCGGTCCCACGCCCGCTCGGCCTCGGCGATTCGCCAGCGAAGTTGCACCGGCGATGCGTCGACCTGGCGCACCGACTGATGACCATCCGCGACACGGACCAGGTCGACCCGAAGGCCCCCGACCAGAAAGAGCTCGACCCGTTGCTGCTGCTGCACGACCGCCAGGAAGAGGCCGGCCGACATCGACTTGGTTCCGCCGGTGTAGTCGGCCAGGATCCGGGCGGTCGGATCCTCGATCGGTCGCAGGAGCTGTTCCTCGACCAGAGAGGCAACGGTCACCGGATCATCAGCGGGCACCAGCAACACTTCGAAGCTGTCCGGCTCCATGCAGAGCTGCGTGGGGATGTTGGGCCGATCCGGTTTCTCTACGTCGAACTTCGATTTGCAGACCTTGCCCTCGCCGGTGACTTGCGTGTGGCTGCCGGGGCGGCCGGAGACGGGGTCGTCCATCGAGCAGATGAACACCGTTCGATCTGGAGCGTGGTGCTCGATGGCGGTCATGATCGGCGCCGGCGAGCCGCCCACCGTCACAAAAAGACACTTCATTCCTCTAACCCTCTTTACGCCGAGTCCATCCGAACCCGACCATCAAGATCAAGAAGATCAGGGTCAATCCGACCGCGGGCGCGATGAGCATCAGATCGCTCGGCCTCGAAGGCAAGAAGATGCTCGTCTCGTCCATGGTCTGGTAGTTCATGCCGAAGTAGGAAAAGACCACGGTCGGCGGAAGCAGAAGTGTGCCCAGCACCGTCATCCAGGTCTGGAAACGCCGATCCCGCTGGTTGCGCAGTGATTCCTCGCGCGCGGAGCTCACCTCTTGCCTCAGCAGATCGGATTGCCTGGCGATGATCTCGTTCTGGGTTTGTAGCATCTGGCTCTGCTGCAGCCGATCGAAAACGTCGTCCAGCTCGCGGACCTCGTTGCGCAAGTCGTCCCAAGTAGCCCGCACACCGAACACGTCGTGCCAGCCCTTGTACGCCAGGCGGTAGTAGGTGTGCCCGGAAACCTCCGAGTAGCAGTGGCGCAAGGTGAACGCGAGCACGCTCGAGAGCAGGTTCTTCACTGCCTCGATCCGCGCCTCGAGGGGACCGTTCGATGGGGTCCCGCCGAGCACGCCGTTGTACACCGCGGCACCCTCGCGCTGCAATTCCAGCAGTCGAATCGACTGGTGCATGGTCAAGAGCAGGAGCAGAACATACCCCCACCGGGTGCGCTGCTCTTGCTCGGTCTCGAACTCCGCGGTGCCGCTGGCGCGCAGCACCACGCTGCTCTCTCGCCCCAGCGAGAAGAGGACGTTGCCGGAGCCCCGGAAGAGGGCGGGGTTGCGGGCGGGATCGAGATCGTGGGGGCGGATCTGGTAGCCGGAGTGCCCCAGGCGGGTGAGCCGCAGCAGCTCGGGAGTGGCCGGCCATTGGGCGAGGTGGTGATCGCCGGGGATCTCGCCGTCGAACGCGAGAACGTGGTAGGCGCAGAGACGCGGTCCCCATCCGGGGCTCAGGGGCAGTGCCCGGGCGGCGCTCGATGGCGACGGTTCCTTCGGCGCGCCGGTGTCGACCAGCCAGAGCAGCAGCTCGGGAAAAGTGAAACTCTCTCCGGCGATGATCCGATTGAAGAACCGATCGTCGGTGGTGCGCGCTCGCTCTCTTTCGAGTTGCTTTGCCCGCTGCGCCTCCGTCAGCTCTACCTCCGACCTCTTCTCATTGCGCCGGGCCGGCGCCGGCGCGAGGGACAGTTGGACGAGCTCACATTCGTCTTCGCTGACCGAGCGCAACGCGTAGGCGAGATCCTGGGCCTCGGAGAGGCGCGCATCCCGTCCATCGATCGTCAGCTCGACGAGGACGAAGCAGAGCATGCTGTCGAAGAGGTAGAGCTCGATATCCGACAGGTGAATCAGGAAGGGGAATTGGGCTCCGGACCGTTTCGTGAGGGCGAGGGGGCGGCCTCCGATGGTGAGACGTTCCAGGGTTTCCGGTGCGATCTGGCGCCGAACGATCCCGACTTCGTTGTGGGCTATATCTCGATCCTCCGGATCGTCGAGCAGGTCGCGCACGAAGGGCAGGAGGAAGCGGCGCTGCATGTGTCGCTTGCCGTCTCCGAGGGTGGTCCAGAACCTCGGCGGATCGACCCCTTGGTCGATCTCTCGCATCTGGCGAGGCGCGCCGCGGGCATCCAGGCGCTCGGTGGCGAGCGTCAGATCCTGGGACCGGGAGCCGCCCTGTCCGGCCAGGCGCAGGGGCAAGATCATGCGGGTGTGGTGCTGAAACGTCCCAAGCTCGCCGGTTGCGACCGGGTCGGCCGGAGTGGAACGCTGTGTTCCGGGGTCAGCTTCGCGAGACATCGTTCCTCACTCTCTCCACGTCCACCACGCCGTAGCCAAAGGTCGTGTGCAGGCCGACCTGGAGCACTTCCGCGGCCGCCAGGTAGGGCAGGAAAGCGGCCAGGTCTCCGCTCAGCTCGGCGCCCCCGACGATGCCGTGGAAGGGCTGCTTCCGCGTGCGCCGGCCGAGCCGCATCTGGCGCACGGTTCGAGTCATCGCTCGCTCCACCCTGACTCCGCGTGTCGCCTCCAGGACGCCGGTCTCGGCGTCGAAGTCGGCCGAGGAGGACCCGAAATATGTCGCCGCCACGCTCAGCCAGCGGTCGCGAAGGGCCAGCGCGAAGGCCGCCAGGTCGAACCAGGTGAGCACACGCTGGCTGCGACGAATCGCCAGCGGTGTGCGAAACGCCAGTCGCACGCAGGTTGCTCCGCGCAGGCGCTCCAGCCGGTCGCGAATGGACTCGGTTCGGGCATCAGCCGGCGAGCGGAGGGTGAAGCGGCAGCGTGGTCCCCAGCCGAGGCGTTTGCGGGAGCCGCTGATCTCCAGCGCGCGCAGCAACGAGCCCTGGCGGGCCAGGCTGGTGTCGAACACGCCGAGATCCAGGGCGATGGAGTCGGCGGCGGAATGCAGCGCGATGTCGTCCGGAGCGCGGTCGGTGGCGAAAGGGAGCCGCAGCACGTAGGGCTTTGGGCCGTTGCGCCCCACGAGGTCGGCGATCGCGGCGGGAAAGGCGGGCTCCATGAAGTGTCGCCAGTGGTCGCAGGCGCCGCGCGCCGTATCGGGGCACGAGTCGCAGGCACCGTGCTCGGCGCCCGGACGCGAGCAGGCCAGTGCTTGCAGGCCCTGCCCGATCATGCCGCGGAGCTCCGAGCCCGGAAACGCGGGAAGGCGAGCTCCCCCCTCGAGGTCGAGGCGCAGCTCGTGGCGGGAAACGCTCACATCCAGGGCGGACGCGACGGAGTCGGCGATCCCGCTTCCCTTCGTCCCCCCGATCATCATCACGCTGGCCTTTCACTCCTGGTGCCGGTGCACTGCTTCTCATGCCTGGAGGGCGCACGCTAGTCGATCAAAGTGGCGAGCGCCACCACAAAATGGAGCTCCCGATTCCGAACCCCGGCTCGGTCGCCAACCTCGGCGGCGAGACTGCTCGGCCGGAGCGCGCCGGGTGCGGGCCGGGTCGCTGAAGCGCTGCTGGGGACGATGCTCACGCCGCGCACCCATCACTCGACCGGAGCGGCGGTCCCGAGCGCTGGGATCGAGACTTCTTGTACAAAGGAGTCCTGTGGACCAACCGGGCCGCGAATGGGGCGGGGTCGATGCATGGGCGGACGGCCAGGAAGAGCGCGGCCGACCTCGGTGCGCCCGCGGCTCCCCAACTCCAAAGTCGCCGGGATTCGCCCAGAAGTCGCTGTCTCACAGCCAGATACGCCGGACAAGGGGGGCCAGGTCGATTCTCCAACTTCTGGAGAAGCCCGCGAAAACGCTCCAATTCGTTATGGTTCAACAGATTACGGGCGAGTGCCGGGCGCTTGGGCCGATTTTCGAAAGTTGGAGAATCGCCTCGAAGAGGGGTCCGCCGAGTCGATTCTCCAAATTTCACAACTTGGGGCATATCACCCAGTCAACCTGGACAGGGGGAAAGCTGTTTCATGACATGAAGTTGCGGGCGTGCATCATGTCGGACGCGCGTATCGATCCAACCGAAAGTTGGAGAATCGATTTCGGTACCCCCGAAGAAGGTCGATTCTCCAACTTTTTGATTTCTGGCTACTACGAAGCCACACAACGATTTGGCTCGATTTCGGGCGATTTCGAGGGGTCAAAACGGGGAAAATGGCAATCGATTCTCCAACTTTTTGCGGAT
>CAZBBK010000049.1:33495-42403 GCA_964490075.1 uncultured Gemmatimonadota bacterium | reverse complement strand
CCCTTTCTCCCCTGTGGATCGTTCTGTGGATAGTCTTGAGGATAACTACCGAATTCATTGTTCTTCAATGACTTCCGACTCTTCCCATTTTCCGCTTCTGGCTCCGCTTCCCTGGCTGCAATCCTTCTTCCTCTCACTACTCGCCAAAGAGGACGAACCTTGTCCATGACGCCGGACGACGCCACCACCCCCGCTTCTCCTCCCCCGCTTCAAACCCTTTGGAGCGAGGTCGCCGCCACTCTTCAACAGAGCATGTCCGCCCAGGCCTATCGAACCTGGCTGGAGCCGATCCGACCTTCCGCCCTCGACGACGAGGCCCTCCACTTGACCGTTCCCTCGCGCTTCTTTCGCGAATGGATCGAAGAAAACTACCTGCAAACCCTGACCAACACCCTCCGGGCCGTTACCGGCTTCCATCGCCGCATCCAACTCACGGTCGACGATCGCCGTCCCTCCGCCCGTCCCGCCGATCCTCCCCCCGCCCCCCCGGCGCCCTCTCCCCGTCCTCCTTCCCCCCCCTCGCCGCGCACCCTCTCTCCCGCCCTCAACCCCCGCTACACCTTCGACCAGTTTATCGTCGGCCGCGGCAATCAATTCGCCCAGGCAGCCGCCCGCTCCGTCGCCGACACCCCCGCCATGACCTACAACCCGCTCTTCATCTATGGCGGCAGCGGCCTCGGCAAGACCCACATCATGCAGGCGATCGGCAACCACGTTCGCCACATCCGCCCCGATCTGCGCGTCTTCTACGTCTCCGCCGAGACCTTCATGAACGAGATGATCTCATCGATCCAGGAAAACGACCGCATCGCCTTCCGCCGCAAGTACCGCGGCGTGGACCTTCTCTTGATCGACGACGTCCAATTCCTTCAAGGAAAGGAAGCCACCCAGGAGGAGTTCTTTCACACCTTCAATACTCTCTATGACTCCCACAAGCAGATCGTCCTGACCAGCGACCGCCCCCCGAAAGAGCTCCACACCCTCGAAGAGCGCCTGATTTCCCGCTTCGAGTGGGGTCTGGTCACCGACATCCAGGTTCCCGATCTCGAGACTCGCATCGCCATTCTCCGCAAGAAATCCGCCGCCGATGGCATCGACGTCGAACCCGAGGTCACCGAGTACATCGCAAAGCACATCAAGTCGAACATCCGCGAGCTCGAAGGCTCCCTGATCCGCCTCCTCGCCTACGCCTCGATCACCGGCGAGGACATCACCCTCGCCCTCACCCAGCACGTCCTGCGCGACAACCTGATTCCCCAGTCGCGCCCCCTCACCGTCGCCGACATTCAGAAGAAGGTCTGTCAGCATTTCGGTCTGCCCCTGAGCGACCTGCTCAGTCCCAAGCGCACCAAGGCGATCGCCCTCCCCCGCCAGGTCGCCATGTTCCTCGCCCGCGAGCTCACCAACGCCTCCCTCATAGACCTCGGCGGCCAGTTCGGTGGCCGTGACCACACCACCGTCATCCACGCCTGCGGCAAGATCCGCGATCTCCTCGACACCGATCCCGAGCTCGCCGCGACCATTCGCCAGCTCCGTTCCTCCCTCGATGGTGCCTGACATGTATCGCCCCCATCCGCCCTGTCCAAAAGCTCTGCATTGCTTGTGGATAACCACCACCCACCTGTGGGCTCTCTGCGCCCCTGTGGAAAGCACCCCCCCTTCTCCCCTGTTCCTCCCCAGGCTCTCCACGTCGTCCTCGGTTTTTCATCCCATCCACAAGCTCATACCATGAACCACCCTTCCCCTTCCCATCCACCCACTTCTCCACATCATCCACAGTACATCTACTACTGACTTCTTAGATATATACTCCCCTCATCTTTACCAGAAGACGTGGATAACCCACACCGACCGTCCCTCGGAGCACGCCCTTGAAGTTCTCAATCGACAAGGACGACCTGCACAACGCCCTCACCGGCGCGGCAGCGATCATTCCCCAGCGCAGCACTCTTCCCATCCTTTCGACTCTGCTCTTCGAGCTGGAAGGCAAGCGCCTTCGACTCACCGCAACCGACCTGGATGTATATGTGGTGACCGAGCTAGAGGTCGATGGTGCCGAGGACGGGGTGGTCACCGTTCCCGGCCGGCGCTTCACCGACATCGTCAAAGAGCTTCCCAGCGAGGCTCTGTCGCTCACCACCGACAGCAACCAAACGACCTTGACCTGCGGGCGGCGGACCTATCGATTCCTGGGAATGGCAGCGACCGACTTCCCCGGGATCCCGGCCTCCGTCACCGGCAGCGGCGTCGAGATTCCGGTCGCCGCTTTGCTCCGTGGCCTGAACCACACCACCTTCGCGGTCTCCACCGACGAGGCGCGTCCGAACCTGCAGGGCGCGCTGGTCCAGATCTCCCCCGAAGGCTTGCGTCTGGTTGCCTCCGACAGCCATCGCCTGGTCCGCTATGACTTCCCGAGCCTTCGCGCCGAGCCGCTCGAGGCCATCGTTCCCCTGAAAACGCTGCAACTGCTCGGCCGCACCCTGGGCTCCAGCGAGGGGAGCGCCGTGCTCGAGCTGGCCGGCAATTACATCGCCTGTTCGTACGCTCAGACGAGGGTCTACTCGCGCCTCCTGGAAGGACCCTTCCCCGACTATGAGAAGGTGATTCCCGCCAACAACGACAACGTCTTCGAAATCGATCGCGAAGAGGCGATTCAGGCTCTGCGGCGTGTCCGGGTTCTTTCCCACAGCCAAACCCATCAAGTTCGACTCTCCCTCGAGACCGGCGCCTTGTCGATTGCCACCAATACGCCAGAGGTCGGCGACGCGGTGGAGACGATCGATGTCGACTACGAGGGCGAGTCGATCGAGATCGGCTTCAATGCGGTCTATCTGCTCGAGGTTCTCCGTCACATCAGCTCCCCTCGTGTGGTCATGCGCCTGGGCGGATCGACTCAGGCGGGTCTATTGGAGCCCGACGAGATCGAGGGCGACGAGCGTTATCTCTGTCTGGTCATGCCTTTGCGCCTCTACTCGCACGCTTGAAGGAACGCTTTCGAGCTCCAGGCTGATTCGTGCACCTCGAGACGCTTTGCACCAACGGATTCAGGGCCCTCGAGGACAGAGAAATTTCGATTCCCCGCGCCGGATTGCGGCTCATCGGTCCCAACGGCTCGGGGAAGTCGACCCTCTTGGAGGCGATCGGCTACCTCTCTACCGGCCGCTCCCACCGTGGTGCGTCGGATCACCAAATCGTGTGCGTGGGGCGGCGCTCTTTCTCCGTCGCGGGTAGGCTGGTCGAATCCGACGTACTGTCGAGCGACCTGAGCGTTTCCTGGAGCCGCGGCACCAAGCGGGTCAAAGTCGACGCTCAGGTGTTGCCGCGCCTTTCCGAGCTGATCGGCCGCCTCGCCACCGTTGTCGTCGACAGCGATTCCGTTCAAATCGTACGTTCCGGCCCGCACCGTCGCCGCACCTTTCTGGATCTCTCTCTCTCGACGCTATCCCCCGCGTATCTCAAGTGTCTTCTCGACTACCGAGTGGTCATGCGCAGGCGCAACCTGTCTTTGACCAGCGCCCCTGCGGCAGAGCTGGAAGTCTGGTCCACGCAGCTCGCTCAGCTCTGCGGCACGATTGTGGCGCAGCGTGGGGCTTTCCTCGAGCGCCTCGAGGTCGAGGCCCAGCGGCTCCACGAACGGCTTTCCCCTTCCTCGCCCTCCATGGCCCTTCGCTATCGTCCTTCGCTGTCTTCCGCGAACCCTCTCGAGGCCCTGAGCGCCTTGCAGGACAATCTCGACCGCGATCGCCGTCTCGGATACACCACCATCGGTCCCCATCGAGACGACATCGATATTCTGCTCGGCAAGCACCCGGCCCGCAGCTACGCCAGCCTCGGTGAATGCAAGTCCCTCGCTCTCGCCCTGCTCGCCGCTCAGGCGCACCTCCTGAGCGCCTCCCTGGCTCAGCCTCCTGTCCTCCTGCTCGACGACCTCTGGGGCGAGCTCGATCCGCAGCATGTCGCCCGACTCGATCTTCTTTTTCCCCACGACGCCCAGGCTATCGTTACCGACACTGGCACGGCCGATCTTCCGGGAGCCTATACGCTTCTCGAAGCGCTTGCCCTTCCCCCTCGGCCGCCCGCCTGAACGACGGCGCAAGCTTGCCGCCCACGGGATGTTACGCCCCACCACGCCCTGCTCCATCCGTGCTATACTCCGCGTTTCCCCCGCCATCTACACACCCTCTTCGGGGACTCCTTGTCGCGCAAAACCAGGCCTGACTCCCACCAATCGGTCGCATCCATCCTGCCCCGTGTCATCAACAGGCTCGGTCTTCGCGCGCAGCTCGACGACCACCAGGTAGTGGCGCGCTGGCCGGAGCTGGTCGGCGACAGGATCGCTGCCCACACCACGCCGAGCAAGCTCAAGGATGGCATTCTCTATGTCGAGGTCTCCAGCCCGGTATGGATTCAAGAGCTCACGATGATGAAGCCGCTGTTGCTGAAACGACTCCGCCGAGACGCCGATAAATCCATGGTCAAAGACCTGGTGTTCCGAAACAGAGGAGCCACCTCATGACCAACACTTCGAACGGCGACTACGGTGCCGAGAATATCCAGGTTCTCGAGGGGCTCGAAGCGGTTCGCAAACGTCCCAGCATGTATATCGGCTCCACCGGAGTCAACGGCCTGCACCACCTGGTCCACGAAGTCGTAGACAACAGCATTGACGAAGCCATGGCCGGCTTCTGTGACTTGATCAAGGTCACGATCGAACCCGACGGCCATGTGCGGGTCACCGACAACGGTCGCGGGATCCCGGTCGCAGTCCACTCCGAACAGAAGATCCCCGCGGTCGAAGTGGTCATGACCGTGCTTCACGCCGGCGGCAAGTTCGATAGCGACACCTACAAGGTCTCCGGAGGGCTCCACGGGGTTGGTGTTTCTGTCGTCAACGCACTATCAGAGACCCTCGAGGTGACCGTACACCGGGATGGCTTCCGCTACCGGCAGGAGTACTCCCGGGGCAAACCCCTCTACCAGCTCAAGAAGCTCGGGCCCTCGGACCGCACCGGCACCACCATTCGTTTCTTACCCGACGCAGAGATCTTCGAAACCACGGATTTCCATTTCGAGACACTTACGGCCCGACTGCGCGATCTGGCCTATCTCAACCATGGGATCCATATCAACTTCGAAGATCAGCGCCACGATGAACGGGCGGATTACAAGTTCGACGGCGGCATTTCCGAGTTTGTCGAGTTCATCAACGAGGGTCGATCGGTTCTCCACGAACCGCCCATCTATATCGACCGCGAGTTCGACAGTTACCAGATCGAGGTCGCACTACAATATAGCGACTCCTATTCCGAAAACGTCCTCACCTTCGTGAACAACATCCACACCATCGAGGGTGGCAGTCACCTCACCGGCTTCCGTCGCGCCCTGACCCGAATCCTCAACGATTACAATCGCAACACCCTCAAGAAAGACAATATCGCCCTGAGCGGAGACGACTGCCGGGAAGGCCTGGCCGGAGTGTTGTCTTTGAAGATCCAGGATCCGCAGTTCGAGGGGCAGACCAAGACCAAGCTGGGCAACTCCGAGGTTGCCCCGATCGTCGAATCGGTGGTCGCCGAGGCTCTGGCGACCTTCTTCGATGAGCATCCCGCCGAAGCCAAGCGCATCATCGAGAAGACCTTGCTTTCCGCCCGCGCGCGCGAGGCCGCGCGCAAGGCCAGAGAGCTGACCCGGCGCAAGACGGCCCTGGATTCCGGCAGCCTGCCCGGCAAGCTCGCGGACTGCAGCAGCCGCGATCCGGCACGCTGCGAAATCTACCTGGTCGAGGGCGATTCGGCCGGCGGCTCCGCCAAGGGGGGGCGCGACCGGGCGTTCCAGGCGATTCTTCCCTTGCGGGGCAAGATCCTCAATGTCGAGAAGGCACGCCTCGATCGCATTCTCGGCAACAACGAGATCCGCACCATCATCACCGCCATGGGTACCGGCATCGGCGCCGAGGATTTCGATCTGTCCAAGGCCCGCTACCACAAGATCATCATCATGACCGATGCGGACGTTGATGGAGCCCACATTCGTACCTTGCTCTTGACCTTTTTCTACCGCTATCTGAAGGAGCTGATCGAGGCTGGCTATGTCTACATCGCCGCGCCCCCGCTCTACCGCGTATCGAGCAAGAAGAAGTCTCTCTATGCCTGGGACGACGAAGAGCTGGCCCGCCACTCCGAGCTGTTGGGCGGCACCGGCCTACATATTCAACGCTACAAGGGTCTGGGCGAGATGAATCCAGAGCAACTCTGGGCGACGACCATGGATCCCGAGACTCGTACTCTTCAAAGAGTGTCGCTAGAAGACGCCGTCGAGGCGGATCATGTCTTCTCGGTCTTGATGGGAGACCAGGTGGAGCCGCGTCGCAAGTTCATCGAAGATAACGCCGCCGAAATCCGCCACCTGGACGTCTGATCGCGCCCCCTTCCGGAAGCAACAATGTCTGAGCAAAGAATCGTCGATGTTCTGATCGAAGAGGAGATGAAGTCCTCGTACATCGACTACTCGATGAGCGTCATCATCCGTCGCGCGTTGCCCGACGTTCGCGACGGTCTGAAGCCGGTCCACCGCAGAATACTGTTTGGAATGAGGGAGCTGGGGTTGGCTCCCAATCGTCCCTACAAGAAATCGGCGAGAGTCGTTGGTGACGTACTGGGCAAATACCATCCTCATGGTGATGGCGCGGTCTACGACGCCATGGTGCGCATGGTGCAGGATTTCTCGCTGCGCTACCCCTTGGTACGCGGCCAAGGCAACTTCGGATCGGTCGACGGCGACGCTGCCGCGGCCATGCGCTACACAGAGGCGCGCCTCGCCACCGCGGCCGAAGAGCTGCTCCGCGACATCGACAAGGACACCGTAGACTTCGTTCCCAACTTCGACGAGAGTCTCGAAGAGCCTTCGGTGCTGCCTACCGTGCTGCCGAATCTGTTGGTCAACGGATCGTCGGGTATCGCCGTGGGCATGGCGACCAACATCCCGCCCCACAACCTCGGCGAGGTTTCGGAAGCGATCGCCGCCCTGATCGATGATCCGGAGCTGGACGACCTGTATCTGATGCGCTACGTCAGGGGCCCGGATTTCCCGACCGGCGGGATCATCTACGGGCGCCAGGGGATCTTCGACGCCTATACGACCGGGCGCGGTCGGATCATCGTGCGTGGGCGGGCAGAGATCGAAGAGCTTGCACACGGGTCTCGCGAGCGGATCATCATCACCGAGATCCCCTTCATGGTGAACAAGAGCGCGCTCATCGAGAAGATGGCGGAGCTGGTCAGAGAGAAGAAGATCGAGGGTATATCGGACATCCGCGATGAGTCGGATCGCGACGGTATGCGGGTGGTGGTCGACCTGAAACGCGACGCCTACGGCGAGGTGGTCTGCAACCTACTCTACAAACACACTCAGCTTCAAACCACCTTTGGTGCCAATATGCTGGCGCTCGACGGCCAGCGACCGAAGCTGATGACCCTGCGAGAGATTCTCGCGCAGTACATCGCATTTCGGCGCACGGTGGTGGAGCGCAGGACGCGCTTCGACCTGGCCAAGGCGGAGCAGCGCGCCCACATCCTGCAAGGTCTGAAGATCGCGCTCGATCATATCGAGGAGGTCATTGCGCTGATCCGCGCTTCGGCCGATGCCCAGTCGGCGCACGCTGGCCTGATGAGCACCTTCGGACTCTCAGCGGACCAGGCCAAAGCGATCTTGGAGATGCGCCTGCAGAAGCTCACCGGACTGGAGCGCGACAAGATCGAGGACGACCTGCGGGAAACGCTGGCATTGATCGAGGATCTGCGGGAGATTTTGGGAAGCGCGGAGCGGGTCTCCAGCATCATCAAGGAGGAGCTGGCAGAGGTGGCCCGCCGCCACGGTGACGCGCGCCGCACCGAGATCGTGGAGGCCAGTGGGGACTTCGACATCGAGGATCTGATCGCCGAAGAGGATATGGTCATCACCATCTCTCATCGCGGCTACGTGAAGAGGCTGCCCACCACGACCTATCGCACGCAACGGCGCGGCGGCAAGGGTCTGACGGGAGTCACGACACGAGACGAAGACTTCCCGGAACATATATTCGTGGCCTCCACTCACAGCTACATTCTCTTCTTCACAAACCGCGGCATGTGTCGCTGGCTAAAGGTGCACGAGATCCCGACCGCGGGTCGAACTTCGAAGGGCAAGCCGATCGTCAACCTGATCCCGATCGAAAAGGGAGAGAAGATCAGGGCCTACGTGCCGGTTCGGGAGTTCAACGGCGAGCACTACGTGATTTTCGCATGCGAATCGGGCGTGGTCAAAAAGACGCCGCTGGCGGCTTTCTCGCGGCCGCGCCGGGCGGGCATCCGGGCGATCGCCATCGAGGAGAACGACGCTCTGATCGGCGCGGAACTGTGCCAGGAGGAGAGCGAAGTAATGTTGGCGACACGCCGTGGCAGCAGTATTCGCTTCTCGGCCTCCGACGTGCGCAGCATGGGGCGCGTGGCGCGAGGAGTTCGGGGCATTCGCCTGGCCGGCGACGATCGGGCGGTCTCGTTGCTGCCGATCGAAGCGGGTGTGTCGGTGTTCACCGCTTGTGGGCGAGGCTTCGGCAAGATCACTTCCGAAGCCGAGTATCGCAAGCAAGGGCGTGGAGGCAAGGGGATTAGAAACATCGTTTGCTCGGACCGCAATGGCGCGGTGGTGGCGGCCCTGGCGGTGCGGCCCGGCGACGAGGTCATGCTGCTTTCCGAGGATGGCGTGGTGATCCGCTCGTCAGTCGCCGCGATGCGCCTCATCGGCCGATCGACGCAAGGGGTGCGGCTGATGGATCTCAGAGGAGCGGACCGAATCGTCGACGTGGCGACGCTGGGAGCCGAGGACCTGGAGGACGACTCCGGCGCCGAAGGCCCCGACGACCCCGGCGCCG
>CAZBBK010000049.1:0-33395 GCA_964490075.1 uncultured Gemmatimonadota bacterium | reverse complement strand
GCCGAGGACCTGGAGGACGACTCCGGCGCCGAAGGCCCCGACGACCCCGGCGCCGGAGACGACATGCTTTCTACGGAGTCGGCGACTCAGTAGTGACGGTGTTACGGTGAAGCTGGATGGCGCGGCCCGCGCCCCGGGAGTGATCGACTCGGAGCCGCTGGATCGCTTCGAAGCGCTGCGGGCTCTGGACGATGCGGCGCGTAATTCCAGCACCGGAGAGCGCATTTCGGTCGACGGGCTGAGCGGCCCGACCCACGCACTGGTGGCCGGCCACCTGGCGCGAACAACGACGGTGCTGCTGATCACCGGCGACGAGGTGGCGGCACGTTCCCGACTCCTGGACCTGCGCGCGCTCTATCCCTCGATCGATGCACTGCTCTTCCCGGGTTGGGATCCGGGACACAAGGTGCCGCAGTCTCCGTCGGTAGAGGTGTTGGCGCAGCGGGTGGAGACTCTCAGCGCCCTGCTCTCGAGAGAGCCGTCGGCGATCGTCGCGACGCGCCAGGCCCTCAGCGCGCCATCGGTCGATCCCGACCGCCTGGAGCGGGCCGTGGAGGTGGTGAGGGTGGGGGCCGAGCGGGATCCGCTCGAGCTGGTGGCGGAGCTGATGGAGCGCGGCTACGAGCAGGTCGATACGGTGCAGGAGGTGGGGGATGTGGCGCGCAGGGGCGGGATCGTCGACCTGTTCAGCTTCGGCAGGAGCCGCCCCTTGCGGATCGAGTTCTGGGGGGATGAGGTCGAGTCGATCCGCGAATTCGATGTGCAGAGTCAACGGTCGGTCGCCAAGGTGGACGTGGCGACGATTTTGCCGCGCAGAGAAATCCTGCTTTCGGAGCAGGAGCGCGAGCTGGTGAGCGCCCAGCTACGATCCTCCGGGCGGCCGCGGGTGGCCGAGCGCCTGGCGCTGGACCCTTACTTCGAAGGGTACGAAGTCACGATCGCGGCGATTCTGGGAATGGAGCCGAAGCTGGCTCATTACCTGCCGGAGCGAGGAGCGATCCTGCTGGAAGAAGACCAGGAGGATGATCGCGAGCCGCCGGAGCTGGATCGCCTGCTGCCGGCTCCCTCCCACTGGCGGCGCATCGATCTCTGCGAGTTGGCGACCGATGAGCAGCGAGAGGGCAAGTGCATTCAGGTCGCGACACACGCGCCACCGATTGGCGCCGGTCGTTCGGAAGGGCTGCGCGAAAGTGTCTGCGAGCTGCGCGGACGCGGATTTCGAGTGGTGGTCTTCTGCGAGAACGAAACCCATCGACGGCGCTGCCTGGAGATACTCGAAGAGGTGGATCCTCCGGTGGAGGTCAGGGTCGGCGTCATCTCTGAGGGGTTCGTGCTGCCGCAGCTTCGGCTGGCGATTCTCGCTGATCACGAAGTGTTCGGGCGGCGCCCCACGGTCCATTCGGCGCCCCGCTTCGAGGAAGGGGCCCATGTCACCGATGCGTTTTCGCTGGAACGTGGTGATCACGTGGTGCACATCGAGCATGGCACCGGGCTCTTCGAGGCGATGGAGCGCCTGGTCGTCGACGGCCGCCGAACCGACTGTCTGCGCCTCGGCTACGCGGGAGGCGACCGACTCTTCGTTCCGGTGGATCAGCTCGACAGGGTGCAGAGGCTGCGCGACTCCGACGAGAGCGAGACGCCCAAGGGTCTCGACAAGCTCGGGGGGAAGGCCTGGAAGCGCAGGCTCGAGCGGACTCGACGCGCGATCGAGACCATGGCATCCGATCTGCTGGAGCTCTACGCCAAGCGCTCCGAGACCACCGGACACCGCTACGATGCCGATGGGCTCTGGGAGCGCGAGCTGGCCGAGTCCTTTCCCTGGGACGAGACCCCGGATCAATCTCGCGCGGCGGGTGAGGTTCGCGACGATCAGATATCGCCCCGGCTGATGGACCGACTGATCTGCGGCGACGTCGGCTTCGGCAAGACCGAGATCGCGCTGCGCGCGGCCTTCAAAGTGGTGCTGGGTGGCGGACAGGTCGCCGTGCTGGTGCCGACCACGTTGCTCGCCGAACAGCATCACGAGACTTTTCGCGCGCGTTTCGCTCCTTATCCGGTCGAGCTGAGAACACTGTCGCGATTCCGTTCCTCCACCGCCCAGGCTCGAATCATCGAGGAGATCCGCTCCGGGCGCGTCGACATCGTGATCGGAACCCACCGGATCCTGTCCAAGGACGTGCACTTCGCCAATCTCGGGCTGCTGGTCATCGACGAAGAGCATCGATTCGGTGTGCGACAGAAGGAAAAGATCAAGGCGCTCAAGCTGCGCGCGGATTGCCTGTCGATGACCGCGACACCGATTCCCCGCACGCTGCACATGGCGCTTTCCGGGATCCGAGACCTGTCGGTGATCGCGACCCCTCCGAAGAACCGATTTCCGGTCGAGACTCGAGTGGTCGGCTTCTCCGAAACTCTGATTCGCGAGGCGATCGAGCTGGAGCTGGCGCGCGACGGCCAGATCTTCTTCGTCCACAACCGGGTGCGTACTCTCCCGGCGATCGAGGGTCTGCTCCGCGG
The DNA here is from genome assembly GCA_964490075.1 of uncultured Gemmatimonadota bacterium. Lineage (GTDB taxonomy): Bacteria > CAZBBK01. Next base: position 30,878 of record CAZBBK010000049.1, on the reverse strand, counting down.
AATCGTGCCGCGCGCCCGCATCGGCGTGGTCCACGGCCAGATGCCGGAGCGCCCCCTGGAGAAGACCATGAGCGCTTTCTACCGGGGAGAGATCGATCTCTTGATCAGCACCATGATCGTGGAGTCGGGGCTCGACCTACCCAATGCCAACACGCTCTTCGTGCATCGCGCCGATCGCCTCGGCCTGGCGCAGCTCCACCAGCTTCGCGGCCGGGTCGGCAGAGGCGGACGGCGCGCCTACGCCTACTTCCTGGTGCCACGCCACGCTCATCTGCAGCCCCGCGCGCGGCGGCGGCTGCGGGCGGTGCGGGACCACACAGAGCTCGGCGCGGGCTACATGATCGCGATGCGCGACATGGAGATCCGCGGGACCGGCAATCTGCTGGGGCCGGAACAGCACGGCTTCATCCAGACGGTCGGGTTCGAGACCTACTGCCGGCTCTTGAGCGAGGTGGTCGGTGAGCTGACCGACGGCGACGGCGCCCCGGAGCTCGAAGTGCGGATTCACGCCGAGGTCGACGCGTATCTATCCGAGGACTACATTTCGGACCCGGCGGAACGCTTCACTCTCTACAAGAGGATCGCCCGTTTCACCGATCCCTCGCAGCCCACCGATCTTCTTGGCGAGTGTCGAGATCGATTCGGGCCGCCGCCCGAGCCCTTGGCCAACCTGGTGCGCCTGAAAGAGCTCGAGCTTCGACTGCGGGAGATCGGCGTGGAGGAGCTGGTGCTCGGCGCCGAGACCGCGCGCTTCGCCTGGTCCGCCGATCATGGTCCCGACCGCCGCACGCTCGAACGACTCGCTGTGATGCTGGAAGGCCGGGTAGTCTTCGAGCCCTCCGACCACCTGTCGGCGGTGGTTCGACTGCAACCGGATCTCGACACCGTGCTCGCGCAGGTGCGGGAGATGCGGGGAGCTTTTTCATGACCATAATCCGCCATCTAATTCGTGACCGAGCCGTGATCAGCTGGATCATGTGCCTGGCGCCGATGCTGGGCGCCTGCGGACCGACGGAGCCGGTGGAGTTCCGTGTGGGCGAGCGCACCGTGACGGTCGCCGAAGCCGATCGCTACCTGGTGGATCAAATCGCCCGCCTGCCGGTCGGGCGCGCCAGGCCGACGCGCCAGGAGCTCATGCCCAAGCTGGCGCAACGATTGCAGCTGGCGGCGACGGCGGAGCGCCAGGGGCTGCACCTCGATCCTCTGCTCGAGGCCCGAAACCGCAGCGAGCGAAAGTACGCGGTACTGCGCCTCATGGGACCCACCGTGATCGACACCACCCTCGATCTCGGAATCGACGATGCCCGGCGCAAGTACCGCGACAAGAACGAGGAGCGCCGGGCCCGGCAGATCGTCGTGGCCGATCTCGACGCCGCGCGCCAGATCAGAAACGAGCTGCAAGAGGGGGCCGACTTCGAGAAGCTGGCTCTGAAGCGCTCGGAAGCGGCGCGGGTTCGATACACCCGCGGCGACCTGGGCTGGTCGAAACGCGGACGAATGGTCGAGGCGGTGAACGAAGCGCTCTTTTCGATGGAGGTGGGCGACTGCCGGATCGTGGAGACCGAGCATGGTCATCATGTGCTGCAGGCCACCGAGGAGCGCTTCGAAGAGCCGGCCGCGGCCGACTCGATCTACGCCGCGCTGCTCACCCAGATGAAGGAGGAGGAGATCCGCCAACGCGAAGCAGATTTCTTCACCGCCGTGCTGGAGCGATCGGCGCTGGTGTGGAACGAGTCGATCTGCGAGCAGATCGCAAGCGCGGCGCGCTCTGGAGATGGATCGCCCACCTACCTGCTGGAGAGGTTCCAGGCCGACAGCTCTCTGACTCTGCTGGAGATGGATGGTCAGCGTCTCACTCTTGGATCCGCCCTGGCGGAATACGCCACCTACAACCCCGGACGGCGCGCGACCTTCAAGAACGCGGAGACGGTGAAGCACTTCTTTCGGGGCATGGCGCTGGAGAACAAGCTCTATCGCGAAGGGATCGAGAAGGGTCTCGGCGACGACCCGCGGGTCATCGAGATCACCCGGATGGGGGTCGAGATCTGGCTCGCCGACCGGGCCAAAGAGCTCTTGTTCGCCAACGCGAAGAGCTTTTCGCCGCCCGAAGCCGCGATCAAGGCCGACTACGAGGCCCGCCGCGACAACTTCGTGATAGCCGATCGGATGGTGGTGGGGGAGATCAGCACCCGCTCCGAGCTGAGAATCCAGGAGGCCGATTCGCTGCTGAAGGGCGGTGCTCCCTTCAAGGCGGTCGCCTCGCGCTACTCGCAGGGGCTCACCGCGCGCAGCGGCGGGCATCTCGGCCCCTTCGAGCAAACCTATCGACCGGAGCGCTGGGCGCAGGCCGACACCCTGGAGATCGGCGAGAGAACGCCGCCGATCGCGACCGAGAAGGAATGGGTGATCGTCGAGCTGCGCAAGCGGGTCCCCGCTCGGCAGCTGACCTTCGACGAGGCGCGACGCTCGATCGCGCACCGCCTCAAGAAGGAGCGGCGCGCTGAGCGCGAGCAGGAGGTCCAGGGGCTGCTGGACGAGTGGTTTCCGGTCGAGGGGATGGGGCGATGAGGCGGCGACGGACGATCGGCGCGTCCTCCCGCCTGCTGCGCCATGTCGCGCTGGCGCTGCTGCTGGTGGCGGGGGGGGAGAGGCGCGATGCCAGGAGCGAGCTGCTCGAGGGGATCGCCGCGCAGGTTGGGAGCGAGCTGGTCTTCTTGAGCGAGGTAGAGGAACGGGCCTATCTGATCCGCCTGCGTCGCGCCGGCGCCCAGGCTCCTCCGACCGAGCACGATCGGCGCCAAGCCCTGGATGAGCTGATCAACGAGAAGATCTTGCAGATCTATGCCAGCGCCAACCAGATCGAGGTGGGAGAGGCGGAGCTCGACGACGCCGTGGAACGCGCCCTGGCCGACGTGAGGAGCGGTTTCGATAGCGACGCCGAGTTCGATCGGGCGCTCGCCGGCGAAGGGCTGACTCTGCAGTCGCTGCGCGAGAACTACGAAGAGGAGATCCGCGACAAGATGGTGCGCGACCGGGTGATCGCGGCGGAGATCTACGATCGGGTCGAGGTGAGCCGGCGCGAGGTGCAGGCCTACTACGAGGCACACCTCGATGAGCTGCAGAAGAGCGAGCGGCGCTTCACCCTGAGCCGGCTCTCGCATCCGCTGCCGCTCACGGAGCCCCAGGCGTTCGAGGCGCGGCAGCTGCTGGGCCGCTTGCGGGCCGAGATCAAGACACCCGAAGCGTTCAAGGAGGCGGCGATCGTGCACAGCCAGGATCCCGCCACCGCGGCACGCGGCGGTGATCTCGGTTGGATCGCGCAGGGCCAGCTGGTGGACGAGATCGACGCGACCGTGAGCGCTCTCGAGGTCGGCCAGATGAGCGACATTGCTCAGTCCCGATTCGGGCTGCACCTTTTCTTCGTGGACGGGCGGCGGGAGGAGGAGTCCCGTGTGTTCCACATCCTGCGAACCACCACCGTGGATCAGCAGCGCGCCGACGAGATCCGCCGGGATCTGAGCGCCGCCCGTGAGCAGCTGGTCGCGGGTGAGATCGACTGGAGGGCGCTGGTGCTGCGCTTTCCCGGCGCGGTTCAGGACTGGGAGAGCCGGCAGCTCGGGGAAGAGGAGATCCCATCCGAGCTGCGCGCGACCCTGTCCGGCATGCGCGCGCATCAACTGACCCCGATCATGAGCACTTCGACGACCCTCAGTCTGGTGCGGATCGAGGCGATCCGTGGCGGAAGGGTGCGGCCCCTGGGCGAGCTCTACGCCGGCATCGAGGAGCGCCTGCGCCTGGAGAAGTTGGACGAGCGTTTCGCGGAGTGGATCGCCGAGCGTCGCGAGCGGGTCTACGTCAAGGAGCACCGGGGCGCGGATCCGGCGCGATGAGAGCCGACATTTTCCTCCATCGCAGTGCCCTGATTCGACGCCGGACACGGGCCAGACAAGCTTGCGAAGCGGGGCGCGTGAGGCTCAGCGGCAGGCTCGCGAAACCGGCCTCCAGCGTCGAGCCCGGGATGGTCCTGAGCCTGGCCTCAGGCGGTGGCGAGCAGCACTGGAAAGTGCTGGCTCTGCCTTCGTCTCCGGCGCCCAAGAGCGACCAGGCCCGCTATGTGGAGCCGATCTCCGCTCCCTCCCGCGAGGGCCAATGAAGGCGATCTCGGTGGCGATCACGCTGGGGGATCCGGGTGGAATCGGACCGGAGCTGGCGGCACGGGTGGCGGCGGATCCGCCCCGCGGTGTGCGCCCCGTACTCTTCGGCACCGAAGACACGCTGGCCGTCGGCGCGGAGCGCGCCGCGATTCCTCTGGCCGAGATCCGCCCCTTGCTGCGGCCTTGCCCGGGGCCGCCGCGGGTGCCCAGTGGATGCCCTTCCAAGGCCGCCGGCCAGTGCGCCCTCGAGGCGCTCCGGGCCGCGGTGGCGGAGGCCAAGCGCGACCAGGTGCAGGCCCTGGTGACGGCACCCGTCTCGAAGGAGTCGCTGGCGCTGGCCGGAGTCGACCACCGGGGGCATACCGGTCTGCTGGGTGAGCTCTGCGGCGTGGAGCGACCGGGCATGGTGTTCGTGGCCGGGGTCCTGAGGGTTGCTCTGCTCACCACCCACATCCCCCTGGCGGAGGTCGCGCGCGAGATCACCAAGGAGTCGGTGCTGCGTTGTGTGCGCATGCTGAGCGCGGCCCTGGAGAGGGAGCTCAACGAGCCCCTGACACCGATCGACGTGGCGGCGCTCAATCCCCACCTCGGGGAGGGGGGGCTGCTGGGGCGCGAGGAGATCGACGCGATCGCTCCCGCGGTGGCGGAGGCTCGGCGCGAGGGCATCGAGGCCAGCGGACCGCATCGCTGCGAGGAGCTACTGGTCGAACGCGAGTCCGGGAGGGAGCCGCGGGGAGTGGTGGCGCTCTTTCACGACCAGGCTCTGGTGCCGCTCAGGGTGGTGCGTGGACGGGAGATGGTCAACGTGACGGTCGGCCTTCCGGTGGTGCGGACCTCGCCCGACCACGGCACCGGATTCGACATCGTGGGGACCGGGATCGCATCGCCGGCGAGCATGCTGCTGGCGACGCGTTGGGCCCGGCTGCTTTACGATCGCAGGATCGAGGCGCGCGAGAGGAGACCATGAGACTCGCCGAGCTGATCGGACAGGAGAGAGCGACCGGCATGTTGCGCAAGGCGCTCGACTCCGGGCGCCTGCACCACACCCTTCTCTTCAGCGGTCCCGAGGGGGTGGGCAAGTGGACCGCGGCCAACGCGCTCGCCGCGGCACTGCTGTGCTCGGCGCCCGATCGGGAGCCGGACGATGGCTGCGGCTCTTGTCCCGAATGCTCCCGGGTGCAGAGGCTCGTTCACCCCGACCTGCTCTACGTGATGCCGATCGCGGGCGCGGTCGGCGCGGAGCCGAGCAAGCGCTTCGAAACAGAGGAGAATCTGCTCGCCGAGCGCTTGGAGAAGCGGCGCCAAGATCCCTTCGGCCACCACCAGGAGGAGGGGAATGCCGCCATCTCGATCGCCTGGGTGCGTGAGATCCAGCGCCGCCTGGCGCTGCGTTCGGTGACCGGAGGGCCCCGCGTTCTGGTGCTGCGCAATGCCGAGACGATGAACCACACGGCGGCCAACGCGTTCCTGAAGACCCTCGAAGAACCCCCGGCTGGCTGCGTGATCATCATGACCACGACCGCTCCCGCGGCCCTGCTTCCGACGCTGCTCTCGCGCGCCCAACGCCGTCCCTTTCGGGAGTTGAGCCGGGACCAGATGGAGCGTTTCACGCGGCTCCTGCGAGATCGGGTCGCCGAGCCGGGCGATTGCCGCGCTGCGCAGTCGTTGGCGCAGGCTCTCGATGAGCAGGACATCGAGGCCGCCATCGCCCAGTCCGGGGGGCGCCCGGGCGCACTGGTGGAGCGCCTGCGCCTCGGTCCATCGGTCTACCACCGCCTCGCCTTCGAGATGCTCGGCCGAGGGATCGGTCGCGATGCGCCGCGCTGGCTGGCCAAGCTGGAGTCGGCCGCGGAGGGATCGAAGCGGCTCGAAGGAGTCGAGTGCGCGGCATTCCTGGACGAGCTCCAGGCGGCCTGCCGTGACGTGATCGCGATGCAGAGCGGGTTCGAGATCGTGCACCAGGATCGGCGCAACGAAGTCGAGGCGGCGGCCGGTCGTCTGGATCGCGAGTCGGTGCTCGGCATGCTCCAGGTGGCCCTGGAGCGACGCAGGCTCTTGCAGGGCGCGGGCACCAAGAACGTCAACCCGGCGCTTCTCATGGCGGTGACCTTCGCCGACCTGGCAGGCATGGATCGCCCGCCGCGCTGATGGACGAGCCGCGGCCCTTTCGACCCAGCCGCAAGCTGGGACAGAATTTCCTCATCGACCGCGCGATCGCCGAGCGCATCGTTCGAATCGCGGAGATCGGACCGGGTGATTCGGTGGTCGACATCGGGGCCGGGAAGGGCGCGCTCGTTCGACCGGCGCTCCAGGATCCGTCGCGGCCGCGGGTGATCGCCGTCGAGATCGACCGGCGCCTGGCGGAGACCCTGAACGACGAGCTCGGAGCCGAGGACCGCTTCCGACTGGTGCGGGGGGACATCCTGAAGACCGCCCCGGAGCAGTTGTTCGGGACCGATTCGCGCCATAACGTGGTGCTCACCAACGCGCCCTACTCGATCTCGGGCGCGTTGCTGCGATGGCTCATGAGCGCCGCGCCGCGCATCGATCGCGCCGTGGCGATGTTCCAATCGGAAGTGATCGACCGGGTGCTGGCCGACCCCGGGGTGAAGGCCTACGGACTCCTGACCCTCGCCTGCCGTCTCCACTTCCGCATCGAGCGCTGCTTCCAGGTGCACGCGGGGGCTTTCCGCCCGCGACCCAAGGTGGCTTCCACGGTGATCAAGCTGATTCCACATCCCGCCCCTCCGGTCGAGGTCGCCGATGCCCGGCTTCTCATGACCGTGGCGCGCGCGGCCTTCGCACAGCGCCGCAAGACGCTGCGGAACTGTCTTCTGGCGGGGGCCGCTACGCTGCCGGGAGGGCGTGGCGCGGTCGACCCGGCGTTGGAGAGCGCCGGCGTCGACCCCGGAGCGCGCGCCGAGACGCTCGACCTCGAGGATTTCGCCCGGCTGGCCGATGGGTTTCGCTGATCACACGCTCCGGCGGTGCTGGCCGGTGCTCGCGCTGGTCGGGGCAACGGGCGCCGCCGCATCCTCCTCCGACTACCACGCTTCGGGGTCGATCTTCGAGCAGCGCACCGAATTCGCGCACGACATCGGCACCCTCTTTCAGGCCGGATCCGGGCTCGAGCTGCAATCCCGCGCGCGCCAGTCCGGATCTCGGGATTCTTCCAACCGCTACTCCTCCGACCAGTTCAGCCTGGCGCTGGAGGTCGAACGCTCGATCCGGTCCTGGCTGCGGATCGACGGATCGCTGGACGCTTCGCGCGCCCAGTTCTCGCGCAACTCTTCCGTCGAGCAAGACGCGCAGGAATTCGAGCTCTCCACGCGCATCGATACGCCTGGCGCCTTTTCGATCGATCACACGATCGGTGCCTTCTGGTTTCGGACCGAGGACCTGGATTCCGAAGGGGTCACGACACAGGTCAACCGCGGGCTCGAGAACCGACTTGATCTCTCGGGGGCGGGCGCGGTCAGGAATGCTCAACTCAATGGCAGCCTCGGGGTCACCAACCAACTGCAGGCCGCATTCCCCGGCAGCGCGATCGGCGCATCCGGCGCCCTGCGCTATCCGGGCCGAGAGCTGGTCGTCGATGTCGATCTGAGCGCGGATCAGATCCGCGACTTCCCGGTCAGCGAGGTGCTCGATGGTTTCGAGAAGCGGGTCACGAAGCGGCGGAGGATCTCGAGCTCGATCAGCCAGGACGCCTTCTCCGACCGCCTGACGACGACTGTCCAGCTCGACATCCATCGTCATGGAAGGAGCTACCTGGAGCAACCTCATAAGAACCGGGAGGAGGACGACGATGCTCTGGTCGCCGAGCTCAACTACCACGCCAGCGACTCGTCCGGTGTGACCTTCGCGGTCGAACGTGGGTTCTACCGGGAGCTCGCCGGATTGCTGGGCGGCGGGAAGCTCGACCGTCGGGTGGAGAAGCGTGGGGTTCGGCTCTCGGCGCACTGGCGGAAATGGGACTGGCTGGGGGTCGAGGTCGAGGGCGCGCGCACGCTGCATCGCACCGACCACCATGACGACGCCGACGGGGCCGACGGGGACGACGGGGACGACCTCGGCGATCTCTTCGAGCTCGGTCTGGAGCTGCATCCCGCGGAGCGCGTCGGGATCGACGCGAGTTTCACGCTCGATCGCCTGCAGGAGCGGCATCTGCGTGCCGACTGGGCCGCCTTCAGCCTCGATCGCAGTGCCTACACCTTGCGATCTTCGCTCTCCTACGAACCGGTCGATTCACTGAGTCTGGTACTGGGCACCACCCTGCTCTCCACCCTCACCGACTACATCTACGACAGCGACGCATCGAATTTCCTGCTCGATCGACGCATCTCGTCGGCGCTGGTCTGGAGTGCCTCGCCGGTCGCCGCCCACGTCGAGGCGCGGCTCCACTTCCGGACCATTGGCGGACTGGTTCGATCCTCCAGCGGTGAAGCGCAGATCCAGCCGACCAGGGAGGAGCTGGTCTCCAGCATCGACGTCGGTGCCGACGGCAGGATCGGTGATTGGGCCCGATTCGGCATCGGCTGGGTCTGGCGCGAGTCGGCGGCGCAGGGGAGGGAGCCCAACTCGATCCACGATCTGAGCCTGGATCTCGGTCTGACACTCAGCGAGACGCGCACCTGGGATCTGGGAGTGGAGGAGAGAATTCGCCCGGACGATGAGCTTCATCCTCTGCAAACCGTCGTCGTGATGGGGCTCAGCGTAGACTTCTGAGCAGGACCATGATTCGCCAGACTCTCCAGATCGCTTTCGTTGCGCTCGCCACGGCGGGCTGCGCCAATCCCTTCGCGCTCCGCGAAGGGGAGCCGCCGGAGGAGCTTCCGGATTGGTGGCTGAGCCCGATCACGCCTCAGACGACCCTGCTCGACCTGGTTCAGATCTACCAGAACCAGGAGCCGAGCCTGATTACGATGCTGCTCGCCGACGACTACCTCTTCTTCCCCGATCCCGCCGATGCCCTGGGAATCCCCGATGGCGGCGTTCTCGATGCCGAGGAGGAGGCGCGTTTCACGCGCAATCTTCTCGACGCTACGCCGGCGGCTCCGCTGCTCGTCCTCACCGAGACCGACGAGCACCCCGATCCCGAGCAGTACGAGGATTCGATCGAGCTCTATCGAGACTACGTGCTGACGGTCGACGACCCCTTCGGAAGCCAGCCACCGATCCAGATCGTCGCCCTGGGAGAGGCTCTTTTCCTGCTCCAGCGTGTTCCGAGCGGGTCGGAATGGGAGATCCTGGATTGGAAGGACCAGCGGGGGGCGACCGACTGGAGCTGGGGAGAGCTCAAGCTCGAGCTGGTGGGAGGATCCTAGTCGTGCCGGAATCGCGGGTGACGCGTGTCGTGCGGCGCGTGGTTCCGGAGCGCGTCCGGGACCGCCTCCACCCTTTCCCTTCGTTGCGGCGTGCGCCGGTTCATCCCCGGAGGTGGGAGGCGACGCCGAGCGGACCGGTGTGGGTCTGGGCGCGCGAGCCGCGTGACACGCTCCTCGCCTGTGGCGGGTCGCTCGCCAGGTGGGCGGCGGCGGGAGTGGCGCTGAGGCTGGTGCGGGTGCGATTCGAATTGGCCGAGGAGGTGTCGTGGCCGGCGGCCGAGCGCCAGGCTGCCGCGGCGCTCGGAATCACCGAGCTCTCCGATGCGCCCCTCGCCAGGGCGATCTCTGACCTCGGTGGGGCGCGACCTTCGCCCTCGCTTCTGGTCGTGCCCGGACCGATCGGTCTCGACGCGCCGATGCTGCGCGCGGTGCTGGAATCGCTCGAAGTGTGCCGGCCACGCTGGATCGCCTTCCACGACGGAGTCGACCTGGGGATCGTGAACCTCGCGCTCTCTCTCGGACGCGACGAGGCCGCGAGGCGGCACTCAGCGTTGGCGATCGTCTCCGAGGATCTGGCGCGGGCGGCCGACGGGCTGTCGGAGTATCGAGCCTTCACCGGTCTCTTCGAGCAGGGATGCGCGGAGGCCTACTTTCGCCTTTCGGCGGACGAAGTCGAGCGGCTGGCGCCCGGTCTGGTGCCCTAGGGAACCAGTGCCAGGGTGAGTGCCAGGTCGAGGCCCATGGCGCTGCCGAAGAATCCTCCGCGGTGGCCGACACCGAAGTCCAAGGCGATCGGTCCCGGGCTGAATCCGATGCCGCCGGTGAAGCGCACGCCGTCCACCGAGCTGTGCCCCGAGCCGAAGCGCAGACCAAACCATGAGAAGGGCCGCAGCTCCAGACCGGCGCCGAAATCGTCGACGGCGTCGGCTCCGCTGCCGACTCGCGAAGCGGCCGCTACCGCCAGCAGACGATCCGAGACTGGATGGGCGAGGCCCGCGCGCCACACCTGCGGCAGCGCGGCATCGAAGGGATCGATCGTCTCATCGATCTCCTGCGGCTCGGGAGGCTCCTCGCCGAGCTCCAGCTCCTCGTCGTAGACCAGTCCCGTCAGACGGGGGTTCTGGTCCCAGTGGATGCTCCCGGCGAAATTCGATGCCGCCGCGGAGAGAGTGGTGCGGCCGAGCAGCAGAGCGAGCCCGACGTCGACGCCCCATCCGCTGCCCCCCTCGGCGGTGGTCGCCCGCAGCGATCCCGTGGCCCCGAGCGAAGTGATCACACCATCTTCCACCGTCGGGGAGAGGTCGCCCGCCGCCTCGCTCTCGACATGGTAGTGACCCTGCAACCACTTGATCGACGCTCCGAAGGCGAGCGGGCCGATGCGCCGCCCGTGGGCGACGCCCAGCTCCGACCAGGCGTCCAGCACGCCGGCCGTGGTGCCCAGGTCGATCGCCTCGTCGAGCTGCACACCGTCCAGCACCAGCTCGGCCCAGGTCCGCGAGAGGGTCGCGGAGGAGTGCAGCATGGTGGTCGAGAAGGCCGCGAAAGGACCGATGTGGATTCCCGGCAGAGCACCGCTCGCCGCTGCGTGCAGCGCCATGCCCTCGGGGCCGATCGCACCCAGGATCTCGTCCTTGGCGCCCTGATCGAGGTAGGCGCCGTTGTAGCTCTGGTAGTCCGAAAGCGAGAAAGCGTCGTTGCCGATCGCCGCCTGGGCACCGACCAGACCGATCGACCAGGAAGGGCCGTCCGGTAGGGCCAGGTGCGCCGGATTCTGCCAGGCGCTGGAGATGCCGCGGGACGCGGCCAGTCCGCCGCCGCCGAGGGCCAGAGACGCCGCGTCGGGTCCTGAGCCCGATGCCGAGCCGCACATCAGCGACATGGTTGCGATTCCGAGGATGGGTGCGCGCATCGTTGCCTCTGCCTCCTAGTCGATGTCGCCGAGACTGGCCGTGAACTCGAGCTGTGCGGCCAGGTCGATCGAGTCCGTGCCGTAGATCGACACGATTTCCCCTTCTGAGCTCGGCACCGCGATCACCGCGCCGACGTAGAACGACTTGCCGCCGAAGAGCTCCGCGATCTCTTGCTCGGTGATCTCGATCTGCTCGGTCGAGAGAGTGGAGCCGGTCGGTCGACCGCCTTCCCCGAGTGGCGCGGGATCGATCGACAGCGCCCCGTCGGCCGGCAGGATCACCGCGGGATCGGACCAGACTCGGGTCGAGTCGGGATCGAGGCGCAGCTCGACCTGGAGCCCCATCGGCAGCGAGTTTTCGATCCTGAGAGCGACCGATGCTTGCTGCATGCGCTCCAGGACCGCCTCGCGAAGCTCCTCGTCCACATCGTCCACGGTCATCGTTTCTAGGGTGTCGCTGAAGCCCTCGAGAATCAGCTCGAAGGGCGTCGATACGTGGAGCCGCCCCTCGATGGCGTCGCTGGCGACCAGCTCGATCTGCTCCACGCCGTTGCCCAGGCGGACTTCTCCGGAGCGCACCAGGACCGGCGGCGCCTGGGCCAGAAGCTGGGCGAGCTCGGCGCTCTCCAGAGCGATCTCGCCGCCGCCGGCGGGCACGGCGCCTTGCACGTGCAGCAGGGTTCCGCCCCCCGGCAGCGCCAGCTCCAGGTCGAGGTCCAGATCGCAGGGCAGGGGGCCGTCGAATACGATCTCTCCCTGCGGCGATTGAAACTGGAAGCCGAGATCGAGATCGCCGAACTCAGTCTCGACCTCTTCCGGCTCGACTTCGAATGGGGTCGACACGATTCCGGAGATGCTCTTCAGGTGCATCTCTTGTTGCTGGACGAATATCTCGAGCCGATCATCGGCGTCGATGACGACGGGATTTCCCCTCCGGTCCTCGGTTCGGATCGTCGCCACGATGGCCAACTCCTGGTGATCCGGTTCCGGTTCGATCCGGACATCGCTCAGATCCAGGGACAGATTTGAGCTGGATTGTCCATCGATCCAGGTCGTCTCTTGCAGCGGATCGCCCTCGCGCGTGTAGGTCGGAATGACCAGCTCGACCTCGACGCCGGCATCGAAGAGGTTCTCGTAGCGGATCTCCATGCTGCCGCTCTTGATCACAGCCGAGCTGATGAAGATGCCCTCGTCCAGCGGAAAAACCGTCTCGAAGGTCTGAACGATCGGCTCGGGCTCTCCCGTCAGCTCGTCGACGATCAGATCGGACTCCGACGTCACGACCGCCTCGACCGTTGCTTGTGGATCGATCCACACCAGCGATTCCCCGCTGCCGGGCGAGCTGCCGATCACTTCGATCTCGAGGTCGGCGGTGAGCGACGCGTCGCTGAGTGTGATGACGATGTCCTGAGTCGTCTCCGGAAGCAGCGGAGATTCGATCACGGTCTCGGCGATGGTCGCACCGCCGGAGTCCTTGAGCACCAGCAACCGTTGGCGATCCGGTTCGTTGACGTCGAAGACCTGCACCGGCAGCCCGTTGTACAGACTGACCGTGAGCTCTCCGCTGGCGACGTGAGCCGATTCGAGCTCCATGACCTCTTCGACCAGCACCGTCTGGTGGAACGAAAAGGTGTCGACGTATCCCTGGTAGGTGCCGATCCCGCGATCGATCGGCGGGAATAGATCGACGAACACCAACGATACGGGATCGGCGTCTATCTCGACCTGGAGATCGAGATCGTTCAATCCGTAGTCCAAAGTGTCGCTGCTGCCGCCTGCGACGAGAGCGTCGGACATGGAGATCGGTTCGAGCTCGTAGTCGAGATCGATGCCGAGGGAAGCGGGGTCCTCTGGATCGTAGACGATCAGCGAATCGAGCTCCTGCAACATCTCGGCGGCGTCCCAGGTGTCTCCAAAGAGGGGGAGGGTATAGGAGGCATCCCAGGTTGGCGCTTGCGGAGGCTCGATTCCGCAGCCGGCGACGGCAATAATCAGAATCGCCGTAGTAGGAAGTTGGTGAGAAACGCGGGCTAGCATGAGCGGTCCCCTTCGCTGCGGCAGTGGAATCGATGCTACTTCGCTACCAGGAAGATCGCGCCGGCGGTGCGTGTCAGCAATGCGGGAACGTGGTCAAATGCCGGGCAATCGCGTGCAAATGCAGCACAGATCGAGGGGGAAAAGAGCCGGCTGAGATCAGTCGCTGAGCTCTTTGAGCTTGCGGTAGAGCGTGCGCTCGCTGATGCCCAGAGCGGTGGCGGCACGCTTTCTGTTGCCGTCGAAATCGAAGAGGGCGCGCTGGATCATCTGCTCTTCCATCTCGCCCAGAGAAGTGTAGTTGTGCTCGTCGGGAACCAGCACCGGGCCCGGTTCCTGGGGCGGGGGGGCGAGCGGATCGTGCGCCTTGTGGAGCGGCTGCTGGGCTGGCAGCACCTGCATCTGCAGCAGGATGGTCTTGATCTCGGCGATCTCCGCGCGCAGCGCAACCAGCGACTGGTAGAGAGCCTCCCGCTCCATATCCTCGCGGCTGCGGGCGACCGGGGCGGGCAGATTGGCGGAGGAGCCCGGGGACTGAGCGTGCAGGTCGACCGGAAGATGCTCCTCGCGAATCTGGGTGCCCTGCGCGAGCAGCACCGCGCGCTCCGCGGCGTTGCGCAGCTCGCGGATGTTCCCCGGCCAGCGGTAGCTCTCCAGGAGCCGCAGCGCCGCCGGGTGGACTCCGCGATAGGGAACGGCGTTGCGTTCCGAGGCCTGCGCCGCGAAATGCTCCCACAGGATCGGGAGGTCTTCGATCCGCTCGCGCAAGGGGGGCACGTGGATCTCGACGATCTTCAGCCGGTAGTAGAGGTCGCGGCGAAAATCGCCGCGCTCGACCTCCCTCCCCAGCTCTTTGTTGGTGGCCGTGATGACCCGGCAGTCGGTGCTCAGCTCGGCGTTTCCTCCCACTCGAGAGAAGCGTCCGTCTTCGAGCACGCGCAAGAGCTTCACCTGCGTGTTGAGGTCGATCTCACCGATCTCATCGAGGAAAAGCGTGCCCTTGGCGGCCGCCTCGAATTTCCCCTTGCGAGTCGTGTCTGCCCCGGTGAACGCGCCCTTCTCGTGTCCGAAGAGCTCCGACTCCAGCACGCTGCTGGCCAGAGCGGCGGCATTGACGGCGAGAAAGGGGCTCTGAGCGCGCTCGCTGACTCCGTGCAGCGCACGTGCGACCAGCTCCTTTCCCACCCCGCTCTCACCCGTGATCAGCACCGTCGCCGCGGTCGGGCCGATCAGTCGGATCATGTTGCGCAGCTCCTGCACCGCGCGCGAGGTTCCGAGGATGTTGAAGCGGCGATCGGTCTTCGCCTTGGCGAGCAGGGCCTCGAGGCGGCCGCCGAGACCCCGGCCGCCCACCGGCTTGTCGACCAGCTCGTCGACGCCGGCGCGCAGCAGCCGGTCGCGCTCCGCGGAGTCGAGCGAGTCGACCACCGCCAGCGCCATGAGCGTGGGCGCCTTGCGGCGCGCGGTGGTCAACAGGCGCGTGGCGTCGCAATCGGGCAGCGGGTGATCCAGCACCAGCACCGCGGCGGCCTCGTTGCTGAGCCAGGCCAGCGCGTTGGAGCCGTTGGCGGCGGAGAGCACGCGAAACCCGGTTCGATTCGCTACGGCGGTGACCGTCTCGCGCATCTTCGGATCGGCGCTGGCCAGGAGCAGGGTCAGTTCCATCGCGGCGAGTGTAATGCACAGGTGCAATCAGGGCAGAGCCGAGCGCCGCCGGAGCCACCATTCGGCCCCGAGCAGTCCGGCCGCCAGGAGCAGGAGCCAGGGGTTTCGGCCGGGTCGGGCGCTCCGCAGCACGCGCTGCTCCCGGCGTCCTTCGGGCAGCAGAGCCTCGAGGTCGGCGAGCGTCGCGGCATCTGCACCGATCCCGGCCGAGGCGGCGGCGATGCTCGCCATGACGTCGATGCGCGCGCGCGGCTCCAGCAGCTCCCGATCCTGCGCGGCGACCACGAAGGCGCCCGAGTCGGCCGCCACCTCGTCGACCAAGGCGGTGTAGCGGTAGCTGCCGGGGGGCAGACCCGGTGCGCCGCCGCGGTAGCGACCCGCGGCCACGGCGCGCAGCGCAAAGCGCGCGAGGGCATCCCCCTCGGGACCGGTGATTCGCACCACCGGGGAGCCTCGCGCCGCCCGCTCATCGGTGGCGGTGGCTTCGAAGTAGAGGGAGTCGCCGGCGTAGGCGAAGGGCTGGCTCGGCGCCGCCACGAAGTCCCCGCCGCCGGCTCGCGCCGCGGCCCAACGGACCAGCGAGGTCCAGAAGACGCGGGCGGTGCCGCGTCCGGCGCGCATCGACGAGAGCTCCCAGCGCCAGGTGCCGCCCAGGGCCAGCGCGGCGACCCGGCCCCGTCCCATCGCGGCGACGGCGACCAGCGGCTCGTCGGCCGATCCCACGATCAGCTGCCCCGATCCGAGCGTGGCCGCGGCTCCGGACAGGGGCGGCGGCAGCGCCCGCCAATCCGGCAGCGGAAGCGCTCCGGCTCCGAGCGCGGGATGGTCGAGCCGCGCTGGGGGGGATGTGTCCGGACCGGATCGAGGACCATGCGAAGCGAAGGCCAATGGCAGGTGCTCCGCGAGGGGGAAGCAGTGATCGTCCGCGTCCCTGGCCCACGCGATCAGGCCGACGCCGCGGCTCAGCACCGCCTCCTCGATCGGCAATCGGTCGGGGCAGGGAGATCCCACCAGAACCACGACCTCGATCCCTTCCAGGTCGAGCGGCGATACGGGGGCGGTCGAGGCCACCGCGAAGCCCTCCCGGAGCGCCTGGGTCGAGGAGGTCCGCACCACGCTTCGGACCTCGAAGCCGGAATCGGCACGCAGGGCACGCAGCAGGGACGCCAGGTCGGGAGAGGGGGCGCGCGCGATCACCAGCACGGCGATCGGCGTACTCGCGACCCGCACCATCACCGATCGGGAGTTGTTGGCGGCGATCGTCTCCGAGGGCTGCACCGGGATTTCGATGCGCAGCTCATGAGCTCCGCTCGGCAGCGACGGCAGGTCGACGCGGTGGTCGCTGTGCCCCTCCGGCACCGAGATCTGGCACGAGGCTAGCAGCGAGTCGCCCCAGTGGATCTCTGCGCGGAGCTGCGTCCCGCTCTGCTCCGGCCGATGAGACTCCACGCTGAATTCGGCATGGAAAGGAGTGGCGGCGGGGACCGGATCCGGCACCCGGGGCGTGGCGATCCGCAGATCCGGCGGCCCCTCATGCGATCCGATCGAGATCGTATGAACCGGGATTCCCAGAGTGGCCGCGACCCCTTCGGGCGGCGGCCCGGTGTTGCCGGCGCCGTCCGAGACCAGAACCAGGGCCGCTGCGTCGTGGCGCATTCCGGCGCCGCGTATCGCCTTGCCAAGGTCGGAGCGGGTCGGGCTCCCGAACTCCTCGACGATCCAGCTTCGCTCCGCGTTCGCCGAGCGCAGCCTCTCGAGCAAGCGATCCGCCACATCGGAGCGCGGCTCGGGATCGGCGATCCGCATCGAGGCGCTACGATCGACCAGCGCCACCACCTCGACCGGCCGGGTGCGCGTCTGGCGCCAGATCCACTCCGGATCCCAGGCGATGAGCAGCAGCGCGCAAGCCGCGGCGGTACGCAGTGCCACCGTGGACCAACGGGAACGCTGATCGAGACCGCTCAGAGCGCGCGGCAGGAGCAGGGCCGCGGCCGTCGCCGCGAACAGGGCGAAGCCGGCGATCATGCCGATGTCAGGGGCAGATTCGGCACGGCGTTGCGGGCCGGTCGCGCGAGGCCAGCGCGGAGCAGGTGATGCGCCGCCACCGCCACCATGATCCCATTGTCGGTGCAGAGCTCCGGCGGGCTGGTCACCAGGCGGACGCCGACGGCTTCCAGGGCGTCGCGCAGATCGGTGCGCAGTCGGGAGTTGGCCGCAACTCCGCCGGCCAGGACGACCCGGTCGAGGCCCTCGGCCTGCGCCGCCGCGACGGTCTTGCGCACCAGCACGTCGACGACGGCTTGCTGGAAGCTCGCCAGCAGATCCTCCAGCTCCCCGCACGCGGGGCCCTCATCGCCCCATCCCCGATCTCTGACCCGCAAGGCCACGGCGGTCTTCAGACCGCTGAACGAAAAGTCGAGGCCGTCGGAGGGCTTGAGCAGAGCGCGCGGAAAGGGGATGGCCCGCGGGTCGCCGGCCGCGGCCAGGCGATCGACCGCCGGGCCGGCCGGAAAGGGCAGACCGACCATCTTCCCGACCTTGTCGAATGCCTCGCCGGCGGCGTCGTCGCGGGTGGCGCCGAGCACGCGAATCGCATCGACCGCGTCGATGCGTACCAGCTCGGTGTGGCCGCCCGAGACCAGTAGACCGAGCAGTGGACAGGGAAGGTCGGGCTCGTGCAGGCGATGCACCAGCAGGTGGGCCTGCAGGTGGTTGATCGCCACGCTCGGGGTGCCGCGGGCCAGGCTCAGCCCTTGCGCGAAACTGACCCCGACCAGCAGCGAACCGACCAGGCCGGGGCCGTAGGTCACGGCGATGGCTTCCAGATCGTCGAGCCCCACCTCGGCCTGGTCCAGCACCGCCCGCAGCGCCGGGAGCACCTGCCGCAGATGGTCGCGCGACGCCAGCTCGGGCACCACGCCGCCGTAGCGCTGGTGAATCGCCTGCGTCCCGGTCCACGATCCGCGCACCCGAGTCCCGTCTTCCACGATGGCGAGCGCGGTGTCGTCGCAGGAAGACTCGATCCCCAGAATCAGGCTCACGATCCGCCTTCCGCGCCGCCCGGTTCCGGGTCGCCGGTCTCCGGCTCGGGAGTAGCATCCTCGCCGGGATCTCCTGAGCTCGCGGTGGGCGTCAACGTGATCTTGAACGCCTTGGGCCGGGCGCGGCGGAACGACAAGCGCTCGATCAGGGGGATCTCGGCCGCCACGGAGTAGACCCCGCCGCTTCGGTAGGGACGCAGGTCGACGAAAGGCTCGAGCTCGCTCTCCGCGACCGCTTGGAGCACGTCGGCCGGACCGGCCAAGGTCAGAGTCATTCGGCTCGAGTCGACTCTCACATCGAAGCCGGGCGGCCGATTGACGAATTGAACGGGAATCGACTCGAAAACGCGCTCCGTGATCGGCGAGAGCACCAGCCTGACCACGACCTGGCTGGACTCGCAACGAGCTCTGTGATCGAGGTGGGTCAGGTCGAGTCCAACCGGAAGATCGACTCTCACGTCGCCCTTGCCCTGCTCGAGCGACACGGTCTTGGCATCGCCGCCCCGCGACTCGAAGATCAGATCGGAGCCTCGTACCTGCGATCGAATCAGCGTCGTCTTCAGAGAACGCAGCGCCTCCAGCGCCGAGCGCGGCCCGTGCACCGCCACCGAATCCGGCTCGACCACAACCGACGTGAGCAACGCCACCTCGGAGAAGCGATCGGCCTCGATGAAGGGAACCACCGGCACTTGCTCTCGCTCCAGCTCTTCGATGTGCAGGCGCATGGAGAGCGGCTGGTGCACCGCACCGAAGCGAATCGCGTTGTTCTTCGGGACCGTGATCTGAGGAGGCAGACCGGCGACCAGCGTCACACGAATATGATCCTGCGTTGCCGACTCGACGCGGCTGGCCGACGCTGGGGTGAACTCGTGGGCCCCGTTCGGCAGCGCCGAGATATCCAGGATCAGCGGCAGGTCCTCCGGCGAGTTGCGCAACAGCGATTTGCCGGTGCCTTCGACCGTGAGCAGCCACTCGCCGGAGGGCTGCACGGTGACGATTCGCGATTCATCGAGCCCGCTGACCCGTGGCTGCAATCGAAGCATGGTCTCGGCGGTGCGCTCGGTGGCGATGTGCAGCCACAGCACCACGGCGATGAAGACCGAGGCGATCATGATGCCCCGGTTTTCCGACTTCGGCGCGATCATCCGGCCTGCTCCACCGTGAGTCCTTCGGCCTCGAGAAGCGCCGACGTGACTCCGGCGCCGGCAACGGCGACTCCTTCCCGGACGACGCGTGAGATTCCGCAGGAGGGGGAGCCGTTCTTCATGATGGCGCTCGTGGCCCCCGCCTCTCGGGCGGCGGCCAGGGTCCGGCGCGCCCCGGCCATGAACGTGTCGGTCAGGTCGGCGCCATCGCGCACTCGCAGCACGCGCGCTCTCCCCCGCCACACATCGCCGCCCGTGCCGCCGGCGAGGTGCGCCGGCTCGCGTGGTGTCGGCAGCCCGCCGAGCTGCTCGGGGCAGAGCGCAACCACGGCGGAACCCCGCAGCGCGTCGACCACGCTCTCATCCCGCGAATGCGCGCCGTCGTAGCGACAGCGAATCCCGAGCAGGCAAGCGCTCACGATTACCGGCGCCTGGTCGCTCATTCTCGAACCAGCAGCTCTTGGGTCGCGGCCGCGGCGGTCATTTCGGCCAGGCGCCCACTGTCCACGGCATCCTCCTCGACGGCGGTGCCCACCACCACGAAATCGGCGCCGGCGCGAATGCGCGCTTCGACCTGCCCAGGAGTCTTCAGTCCTCCGCCGACGATCAAGGGGATGTCGATCGCCCTGGAGACCTCGCGCACCAGCTCCACGGGCACCGCTTGCCGCGCGCCGCTGCCGCCGTCCATGTAGATCAGCTTCAATCCCAGGAGCTGCCCCGCGAGCGCGTGGGCCGCGGCCAGATCGGTCTTGTCGCGGGGCAGCGGCAGGGTGTTGCTCATGAACTGCGCCGAGGTCATCCCCCCCGACTCGATCAGCATGTAGCCGGTGGGAAGAACGTCCAATCCCAGCCGCTTGATCGCCGGAGCGTAACGCACGTGCTCGCCGATCAAGAGCTCGGCATTTCGACCCGAAATCAGAGACAGCAGCAACATCGCGTCGGCGTCGGCGCAGAGCTGCGCGCCGGATCCGGGAAAGAGCACCACCGGCAGGTCGCAGCTCTTCCGACAGATCCGCACCGCCTGCTGGAATCGATCCGACGCCAGGAAGCTGGAGCCGACCAGGATCGCCTTCACGCCGCAGCGAGCGCCGAAGGCGGCACGCTCCGCGATCTCGTCGAGCTCGTGCCGATCGGGATCGATCAAGAGCAAGACCCCTCGTTCGAGCTGGCGCGCCGATCTCAGCATGATGGCGTCGAAGGAAGGGCGTGGGCCCGGCTTTCGGTTGCTCATCGGGTTGCCTCCGCGGAGATCTGCCAGCGTTCTCTGGCCTTGGCGATGACCTCCGACAGGCGCGAAGTGTCTTTGCCTCCGGATTGAGCCATGTGCGGCCGTCCGCCGCCTCCTCCGCCCATCATAGCGCCCAGCTCCTTCGCCAGTGGTCCGGCGTCGAGCCCGGCCCGAATGCCGGATTCGTCGACGAAGGAGATCACCACCGGCTTGTCGTCGACGATCGTAGCAATGGTGCCTGAGCGCGATTGACGCTCGCGGTCGACGAACTCGCGGAACGCCGGCACGCTGGTGAAACCGCTCACGATTCCGGTGACGAAGGCCAGGCCCTTCCATTCGTCCGCCTGCAGCGCCCGGTCCGAGTCCCCCTTCGCCGCGGCCACCTGGAGCCTCTCCAACTCCTTCGAGAGCTTGCGATTCTCCGCCAGCAGCGCGGCGATGCGCTGCGCCGCGTCGGGGACTTTCGTCTTCAGGAGTGTGGCGACCTCCTCCATGCTTGCCATCGACCGCTGCAAGTGTGAGATCGCAGCGCGCCCGGTCAGGGCCTCGATGCGTCGCACCCCGGCCGCGATTCCTCCTTCGCCGAGAAACACGAAGGGGCCGATCTGGCCGGTCGATTCGCAGTGGGTTCCGCCGCAAAGCTCCGAGCTGAGGCCATCTCCCACCCGCACCACGCGCACCTCGTCGCCGTATTTCTCGCCGAAGAGCGCGATGGCCCCGCCGGCGATCGCCTGGTCGTGGCTCATGCTCAGCGCCGCGACCGGTTGCGCCTGCATGATCTGCTCGTTGATCTCCGCTTCGATCCGGCGCAGCTGATCTGGGTCCAGAGGCGAGTAGTGGGTGAAATCGAAGCGCAGGCGATCGGAGGCCACCAGCGATCCGGCCTGGCGAACGTGCTCGCCGAGGTGCTTTCGCAGCGCGGCGTGCAGGAGGTGGGTGGCGGTGTGGTTGCGCCTGATGTCGTCGCGCCGCTGGGTGTCGATCTCGGAGATCACGGTTTCATCGGCACGCGGCTCGCCGCCCTCGATACGCCCGGCGTGCACCACCATCTTCTCGATGGTGAAACAGTTCTCGACGCGCAGCACCCAGCCGTCGCCGCGGATCGTTCCGCAGTCTCCGACCTGGCCGCCCGATTCCGCGTAGAAAGGTGTCTCTTCCAGCACCATCCAGCATGCGCCATCGTCCCCGCGCCGCCAGCGCAGCACTCGAGCCTCGCAGCGATCCGTCTCATAGCCTCGGAAGCGCGCCCCATCTCCTTCGCCCAGCTCGCTCCAAGTGTAGCTTTCCATGGTGGCAGCCCCGAGCTTGGCAGCGGCTCTCGAGCGGGTTCGTTGCTCCTCGAGCAGCGCCTCGAATCCCTCCATGTCGACCGCAATGCGACGCTTTTGAGCGATCTCCTGGATCAGGTCGACCGGCAGCCCGTCGGTGTCGGAGAGCTTGAATGCCGTGGCGCCGTCGAGCACCGAGCCGCCCTCGCGATCCAGCCAGCGCTCCAGGTTCTCGATGCCGCGCTCCAGGGTCCTGCCGAAGCTCTCCTCTTCGGCCCTGACGATGTTGCGCACATGGTCGGCGCGCTCGCCGAGCTCGGGATGACCGTCGCCGACCGAGTCGACGACATCTCCGACGAGCTTGTAGAGCGCGGGCTCCTTCAACCCCAGGAAGTAGCAATGGCTGATGGCGCGACGCAGAATCCTGCGCAGCACGTAGCCGCGCCACTCGTTCGATGGATAGACGTTGTCGGCGATCAGGAACGAGGCGCAGCGCAGATGGTCGGCGATCACCCGAAAGTAGAAGCCCTGCTCGGTTTCGGCGCGATAGGGCTCACCGACCAGCTCGGAGATGCCCCGGAAAAGCGTCGTGAAGAGGTCGGTCTCCCAGGTGGTGGTGACGCCTTGCAGGGCGCAGGCCAGGCGCTCCAGCCCCATACCGGTGTCGATCGAGGGGCGGGGCAAGGGCGAGAGCATGCCCTCCGCCGCCCGATTCGACTGCATGAAGACCAGATTCCAGATCTCGACGAAGCGGTTGCCGTCGGAGCTCGGATCGGCCGGCGAGCTGCCGCTGCCGGCGCCCTCGCCGAAGTCGTAGTGGACCTCGGAGCAAGGCCCGCAGGGCCCGGTCTCTCCCATCGCCCAGAAATTGTCGGCCGCTCCCATCTTCTGGATGCGATCGTCATCGATCCCCGAGATCTTCTTCCAGAGCCGGGCGGCCTCGTCGTCCTCCTCGAAGACCGTGACCCAGAGCCGCTCGCGATCGAGCTCGAAGTGATCGATCAACAGCTCCCAGGCGTAGAGAATCGCCTGCTCCTTGAAATAGTCGCCGAAGGAGAAGTTGCCCAACATCTCGAAGAAAGTGTGATGTCTGGCGGTTCGTCCGACGTTTTCCAGGTCGTTGTGCTTGCCGCCGGCCCGAACGCATTTCTGCGCCGACGCGGCACGCGAGTAGTCGCGCACCTCGTTGCCGAGAAATACGTTCTTGAACTGGTTCATGCCGGCGTTGCTGAAGAGCAGCGTGGGGTCGCCCTGGGGCACCAGCGGCGAGCTCGCCACCACGCGATGATCGCGGGTCGCGAAGTAGTCGAGAAACTGTCGCCGAATATCGACGCTTTTCATCTGCGTGGGCTCCGGATGCTCCGCGGCGATGCCGCCGGGAGCGCCATGGGCATCACTTCCGCGAGTCGCCACCATCGGGCGATTCAGCGCCGGCACCCTCGGTGGCGGGCGCCGCGGGGGCGGCGAACCCGAGACGCTGGCGAATCTGTGCGTCGAGCGCCCGCGCGATGTCGGTGTTCTCCTTCAAGAAACGCATGACACCCTCGCGCCCCTGGCCGATGCGCTCGCTGCCGAAGGAGTACCAAGTTCCGCTGCGGCTGAGCAGGTCGTGCTCCAGCCCCATGTCGATCAGTGTGCCTTCGGTGGAGAAGCCCTCGTTGTAGATGATGTCGAGCTCGGCCTTGCGGAAGGGGGGGGCGACCTTGTTCTTGACCACCTTGACCCGGGTTCGGTTGCCGCGCACCTCGTCGCCCTTCTTGATGGCGGCGATGCGCCGCACGTCGAGGCGGATCGAAGCGTAGAAACGCAGCGCGCGCCCGCCCGGCGTGGTCTCGGGATTGCCGAACATGACGCCGATCTTCTCGCGAATCTGGTTGGTGAAGAGGACCATGCACTTGGAACGGCTGATGTTGCCGGAGAGTTTGCGCAGCGCCTGCGACATCAGTCGTGCCTGCAAACCGACGTGGGTGTCGCCCATCTCGCCCTCGATCTCCGCCTTGGGGACCAGGGCCGCGACGGAATCGACGACCACCACGTCGACCGCCCCGCTCTTGACCAGGATGTCGGCGATCTCCAGCGCCTGCTCGCCGTGGTCGGGCTGCGAGATCAAGAGGTTGTCGACGTCGACGCCGAGCTTCTTGGCGTAGATCGGGTCGAGCGCGTGCTCGGCATCGATGAAGGCGGCGCGCCCGCCCAGCTTCTGTGCCTCGGCGACCACGTGCAAGGTGAGCGTGGTCTTGCCGGAGGATTCGGGACCGAAGACCTCGATCACCCGCCCGCGGGGCAGCCCCCCGACGCCGACCGCGTGGTCGATGGCCAGCGAGCCGGTCGAGATGACCTCGGTGCGCTGCTCGCCGGCGTCGCCCAGACGCATGATGGAGCCTTTTCCGAAGGCCTTCTCGATCTGCAGGATCGCGTCGTCGATGGCGCGCTCGCGGTTGTTGGTCGGTGCGCTGCGTTGTTTGGTCGTGGCGGTTTTCATCTCGGGGTCTCTTTCTGTCATTGCTCTCGGGCTCCCGCGGCAGTCGTCCGTGGGGATCGCGCGTGCGGGCGCGAGGTCGATCGTGATCTTCGCGGGGGCGAGATCGGTGTCAGGATATCGCGGTTGCGCTGCTCGGCGCGACTCGAACCGGTCAGGGCGCCCGCCCCCGCCCCCGCGGCCCCCGCAAGCGGCGGCGCAGCAGATCGAGCAGCGCCTGGGCCGCGCGGGCCTTGATGGTGGCGCGGTCGCCGGGGAGCTGTACGCGTCTGCAGGTGATCTCTCGCTGGCCGGCGACCGCCAGCCAGACCGTGCCGACCGGTTTTTCCGCTGATCCGCCGCCGGGACCGGCGATCCCGGTCGACGCCAGGCCGAAGCTGGCTCCGGCGCGCTCCCGAACCCCCAGGGCCATCTGCCGGACCACCGCCTCGCTCACCGCTCCATCCTGGTCCAGGGTCTGCTCATCCACTCCCAGCAGGCGCATCTTGGCGTCGTTGGCGTAGGCGATCACCCCTTCGAGCAGGTAGCGCGAGGAGCCGGGCACGTCGGTCAGGCGGCTGGTGGCGAGCCCCCCGGTGCACGACTCGGCCACCGCCACCGTGGCGCGTTCGGCGACCAGCAGCGCGCCGACCACCTCCTCGAGGCGCTCGCCCCGCTCGGAGAAGACCAGCTCACCGAGCCGCTCCCGCAGCCTGCCCGATTCCCGCGCCAGCAGCTCCGCCGAGGGAGCCGAGAGGGCCAGCTCCACGCCCTCCAGCCCCGGCAGGAAGGCCAGCCGCGCGGGCTCGGCCGGCAGCCCCCGCAACAGATCGGCCAGCTTCGATTCGGTGATCCCGGTGACCCGCAGCCGAGCGGTCTCGAGCGGCGCGGCACCGCCACGCCCCCGCAAGATCTCGCCCACCTCGCCCTCCAGGAAGGCCTCGACCTCGCCCGGCACCCCCGGCAGCGAGATCAGAAGGGTCCCGCGCCCTTCCCCGGCCAGCGCCGGCGCCGTCCCGGCCGGATTCAGCAGCGGCCTCAGCCCCCGCGGCACGTAGGTCTGCGCCAGGTTGGAATCGGCCATGTCGCGGCCGAAGCGGCGAAAGAGCGCCCGCAGCCAGTCCACCACCGCCTCATCCTGCTCGCAGTCGACCCCCAGCCAGGCCGCCAGCGCCTCGCGGGTGCGATCGTCGGGCGTCGGCCCCAGCCCGCCGGTGAGCAGCACCAGGTCGGCGCCGGCCGCCGCCTCGTCCAGCGCCGCCACGATCTCCTCGATGCGGTCCCCCACGCTGCGCGCACCCAGGTTGCGATAGCCCCAGAGGGTCAACGCACGACCCAGCCGCGCCGAGTTGGTGTCGATTCGTGACCCGGAGATCAGCTCGTCGCCGATCGCCACGATGCGCGCCGCGGGGCGCTTGGCGCGCGTGTCAGGTGAAGAGGAAGAGGAAGATGAAGAGGAGCGCATGGGTGACCAGGTTGGCGTAGATCCCGGCGAGCAGGTCGTCCGCGACCACGCCCAGTCCGCCCGGGAGATCCTGGGCGGAGTCGATGCCGAGCGGCTTGATGATGTCAAAGGCCCGAAAGGCCAGAAACGCAACCAGCCAGGGACCGATGGCGTGGGGCAGAGCCACCACCGCCACCGCCATTCCCGCCGCTTCGTCGAGCACGATCCAGGCGGGGTCCCGCTCTTCCGACCGATACTCGGCGGCCGCGCAGATCGGCACCGCGACGACCGCCAGCACCAGGGCCAGAGCCGCTGCTTGCGCGCCCCCCCCAGCCGCGGGGAGGAGCCAGAGGACGACCGCAGCAAGGGCCGTGCCCCAGGTTCCCGGCGCCGGTCGCAATCGCCCCACCCCCCCCAGCGAGGCCAGCCCGATCGCCAGGCTCAACGCCGCACCGCCGGCCAGCTCGCCACCACGTAGCGCCCCCCCGAGATCAGCGCCATGCCCGCGGTCACCCAGACCAGCGCCCGAACCGAGCCGAGCCACAGCGGGTGCAGCCGCTCCAGGGGCGGCGCGCCTCCGGTCCGCATCCCCCAGGCGATCAGCACCAGGTAGACCAGCGCCGCGCCGATCGCCAGCATCTGGATCGCCGTCTTCCACTTGGCCAGCTTCGACGCCGCGATCACCACCCCCTTGTCGCCCGCCAGCGCCCGCAGCGAAGTCACCAGAAAGTCCCGCCCGATGATGATCATGACCGGCAGAGCGGGGATCAGGCCGATCCCGACCAGGCCGATGAAGGCCAACGAGGTCAAGAGCTTGTCCGCCAGAGGGTCGATCAGCTTGCCGACGTCGGTGACCGCGCCCCGGCTGCGCGCCAGGTGGCCGTCGACCCAGTCGGTCAGCGAGGCCCCGGCGAAGATCACCAGCGCCGCCAGCATCGCCTTGAATCCCCCCGCGAGCAGGCAGAGGATGAAGATCGGCGCCAGCGCCATGCGCGACAGGGTCAAGGCGTTGGGGAGGTTCAATGCATCTCCCGCCGGCCCTCGAAGGCGTTGCCCAGGGTGACCTCGTCGAGGTGGTCGAGGCTGCCGCCGGCCGGAATGCCGCGCGCCGCCCGGCTGATGCGCGCGCCCGAGTCGGCCAGCTCGCGCTGCACCAGGAGCGCCGTGGCGTCGCCCTCGAGGCTCGGGCTGAGCACCAGCACCACCTCTTCCACGCCCTCGTCCCGCACCCGCGCCGCCAGCTCGGCGATGCGCAGCTGGTCGGCGCCCACCCCCTCCAGCGGCGCCAGCAGCCCCCCCAGCACGTGGTAGCGCCCGCGGTGCATCCGCGAGCGCTCCATCACCGCGACCTCGCGCGGGCTCTCGACCACGCAGATCACCTTCGGATCGCGCGTCGAGTCGGCGCAGAGCTCGCACGGATCGCGCCCGGTCAGGTTGCCACACGACCCGCAGCTCTTCAGATCCCCCCGCGACTCCGCCAGCGCGTTCGCGAGATCCCGCACCTCCGCCTCCGGACGGGCCGCGAGGTGGAGGGCGATCCGTTCTGCCGCCCGCCGGCCAATCCCCGGCAACGAGCTCAGGGCGCGCACCATCCTCTCCAGAGGTGGGGCGAACTGGACCGGTTTCACCTCAGCCCGCCTTTCCGTGCGATCCGCCGATCGCTAGAGGCCCATTCCCGGCGGCAATCCCATGCCTCCGGTCGCTTTCTTCATCGCCTCTTGCTGCTGCGCGTCGACCTGCTGGCGGGCGCCGCGAACCGCCGCCAGCACCAGGTCTTGCAGCATCTCCACGTCCTCCGGATCGACCACCTCCGGGTCGATGACGATCTCGATCAGATCGTTGTTGCCGTTGAGCACCGCCCGCACCGCGCCGCCCCCGGCCTGCCCCTCGCAGCGCATCTCCTTCATCTGCTCCTGCACCTCGGCCATCTTGGCCTGCATCTGCTGGGCCTGTTTCATCAGCTTGCCCATGTTCGGCATTCCGCGCATCGGATCGGTCCTTTATCTCTTGGGAGTGGGAAGGGGAAGGGGATTGGGATTGGGGTGGGATGGAGTGGGATCGGGATGAGATTGGAATGGGACGGGGTGGTCACCGCGCTCGGGAGCCTGTGGATCGTAGCCCAGGTCCGGTGTCACTGACCGACGTCGAAATGCTCCATGATCTCTCTCACGCGCGGCTCCTCCGCCGCGATCTTGCTCAGCTCGCCCGTCTCGTGACGCTTTGGCGCGCGGCCGGGGACGCGGGTTGGTCGCTGGTTGCCCTCTTTCCCTTCCGCCGCCACGATTTGCACCTCGAGGGGCGAGCCGAGGGTGTCGTGGACCACCGCCTCGATCAGGGCCATCGCCTCGGGCGCGGTGGCCCGGGTGAGGGCCGCTCGGCTCGCCGCCGGCAGCTCCAGCCGCACGCCGCCCCGCTCGGTGGTGCGCGCGGCGGCCTGCGCCAGGGTGGCGGCCACCAGAGGGGCATCGCCGTGCAGTCGCCGGCCGAGGATGGCCGGCAGGTCGGCCACCGCCTCCGGCCTGGGGGGCCTCGAGGGGGCCGAGGGGGGAGCTGCGGGCGCCGTGGATGAGGCGGCGGCGGAGGGCGGCTCGGGCTTCGCCGGCGTGGCGGACGGTCGATCGGGGGCCGCGCCGTCGGGGGGCGGCTGGGACACCGCCGGTGGCGCGGCGGTGGGTGCGGGCTGATCGCGCTTGGCGGGCGCCGTGCCACCGCCGCGCGCCTCGCCTTCAAAAGGGCGGGGGACCCTCCCGCTGGCTCGGCCGCTCCGCTCCGCCCCCTGGCCGACCGGCGAACCACCACCCTTTTCGATGCCCGTCAGGACCTCGCGCAGGTCGACGGTGGAGGCGAGCAGGGCCAGGCGCACCAGCGTGAGCTCCAGCTCGACGCGCGGGTTGGCGGCGCCGCGGATCGCGCGCTCGGCCTCCGACACCACGCGCGCCGCCCGCACCAGGTCGCCGACCGGAGTCCGCTCCGCGAGCTCCTGGTGGGCCTGGCGCAGGGCGTCGGGCATGCGCTCGACCTCGGGCGGGGTGGCGCCCAGGCCGAGGGCGATCAGGGTGCGCAGGTGGTCGAGGTGGCCGCGCAGGAAGAGGATCGGGTCGTGGCCGTCGGTGTAGAGGGTCTCGACGAAGGGGAAGACCTGGTCGGGGCTCTGGGTGCCGATCAGCTCGCTGCAGCGCAGGAAGAGCTCGTCGGGCACCACGCCCAGCGCCTGGGCGGCGTCGGCGCCGGAGATCTTCTCTCCGCAGAAGGCCAGCAGCTGGTCGAGATGGGACTGGGCGTCGCGCATCGAGCCGTCGGCCAGCCGGGCGATCTGGTAGACCGCCTCGTCGTCGATCTCGATCCCTTCGGCGGCGGCGATCTGCACCACGCGGTCGCCGATCTCGGCCGGCGTCAGGCGCTTGAAGTCGAAGCGCTGGCAGCGCGACTGGACCGTGGCCGGGATCTTCTGCGGCTCGGTGGTGGCCATGATGAAGGCGACGTGGGGCGGCGGCTCCTCGAGGGTCTTGAGCAGCCCGTTGAAGGCCGCGGTGGAGAGCATGTGCACCTCGTCGATGATGTAGATCTTGTGCTTGCTCTCCTTCGGCACGTAGGCGGCGCTCTCGCGCAGCTCGCGCACCTGCTGGATGCCGTTGTTCGAGGCGCCGTCGATCTCCAGCACGTCGTCGTGGCCGCCGCCGGCGATGCGCTCGCAGGTGGGGCACTCGCCGCAGGGGTCCCAGTCCGTGGCCTCGGGGCAGTTCAGGGCCTTGGCGAGGATGCGCGCCGAGGTGGTCTTGCCGACGCCGCGCGGGCCGGTGAAGAGGTAGGCGTGGTAGACCTTTTCAGAGCGCAGCGCGTTGCGCAGGGTGGTCGAGATCGCCTCCTGCGCGACCAGCTCGGAGAAGCGCTTGGGCCGGTACTTGCGGGCGAGGACGGTGTAAAAACCTTGGTCCGCCATCGATAGACCTCCAGGCCGCCGGACAGAGTCCGCATCCCCGGGCTCCGGCGCCGGAGCCCGGGGCAAAAGGAGCGACCGGGGGAGCTCGGGTCAGGCTTCCCCGCGGCACACCCGAGGATCGGCCTACCGTTGCTACCTTCCGGTCCTGGCGGGGTTCGGCCGACTCGAGTTGCGCGGGACCTGACCTTGCGCATCCGCCCGGCCGCAAAGGTCGTTCCCGAATCCCTCCGGACCGCGAAGGCGGACCGGAGGGGGGTCTTGGTGGAGCTGAGGGGAGTCGAACCCCTGGCCTCTGCATTGCGAACGCAGCGCTCTACCAGCTGAGCTACAGCCCCAGAAATGGGACCCTCCAGCATAGCGCGGCGGGGGGCGGGATGCCAAAGCGAAATCGATCGGCGGTGGGGGTCCCGGCGCCCCCCGTGACACAAAGCCGAGCTCCGCGATCAGAGGAGCGAGTCATGACGCCCCTTCGCGACACGACTCTCCACTCTCGAGCGAGAGTGCGGAGTTACGGCCGTATATGCGCCGCAACTCGGCACTCAGGCGGAAGAACGCCGAGCTACGACCGTATTTGCGTCATGGCTTGAGACTCTCGATCGAGATCGCGGAGTTGTGACGTGCGAGTTCCAGAAATTCTGTCCGCCCTGATTCCGGAAATTCTGGCCGGTTTCCGGAGCAGAAGTCATGACAGAGCTCGCCCTGTTGACGGCGTTGGTCGTTCATTCAGCTGCAGGGGCTGTCGAGCCTCGCGTGCGATTGGTGGAGGGGGGCGAGTGCCAGCCACCGATCGGTCGGCTATTGACTCGGGGGGACGCCGCGCCGTGGGGCTCCCGGCCGGCCTCAGGGTGCGCGCGAGCAAGAGGGACCTCCTTGTCGAGGTCCGCTCGCGCGCACCCCGTGGATGCGGCCTCTGGCCGTCCCATCCGGCGGGAGTCCCACGGCGCGTCGGCCGTGTTGATCTCCGTACCCGGAGACCATGCCACGATCCAGGCGGCGATCGATGCAGCCGCCGAGGGCGATTGGGCCACCGATCAGGGTGGCGGTATTCGCGCAGTGGGCTCATCAGCGAGGATTCGCTTCTGCACCATTCGCAACAATCACATGCAGTCGTTCGGCGAGGGGGCGGCACTCTACGCCTCAGCCTCCGACGTGCCGCTAGAGGACTGCACGATTGCACAGACTACAGCGCCCGCGGGAACAGGCAACCTCTCCGGATCCTCCCACGCCACCCTCACCAACTGTATCCTCGCCCGCAACCAGGCCGA
>CAZBBK010000048.1:0-42746 GCA_964490075.1 uncultured Gemmatimonadota bacterium | reverse complement strand
GCCCGCGCCCGCGCCCGCGCCCGCCCCAGAGCCGGAACCGGAGCCGGTCGACGACGGGCTGCACACCATCACCTCGCCGATCGTCGGCACCTTCTACATCGCCCCCTCGCCCGGCGCCGAGCCCTTCGTGCAGGAAGGGGACCGAGTCACGCCGAGCACCGTGGTCTGCATCGTCGAGGCGATGAAGATCATGAACGAGATCGAGGCCGAGCAGAACGGCACGATCGCGCAGAGCCTGGCCGAGAACGGCGAGCCGGTCGAGTACGGACAGCCGCTCTTCAAGATCAAGCCCGCGTGACCCGGCGATGTTCGACAAGATTCTGATCGCGAACCGCGGCGAGATCGCGCTGCGAGTGATTCGTGCCTGCAAAGAGCTCGGAGTCCGCACGGTGGCGGTCCACTCCGAGGCCGACCGCGAATCGCTGCACGTGCGCATGGCCGACGAGCACGTCTGCATCGGCCCCTCGCGGTCGTCCATGAGCTACCTGAGCAAAGAGCAGATCATCGCCGCCGCCGAGATCACCGACGCCGCGGCGATCCATCCCGGCTACGGCTTCATGGCCGAAAACGCCGCCTTCGCCGAGGCCTGCCGCGAGTCGAATCTGGTCTTCATCGGACCCCAGCCGGAGATCATCGAGGGCATGGGGGACAAGGTGAAGGCGCGGGAGCGGATGATCGAGGCGGGAGTGCCGGTGGTGCCCGGTAGCGACGGGCCGGTCCCCGACGAGGCGTCCGCGCTCGAAGTGGCGAAGCAGATCGGCTACCCGGTGATCGTCAAGGCCTCGGCCGGTGGCGGAGGACGGGGGATGCGGGTCGCCCGCACCGAAGGGGAGCTGCGGCGGGGTTTCGCGATGGCCCGCGCCGAGGCGGCCAACGCCTTCGGTTCCGACGTGGTCTATATCGAGCGCTTCGTGCAGCGGCCACGCCACGTGGAGCTGCAGATCCTGGGTGATCAGCACGGCAACGTGTTGCACCTGGGGGAGCGGGACTGCTCGATCCAGCGGCGCCATCAAAAGCTGCTGGAGGAGGCGCCTTCGCCGGCGGTCGACGACGATCTGCGCGCCCGCATGGGCGGTGCGGCGGTGCGCGGCGCGCGGGCGATCGGCTACGACTCCGCCGGAACCGTGGAGTTCCTGCTGGCCGCCGACGGCGAGTTCTATTTCATGGAGATGAACACCCGCATCCAGGTGGAGCATCCGGTGACCGAATGCGTGACCGGGATCGACCTGGTCAAGGAGCAGATCAAGGTGGCCGCGGGCGCTCCGATCTCCTTTGACCAGGCATCCGTGCGGGTCGTCGGACACGCCATCGAGTGCCGCATCAACGCCGAGTCGCCGCGCCACAACTTCCGGCCCTCGCCGGGCCGCGTCGAGCTGGTCTACTTCCCCGGCGGACCCGGCATCCGCGTCGACTCCCATATCTATCCCGGCTGCGAGGTGAGCCCTCACTACGATTCGATGATCGCCAAGCTGGTGGCCCACGGAGCCGATCGCGACGAGGCGATCGCGCGCATGCGCCGCGCCCTCGAGGAGCTGATCGTCGAAGGGGTTCCGACCACCGCCCCCTTCCACCAGGCGGTGCTGGCCAGCGACGCCTTCGCCTGCGGCGAGTTCCACACCGGTTTCGTCGAGGGCTTCGAGTGGTAGAGGACCCGCCCGCGCGGCGGCTGGCCTGGCGGGACTTCGCGACCCTGCCCAACGCCATCTCGATGTTGCGGGTGGCGGCGATGCCCTTCTTGATCTGGGGACTGGCGCGGGACCTGGACGGCTGGGTCTTTGGCGCCTGCCTGGTGGCCTTCCTCTCCGATGCCGTCGATGGGACGGTCGCCCGGCGCATGGGCGCCACCTCGGCGACCGGGCGCATCGTCGACCCGGTGGCGGACAAGATCGCCCTGGGCACCGCCTACATCGCCCTCTCGGTGTGGCGCGCGCTGCCCTGGTGGTTGACGGTGCTGGTGCTGGCCCGCGACGCCGCGATCGTGTTGGTGGCCGGGTATGTCTACCGGCGGCGCCGGGCGGTCCCTTCGTCCACCCACCTCGGCCAGGTGACGGTGACGGTGCTGGCGCTGGTCGCCTTCGTCTTCGCGGCGCGCTGGCAGGGGGCGGCCGGCACCGCGGCGATGATCGCGGCGACGGTGACTCTGGCGTCGTTCGTGCAGTACGGCTGGCATGCGGCGCGCATTCTGCGCGGTGCCGACACCGGGGTGCGGGTCGGAGCGGGGCTGAACTGGATCGACCTGGTGATCGGTTCGGGCGATGAGGACTGAGCTGGCTCCGCTGGCGGCGGCGCTGCGTCTCTACCTGGTGACCCCGCAGGAGGCCGTCGGCCGGAGGAGCTATGCGGAGGTGGTGCGGGGGGCGCTGCGCGGCGGTGTGAGCGCGGTGCAGCTGCGGGCGAAGGACGCGCCGGTGGCCGACCAGCTCGAGCTCGGGGCGGAGCTCCGGGCGTCGACCCGCGCCGCGGGGGCGCTCTTCGTGGTCAACGATCGGCTCGACGTGGCGCTGGCGCTGCACGCCGACGGAGTCCACCTGGGGGCGGAGGATCTGCCGGTGGAGGAGGCGCGGCGGCTGGCCCCACGGATGATCGTCGGTGCGACGGTTCGCGATGGGGGCGAGGCGCGCGCCGCGCTCGCCGCGGGGGCCTCGTATCTGGGATTCGGGGCGGTCTACCGGAGCCGCACCAAGGCCGACTCGCCGCTCGGCGGGATCGAGGGGCTGCGCGCGGTGGTG
Organism: uncultured Gemmatimonadota bacterium; assembly: GCA_964490075.1. GTDB lineage: Bacteria > CAZBBK01. Next base: position 40,017 of record CAZBBK010000048.1, on the reverse strand, counting down.
GCGGCGGCTGCCCCGCTGCCGGTGGTCGGGATCGGCGGCATCGGCTCGGGTCGCTGCGCGGCGGTGGTGGCGGCGGGGGCGGCCGGCGTGGCGCTGGTCGAGGCGCTGGACGCGGGCAGCGAAGCAGGCGCGGAGCAGGCGGCGCGGGCGTTGCGGCGGGAGCTCGGCGCGGGCTAGGGTTCGGGCATCATGCAGGATTCTCCGCTCTTCGTGCTGCGCCTGATATTCGTCGCCCTGGCGGCGGCGATGGCGGGGGCGATCTGGTTCTCGCGCCATCGCCTCAGCGCGGGCGCGGTGCGTACCATCACCGGATTGCTGCTGGTCGCCTTCGGGATCTACGGGGTGATCGCCGTGCTGGCGTCGCTGCCGGGCGAGAGCGGTCGGGTCGCCGGGATCGGGGGGCAGATCGGTCGCCCTCTGGCGACCAGGGGCGGGCTGCTGAGTGCCCTGGTCCCGCTGGCGCTCCTGGGCGGCGGGGTGGCCCATTTCCTGGGCGTGCGGCTGCGGCCACGGATGCCGGTGCTGCTCTTCGCGGTGCTGGCGCTGTTCGGTGTGGAGCTGGGTCTGGCGATCGCCACCGGGGGCCGCTGGGAGGTGCTCTACGGAGCCTGGGGCGCCCTGGTCGCCGGCGCGACGCTCTCGGCGCTGGGGGTCGCCGGCGCCTACCTCGTGGTGGGGGTCTGGATCGCGGTGAATCTGCTGCTCGCTTTCCCCTTCGACGCCGGGGCGGGAGCGAGGCAGGCGGGCGCCCGAAGTCTCGAGACGGCGGCCGGAGCGGGTCGCGGACTCGGCGGCCTGCTCGGAGCGCTGTGGGCGTCGATCGAAGCGGCGGCTCAGGCTCTTTCGGGGCGCGTCGCGCAGTGGCGCGCGACCTGGGAGCGGGAGCGGGCGCGCGCGCGGGCCGAGCGGGCCGAGGCGGAGCGGGCGGGAGGCGCGAGAGAGCGCAAGCCCGGCGACGAGCCCCGGCTCCAGCCCAACGCGGACCCGGAGCCGAGCCCGCCGGTCGCCGAGCGCGACCTGCCCGGGATTCCTCCGGTCGAGGTCACACCGGCCCCCTCGACGCCGCGTCAGCTCACCATCGCCGAGATGGTCGAGGACGTGCCGCTGGCCGCGCCGCCCGGCCGCCGCACGCAGACCGGCGGAGCCGACGTGGCCGACTACCGACTGCCGCCGCTGTCGATTCTCGAAGAGGCGACCGAAGACGAGATCTACCGCCCCTCTCGCGACGAGCTGATCTCGCAGGCCGATGCCCTGGAAAAGAAACTGGCCGACTTCGGCATCGAAGGGTCGGTGCGCGAGGTCTCGCCGGGGCCGGTGATCACCCGTTACGAGGTGGTGCCGGCACCGGGCGTGAAGATCAACAAGATCGCCAACTTGGCCGACGATCTGGCGATGTCCCTCAAGGCCCACCGGGTGCGCATCCTGGCGCCGATTCCGGGCAAGGATGCGGTCGGCGTGGAGGTGCCCAACCTCAAGACCTCGCTGGTGCGCTTGCGCGAGATCCTGGCCTCGGAGTCGTTCGCCGCCCGATCGCACTCGCTGCCGGTGGCGCTCGGCAAGAGGATCGACGGCGAGCCCTTCACGATGGACCTGGCGCGCACCCCGCACCTCCTGATCGCGGGCGCCACCGGAGCCGGCAAGTCGGTCTGCATCAACGCGATCGTCGCCAGCCTCTTGTACCAGGCATCGCCGCGCGACCTGCGCCTGCTGATGATCGATCCGAAGATGCTCGAGCTCAGCGTCTACAACGGCATCCCGCACCTGATCACGCCGGTGATCACCGATCCGAAGGATGTCGCCCGCGCCCTGCACTGGGCGGTGAGCGAGATGGAGCAGCGTTACCGCAAGCTGGCCAAGCTCGGCGTGCGCTCGATCGCGGCCTACAACCGCCGCGTGGGCGAGCTGGACCAGGAGCGCGAGCAGGCCGACGCCGGTCTTCTGCCCGAGGAGGAAGCGCTCTACGAGAGCGCCGAGGGCGACGAGCCGGGTCTCGAGCCGCTGCCCTACCTGGTGCTCATCGTCGACGAGCTGGCCGATCTGATGCTCACCGTCGCCAGCGAGATCGAAGAGCCGATCGCCCGCCTGGCTCAGAAGGCGCGCGCGGTCGGCCTGCACCTGATCCTGGCCACCCAGCGTCCCTCGGTCAACGTGATCACCGGGGTCATCAAGGCCAACTTCCCATCCCGCATCGCCTTCCAGGTGGCGTCCAAGACCGACAGCCGGACCATCCTGGACCAGAACGGCGCCGAGAAGCTGCTCGGCCGGGGCGACATGCTCTTCATCATGGCCGGCTCGGCCACCCTGGAGCGGGTCCACGGGGCGTTGGTCTCCGACGGCGAGGTGAAACGCCTGGTCGATTACATCGCCGCCCAGGGAATCCAGGCCGACCGGATCGACTTCCGGGAGTCGAGCGACGATCCATGCGTGCTCGACTTCGATCGCGACGAGCTCTATGACGAGGCGCTCAAGCTGGTGGTGATCCACAACCAGGGCTCGGCCTCGTTGCTCCAACGCCGCCTGAAAGTCGGCTACGCCCGTGCCTCGCGGCTGATCGACGAGCTCGAAGCGGGAGGGATCGTCGGCCCCTTCGAAGGATCGAAATCGCGCGAGGTGCTGGTCGGCGTCGACTACCTGGAGCAGCTCGGTCTGACCCAGCCCGGCGAAGCGGGCGCGTAGCGGAGGGCATGGTGATTCCCGATCTTCGCGCGGCGCTCGTTCTGCTCGGCATCCCCGCTGCGTTCGCCTTGGCCGACGGCACCGAGCAGCTCGAGATCCGCGCGCTGCGCCCGGTCGCCGAGCTCTCCCGGCCCCAGCCGCGGCGAGTCGTGGATCCCGAGGGGTTGCTGGAGCGCCTCGACTCGCGCCTCGAACGGCTCGCGACCTACGCGGCCGACTTCACCCAGGTGAATCGCTACGCCGCCGCCGCCCTCGCCGACACTTTTTCCGGGCGGGTCTATGCGCGTATGCCCGACGACTTCATCTTGAGCTACTCCGATCCACCGGGCCAGTTCATACGCTCCGACGGCACCTCGCTGTCGATGTACATCCCCGAGAACGGCCAACTGGTGCAAGGGGCGATCTATCGCGAATCGGACGAGATGAACTTCTTCAAGCTGCTGCGCAGCTACCTCGGCAAGTCCGACGCGGAGGTTTCGCCCTCGGAGCGCGATCCCGAGGGCCGCAGAGTGGTGCTTCGCCCCCGTGACGGAGCCACCGTCAAGGAGCTGCGACTCGATCTCGACGCAAGCGAGCTGCTGCCCCGGCGGATCGATATCGTCGACGACAACGACAATGTTTCGACCTATCTGTTGCGAGCGCCGCGCGTCGACGACCCGATCTCGGACGATCTCTTCAGTCCCCCGCTCCCGGCCGACGTCGAGATCATCCGCCAATGAGCAAAGGCAGCGTGGCGCTGATTACTCTCGGATGCGCCAAGAACACGGTCGACACCGAGGTGATGCACGCCCGCTTGATGGGCGCTGGATGGACCCTGGCCGACGATCCGGCGCAGGCCGATGTCACGTTGGTCAACACCTGCGGCTTCATCGGGCCGGCTCGCGAGGAATCGATCGACACCATTCTGGAGGTGGCGCGGGCCCAGCAGGGGAACCCCGAGAAGAAGCTGGTGGTGACCGGCTGCATGGTCACGCGCTACGCGGAGGAGCTGTGGACCGAGATCCCCGAGATCGACCTCTTGGTCGACCTGGCGTCATTCGGGCGCATCGATCGACTGCTCGACGATGCGCTCGACGCGGGCGTGCGGCGGCGCCACCAGGGCGGCGAGGTCTATCTCTACCAGGGCAGTGAGCACGGCAACCGGTTGACTTTGCCTCATACCACCTACGTGAAGATCGCCGAGGGTTGCAACCACGTTTGCGCCTTCTGCGCGATTCCCAGTTTCAAGGGCCGCTACCGCAGTCGGTCCGTGAGCGACGTCGTTTCCGAGGCGCGGATGCTGGTGGGGCAGAGAGTGCGCGAGCTCAACATCATCAGCCAGGACACGTCGTTCTACGGAGTCGATCGCGACGGCGGGAGGATGCTGCCGGAGCTGCTGCGAGCGCTGGAGAGCGAAGTCGAGGGCGACTACTGGATCCGCCTGCTCTATCTCTATCCGACCGAGGTGGACGACGCGCTGATAGAGGAGATGGCGCGCAATCCGCGCGTGGTGCCCTACGCCGACATTCCGCTGCAGCACGCCGACCCGGGCATCCTGCGGGCGATGGGCCGCGGGCAGGACGCGGCGCGACTCGGCGAGCTCTTGCGGCGGATCCGCGCGACGATCCCGGGAGTGGCGCTACGAACCACGCTGATCGTCGGCTTCCCCGGCGAGGGCGAGGAGGAGCTCCGGCGCCTGGAGGATTTCGTGGACACGACGCGCTTCGATCACCTGGGTGTCTTCACCTACTCGCGCGAGGAGGGCACCCCGGCCTATCCACTCGGCGACCCCCTTCCCGAGGCGCTGAAGCAGGAGCGCATGGACCGGATCATGGCCCGCCAGGAGCGGATCTCCGCCGAGCTCAACGCGGCGCGGGTCGGGAGCAGGATGGAGGTCCTGGTCGACGGCGTGCAAGAGGGGGTGGCAATCGCCCGCGCGCCGATCCACGCTCCCGAGGTCGACGGCCACGTGCGCCTGCTGCCGACCGACGCCGGCGCGCTGCCCGAGGCCGGCGAAATGGTCTCGGTGGAGATCGTCGACTCCGATATCTACGATCTCGACGCGATCGCCCTGGAGTGAGGCGATCGATCGTGATCGCTTCGGCGCTGCTGGCCGGCTGTGCGTCGGCCGGTCTGGACGAAGGCGCGCCGGCCTCCGCCGAGGACCGCTTCCTCGACCGATCGACGCAAGAGCTGAGCCTCGACGCGACCCGGTCGCTGGCCGCCGGGCGGCACCGGCACGCGGCCGAGCTCTACGCAGCCCTGATCGAGCGCCAGCCGAACGATCCGGCGCACCGGCAGGCGCTCGGCTACGCGCTCAGCCGCCTGGCGCGGTGGCGCGAGGCGCGTGTGTGCTTCGAAGAGGCGCTGCGCCTCGATCCCACCAGCGACGAGTCGATGCTCGGTCTGGGGGTCGCGCGCTACCACACGGGCGACCTGGAGGGGGCGCGGGAGGTGCTGCAGCAGGGCCTCGATACACTCGCCCCCGGCAGCGAACGGAAGAGCTGGAAGGCAGTCGTGCAGCGACAGCTTCCGGGAATCGTCCTGGATTGATTCGTTACTCGCTGAACGCCCCGACCGGCGCGTCTGAGAAGAGCCAGTCGGGCGCCGCGCCGTCGAAACGCGTCGTCTCCGGCAGCTCGACGCCGAACAGGCGCAGCATGATCGGCGTCAGATCGATGATGCCGAGCGGCCGGCGCTCGGAGTGGGGCTGGAAGCCCGCGCCCGACGCGATGTAGATGCCGTCCTTCTGATGCCAGCCCTGCATCGCGAAGTGTACCTTCTCGCCCTTGTCGGAAAGCACCTTGCAGAATTCCTCGGTGCCCGGCTCCTCCTTGCCGCACATTCCGTGGTCGCTCATGATCAGCACGTGATCCGCTTCGACCGAGTTCAAGATCTGGCCGACCAGGCGATCCAGCAGCCCGTAGGAATCGTGCAGCGCCGCCGGGTCGTCCCAGAACCAGTGACCGACATTGTCGGGCGTGTAGAGGACGATCGTCGCCAGGTCGGTGGGATGGGCGCGAATCAGCTTCTCCCAGTAGTGAACGCACTGGCGATCGGTTTCCCACTGCTCGCGCAAGAACTCGGGCGTCGTCTGAGGGGCGATTCGCGGGTGTGCCCGATAGCCCTGAAGTGTGTCGCGCACTTGCGGGCTCATGCGCTTCAGAGGCGCGAAGCGGCCGGGAACGATGTAGCCTCGCATCGGCCCCATCGGGTAGGCCAGGGGCATATTGAGGAACCCCGTCGAGATCCCGGACCGGTTGAGGAAATCCCAGAGCTTGGGCACGCGGACGTCGGCGTAGCTCATGTCTTCGAAGCGTCGCTGGTTCTCGTCGAAACCGTGCCCTCGAGGCTCCAGTCCCGTGAAGAAAGAGGGCCAGGCACAGCCGCTCATCGGTGGCGACACACTGGCCAGCTCGCCGTGCACCCCGCCCTCGATCAGGGTCTTGAAGTTGCCGAGGCGAGCGAGCTCCTCGAAGAGCAGATTGGGGGTCATGCCGTCGAGGCCGATCACCAGCAGTTTGACCCGCGGATGACTCCGGTTGCCGCTTCCGGCGCCGGGCGCCGTCGACTCGAAGAGCGCCGGTGGCGGCGGTGGCAAGGGCTCGTCGGCCGCGTCGGCAGTCGGGGGCGACGCGCAGAGCGCGGCCGGCGGAGGCGGCAGGGGCGGATCGTCGGCGGGTGCCGCGGACGCTTCTGCCCGGGAAGGCTGGGTCTCGGCGGGCCGCGACACTTCTCGCTGCACCGCGGGCAGAGGCGCGGCGGCGCGGGCGACCGGTGCGCCGATCGCCGGATCGTAGCCCAGCGCGGCGCGAACTTGCTCGAAGCCGGGCGATGTCTCGCAGCTCTCCACCAGGTGGGCGTCGGTCATGCTGCGCCACTTGCCCACCTGCGCCGGATCGATCCGCGCCGCCAGCTCGCGCACCTGCGGGCTGTCGAGCAGCGCGCAGCCGGCGAAGTCGCTCAGTTTGGAGAGCGCGGCGTCGGCGTCGCGTGCCAGGTCCTCGAAGCGCAGCTCGAAGCGCCGCCCTGCATCGATCCGCTCGCGCGTCTCGAGCCAGATCGAGTTCCACTCCACCCACTGGTCCCGGCAATCGGCCATGGTGAAACGCAGCCCCCCGGTGAAAGCGCGCCGCGTGTTGCGATGCCGGAACAGCGACTCCATCACATCGTGCGGATGGCGGTGCACGAAGATGTAGCGTGACGCGGGAAACACCGCTTCGATCTCGTCGATCAGGAACAGGTGCTCTGGGTACTTGTCGCCCCAGCACACGGCCGCGCGGACGCCCACAGCGTGGGCATCGAAGCACAGATTGCGGACGAATGTGTCGACATCGCAGGCATCGGCCCAGCGCTCCAGGCGACCGTCGCGAAGGTAGCGCAGCAGCACCTGTTCCACGGCCCGGTAGATCCGTTGCTGCGGCGCCGGTCCTTGAGGTCCGCCGACGCGTTGAAAGGCGTGCAGGAACTCCACCATGCGCAGGTTGCGGAAAGCCGCCCGCGACTGACACTGAGAGCGGAACCAGATCATCGCGAAGCGGATCACGCCCAGCTCCGAGCCGAACGCCGCCTGAGGATGGGCGGCGAGAATCCGCGCCGTCAAGGTGGTACCAGAGCGCTGGCAGCCCAGCATGATCAAGGGGGAGTCGGGAGAGCAGCTCATTTCGATGGGGCTTCCTCGGGACGGCTACTCGAGATAGCCGACCGCGCGCAGATGTTCCAGGACCTCTTGGTGCTCCTGGTCGCTGAGCTGGGCGCTGCGCAGCAGCTCGTGCAAGGCTCGTCCTTCGCTGATCGGGCCGGGAGGCGGCACGATCTGCAGCAGCGATAGCGCGCTGGGGTGCAGGTCGACCAGCGTGGCGTCGATACGGGCGCCGGGAACGATGTCGGGGCCGCCAGCGATGAAGGCCGAGCACTCCGCCCCGGTGCCGTAGCCGACCACCAGCAGGTTGATCTCCCCCAGCGCATCGAAGAGCCGCACCCAGGAGCAGTCCCCGGCGTCGGCCCAGTCGATCACCAGCAGCGCCGCGCCCTCCTCGATCAGCGTCGCCGCCCGCGCGGCGACATCGGCACCCGAATCGGCGTGCAATGTCGCCGCCGTGCCCCCCGTGTCGCGCACGATGGCGATCAGATCGGGGGCCAACGCCCGCTCCCCTTCGCGGACCACCCCCTTGAGCAGAACCGCCCGAGCCGCCGCCTGTGACAGCAAAGGCTCGCCGGCGATCACGCCGTGGGCTCTGCCGCCAGCGTCGATCAGGGCCGCGCATTGCCGCGGGATCAGCCCCGGGATCAGGACCAGCACGAGAGAAGCCGACATGGGATCACTCCTGGATCGATCGAGATGCACCTGTTAGCGGAGATCGGATCGAAGCCGAGGGACTTGAGCGACCGCGGCGGGACCGGCGATCAACCCCTGCGGTCGATCATGGCGTGACCGTCGCTGGTGCGGCCGGGGCGGTAGTGGTGCAGGGTCCGACGACCCTGCTGCAGCTTCGCTCCCTCGCTCTTGAGCCGCGCCTGAACGCTCTCGAAGCTGCTCAGAAGGGCGCAATCGCGCTCCTGAATCGCCCGCACCAACACGATGCTCTCGGCGATCGCGGTGCTCGCCCGTGTCAACTCCTGCGGCGAGGCGTGCGCCGCCCACCGAGTGGCCTCCGAGAGGAGATCCTCGAGCGTTCCGATCAGGCGCCCCCGGTCGTCAACCAAGGATTGCACTTCTCGGGCATCCGATCCATCGCCGACGGCGCGGTCGAGCTCGACCGTCAAGCCGCGAAGCTCGTCGTAGCCTTCTCTCAACCGGCCGAAGGGGGATTGCATCGTCACTTGCCCTTGTTGGCGATGGCCTGGTTCAAATTCTGCAGACCGGCGAGCTGGGCGGTCAGGAAGCTGCTCTGGGTCTGGAAGGTGCTCATGGCCACCTCCATGGCGACGAACTGCTGGACCAACGATTGCTCGCGCTTGACGAGACGTTCTTCCATCGACTCGACCTCGTCAGCGAGCACGTCGATCTGGGACTGCAACGAGCCGATCCGTCCTCCGACCAGGCCGCTCTCGGATGTGTAGTCGTTGATCAGTTCGTTGAGCTGAAAGCCCATGCCGCGCGTGAACGACACATGGCCCTGGTCGACGCCCTGCGACGCCAGCTCGTCGGCGGTCAGCAACACTTCGACGGAGAGACCTTCGGAGGCTCCGGCGGCCGAGGTCAGGACCCGACCGCTGCCGGTGGCCATCTGGCCGTTGATACGACCCTGCACGTCGGCGCCCGAGGAGACACCGGTGGAGCCCAATCCCAGCCGATCGTTGGCGCTGGAAGGCGGGGCCTCGAGCTGCACGGTCGAGTCGGACCCCCAGGACAAGGAACGAATCACCAGGCGGCCTTCGTCGGGATTCAGAGAGTCCTCTTCCCAGATCACCTCGACGTCGTCGGCGCCCATGCTGGTACCGTCGTAGAGCGAGCGCTCGATCATCTCGGCGAGCTCGGTGCCGCTCGCGTAGGTCCCCTCTTCGAGGTTGAAGATGCCGGTGTCCTTGCCATTGATGGTGAAGCGCAGCTTCTTGTGGGCGGCGTCGATCGTCACCTGCTGAGAGGCCGAGACCTCGATCTGCTCTCCCGCCTGCTCCCCGTGCGTCGCCGCCTGGGTGACCTCGATCCGATATCCGGTCGCCTCGGTGATGGTGTCGTCCGTCGATCCAACGAACAGGACGTCATCGTCGGTGGAATCGCCCAGTTCCGCGAAGAGCGCCACGACCGACTCGAAGTCCTCTTCGAGCTCGGCACGAAATATCGCGCTGTTGAGCGAGAGCTTCCCTTCCGTATCGGAGCGGATTCCAACTTCGGCAAGCGTGCGCAGGTCGCCCGAGATCTCGTTCTGCACTCCGGTGACCAACGATCGTACCTGGCTCTGCAGGGCGATCAGAGTGGTGTCGCCCAAGAGCACTCCGGCCTGGTCCAGCTCCTGGTCGTACTTGAACTGATCGTTGATCATCTGGACCAGATCGTTGTAGCGATCGATGAAGCCCTGCACCTCGGAGGTGATTCCCGAATCGTCGCGATCGATGGCGAGCGAGACCGTGGTGTCGACATCGGCCGACTGCAGGTCGATCGTCACTCCCTCGATCAGCGTCGTGACCTGGTTGGTGGCCGAGTGCACCTCGATCGGATTGGCGCCGGTGCCGAGCTGCACGATGGAGTCCTGGGCGTCCTGAATGGTGTTGACACCGGACCCCGGCGTCACGTCGATCGTGAACTGATCGCCTTCCTCCACCGATGCGGCGTCGAAGGCGACCGAGAGACCGTCTCCCAGGTCGATCGCATCGCCGGCGCTGTAGCTCGCATCGAGATTGAACTGCCCGCTGTTGCCGTAGAGGTCGCTCCAATCGACCAGCACGCTCTGCGAGTCGGCTCCGACCAATCCGTGACCGGTCTCGACATCGACGGTGAACGACTCCCCCTCCACCATCGATCCGGTCGTGGGCAGAGTGAGCGTGAGACCTTCGCTGCCGACCGAGATCGGGCTGCCGTCGTAGCCGGGATCGACGGTGATCGTCTCGACGTTCTGGCCGTCGCTGACGGTGAGCTCTATGGTATCGGTGCCAAGCGTGCCACCGCTCGCCACGTAGAAGTCGAAGGTCTTGTCTTCGGAGCCGGTGTAGCTGCCGCCCACGGTCGGTGTGACGCCGGTCCAGTCGTCCAGATCGGGGCTGTCGATCACCGCGTCGTCGAGCGTGCCGACCGTGAAAGTGTAGGTATTGGCGCTCGTTCCCTGGTAGGCCCCCGGCGTGCTGATGGCCGCGGTCGAGTTGCCCGACCAGGCCGACACCGCCGCGCTGCCCGGAGCGGCGAAGCTGAGCGCCTGCTGCCCGCCGGAGAGGTTTGACACCACCGAGATGGTGTTGTCGGCACCGGTCTCCTCCGCCGTCAAGATGAGCTGCTTGCCGTAGGAGTCGGCGCCGGTGTCGACGATCGAGGCGCTGACACCTGCACCTGCTTCGTTGATGGCGTCGCGGATTCCCTCGAGGGTGTCGCTGCCCGACTCGATGGTGACGGTCTTGGTCGAGTCGCCGACGCTGATCTGCAGCGTGCCGTCGCCGAGCGAGGTGGTATCGGAATCGTCGTAGCCGATCGACGCGATCTGGTGATTCTGCGCCAGCTGGCTGACGGTGAGATTGTAGGTGCCGAAGGCGGCGTTGCTCTCGGTCGTCGCGGTCAGGATCTCCTCGTCGGAGGAGGTGGCCGAGATGGCCGCCCGGAAGGTCGAGGACTGCATGATGCTGGCGGCCTGGGTCTGCACACCCAGCAGCATCGCCTCGATCCCCTTCCAGGTCGTGAGCTGATCGGTCTTGGTGATCTGGCGGCTCTGCAGGACCGCGACCGGCCGCCGCTCGACCGCCATGATGGCGTTGATGATGGCCGTGGTATCGAGGCCCGACACGAGGCCGGAGACGCTGGTGGCCGGGATCATGGTGCTGCCTCGGCTCTGGGGCTAGGCGCCGTAGATCGAGAGCAAGAGCTCTGAGATCTCGCGACTGACCGCGGGTGAATCGTAGTGGCCCGACTCGATCCGCTCTTCGATCTCGCGGATCTTCTGCTCTCTGACCTGGGACAGGTCGGGCATCTGGGCCTGGTGCACGCGGGCGCTCTCCAGGGCGGCGAGCTTGGCGCGCGCCTCGGGCGAGATCTTGACCGTCGTGTCGCCGGGCTCGGCATCTGCGCGCATCCGGCCCTTGCGCTCCTCCTCGGCCCCCTTGAGGGCCGCCAGGTAGGCCGGGTGTGCTGCGTTTCCTTGGCCGATTCTCATGGCCGATCTCCTATGCCGAACGGGACGGGCTCCGCGCCGCGCGGAGTGCCTCTCAAGTACCGGTCGGCTCGGTGGCCCCTTCCTTGAGCTCTAGGTCCACCGGAATTCCCTCCCATCCCTCTTTGAGCGTGCTCAGGATCTCGACGGCTTCGCGCAGCGGCTCGACCGATTGCCGCGCGTTGGCGTCGATCAAGAGACGGAAGACGTAGCCGTAGAGCTCGAAGAGGTTGGCGGCGATCTCGCCGGCCTGGTGGTTGAGCGACGACATCAGCTCGGCAACGATTCGGCGACCGCGAATGATCGCCTTGTGCGCTCCCTCGCGGTCGTCGGATTCCAGAGCCTTCAGCCCCTGGCGCAGGAATCGGATCGACCCGGAGTAGAGCATCAGAATCAGCTCCCGCTGGCTGGCGGTCATGATCCGGGTCTGCTGATAGCTCTTGTACGCCGCTGGAGCTGCCATGGGATTCGGGTTCCTCGGTCGATTCGGGGGAGCCCCGGAAGATGAGTGGCCGCTTCATCGCGGGCCTCTCATCCGCCGGGGCGATGGTCGGGTGGCGCCCGCGGGGCTCTTACGCCCCGCGGTGCGCCGGTTCGAAGCGCGGACTAGCCGAGCAGCGACAGGATCGCCTGCGGCTGCTGGTTGGCCTGCGCCAGCATCGAGATCGAGGCGGACTGCAGGATCTGGTGCTTGGTGAAGCTCGCCATCTCCGCCGCCATGTCGGTGTCGCGCAGGGACGACTCGGCCGCCGAGAGGTTCTCGTGAGAGATCCTCAAGTTCGACAAAGTCGACTCCAGCACATCGGTCTGGAAGGCACCCAGCTCGGCGCGCTCGGACGACACCGCCTCGATGGCCGCGTCGATGATCTCGATCGCCTCCTGCGCTCCATCGAAGTTGGTCACATCGACCGCGGTCAGCTTCTTGTCGGTCAGGCCGAGCTGCGTGGCCGACATCGAGGCGATGGAGATCGCCTTGTACTGACCCTCGTTGCCTCCGATCTGGAAGCGCAGCGAGTTGTCCTCGGCGCGGATCTTGTTGATCCCCGCGGTGACGTCGCTGCCGAAGCGGATGTCGATCGACTCCCGACCGTTGGTGATGGTGTCGGTCTTGCCTACCTCGAAACGCCCCTGCACCTCTCCGTCGAGATCGACCAGGAAGCTCTTGGCGTTGAAGGTGAGGGTGGTGGAGCCAAGGGTCAAGCCATCACCCGCGATACCGACCGTGAAGTCGACGGTGTTGCCATCCTTGTCCTGCAAGGTGGCCGTGCCGGTGTTCATGTGGTCGATGTCGTAGATGTAGTTGACCTGGTTGTCGAGGGTCACGATCGCATCGGTGCCGACCGTCACCTGCTGGGTCACGTTGATATCGGCCAGCGCGGAGTTGGTCAGACCGGTGTCGTGGATGCTGATCGAGGAAGCCGAGCCCTCGTCGCCGGTGACGAACTCCAGGTGGTCGCTCGAGTCGTCGACGGTGATCTCGGCGGTCGACAGCGAGGCGTTCGACAACGCCGTATTGACGGCGGTCGAGATCGCCGTGGCGAGCGTATCGGCGTCGGCATAGGCGGCCGCGGCGATCGTGACCGTCATGTCGGCTCCACCGTCCAGCGAAAGCACGAACTGGTCGTTGGTGCCAGCCGCGATCGTCAAGGGGTTGGTGAAGTCGATGTCGTCGCCCGCGATCGTGGCGCCGACCGACTCCTGGGTGACCACGACCTGGTGGTCGCCCGAGGCCAACCCGTCGACACTGGCGGGATCGGAGAGCCCCAACGACTCGTTGTCGATGAACTGGCTCTCGTCCACTACCGAGCTCACGGTGATGGTGTGGAAACCTTCCGAGAGGGTGGAGTTCTGCGCCACCTCGATGTCCGAGGCGTTGGTCGAGATCCCGATCGAGTTGTCGGCCGACCCGTCCAGCAGGTACTGGCTGCCGAACTGCGTCTCCTGCGCGATGCGGTTGATCGTGCCGAGCGCCGACTCGAGCTGATCCTGGTCCGCCGCCAGCATCGAGGCGTCGTTGACGCCCGCGTTGGAGGCGTGCACCGCCAGCTCACGCATGTTGGTGAGCAGGTTGTGGACCTCGGCCAGGGCGCCTTCCGCGGTCTGCAGCATGTTGATCGACATTTCGGCGTTCTCGATCGCCTGCCCCAGCCCGGCGATCTGAGCGCGGAACTGCTGGGAGATGGAGAGACCCGCCGGGTCGTCGGCCGCCGAGTTGATCCTCAGACCGCTCGACAGCCGCTCCAGGTTCTTGTTCAGCCCACCTTCGACCTTCGTCAAGTTTCGGAAGGCGTTCATGGACGCGATGTTGTGATTGATGCGCAAAGACATCTTCGATCCTCCGTGATGGGTGCCGCCCCCGCCTTCCTCCTGAGCGGCGGCGCGATCCCGACTCCGTCCCCGGTTCGCGGCTTTCGTGAATGCCGAGGCCGGGCGGGCCGACGAGGCGTCCTTGCCTCGCTGCTCTTGGTGGTTGAGAGCGTCGCGCCTGGCGGCTCGACGCCCTCGTTTCGGCGTGAGTCCATGAAAGCGGAGGGGAGTCCGGCTTCTATGGCGCTCACGCATACCATCGGGCGAAGGGCCGGTTGGCTTTAGGGTCCAAACGCCCTTGCTGGCGAGGGCCTCGGCGATTTCTCGTTCACGGGAGGCGGGCCGGGGACGGATCCACCGGCGCGGAACCGGCCGGGGCGCCGCCCTCGCGCAACCTCAGCGCCGCTGAGTGGGCCAGACGCGCTGACTCGTCGTGACCGAGCCGGGCGTAGGCCTGGCTGATCTTGGCCAGCGTGGTGGCGCTTCTGGGCTGGCCGGAGCGCAACGCGGTCTCGTAGTGCTCGAGCGCCTCGCCGGGTCTGTCGCGGCGCAGATAGGCATCGCCCAGAACGCCATGCAGGTCGCCGAGCTCGGGGGCGCCCTCCAGCGCCTCCTCCAGGTGAGGGATCGCCTCGTCGTCGCGGCCCTGGAGCACCAGCACCTTGCCCAGGTTGGCCGAGATTCTCGGGGTCGGCGGCGCGGCACGGGCGTAGATCGACTCGGCGCGCCTTAGATCGCGGCGCTCGAAGTAGAGGTTGCCGAGGGGCAGCAGCAGCTCCGGGAGCGGCCCCGCAAGCTCCAGCGTGCTCTCGAGGAGCCGCGCCGCCTGCTCGGTCAGACCGGCGCGGGCATCGACGCGGGCCAGCAGGATCGGTGCCTCGGGGTGGGCCGGGGCGAGCGCGATGGCGCGCTGCAGCAACTCGCGCGCCTGGCCGAGATCGACCTCGGCGACGTGTATCCCCGCCAGCTCCATCAGGGCCTGGTAACGCACCCGTTCGGCCGCTGTGGCGATCGCGGGAGCGGCGCCGGGCTCGACGGTGGCGCGCAAGAGCGCGGCCCGCGCCGCTCGCGAGTCGCCCAGGGCCTTGTGGGCGGTCGCCTGGAAGTAGGCGGCCAGGACGCTCTGGGGATCGGCCTCGGCCGCTCGGTCGAAGTCGGCCAGCGCTTCCATGTGCTCCCCGCGTCCCTGGCGCAGCCGTCCCCGCAGCACCGAAGCATGGGACCAGATATCGAGCCGCTCCGCGCGGCAGCGGCGGTCGTCGAGCAGGGCGCCCAGAGACGCTTCGGCCTCGCTCGCACGCCCGGCGCCGAAACAGCCCTGCACCAGGTTGTAGCGATCGACGTAGGTGGCGCCGAGGCCCTCCGCCGCGGTCCGCAGCAGGGCCAGGTTGCGCTCCGACTTGCGGCGCACCTCGCCCGCATCGGAGTAGCCCAGGTGCTCGACCACGATCGCCGCCGCCTGCTCGACACCGATCGCCGCCGCCTCGAGGCTGCGCACCACCTGCTCGTGGATCACCCCCTCGAAGTGAATGCCCGGGCGGTTGGGGAAGATCCTGAGCTGCCGGACCCGCTGACGGAAGGCCCCGGACTGCGCCATGAGCAGAGTGATCTGGAGCCCCGCCGGCGCGCGCCCGGAGTCCACCAGCTCGCGCAGCCGCGCCACCGACTCGGCGGGAAAGGCGTCGTCGGCGTCGAGCCACATGACCCATTCGCACTCGGCGAAGGAGAGCGACCGGTTGCGCGCCGCCGCGAAGTCGTCGCACCACTCGAAGTGATGGATCTCGGCGCCGTGCGCCGCGGCGATCTCGCGGGTGGAATCGCTGGAGCCGGTGTCGACCACCACGATCTGGTCGAAGGCCGGCGCGGCGCTCTCGAGGCAGCGTCCCAGGTTGTCCTCCTCGTTCTTGACGATCATGCAGAGCGAGATGCCGGGGCGGCGTGCCCCCGGACAGCCTTCGAATGCCGCCCCACCGTCGCGCAGGCGCGCCAGCTCGGCCAGATTGCGGCGCACCTCCGGGGAATCGGGCTGCAGCTCTTCTGCACGGTCGAGAGCCGCTTCGGCCTCGGTGAAGGAACCGAGACGAAACAGGGCGATGCCACGGTTGTTGTGCGTCTTCCAGTGCTCCGGATCAACCTCGAGAGATCGGTCGAGCACCGAGAGCGCGTCTTCGGGCCGGCCCAGCTCCAGGGCGATTCCGGCGTGCATCTCCAGCACCGGAAGATGACGCGGCGCCAGCTCCGTCGCGCGGCGGATCTCGATCAGCGCCTCGTCCGACTGCCCGAGAGCGCGCCGGCAACGAGCCAGATTGAAGTGGGCGAGGGCGTAGTCCGGATTGACCTCGAGCGATCGGCGCAGGTAGGAGATCGCCTTGGTGCTGTCGCCCGCGCCGAAATGCTCGAGCACGCCAAAGGCGTGCAGCACCTCGCCGTTGTCCGGCTCGAGCTCGAGCGCGGTCTCCAGGCGCTCCCGGGCCTCGTCGAAGCGCATCTCGGTCAGCAGCACTCCCGCCATCTGCACCAGCGGATTGGCCGGACGCGGCGAGAGCTCGGCGGCGCGGGCGAGGTGCTCAAGCGCCTTCTCGATCTCGCCGCGATGGACCGAGAGCAACCCCACCTCGAGGTGGGCGCCGGAATCGAGCGGGTTCTCCTCGATGGCCCGCAATCCCAGCTGGAAGTAGTGCTCCTGCTTGGCTGCGCTGCGCTGGGTCAGGCCGTAGTGATGGATCGGCACGGCGGTGGAGAGCATGCGCGCGCCGAGCTCCTGGGCGCTGCCTTCGATCAGCTCGTGGACCGGTCGCCGCCACTCCAGGCCGAGGTGGTTCCTCCAGAGCCGGATCTTGATGGACGGAACCCAGCCTGGCTCGCTGAGGCAGCGCCCCGGGTAGGAGCCGTCGTCGGGCCGGAAGTTCGGCGCGGTGACCCGCTGACAGTAGTTGCGGGTGGTCATCTGGAAGGCATCGGCGCGGTCGGCGGCGATCAGCCTGCGGATTCGCGCGTGGTCGGCCGCGTCGATCTCCTCGTCGGCATCGAGGCTCAGCACCCAGTCGCCGCGTGCCATGGCCGACGATGCGTTGCGCGCCGCGGCGAAGTCGTCGACCCATTCGAAGTGGCCGATGCGGGCGCCGTGGCGGCGGGCGATCTCGATGGTGGCGTCGGCCGAGCCGGTATCGACCAGCACGATCTCGTCGGCGAGATCCGCGATGCTGGCCAGGCAGGCCGGTAGGAGCTCCGCCTCATCGCGCGCGATCATGGAAACCGTGAGCGTCGGGGTGCCGTCGGCGCGGGCCGGGAGGCCAGTGCTGGCTCGCGGCGGTTTGGCGGCGCCGGATCGGGATCGCGCCCCGGCCTTGGAGCGTTTCCGGTTCTTCTTCCTGGACATGGGACCCCTGGGCTGGCGTGGATGGACGAGCTCTCCTGATGAATCGCCCGGAATCGCCGCCGCTTGATGATCGGCCCTTGTCAGCGCCCGCCGCCAAGACCAGAGTTACCGGTAGCAGGGCTCCATGGCGGCCGCCGCCGCACGCTGACGGACCAGAAGAGAAAGAGGTCTCAAGATGAGCGCTCTGGCCCTTTCCCGCCCGGCTCCCTCCGTGCGCCCCTTCTCCGAATCCGATCTTCCCGCCTTGCTGACGTTGATGGGACGCATCGCCCCCGACGGCAGGGCGCCGGGCGAGCAGGCTTTTCGCGAAGCCTTCGCCGCTCCCGAGGAAGGCCGCGATCCGCGCAGGGACCTGTTCGTGAAGCCGCACCCGGGCAGCGGCATCGACGGCTTCATCGCGCTCTACCGCGAGGACGAGTTTTTCACCGCGCTCGGCCCCTTCCTGGCGCCCGACCTCTCGGTGCGCCACCGCCCCTGCGCCCACGCCCTGCTCAACGCGGCCGAGCACGCGGCCGCCGCGCGCGGCTGGCGCTGCCTGCGCTTCGAGGTCGAGGGGGCCGATCACGAGCGGCGCATCGTGCTGCACAACCGCGGCTATCGCGAGCAGCGGATCTACTCCCAGATGGAGCGTGCGCTCTCCGGCAGCTGGGACGCGCTGAGCGACGCCGACCTGGTGCGCGGCGCGACCCTGGGGGAGTCCTTCATCGAGCCCCTGGGCGACCACGCCCAGCGCACCGGGCGGGACCCAGCCGCGATCCTGGGCGAGCTGCTCGACGAAGTGCTGGGCGACACCTGGATGTACCACCCGCACGGCGAGCGCGGTGGAGCGGAGCGCCTGGCGCGCGAAGGGGCCGGCGCCGAGCGGGTGCTGATCGGCGTGGGGGCCGACTCGGGAGAGGCGGAAGGCTTCTTCGAATGGAGCCGCCGCTCCGAGCGGGAGGCCTTTCTGGACGACATCGGAGTGCGCGCGCGAGTGCGCGGTCGCGGATGGGGCCGGCGGCTGATGAAGGCCGGGCTCTCGGCGATGGCCGCCGAAGGAGCGGAGACGGTGCGCCTCGACGTCGACCGGGAGAACCGCGCCGCTCGCTGGCTCTACCGCCGCCTGGGCTTCTACGACGTGGGAACGATCCGCTACCTCGCGCTACGCCTCGATTGAGCCGGAAACGCGGCTGGCGACCAGCATCACGTCCCACAGATTGACGCCCAGCGCCCAGCGGCGCAGCGGCAGGCGGTCGATCAGGCGCTGCGCCGTGCGGGTGAAGGGCGAGGGCGCGCGGTCCGCCAGCTTGAAGGCGGCGAAGCCGAGCGCTACCTTCTGCGCCGGGTAGCGGATCGCGGGCGGCGCGAAGCCGGCCCGGTCGAGCATCCAGGCCATCGAGGTGCGCGTGAAGAAGAAGAGGTGGAGCGGCGGGGTCAGCAGGTGCCAGCGGCGGCCGCTGGCGCGCGCCGCCAGGCTGCCGGCGTCTCCGGTGGTCATGAAGAGCAGCCCGTCGGGCGCGAGCAGAGCCCGCACCTGGCACAGGGCGCCGACGGGATCGGCCAGATGCTCGATCACGTCCCAGAGAGTCACGACGTCGTAGCGCCGCCCCGCCGCCACCAGGTCGCCCAGGTCGGCCGCCACGCTGACCGGCAGGCCGAGCGAGCGCGCATGGGCGGCCGCCTGCTCGTTGACCTCGACGCCGTGCACGTCGAACGATTCCCGGGCCTCGATCAGGAAGTCCCCGCCACCACAGCCGACGTCGAGCAGGCTGCCGCGGCCGGCGGCGGCGCGGATCATCCGCACCCGCCCGCGGGCGTTGCGCCGCCCCGCCGAGTCGCGGGGATCTCCGCCGCCGTAGGGCTCGGAGCGGGCGCGGTAGATGTCGCCGTAGTGGGCCGACAGGGTATCGGAGTCGGGCACGTCGACCACGAAGAGCACGCCGCAGGCGGCACAGCGATCGATGGAATAGCCGTCGACGGACCAGCGCGGCTCGGTCTCGAAAGCGCCGCAGAGGCGGCAGCCGTGCCGGTCCCCTGAAGCGGGCCCGGCGTGTGCGGCGAGGAGGGCAGGTTGCATGGAGGAAAGATCGGCGCTGTGACGCGGACCCTGAGATTGCAGTGAAGGGCGGCACCTTCGGGACGATCATGCCACTGTGATGATCGGCATCGAAACCGACCCGGACACCCGCCACGCCCCACCGGCGAAGGCCACTCGCGCCGCGGAGATCGAGCTGCACGCCCGGCTGGCGGCGGAGTATGAGAAGCGCCACCGCCCCGCGGCGGGGCGGGTCTATCACGACTGGTGGAATGGCCGGCTGCTGCGCCGGCTGCCCGACTCGGCCCCGGCCGGGGTGCTCGATCTCTGCTGCGGCACCGGCGTGCTGCTCGACGCGCTCGCCCGCCGCTACCCGAATGCCGTGGGAATCGACCTGTCACCCGACATGCTGGCCGCCAGCGGCAGGTCGCCGCGGGTGGTGCGCGGCGACGGAGCGCGGCTCCCCTTCGGCGACGCCACCTTCGACGCAGCGGTGTGCCGCGGGGCACTGCATCATCTGCCGGCCGTGGAGCAGGGCATCGCCGAGCTGGGACGGGTGGTGCGCCCCGGCGGGCGGCTGGTGGTCTCCGAGCCCTCGCACGACGCACTCCACCTGCGCCTGCCGCGCTGGGCCTGGCGCCGTTGGTCGGCCCGCTTCGGCGAGCATCACCACGCACTGCCCTCGCGCTGGCTGGTCGAGCGCTGCGCCGCCGCCGGCTTCGACCTGGTCGCCAGGGAGCGCTTCGGCTACCTCGCCTTCCCCTTGTGCGGCATGCTCGACCTGCTGCCCCTCCTGGCCCACGTCGGCCGCGGCGAGCGCTGGGCCCGGGCCCTGATCGCCATCGACGAGGTCATCGCCCGCATCCCCCTCCTGCGCCGGGAGAGCTGGGGGCTCACGCTGGTGTTCGATCGGCGGCGCTGGTCTCGGTAGAGAAGCCGCCCCCGCCGCCCCCGCCGATCAAGGCCGAATCTCCAACTCGAAGCAGTCCGAGTCCCACAAGGCCGGGTGACTTCCGAGCTGGTTGCAGATTCGGTACGGCCCCCCGATCGGTGCTCCGGCCGGGATGGCCACCGCCAACCAGTAGGTTTCGGTCGCTCCCGGCGGAATCGTGCCGGCGAGGGGGCCGATGATCGGGTTGAGGGGATGAGGACTGCCATTCAGAAGATAGGCGTCGAACCAGGCATCCGCGGCCCTGGATGTGTCGCTGCGATTGTGCACCGCGAGCCGCCAGCGCAGCACCTCGCCGCGGCGCGCGCTGGTCGGATCCTCGACCACCTCGATGGCGAGCGGCGATTCCACTTCCAGGTCGATCGAGACACGGACCGTGCTGGTGTCGTGGAACGACACGGTGATCGGGCAGGTGTAGCCGCCGGGGATCAGATTCCTCGCATTCAGATCCAGCGCCAGATCGACGGTGGTCTGCGCGGGGATGACGAGCTGATCCGGCGCCAGCTCCAACCACTCACAATCCCAATCGAGCCGAGCGGCGATCGGGTCGCTCGAGCAGTTCCTCAGCGAGACGGATCCCGAGTCGACGTCTCCGACGAACAGGGATGACGGGGAGACCGAATCGGTCACCTCGAGCGCCTCGCAGGGAGCGGCGGCCAGCAGCTCGTAGATCCGATCGATCGCGGCCTTCGGCCGATGACCGAAGTAGGGTGTATCGACGATGCCGTCGGGATCGATGATGAACCCACGGCCGAAAGGAAGGCCCGTGGAAGGCTGCCCGTAGAGGTTCCCTCCGACCGAGCCGTCTTCGTCCCAGATGATGCCGCCCCGCAGGGCGACGCGCTCCCACCAGAACTGAACCCAGTCCAGGGTCTCGCCGTGATCGCCGCCCTCGTCGAAGACCGCGACCTCGACCTTGGGGTGATTCTCGAACTCTCGAACGATCGAATTCTGCATGTCCGCGACCGCGGGCGCGCAGGCCGGTCACCAGAGTCCGTAGACCTGGAACCACACGATCTTCCCTGCGTGCGCCGCGAGCTCGAAATCGGATTCCAGCCAGGTCCCGCCCTGGTCCTTGCGCCACAGCGGGAGCGCAAATGGCGTCGCGGTCTCGCCGGGATCCAGATACTGAGTGCGACCGAAGAGCTGGATCGGCAGAATCGCCTCGTCGGGATCGTTGCTGGCGATCTCGAGGATGCCCTCGTCTCTCACGCCACTCGGCGTATAGGCGAGATCCAGAGTCATACTCTCACCCGGTTCGAGCACACTTCCCGCGGGGTCGAAGGAGAACGCGGGCGAGCCACAGGAGATGCCGGTGATGCTGAGGCTGGCGTCTCCGTCGTTGGAGACCTGCACCTCGGCGGTTCCGCCGCCGGCCGCGAATCTCAGCCGCTGGGTCGAAGCATCGATATCGGGCTGCTCGGCGGCACCGGCGGCCCGCAGCCGGTAGACATCCATGTAGTTCCAGTTGCCGCAAAGAACGCGTCCGTCGTTGGTCGCATCCACCCCCTCACACAATCGCAGCCTCACACGCGAACCCGCCAAGCGCCGGTGGGCCGTCTCTCCACAGAGGCGCAGCAGCGAGCCGTCGGGAGCGATGTCGAAGACGGCGAGACCCGCGAAGTCCGAGACCACGAGCCTGTTGCCGGTGACGTCCAGATCCTCCGCCGAACCGGCGACCGGGAAGTTGGCGCGAGCCGCGGGATCTCCCCCGCGATAGAACGCTACGCCCGCGCTCCCAGCGGCCACATAGACGTTGCCCTGGTGAACCGTTACGGCCTCGGCGGTTCCCAGGGCCTGCGCCATGCTCTCGCCACCGATCAGCACCGGCCGTGTTGGATCCGTCACGTCGACGACCTTGAGACCACCCGCGCCATCGGCCACATAGGCGCGTGCTCCAGCCACGGCCACGGCCCAGGCGTCGTCGAGCCCCTGGGTCAAGCTGCCTACCAGCGTGGGCATGGCCGGGTCGGTCAGCTCGAACACGCGCAGGCCGCCGCCATGCGCGGGCACGTAGAGGTGGGAAGCGGTGACGAAGGGCTTCTCGTAGAGCACATCGGTCTCTTCGAGCGTCGTCCGCAGCACCAGCTCGTCGTCCAGCCGCTCGACCACGGCCACGCCGGCACTGCCGCCGTTGCCCGTGCGGTTGAGGTTGGCGTAGAACCAGCGCTCGTCCCTGCCGACCACGTCACGGGCGTTGAGCCCCTGCAGCCTCGACAAGTAGGTCTGGGTCCCCTGCGGCGGCAACGCCGCCAGGTCGACCAGGGCCAGAGCCTGGTTGCTCGCGACGATGGCGCGATCATCCTCGAGCGCGAGCACATCCATCAGGTGGTCGGGGCCATCTTGACAGTCGTAGCGACCGAGGTATTCCAGAACCTCGCCATCCGCAACCTGGGCGAACCCCACGAGGAAGATCGCCGACAGAATCGAGGGGGCGCGACGCAGCGCGCGACGGAGGTCCTTCCGCACCCGAGATCTGGGTCCCGGTCTGGCGGATTCGTTGGGGGTCGGGACGCGTTGCCTCATGGGCTGAAGGATAATGGCACGCCGCGGCCTCCACCTCTTTGCGATGCCGAAAACTGCGGCGGGGCCGGCCGCGGCGCCCCCGGCCTTCCCTACTCCCCCGGCCGCTCCAGATCTGCCTGCAGCGAGCGCAGATCGGGGCGCTCGCTCACCGCGGCGGCGCGATTCGCCGCCTGGATCTCCTCGAACACCTCCTGGCGGTGGATCGGAACCGCACGCGGCGCCGAGATGCCGATCCGCACTTGGTCGCGATCGACCGCCAGCACGGTCACCGAGATCGAATCCCCGATTCGGATCGTCTGGTCGAGTTTTCGGGTCAGAACGAGCATCGGCTCCGGATCCTCTCGCGCGGCGCGGGCCTCGAGGCAAGACGATGATACGCTAGAGGCATGGGCGCCATCGACAAAGAGCAGCGCCGGGTGGTCCTGATCGGGCTCGACGGCGCGTCGTGGCCGCTCCTCCAGCGCTGGATCGACGACGGGGCGATGCCCCGGCTGGCGGGGCTGGCGCGGAGCGGTGCGCGGGGGCCCCTGCACACCGTAGTGCCGCCGGTGACCGCCGCCGCCTGGTCGTCGATCGTCACCGGACTGAACCCGGGGCGCCACGGGATCTTCGAGTTCCTGGTGAAGGAGGGGGGCTGGGAGAACGAGGTGCCGGTCAGCAACGACCTGCGCCGCGGTGCCACCTTGTGGGACGAGGTGGGCGCCGCCGGCGGTCGCTCGATCGTGCTGAACATGCCGGTGACCTATCCGCCGCCGGAGATCGAGGGCGAGCTGATCTCCGGATTCCTGGCGCCCCCCGGAGCGCGGGGCATCTCGTCGCCGCCCGAGCTGCGCGACGAGCTCGAAGCGCTCTTCGGTCCCTATCCCCTGCACATCACCGAGGTCTATGCCCGGGGACGAGTCGGTTCCATCCTCGATCAGCTCTTTCGCGAGCTGCGCCACCGCCGCCAGGTCTGCCGCCACCTGAGCGAGAGCCGCTCCTGGAACCTCTTCTGCGTCCACATCTGGGGAACCGACCGCTTGCAGCACGAGCTCTGGCATCTGCTCGACACCACCCATCCGCGTCACGACCCCGAGGAGGCGCGGCGCCACCTGCCGCGGGTTCGAGAGTACTTCGCCGAGCTCGACGGAATGCTCGGCGAGCTCTTCGAGATGCTGGCCCCTGGCGACCACGGCGTGATCGTCTCCGACCACGGCTTCGGACCGATCGAGCACTACTACGGCATGAACCAGATTCTGCTCGAGCTCGGCTTCCTGGTGCTGCGCCGCGATGCCCCGGCGCGCATTCGCGGGACCGTGCTGTGGCTCGGGCTCTCGCCGCTGAAGGTCTACCGCTGGGCGGCCGCGCTCGGGCTCGGAAGGCTGAGACTCTCGCGCGGCTTCGGGCAGCGCCAGGCTCTGGTCGGTCCCCTCTCGCGCCTCTTCCTGAGCCTGCGTGACGTCGACTGGGAGCGCACCCGGGCCTATTCGCGCGGCAACTACGGCCAGATCTTCCTGAACCTGAAGGGCCGCGAGCCGCGGGGCTGCGTGGAGCCGGGTACCCCCGCCGACGACCTGCTGGCCGCGCTGAGCGACGCGCTGCGCGGCGTCAGCGCACCCGACGGGCGGCCGCTTTTCGACCCGATCTGGCGCGGCTCCGAGCTCTATCGCGGGCCCTTCGTGCCCTTCGCCCCCGATCTGATCGCACTGCCCTCCGACATGCGTCACAAGGCGCTCGGCGCCTTCGACTTCTCGACCCGACGACGCTTCGAGCGGGCGACCGGCAACTCGGGGGACCATCGCCTCGACGGCCTGCTGCTGATGGTCGGCGACCGGGTGGCACCGGGATCGGTGACCGGAGCACACGTAACCGACATCTTCCCGACCGTGCTCCGGATGCTCGGGATCGCGCCGCGCCCGGAGCTCGACGGGGCCTCTCTGATCCCCGAGACCAGCGCGGAGAGACGCCCCGCATCGAGACCGCCGGGGCACCCGGGCCAGCGCAGCATGCGACCCGCGCAAAGGCGCCGGAAGTCTCTGCTCCCGGACGAGGCCCAGGCGATTCGCGACACCCTGCGCGGTGTCGGCTACTGGGCCTGAGCGATGGCGACGATGCCCCGGCGGCGCAAGCTCAACCTGCGGGCCTCCGGCGTCCGCCGGGTCGACCCCTCCGAGCGCCCGAAGCGCTCGCCGCGCACCGATCTGGGCGTAGCCTGCGTCCTCTTCGTCGTGCTCGCCGCCTTCTTCCTCTCCTACGCCCGCTACGGGATCAACATCCTCGACGAGGGCTATCTCCTGGGCGCGGTGCAGCGGGTCTCGCTGGGCGAGGTGCCCTATCGCGACTTCGCCCACCAGTACGCCCCCGGCCGCTTCTACCTCTTCTCCTGGCTCTTCGACCTCGCCGCCCCCTCGGTGCAGCTCGTGCGCACGGTCTGGGCGCTGCTGCTGGCGGCCACCGGCGCCCTGCTCTTCCTCCTGGCTCGCCGCTTCGCCGGGCCGGTCGCGGCGCTCTGGCCGGCGCTCGCCCTGGCCGCCGCCCAGGGCCCGTGGCAGAAGACCCCGCTGGTGCTCGGCAGCGTGCTGCTGGCGCTCGCGATCGTGCGCTTCTGCGAGCGCCCCGGAGCACCGCGGGCGCTGGTGGTCGGCGGGCTCGCCGGGTTGGTGCTGCTCTTCCGCCAGGACGTCGCGCTCTACGCCCTGCTCGCCTTCGCGGTGGCGGCGCTGCGCATGGCCTTCACGGGCTGGCCCGCGGCGCTCGCGAGCACCGAAGGACGGGGACGGAAGTGGTTGGGAGAAGTGTCCTGGCTCCCGCCGGCCGCCTGGGTCGGCCTCTGCGCTCTGGCTTTCACGCTGGTGCTGATTCTCCCCGGACTCGCTTTCTACTGGGCCGGAGCACTGAACCAGGCAGTTCGGAGCATCCTCTTCGCGGGACTCGAGGGTGTGCGTGCCAACGCGCTTCCCTTTCCCGATCTCATGCCCCTCTTCCCGCGCTCCCTGGGCGACCTGATCGAGGTGCCCTCGCGGCTCCTGCACTACCTGCCACCGGTCGTGCTCCTGGTCGCGGCCCTGCTCGCCCTGGGAGCCCGCTCGGTCTCCCGGTCGGCGGCCCTGCTGGGTCTGGCGACCCTCGGGCTGCTGCTCTTCCGCCTCGATCTCGATCGATCCCATGCGATGCACCTGCTCCAGGTGCTCCCGATCCCCTGGGTGCTGCTCAGCGCGGCCCTCGATCGCTGGTGGCGGGCCCATCCGGCGACCGCCGGCCTGGCGGCGCTGGTGGCGCTCGGAGTGCTCAGCAAGGTCGGTCACGGCCACTACCCGAGCAGCGTCTGGGTGCGCGCCGGCATGGACGCTCCGCTCGGGCTGGAGCGTGCCGATCTGGTGTGCGAGCCGAATCGCGCGGCGGCGCTGGCGGGAGCAGTGAGACATCTGCAGGCCGCCACCGAGCCCGGCGAGCCGGTGCTGGCACTGCCCGACCTGCCCTTGATCCACTTCCTCGCCGACCGGCCCAATCCCCTGCGCTACGACCTGCTGCGCGCCGGGCGGCTGCGCGACGCCGGCGACCAGGAGGCGCTGATCCGGAGCATCGACCGGGCGCGAAGCCGCTGGCTGGTCTGGAACACCACTGCGGTCGACAGCGAGCTGCCGGGCCGCCGCTTGCAGGCCCATGCTCCGGTCGTCTGGGGACACCTGATGGCGCGTTACGAGGCCGCAGAGGAGTTCGGGCCCTATCGAGTGTTTCGGCGCCGCGAGCAGAAACCGGCGCCGCGACCGGAGATCGTGGTGCTGGGCATCGAGGGTTGGACGCACGCCAGAAACGGCGCGCTGCCGCCCACCATTCTCCAGCGCAGCACCTATTTCGAGCTGGCCGTGTCGCCCTCGATGGACGCCGAGGCCGCCTGGCTGGCGCTCAGCTCGGGCGTGCTGCCCGGACGGCGGCGGGGAAGGATCGAAGGGGAGGTCAACCTGCGCTTCCTGCTCGCAGAGGCCGGCTACCGGGTGCGCAGCTGGGACGAGGCGGTCGACCTGCGTCACCACGAGGAGCGGATGGCGGTGATCGACCGGATCGGCGACGGGGGAGCGGAGACCGCCCTCGAGCTTCTCGAATCCGCGCTGGGCGAACGCGCCGGCGATCCCTTCATCATCATCGCCGGCCTGGGGGCGCGCTCAGCCTCGTCGGCGGGCTACGAGCTCGCGGCGACCCGGGTGCGCGGCCTGGTCCCGGGGGCGCGCCCTTCGGGCTCGGTGCTGCGCTCCGATCTGACCCGCGCGCCGCTCGACTCCGCGATCCGCGTACCCTTGTGGGTCGCCGGTCCGCGCGGAGGCGTGGCGAGCTGTGCCGCACCGGTGTCGCTGGTCGACGTCGTTCCCACGCTGCTCGACCTGCTGGCCCTGGAGACCCGGGAGCGGGTCGACGGGATCTCCCTGCTGCCACTGATGCGGGGCATGAGGGCGTTTCCGCGGTACCATTACGTGGAGGGTGGCTCGACGCCGCGCGACGACCCACGTTGGTGGGGCGTGCGGGGTCGCGCCTGGAAGCTCTTGCTGGGACCCGGCGGAGAACGGCTGCTGCTCGATCTGAGCGTCGATCCCGGCGAGACGACCGATCTCTCAGCGCGCTCTCGGGCCCGAGTCAGGCGCCTGAGCGCGATCGCCCATTCCTCGGTGGCAGAGTGATGCCTCCTCCGATCCCATTCGACATCCTGCAGCGCTACCGCGGCATCTTCGCGTCTCTGGCGACCCATCGCGTGCGCGGCTGGGTGCTCGACGTCGGCGGGGGGGGGGGCGCCGCCGCGACCCTGGCAGACAACGGGCAACGGGTGGTGGTGGCCGACCGGGCCGCGGTCGATGCTCCGGGCCTGCGTGCCGACGCCGCGCGGCTCCCGCACCCGGCCGCGAGCTTCGACGCCGTGATCTCGGCCGACCTCTTGGAGCATATTCCCGAGCAGGGCAGGGAAACGGTGCTCCGAGAGATGCTCCGGGTCGCCCGCGGGCCGGTGGTGGTGGCCGCTCCCTTCGCCGACCAGCGCGTGGCGGCCGCCGAGCGGGCCCTCGACGCACTGGTTCGGGAGCGCCTCGGACGATCCCATCCGGCCCTCCAGGAGCACCGCGCCCACGGGTTGCCCGATCTGCGCGCGGCGGTGGCGGTGCTGGAAGCCGGGTCGCGCTCGGTGAGCGTGGCCCCGAACGGCGCGCTGCGGACCTGGCTGCCCTTCATGCTGGCCGACTGGTACCTCGCCGACCACGCCGCGCTGGCGCCGCTGCGGGAGCAGCTGGCCGGCTACTACGGCGAGACCCTGGTCGAGGACGACCCCTCGGAGCCGGCCTACCGCCACATCTTGACCTCGGTCCCCGCCGCAACGAGCGCGCCCGGGTCCCCCGCGGGCTCGGGCGAGGCGGGCGGCGCCGAGCAAGAGATCGACTGGGACGGCCTGCGGGCCCTCTGCGAGCTCTTTCGCTGCGATGAAGTTCGCGCGGCGGACGACGCCCGCGCCCGGGCCGAGCGGCACAGCGCACAGCTCGAGCGCGAGCTGGCCGACCTGAGGGATGCTCTGGATCACAGGGAGTCGCACATCGCCGACCTGGATCGATCGCTTCGACACCACGCCGAAGAGCTGGAGCGCCTGCGGGCTTTCCGCAGGCGTTTCACCCACTCGGTCGCCGGCCGGGCCTGGCGAATGCTCCGGGAGCACGCACCATGATCGACATTCCCCCCCCGACTACCGGTCCCCCGATGCTGCGCATCTGCCTGGTGGTTCACGAGTTCTTCCCGGATCACGTCGGCGGCACGGAGCAGTACACCGCCTACCTGGCCCGCGCGCTGGAGGAGCGCGGTCACCGCGTGCTGATCTTCGCGCGCGAGGATGCACCTCCACGGACCCCTCCCCGGCTGATCTCGGAGCGCGTCGACGAGCTGCACGTGCATCGCCTCTACTGGCGGGCGCGCGGCGGGCGGGTGAGGAATTGGCTGCAGGATCTTCGAGGCGGTCCGCCGCGCGTCGCGTTTCGCCGGGTGCTGCGCGACTTCCGCCCCCACGTCGTCCACTTCCAGCACCTGATCGGCCTCTCGTTGGAGCTGATCGGCGACGCTCGCGCGGCCGGCGCGCGCTGCGCGCTGACGCTCAACGACTACTGGTTCATCTGCCCGCGCATCAAGCTGATGCGTCCGCCGCGCAAGGACGAGTGGACCGGCCTGCGCTGCGACGGCCCCTATGGCGGCCGCGCCTGCAATCCTTGCTCCAAGAGCAGCGGCGTGTGGTCGCGCCTGGCGCTTTCCGCCTATCACCGCCACCGCTACCGGCGCTTCCTGGACGCCGCCCGCTCCTGCCACTGGGTCCACGCCCCCTCGGAGCATCTCATGCAGCTCTACCAGCGCGCCTGGGGAGAGATGAGCCCCGAGATCGAGGTGAGCGACTACGGGCTGGACGTCGATTCGATCCGCCGCCAGGCCAAGGCCGGTGCTTCAGAAGAGGGCGAGAAGGTCGAAATCGTCTACATGGGAGCGATCATCCCCGAGAAGGGCCCCGACCTGCTGCTCGATGCCCTGGCGCTGCTGGGGCGCGAACGCTGGCGGGCGCGCATCCACGGCGACCCCGAGGTCGCACCCGAGTACGGCCGCGCGGTCGCCGCGCAGGCCCACGCGCTCGGGGTGGAGATGGCCGGTCCCTACCAGCCGGGCGAGGCCGGTCGCGTGCTGGCCGGTGCCGACCTGGTGGTGGTGCCGAGCCGCTGGTGGGAGAACCGCCCCCTGACCGTGCTCGAGGCCTTCGCCGCCGGTGTGCCGGTGGTGGCGGCCCGCCTCGGCGGGCTGGCCGAGATGATCCGCCCCAACTGGGGAGGATGGACCTTTGCCCCGGAAAGCCCGCAGGATCTCGCCGCGGTGCTGAAGCAGGTCATCGACGACCCCGAGCGCCGCCGGCAGGCGGCCCAGCGCATCCCGCCCTTGAAGGACCTGATGTACCTCGGCGAGGAGATGGAGTCGCGCTACCTGTCGCTGCTGCGTGAAGAACGTCCGCGCGAGCGCTGGGCCGACTGGTCGATTGGCACCGAGCGGGTGCTGGGTCCTCTGCACCGGTCGTCGCAGTCGGTGGACCGTCGATGAGGGGCGGCGGGGCCCTGGCGGCCTTGCGGCGCATGCGCCGTCGCGGGCGCCGAGCTCCGCCCCGCGAGGCTCCGGCGGCCGAGCTCGCCGTGGAGCTGCCGCGGCGCCTGACCCTGGAGACGACCCACCGCTGCAACCTGCGCTGCCCCTTCTGTCTGCACACCCTGCACCAGGGGCCCTCGGCGTCGATGGAGGGCGCCCTCTTCGACGCCCTGGCGGCGGAGACCTTCGGCGCGGGGCGCGAGGTCGCGCTCTCGGTCACCGGCGAGCCCTTTCTGTCGCCGCGCTTCGATACCGAGTGCGCCGCCATCGCCCGCTCCGGCGCCCGCCTGGTCACCTACACCAACGGCACCCGGCTGGCCGCGGCACTGCGCTCGGACTCGTTCCGCGCCGCGGTCGGGCACCTGTCGGTCTCGCTCGACGCCGCGTCGGAGCCGCTCTTCGAGATCCTGCGCCCGCCAGCGCGCTGGTCGGAGGTGATCGCCGGCATTCGCGGCTACGAGCGCTGGCGGCGGACGCGCCCCGAACGCCCCGGGCTGGAGCTGGTTTTGGTCTTGCAACGCGCCAACCTCCACGAGCTGGTCGACTGGATCGATCTGGCGCGGGAGCTGGGCGCCGATTCGGCGGCGACCTCGCACCTGGTGGTCCACACCGAGGCGATGCGCGACCAGAGCCTGGCCTGGTCGGAGAGCTCGCGCGCCGCGAGCGATGCCTGGATCGAGCGGGCGCGCCTGCGGGCCGCCGAGATCGGCCTCGAGGCCAGCTTCCCGCTCCCCTTCGGCGCGGCGGCCGAATGGGTCTCCGAGCCCGCCGATCCCGGCCCCGTGCGCTGCCGGCTGCCCTGGACCGAGACCTGGATCGACGCCTCGGGCAGGGTCTACCCTTGCTGCTTCCCGGACCGCGTTCCGAGCCTGGGCAACGCGGCGGACTCGGGTTTCGCGGCGGTCTGGAACGGACCCGGCTACCGCGCCTGGCGCCGCGCGATGCTCGGCACCGACGAGCCCGAGCCGTGCCGGCGCTGCCACCTGGCGCGACCCGCGACCAGCGCTCGTTACGAGGTTCTGAGGGGGGAGCAATGATCCGACTCCGACTGCCCGGCCCGAACGCGGCACGCCGCGCCAATC
The DNA here is from genome assembly GCA_964490075.1 of uncultured Gemmatimonadota bacterium. GTDB lineage: Bacteria > CAZBBK01. The sequence continues at coordinate 9,191 of CAZBBK010000048.1, read as the reverse complement.
TGCGCGTCGCGGCGCGTGCGGCGGCCTCCGGACGGCGGCGCGTGGCCCACCGCCCGGTCGAGGCCTTCCTCGAAGTGGTGCGCGACTGCAACATCCGCTGCACGATGTGCGCCATCTCCTTCGACGCCCACTATGCCCGCGGTCCGCTCGACGAGCGCGGCCAGATGCCCTGGGCGGTGTTCGAGCGCGCCCAAGGGCTGCTGCGCCGGGCGGTCAAGGTCCACCTGATGGGGACCGGCGAGCCGCTCCTGCACCCCGACCTGCCGCGCATGGTCGAGCAGCTGCGGCGGCGCGGAGCGTGGGTCACCTTCAACACCAACGGCACGCTGCTGACGCCGCCCCTGGCGCAGCGGTTGCGTGCGGCCGAGCTGAGCCAGATCGTGGTCTCGCTGGACGCCGCACGGCCGGAGACCTTCGCGGCGATCCGCCGCGGCGCGTCGCTGCCGATGGTGCTCGACAACGTGAAGGAGCTGATGAGCGAGGCGGGCGCGCCGGAGCTGGTCGTGGCCGCGGTGCTGATGCGCAAGAACCTCGACGAGCTCGAGGAACTGGTCGAGCTGAGCGCCCATCTCGGAGCCCGCTTCCTGCACCTGGAGCCGCTGCTGTGGCAGGACGATCCCGACTACATCCGCTTCTACGAGGCCCACCAGGTGGAGCGTGACGAAGCCGCGGAGCGAGTCGCGGCGCTGCGAGGCGTCGCCGAGCGCCACGGAATCGGCCTGGAGTCGCCCTTGATCGATCCTGTCTTCGTCGCCCGAGGGGACTCGGACACGGGCCCGATCTGCACCGAGCCCTGGACCACCCTCTACGTCACCAGGGAGGGCGCGCTGCGCGCCTGCTGCAACGCCGTGGAGGACCTGGGGCGTCTGGCCGGACGCTCCGGCGGCTGGAACGACAACGGGTTCCGCCGCTATCGGCGCGACTTCGGAAACGCCGCGGTGCCGGCCGGCTGCCAGAGCTGCTACAAGAACCAGCGCTATCGCAAAGTGCTGGCGATCGACGGTCCGATGGTGGGAATCGCGCCGGGCGAGCTTCCCCGCGAGGTTCGCTGATGACGGATCGCGACCGCGCCGCCGCGATCGTGATCCCGACCCTCAACGGCGGCGAGCGCCTCGACGCGGTGCTGGACGCGGTGCTGGCCCAGCAAATCGACGAATGCGCGCCGCCCGAGGTGGTCTGCGTCGACAGCGGCTCGCGCCCTCGCGAACGCCGCCGCCTCGATCGCCCTGGCGTGCGCGTCATCGACCTACCGCCGGGCTCGTTCAACCATGGGGCGACGCGCGCACTCGGCATCCGCGCCACCCGCGCCCCCTTCGTCGCGCTGCTGACTCAGGACGCGCTGCCGGCCGACCGGCATTGGCTGGCGGCCCTGATCGACGCGCTGAGCGCCGACCCCCGCGCCGCGGGAGCCTGGAGCCGCCAGCTGGTGCGCCCCGCCGCCGATCCCCTGGAGCGCTGGAAGATGCACCACTGGCTGGGCGGCGCCACCGAGCGCCGCCGCGCAGAGCTGCCGCCCGGTCGCGCCTGGAACGACCTCAGCCCGGATCAGCGCTATTCCATCGCGCTCTTCGACGACGTGAGCTCCTGCGCCCGGCGCACCGACTGGCTGCGCTTCCCGCTGCGCCGCGTCGACTTCGGCGAGGACCTGGACCGCGGCGCGCGGGTGATCGCCGCCGGCCGCCGGCTGCTCTTCGTGCCCGAGTCGCGGGTCGTCCACAGCCATCCCGCCCGCCTGCTGCGCGACTCGAGCCGCGTCTATGCCGACCACCGCAACATCATCCGACTCACCGGCTGGCGTACCGTCCCTTCACTCGCCGCCCTGCCCCGAGCCGCCGCCGGCGGCTGGCTCGACATGGCGCGCTACGTCTGGCGCACCACCGCGCCGGCCCGGCGCGGCACGGCGCTGCTGCGCGCCGCGCCCTACGCCGCCGCGCTCTCGGTGGCGCAGTGGGCGGCGGCGCGGGTCGAGGGGTTGGACGCGGCGACCGGCCCGGGGTAGCTCTGAGAGCTCAAGGATTCGGGGCGCCCGGCGTTGCCCACGGCAGAACGACCAGGTTCGGGCTGCCGTCGGGTGAGCGGCCGAACGACGCGTCGGCCGGCAAGCTCCCGAAGACGATGCGATCGATGGGGGCATTGGCGCGAGCGTCGTAGTCGTAGAGCCCGATCTCTTCGCCGTCGGCATCGAGCTTGAAGCTGGTGTGGGCGGGACCTTGCTCGGTATCGTCGTCGCACCACACGACGAGGTACTCTCCCGGCCCGATCCGACCAGATGCGAAGCGCCATTTGGTGGGGAGCGCCGCATCGTCCGACAGATAGAGGCCCTCGAGCGCGACACTCCTGGGTCCCGGATTGAAGATCTCGAACCAGTCGTCGAACTGGTCCGCTTCGTCGACCACGGTGGTGTCGTTCGCGGCCATGAGCTCGTTGATCACCAGCACGATGGGCCGCGGATCTCTTACCTGGAGCTCGACTTGCTCCAGATCGGCGGTCGGGCCGGTGGCGAGGGTCAACCGCCCCCGCAGCTCCGGTCGCACCACCGGCAGCCCGGGCGGAAGCGCCGCCCCCAGCGTGTCGCGCCATGTTCGCCCGGCGCCCACGGAGAGGGGAAGTCGCGCAAGGGGCACCTCGCGTCGATCGAGAGCAACCGAAATCTCCAGCTCCGCGCGCGCCGGGAGATGCCCCTTGTTCTCCACCCGCGCCTCCACGGCGACCGTGTCGCCCGCCATGAGCTCGGTGGCGATCTCGAGCTCGAGATCGAGCCAGAGCGCTGTGTCGTTCGGTTCCCCGGGTGTCGCCCGGGCGACGGGACGGAGCGATCCTCCACCATCCGGCGTACGGGCGTTGGCAATATCGGGAAGCGCCACTTCGGGGAGCAAGAGGTGGTCGATCGGCGCTCCATCCGGCCTGGAGATCAGCAGCACGCGTGTGTCGCGACCCGCGCGGAAATCGGCGTGCATGGGTCCCTCCCCGGGCTCGCCGTCGAGCCACACGAGCAGGTGGCCGCCCGCATCGACGGTCGATCCCGCGGGCAACGACCACAACAGAGGCGACCGTGGATCGTCGGAGATGCCGAATCCACTCAGATCGAGCGTCTCGATGCCGAAGTTGTGGATTTCGATCCAGGCCTCGGTCTCACCTGCTTCGTCGCGGATGCCGCGCGTATTCCAGCGCAGCGCCTCGTTCAGAAAAAGATTGACGCTTGGGTCGGGAGCAAAGTCCACCAGCTGTTCCCTGATGTTCTCGAATCGCTCGACGACGAACTCGGTCAGCCGGTCGGAATCGGAATCGTACGCGTCCATGCTCTCCCAGGCCGCCTTGTATAGATCTCGTTCGACCTCGGAGCGCAGGAAAACGTGGTCATCGAGGATCGTGGTTATGAGTGAATCTTCCCGAACCGGTCCCGCCATGAGCTTGTTCAGGGTCGTGGCGTAGATCCGCTTGTACTGTGGATGATGCATCAATCGGTCGAAGAGCCGGTTCCAGCCGACGAAGAGCCACTTGTGGTCCCGAGTGCCAAAGTCGATCGCCTGTCTGACACGCTCCCACGCCAGGTCGAGATCCCACGGAATAAAGGTGATCAGACCCGTCGTGTCGCTGCGGAACAGGAAGTAGTTGTGAATGACATGGTCCCAGTTCGAAATCAGGGCATGCGCTGCGTACCAACGCAGAAATCCCTCCACGTCGAGGTGCTGCTGAATCTCGGTGCGAAAAGTCTCGTCGTCGGTTTCGGTCACCACCCGGAACAACCGATCCAAGTATATGTAGTCGCCGTATTCGCCGACCTCGAGACTGTAGACCGGGAAGTAGTCTTCGAGTCTCGGAAGGGGCACGCAGATCGCTTCCTCACGCTCGGTGGTTCCGCGCCAGATGGTGCCCGAGAGGCCGCGGCTGTCGAGGAAGTGCTCGTCCACTTGCTCGATATCGACGTACACACCGATGAACTCTCCACTCCGCTCCAGGTGCAGATAGTCGGCTCGAGATGCCATCGCCCCCGCCCATTCGAAGACCCTGTAGCCAATTGTCTGTCGCAGCGGGCTGGGGATCCGCCACTCGCCTTGCAGGTTCAACTTGGTTCTATTAGGGGGGAAGGGATCGTCGTTCGGCGCGCGTACCTTGTAGTTCTTCTTGTTGAGGCTGCGAGTGTCGTTTCCCCTGAGCCGCATGCCGGCGTCGGGCCAGAGCCTCTCCTCGATCTGGTACAGGGCGGGTCGCAGATGATCCTGGTGGCGGTAGGTGTACATGTCGACCAGGTCGGCCTCCGCCATCTCGAACTCGTGGACGCGCAGAGGCGAATCCGATGAGCGCAGCGGCACCTCGACGACCGCCGCGGAGAATTCACTTTCGTTGCCCCAGGCATCCACCGATGTCAGTCGATAGCGATACTCGTGCCCCGCCACGACCGCGCGATCTCGGTAGCGAATCGCGACCATCGGCTCGGGGCTCAGCTCGATCTCCGGACCACCGCCGGTCAGATCGCTTCGAGAAACGCGCACCCCGAGCTGGTCGCGCGCATAGACCGCGTCCCAGAGCAGCACGATCTCGCCGTAGCTCGCAATGGTGCGCAGCTCGGTCGGAATCGGCGGAGCCGTGGCGTCGGGCATCAGCCGCTCAACGTGCACGCCCTGCAGCACGCCCTGGTCGAGGTCGGCGTAGCAGTGCAGATTCAGCTGTCCGTCGACGAGGTCGACGACCCGCCGGAGGTTCAGGGCATAGCGGCGATCGACCCGGTCGAACAGGTCCAGGCTGTCGATGAGGGTCGTTCCCTCCGCGACCACCGAGAAACGCCGCAGGCCGCGCCAGTGATGAACCGTTTCAAGGAGGTGCAGGGAAACCAGGTAGCGCCCGCGCGGAGCATCGAAGCGGTACTCGTCCCAGCTCTCCACGCGGGAAGCCAGCAGGCGATTCACTTGCACATCGGGGACCAGCCCACCGATGTCGGAGTCGTCGGAGAGCAAGCCCGGACGGTGGGGGGTGCCACCGATGCGGCCCGCGCCGTTCTCCGACGTGTAGAGCCGATCGGCATCGTAGACGGCTCCATCCCCGGTCGTTCGACTCCGATTGTCACCACAATTGAAACCCTGCCGATAGGCCGCACCGGCCGGCACCGCCATCGACAGCGCCGCCAGCAGGAGGATCACGATTCGGCGCTCGTTCATCTCGTGGTTCCTTTCGGCCCAACGCCACAACGCCCATCATAAGCGCCGTGGGTCATTCCTCGTGCGCCAGGGCGAAACGCAAACCGCCAGACGACCGATGCGCTCGGCCGCGCTCTTCGCACCGCAAAGAGCAGGTCCTGTACCGCCTCGAGGATCGCCCGGCCTCGGATCGTCGTGCACCCCTCCTTGGCGAAGAGACTGTGTGTGGAGGTAGATGCCTCCTCCTTCGCCGGTCGCCTCATTGTCGTTGACTGTGGAATTCCGCACATCGCAAATGCCCGTGAATCCGTAAAGACCGATCCCACCGCCGTTGTATGCCTCGTTGCCGGTGACTTGAACATCGGAAAGCTCGATGATGGCCGCGTCCACACCGTAGATGCCGCCTCCCTGGCCAAACCTGCGTGCGAGGTTGTCGCGAATCGCCGAAGCATCGATCTGAAGCGTAGAGGATGATACGAGGATCCCGCCGCCACCGCGCTCGCCATCTCCGTTCCAATACTCGCCGATTCCATTGGGCAGCGTGAGGCCGGCGAGCACCGAGGAGGAGTCCTAGCCCGAGGAGAAGACAACGACGGCGCCGGCGCCATCAGCGTCGACCACCGTGCCGCGCACGATGACCGAGTCCCCCGACGCGCTGCCGCTCACCGTGATCGCCTTGCCGCTGAATTCGAGTCAGCGCAGGGAGGCCGCGACGGCGGCCAGGCCCTCCGCATAAGCGACACCCGGCTCATAACCGAGCTCGCGTCGGGCGCGGCCGATCGGCACGCGGTGGTGCGAGCCGACGAGGTTCAACGCCTCATGGGTGATGGGAGGACGGCCCTTGCGGCGGGATGCCCTCCAAATGGCCTCGCAGACGGTGGCCATGGCGTCGGCCGTCCATCGGGGGAGCGAGCGCGGATCCGGCGCGCCGATGAGCTCCGCCAGATCGCTGAAGTATCGCCGCCAGGTGACGCCGTGCGCGTCGTTCGCGTTGTACACGCGGCCGACGGCGGCTGGATGACCGGCCGCGCGCACCAGCACCTCCGCGACGTTGTCGACATAGGTCAAACCGGCATCCTGGTCGCCGCCAGCGATCAAGGTGGGAAGACCGGAACGTAGCTGGTCGGCGACGTCGCGTACCCAAGGCCCGCTGCCCGGTCCGAAGACGTTTACCGGCCGGACGATGCTCATTCGCAGACCCTCGTCACGCTCCAGTCTCCGCGCAATCGTCTCCTGTGCTTGCTTGGAGCGGCCGTAGGGGCCGCGCGCACGCCCGCCGCCGCCGCGGCTCCGAGGACATTCTCCGTGCCGCCGACGGTCACGCGCCGAAACGCCTCCTCGGTACCCCAGTCGCCGACCAGGGCCGCCAGGTGGATCACGCGAGCGACACCTTCGATTGTCGCCAGAACGGAATCGCTGTCACAGATATCCCCACGGATCACTGCCAGGTGCTCGCCTTTCCCGGCTCAGTCTCCGGGCGCCGGCTCCTCATTCAGCAACAGGGCGCGCACCTCGACATCCTCCTGGAGCAGTCGGGCAACGACCCGTCGGCCGATGAACCCTCCCGCGCCGGTGACCAGAACGGGACCGTCCCACTCGAGTACGTTCAAGTGCTCTTCCCGCGCCTTGTCGCTGCGAAAGTAGAAGAAACACTGGGAGAGCTGGTTGTCCTCGGGGTTCAAGTCATCGCCCAGGCCGAGGGCTTCGAGCACCGGATGCAGGCGGCGCGCGGCCCACCGCGTGGGGCGATCCGGGATGGGCCAGCGGGGGACCGACACCCCCGCGATTGCGCCGATCCGTTCGATGAACGTTCGCATGGACCAATTCGCCGCACCCAGGAGATAGCGCTCACCCACCCGCCCACGTTCCATCGCCGCTGCGGTGGCGGCGGCGGCGTCCCGCACGTCCTCTCCCGCGAGGAGCAAGCGCTTGGCCAAGTGTCGCCCCAAGAACCCAGTGCCGCCAGTGACCAGCGTTGGTCCAGCCATTCCTGGATGGTACCGAAAGGCCCAGGGAATGCACCCGAGAAGCGCGGCTTCGCCCTCGTTGGGGACTCGCGGAAGAACAGACGATTCCCCCTCCTCCATCGCGGATCTCGAAACCGTCGAGAACCGGCGCAGAGCTCTCTCCGGTCTGGAACGAGATTCCGCGGCCGCCAACCATGAGGCGCCCAGGATGCGAAGATGGTCCTCCGGAACGTTGACGGAGTCGGGCAAGGGCAGGGGCGGGGGCACGCGAAGAAGTGCGGTCGAGAACGCTCCCCCGACCGCGGATGGATCCCCGGAGGCCGAGGGAACCCCACCGGCCCCGACACAAAGCCCTGCTCCGCGCCCGGAACCGCGAGTCATGACGCCGTTCCGCGACACAACTCACCCCTCTCGATCGAGAGTGCGGAGCTACGACCGCATATCGGTCATGACCCGCCGTTCATCGCGATGAACCCGGAGCCACGACCGTATTCGCGTCGTACCTCGCGACTCTCGATCGAGAGTGGTGAGTTGTGACCAGAATCTGGCCGCAACCTTCAGCTTCTCGAGCGGAGTCGCGTGTCGCGACCGGATTCCGGCCCTGGGCCACGACGCCGGACCGGGGCGGGGGCCCGCGGACACCGGACATCCAGGGCGGACCGCGTGGGTGGCGGGCGAACGAGCCGAGAGCAAGGCGGCCGTTCCGCGCACCTGACCCGCCTCAGGAAGGGGTGTGAGTCTGTGCGCGGTCGCGCCCGGCGCCTGAGATTGCTCAGGCGGGGTTGGTGGGCGCCGGCCGGACGTGGGCCGTGCACGAGGGTGCGGACGAGGGCGCCGCGCAGATCGTGGATCTGCAGCCTCAGATTGGTGGGCTCGGCGAGGTGGAAGGGGAGAGTGGTGCGGGGGTTGCAGGGGTTGGGGAAGGCGGGGGCGAGGATGGTGGGAAGGGGTAACTCGCGACTCCGGCGGCGGAGATAGAGGTTGCGGCCGCTGATCGACGACGGCTCGCGGCGTGGCCACGAATTGAGCCCTCGTCGCCCAGGAGCCGCTAATGTCCAGGAGAGCATTGGACCCACCCAGAAGACACCGCGGTGCCCTCGATTCTCGAAAGCAGCGATCCGATCCTGCTCTCCTACCTGGTCCAGCACCTGGAGGACGAGGGGATTCCGGTCGAGCTGCGCGGTGCCCCCGCGGGCACCGGCTTCTCCTGCGGCGGCGGCCCGACCCCCGGCTCGCTGTGGGTCGAGGAGCGGCACGAGACACGCGCCCGGCACCTGGTGGCGCTGCAGATGGCCGAGCTCGCCCCCGAGCCCGAATCGGTCGTGGACGCCGCCCCCACGCCCGGCCCCTGGAGACGCCTGCTGCAAGGGCTGCGCCGCCGGACCCGATCGTGAGAATCCTGCACCTGGTCCACCGGCCGGTCGACCGGCGCGCTCCCGGGGGCACCGAGCTGCACGCCGAGCGCCTGGCGCGGGCCGAGCGGGACCTGGGACACGACACCCTTCTGGCCTACGGCCGCCACCCCACCGAAGCGCCGCCCGGCCCCCGCCTCGACGCCCTTCCGGAGCACTCTTTGCCGGCCTCCGACCACGCCCCCTGGGGTGACCCATCGGTCGACCGGGCGATCGTCGCCCTGGCCCGCGAATGGCGCGCCGACCTGGTCCACGTCCACCACCTCATGAACCTCTCGGCCTCGGCGCCGAGCGCCCTGCGGCAGGCCGGCATCCCCTGCATCCTCACCGCCCACGACCTGTGGACCTTCTGCCCGCGCGGCCAGATGGTGCGCCCCGACGGCCGCCGCTGCGCCGCCCCCGATCCGACGCAGTGCGCCGCCTGCCTCGGCGTTCCGCGGCACGCCCGGATGCGCTGGGCCCCCTGGCGCCGCCGCGCCCCCCGCCGCGACATCGCGCTGCTGTGGCGGGTGCGCGCCCGGGCGCTGCGCTCCCTCGCCCGAGTGATCGCGCCGGCGCCGCGGGTGGTCGAGCTGTGGGCCGATCTCGGCGTTCCCCGGCCCCTCCTCGAGCTGCTCCCCCACGGCATCGACCCGCCCAACCCCGACCCCGCGCCCGACTCCAACCCCAACCCCGAC
>CAZBBK010000047.1:0-43154 GCA_964490075.1 uncultured Gemmatimonadota bacterium | reverse complement strand
AGCATTTCTCTGTATCCAGGATCAGATTGCGCAGCCAGCGGCGCTTGCCGAACTCTCCTTGGCTGCGATCGATGGGCGCGTAGTCCCAACGCAGTTCGGTTCCAAGACAGAGCGCGAGCAGATTGGGGTCGGCGCGGAGCACGAGCTCGACCACGGCGTTCATCCTGGTCTCCCAGCCGGGCGACCAGACGTCGGGGGTCGCTTCGCAGGTGTCCAGGTCATTGGCCCGATAGCCGTCGACATCGATCGGGATGGCGTGCAGCGTGACCAGGTAGGGCACGACCGGTGTCGCGCCCTGGATGTGCTTGACGAAGCGGAAATCATCGAGCATGAAGCGGTGGGTGAACTGGCCGGTATTCTCGTCGCAGTAGGTCTCGTGGAGGTCGCGTTCTTTGCCGCGTATCGGGTCGCCGTCCTGGTCCCAGTGGCACTCGCGGCCAAGGGCGTTGAAGCTGCCCGCCTCCAGGATCTCGAGCACATCTTCGGCCCAGGGCTCCCATGGCTGCTGGTCATCAACAGCGACGTAGCCCTGTTGATAGTAGTCCCACGACACGATGTCATGCATCTGCACCTTATCCACCGCCGTCGGCACGTAGGGCTGCCCCCAGGGATCGTACCAGACCCAATCGTTGTCGACCGATGGCACCTGCCGCACACAGTAACGGCCGGTCGCTTCCGCGGGTGGGTAGACGATTCCGTCAGCCAAAGCGGCCGGAATTACGCGAGAGAGAGAGCCGTAACTGCTTGTATCACAACAACTTGTCGCATCACACCCTCCTGAGGTGTGGTTGGAGTTGCCCAAGGGTGGCGCGAGATCTGGTCGCCGTCAAGGGGGCTCCGCGAGAATTTCGACACCTTCACGATATGGCATCATCTTTCCGAGCCCAACGTGCTCGTCTCCCATCCGCAGGCAGACCCGACCCCCGGATCCGGCCGCGGAAACCCCCTCCCCCGTCATTCCGGAGAAAGCCGGAATCCAGCTCGGGCCAACACCGAACGCCCGATTGTAGACTTCTGATTCCCCGCAACTACCCCGCCCCGGCTCACAACGCTCCGCGATGCCCCCACCCCCCACCCGAAGACCCCGACTCAGCCCCCGCCTGCGCGCCCTGAAGCTCTTCGCGGGCGAGTCCCACGCCATCCAGCGCACCCGCCACGTCACGATGGCGATCACCTTCGTCGTTCTTTATGCCATCCCCCTTTCCGGCACGATCCGCCTCGATCTCCTGGGCGGCGATCACCGGCTGCTGGGACGGGAGTCGGGGGCGCTGGAGGTGGCGCTGCTCTACCCGGTCGTCGCGGCGGCCCTCTACCTGCTCACCTTTTTGCTGAACTGGCCGCTGGGAAGGCTCTTCTGCGGCTTCGGCTGTCCCATCGGCCATGCCTCCCGGCTGGCCGATGGGGCCGAGGTCGAGGCCGCCCGCAAGCTGCCCCGCCGCGGCCCGCGGCTGCGCTTCGGGGCCTTCTGCCTGGTGCTCGCCGGCGGCCTGGCGGTCTGGTTCGGCGATCCCGCCGCGCTGGCACGCGACCCGGGCAGCGGCGCATTGGTGGCGCTGACGGCGGTGGCACTGACGGCCGCGCTGCTGATCTGGCACGCGCGCGCCGGCCGCTGGATTTTCTGTCGCAAGCTCTGCCCGATCGGGATCTACTACACCGCGATCCAGATCGCGCACCGCTTCGGGGTCCAGTTCGAGCCCGAGAGGGGGCGCTGCGTCGAGTGTCGGCTCTGTGAGATCGTGTGTCCCGTCGCGCTCGATCCGCGGCGCCTGGACGAGCGCGTGGCGGGAGGGGGCGGATTGGCTTTCGACGGCTTCCCGGGTAAGAACTACTGCCTGGAGTGCGGGGACTGCGTGCGCGCGTGCGAGCTGATGGTGCGTCGCAAGGAGCCGGCGGCGAGCGCGCCGCTGGAGCTGCGTTTCTGGTCGGCGGAGAGCGCCGCGACGCAGCGTTCAGCGCAGCCCGAGTAACCGGTCCAGCACGCCGCGGTCGCCCTGGATCGCCGTGCGCTGGGTGTAGAGGTCGAGCCCGCGCAGGCCGCCGAGCTCTTCGCCGCCGCCGGCCCGCCCCGGTCCGCCGTGTACGCAGCTCGGCAGCACGGTGCCCGGCGTGGGAGCCAGGTCGGCGACCTTGGCGCCGCCGATGAAGAGACGACCCGAGAAGGGTGCCAGGCTCTCGATCAGCTCGCCGGTGAGCGAGCCGTCGTCACTGTAGATCGAGCACAAGAGCCCGCCCCCGCCGAGCGCCACCAGCGCGGCGGCTTCGTCGGCAGTCCGGTAGCCCATCAGGGTCGCCACCGGTGCGAACACCTCGCGGGCGTGGACCGCGGGAACGTCGTGGGGTGCGTCGGCGCGCAGCAGCACCGGCCCCAGGAAGCAGCCCTGTCCCGGCTCGACACCGAGCGCCTCGACCCGCTCGGGATCGCCGAACACGATGCGGGCGCCCGACTCGACCAGCTCGCCGATGCCGGCCCGCGCGTCCTCGAGCTGGGCGCGGGTCGCCAAGGGTCCCACCTGCACGTCGTCACGCCGAGGATCCCCCACCTTGATCGCCGCCAGGCGCTCTCTAAGATCTCCCTCCACGCGCTCCAGATCGTCCTCGGGCACCAGGATGCGTCGCGTCGCGGTGCACTTCTGACCGCTCTTCTGGGTCATCTCCTTCACCACGTCGCGCAGGAACATCTGGTAGGTGTCGTCGTGCACCGCGGGGAGCAGGAGCGCGGCGTTGAGACTGTCGGCCTCGACGTTGAGACGCACCGAATGCTCGACGATGCTGGGGGTGCGGCGCAGCCAATTCGCGGTGGCGGCGCTGCCGGTGAAGGCGACCACGTCCTGGCCGCCCAGATGGTCGAGCAGATCGCCGGCCGCGCCGCCGACGAATTGCCAGCTCGACTCGGGCAGCGCGCCGCACTCGGCCACCACCCGCATCAGCCGATGCGCCAGCAGCGCGGTGCTGGTGGCCGGCTTGGTGACCACCGGAACGCCGGCCAGGAGCGCCACCGCCGCCTTCTCGGCCATCCCCCAGGCTGGGAAGTTGAAGGCGTTGATGTGCACCGCCACGCCGCGTTTCGGCACGCGGATGTGGTAGCCGAGGAAGCGCGGCGAGCGGGTCAGCCGCTCCCCCTCCCCCTCGACCAGGAAGCGGCGCGCACCGAGGCCAGCGCCCAGCTCGGCGTAGGCGGCCAGGGTGAAGATCGCCCCGTCGACGTCGAACTTGGCGTCGGAACGGGTGGTGCCGCAACTCGCCACGGAGAGATCGAGCAGCTCCTCGCGGGCATCGCGCAGCGCCGCGCTCAGCGCCCGCAAGAGCTCGCCGCGCTCGGCGAAGCTCAGCGCACGCAGCGCCGGCCCGCCCCGCTCGCGAGCCGCGCTCAGCGCCCCGGCCAGGTCGAGCCCCTCGGTGCGGGCCGTGGCGATCGGCCGCTCGCTGGTCGGATCGCAGAGTGTGCTCCCCGTCCCCCGGCCCGACTGCCACCGCTCTTCCAGGAACGACTGGATCTCGGTCATCTGCCCGCCTCCTCGGGCCAGGCGTAGAAGCCCCGCCCGCTCTTGCGTCCCAGCTCGCCGCGCGCCACCTTGTCGCGCAGGATCGCGGGCGGCCGATACTGTTCGCCGCCGAGCTCCCGGTGCAGGGTCTCGGCGATCGCCAGGCGCACGTCGAGCCCGACCAGGTCGCTGAGCCGCAATGGGCCCATCGGATGCCGATAGCCGAGCTCCATCGCCTTGTCGATGTCCTGCGCCGACGCCACCTCGGCCTCGACCATGCGCATCGCTTCGAGACCCAGCACCACGCCCAGGCGGCTGGTCGCGAAACCGGGCGAGTCGCGCACCACGATCGGCTCCTTGCCCAGCGCACGAGCCAGCTCGACGGTGCGCGTGCGCGCCTCGGCGGCGCTCTTTGGATGCACCACAATTTCTACCAGGCGCATGATGTGTACCGGGTTGAAGAAGTGCATGCCGATCAGCCGATCCGGTCGCCGCAACCCTTCGGCGAGGCGCGCGATCGGCAGTGAGGAAGTGTTGCTGGACAGAACAGTGTCGGCGGCAACATGATCCTCGATCCGCGCCAACAATTCTCGCTTTACCTCCAGGTTCTCGACCACCGCCTCGATGACGAAATCGGCCCCCGACAGCGCGCCCTCGAGCTCGGCTCTCGCTTCGATCCGCCGCCGCGCCGCATTCCTCTGGGCCAGCTCCAGCTCGCCGCGCTCGATGCCGCGCTCCAGGCTGGCATCGATGGTCCGCAGCGCCTTCGCCAACGCCTCTTGGTCGGCGTCGTGGAGAGCGACCGGGTGGCCGACCTGCGCGGCTACCCGGGCGATGCCCTGCCCCATCGTGCCCGCGCCCACGACCGCGATCCGCTTAGCCATTGCGCCGCTCACAGCCGCTCGACGATCATCGCGATGCCCTGGCCGACGCCGATGCACATGGTCACCAGGCCCAGGCGCTGCTCGCGGCGCCGCAAGGCGTGCAAAAGCGTCACCAGCAGCTTGGCGCCGGTGCATCCCAGGGGATGGCCGAGCGCGATGCCGCCGCCGTAGACGTTGACACGCTCGGGGTCGAGCTCCAACTCGGCCATGCAGGCCAGAGCCTGGGCCGCGAAGGCCTCGTTCAGCTCCACCAGGTCGATCTCGTCCAGGCTCAGGCCGGCGCGGCGCAGCGCCAGGCGCGTGGCCGGGACCGGTCCCAGTCCCATCCGCTGAGGATCGACCCCGGCGACCGCCGAGGCAATCACCCGCGCCAGCGGCGGCTGCGGCAGCGCACCCGGGGCGCCGATCAAGAGCGCGGCCGCGCCGTCGTTGATGCCGCTCGAAGAGGCGGCGGTGACCGTCCCCCCCTCGCGAAAGGCCGGCCGGAGACGCGCGAGACGCTCGAGGCTCAGACCCGCGCGCGGATGCTCGTCGACCTCGAAGGGGATCGGCTCGCCCTTGCGTTGCGGCACGTCGACGGCGACGATCTCGTCGGCGAAGGCCCCGGCCTCGATCGCCGCCGCCGCCCTGCGCTGGCTCTCCAGGGCGAAGGCATCCTGCCGCGCGCGGTCGATGCCGTATTCCGCGCCGACGATCTCGGCGGTCTCGCCGAGCGACACGGTCCAGCGCGCCTCGATGCGCGGATTGACGAAACGCCAGCCGACGGTGGTGTCGGCGAGGGCCGGCGGGCGGCGGTCGAAGGGGGTAGCGCTCTTGAGCATGACGGTGGGCGCCCGCGTCATGCTCTCGACCCCGCCGGCGACGAAGAGCTCACCCTCTCGAGCTCGCAACGCTTGCGCCGCGCAGGCCGCCGCCTGCAGCCCCGATCCGCACAGCCGGTTGACCGTCATCCCTGGCACTTCGACCGGCAGGCCGGCCAGCAGCGAGGCCATGCGAGCCACGTTGCGGTTGTCCTCGCCGGCCTGGTTGGCGCAGCCGAGAATCACGTCGTCGATGCGCGCCCCGTCGACGTCGAGGCGCTCCACCAGCGCCTTGATCGGCACCGCCGCCAGGTCGTCGGGACGCACCGTCGCCAGGGCGCCGCCGTGGGTTCCCACCGCCGTGCGCAGGGCGCCGTAGATCAATGCTTCCGCCAACTTCGCCTCCGTCTCGAAGGTCGACTCGAGGTGCGCGAACCCTAGGCCTCGGTGCGCACGTACTCGTAATCGATCGGTTGCTGGTTGATGCCCCGCGCGGGGGGCGCGATCCAGGCGGCCATCCGCCCCGGCTCGCGGACCGCGGTCGCCATCAGCGCCTCGAGAAATTCTGTATCTTCCGGCGCGGGCAGCCATTCGCCGCGCCGGCGCCGCCACTCCTCGGAATCGATCGGCCGGCCCTCGACATCGAAATCGGCTTCGGCGTTGATGCCGATGGCACGGTGGAAGCGGCGGCTCGGCAGCCGCAGCCGCCGCTCGATCCCCTGCTCCGCAAGGATCTTGTTCCAGCGATCGACGCCGCGCTGGCAGTCGCGGATGTAGCCGTCGCGCAGCACTTCGTTCATGGCGTTGCGCAGCGGCACCTCGCGCGTCTCGGCCACCCCTTTCTCGTAGACCTCCAGGGTGTAGCTCTGGTCGAGGGCGCTGTGCTCTTCCCGCTTGGCCTCGTTGTCCCGCCCCTTCAGCCCATTGGCGAAGTAACTCGCCGCGTTGCTAGAGATCTCGCCGCCGAAGAGGTCGAGGCTGAGCGAGAACCAACGATTGACATGACGCTGGACGGTCGGCAGATCGACCGCTCCCGCGCGTCGCACCGCCGCCGGATCGTCGCCGGTCTCGCGCATGACCTCGGCCGCGCGGCGAATGATCCGCCCGACCCCAGTCTCGCCCACGAACATGTGGTGCGCCTCTTCGGTGAGCATGAAGCGGGCGGTGCGCGAGAGGGGATCGAAGCCGCTCTCGGCCAGCGCCAGAAGCTGGTACTTGCCGTCGCGGTCGGTGAAGAAGGTGAACATGAAGAAGTCGAGCCAGTTGCGGGTCGGCTCGTTGAAGGCGCCGAGAATCCGGGGACGGTCGTGATCGCCGCTGCGGCGCTCCAGCAAGGCCTCGGCCTCCTCACGCCCGTCGCGTCCGAAATAGGTGTGCAGGAGGTAGACCATGGCCCACAGGTGGCGCCCCTCTTCCACGTTGACCTGAAAGAGGTTGCGCAGGTCGTAGAGGCTCGGCGCGCAGGTCCCCAGGCTGCGCTGCTGCTCGACGCTGGCCGGCTCGGTGTCGCCCTGGGTGAGGATCAGGCGGCGCAAGCTGCCTCGAAACTCCCCCGGCACCTCGTGCCACACCGGCTGCCCGGCCAGGTCGCCGAAGCCGATCTTGCGCTCCGGCACGGCATCGGCCAGGAAGATGCCCCAGCGGTAGTCGGGCAGCTTGACGTGGTCGAAGTGGGCCCAGCCCTTGGCGTCGGCGCTGATCGCGGTGCGCAGGTAGATCTGGTGATGGTCCTGGAACTGGTCCGGCCCCATCTCGCGCCACCAATCGAGGTACTTGGGGCGCCAGTGCGCGAGCGCCCGCAGCAGGCGGCGATCCGATTCCAGGTCGACGTTGTTGGGGATCGCTTCGTTCCAGGAGCTCATGTTCTCCACCAGTCGAATTCGGGCCGCAGCCCGGCCTGCCCGTAGACCGCCAGCGCGCCGCGCTCGCCGACCGCGTTGGGACGCTGGAAGATCCAGTTCTGCCACGCCGACAGGCGCCCGAAGATCTTGGTCTCCAGCGTTTCCGGTCCGGCGAAGCGCAGATTCGCTTCCATGCCGGTGAGGGCGTCGGGCGAGAGGCTGGAGCGCTCCTCGACGGCGAGCCGGATCTCGTCCTCCCAGTCGATATCGTCGGGGATGAAGCTCACCAACCCGGCGCTCTCGGCCTCCTGAGGGTCGAAGCGCCCCTCCCCCACGCCGAGCTCCTCGGCGTGCGCCGGATCGGCAAGGAAGCGGGTGCGCAGGCGGCTCCAGCCGTTGCTCATCGGGTAGGCGCCGCCGTTCAGCTTCGAGAGGGCGAGTCGCACCGGGCGCTCGGGATCGTCGAGCATGTAGCAGCGGTCGGCGGCCAGTGCCAGCTCGAAGAGCGTGCCGGCGAAGCAGGAGCCGGGCTCGATCAGGGCGATCAGGCTGCGCGCGCTCAGCTCCAGGCGCTTCAGAGTGCGCTTGATCAGGCCGAGGATCTCGGCAACGGGCCGCGCGTTGCGCAGCTCGTGCAGCGTGGCGTCGATCGCCAGCACGGCGTCGATCTCGCCGGTGGTGCGCAGCACCAGGGTGCCGATCTCCGGCTCGTTGAAACGCAGGTGCAGGATCGTCTCGTCGAGCTGGCGGAATGCCGCGAGCGGCCAGTAGTCGCTGCCCGCGGCCACGATCGCGGCGCGGTCGGCGGGCTGCTCTCCGCTCGGCCCCTCGATGGTGATCTCGGCGCAGCGCAGCTCGCGGTCGATGCTCAGAGTCAACAATGGGTGAATCCGCCGGATGCCCTCCTCGCGCGGAGCCAGTGTCGCGAGCTCGATGCCCTGGCCCGCTTCGCCGCACGGCGCCGCCTCGGCCAGCTCTTTCGCGCGTCCGGCCAGCGCCTCGGCGAAGCGGCTGCGTGGGTGGATCGCATCGACCAGTCCCCACTCCAGGGCCCGCTTGCCGCGCACGCCCTCGGCCAGGGTCGAGAAGACGTCGGCGCGATCGCGCCGCACCATGCGCTTGTCGACCACCCGCGTCAGCCCGCCGGTTCCGGGCAGCACGCCCAGCAGGGGGACCTCCGGCAAGCTCACGGTCGAGCTGCCGTCGTCGACCAGGTGGATCTCGTCGCAGGCCAGCGCCAGCTCGTAGCCACCGCCGGCGCACGGTCCATCGACCGCGCAGAGGAAGCGGATGCCCGACGAGGCCGACGCGTCCTCGATGGCCAAGCGGGTCTCGTTGGTGAACTTGCAGAAGTTCACTTTGAACGCGTGATGAGAGCTGCCGAGCATGTAGATGTTGGCGCCGGAGCAGAACACCCGTTCCTTGGCGCTCTCGATGAGCACCACGCGCACCGCGGGGTGCTGGAAGCGGATCCGATCGACGGCGTCGGCCAGCTCGATGTCGACCGAGAGGTCGTAGGAGTTGAGCTTCAGCCGATAGTCGGGCCGCAGTCCCCCCTCTTCGACGACATCGAGCGCCAGGCGCGCGACGGCTCCCTCGATGTCGAGCTTCCAGTGCCGGTAGCGGCTTGGGTGGGATTGCAGTTCTATCGGCTGCGCGCCGCTGCTCGCTGTCGCCATCGACTCTCCTCACGCTCGTGGAGGCGAAACACCAGGATCAAGATCCGGGCCATGGTAGGTCGGAATCGCGATGGGACCAGTCGGTCAGCGGAGCTTCGCGCCGGGAGTCACGCGCCACTCCCGCGCCCGTGCGATCAGCGCCCGCACCGGATCCATATCGGAGTAGGCGCGGTTGCCATAGATCGTGGCGACCAGAAAGAGCAGCCCGCTGGCGGCGTTGAGAGTCGCGATGCCTGGGCCGCCGGGATCGATCGTTCCGCCGCGCCCCAGGTTCGCCAGCGCGATGCCAACGTGGATCGCGAAGAAGACGAAGCTCACCACCTGCACCGTGCGGATGCCGACGCGCTGCCCCCAGACCGACGCCGGGAAGAGGGTCAGGGTGAGCAGCCCGTGCCAGGAGGCCATGTGATAGGCCATCTTCAGCGGCCAGGGATCGCCGGTGGCCGCGGCGCGCAGCACGTAGAGGTAGCTGGCGATGAAGCCGCAGGCCGACGCCGCGAGGGCGATCCAGGCGTGGATCCAGGCCGAGCGGCTGGTGGGGGCCGAGAGCCGGTCCTCGCGCAGCGCCTCGGCGCCGTCCACGCCGACATGCAGCTCCCGGGCACCGCTCTCGTCGACCGCCAGGCGCATCCAGATTCCCAGGTCCGAGCCGGGAACCGCGCCCCGCCGCCCGGCCAGAAGCTGGTCGCGGGTGGCCGCCTCGAGCACCGGCCGCTGGTCGACCACCAGCCTGCCGCCGCGGTAGCCGTAGTCGGATTCGAAGGTGGCTCGGGGCCAGCCGGGGATCGGCAGTCGGAAGGGGATCGAGAGGTCGGCCATGGGCGTCATTCCCGGTCGTTCTGGGCGGCCGTCCGGGCGGGGGAAGCGGCGATTCTGGCCGCTGCCGCCAGGGTGAGCAGCGAGGAGAGCAGCATGCTCAGTCCGGCAAAGACCGGTCGCAGCATGCCGGCCGCCGCCAGGGCGACGAACACCAGGTTGTAGGCGGTCGAGAAGAGCAAGAGACGGCGAATCAGCGCCGTCGAGCGGCGCGCCAGCGCCAGGGTCCAGGGGATCAGACACAGGTCGGATCGCAACAGACCGACCGCCGCCATGCCGCGGGCCAAGCCGGTGCCCTGCTCGACGGCGAAGCCGGGACCGACGGATGCCAGCGCCGGCGCGTCGTTGAGGCCGTCTCCGACCATCGCGGTGCGGGGGCCGAGCGCATCCAGCCGCTCCAGCTTGGCCACGGCCGTCAGGTCAGCGTGCACCGCAACGTCGAGACGCGCGCCGACTCCCCGCCCGCGCTCGGCACTGTCTCCTGTCAGGATCACCGAATCTATGCCCTCCCTGCGCAGGCGATCGATCGCCTTTGCCGCCTCGGCGCGGATCTCTTCACCGACGGCAAAGGTGGCGAGCACCGACCCCTCGCGGACCAGCGAGACGCGCTCGCATCCTTCGATCCCGAGGCGCAGCAGCAACCGACTGGAGCCGAGCGCGAGCGAACGCCCACGGTCATCGATCCCGGTCACGCCGGCGCCAGTCTCGAAGCGCCGCTCCCGCAACGCCGCCGGAGTCGTGCTCTGGGCGCACTGCGCCAGGGCGCGAGCCACCGGGTGGCGGCTCCCCGACTCGAGCGCCGCGACCAGTCCCAGCACCTCCTCGCGTGCGACGCCCGGCGCGGTGACGATCTCGTTCACCCGCACGTCCGCGGTGGTCAGGGTGCCGGTCTTGTCGAAGGCGACCCGGTCGACGCGGGCCAGCTCCTCGAGGGTCGCCGCGTCGCGCACCAGCACCCCCTGGGCCAGCGCCCGCCGCAGAGTCAGCCACTGGACCAGCGGAGTGGCGATGGCGTAGGTGCAGGGACAGGCGACCAGCACCACCGCCAGCGCCGCGATGATGCCCTGGTCGACGCCCGACGCGCGGGTCCAGTAGGCGAAGGTGGCCAGCGCCACGAGCCAGATCGCGGGCGTCAGCGCGGTGGCGAAACGATCGGCCAGACGCAGCAGCGCCGAGGGAGATTCCCGCAGCGACCGGGAGAGCTCGGCGAGCCGCTCCAGGGTCGATTCACGGGCGCTGCGCAGCGCGATGCCGCGTAGGGGCGCAGAGACCACGACGGCTCCCGCCGGCACCGTTTCGCCGACATCGCGCCGGACCGGGCGTGACTCCCCGGTAAGCACTCCGAGGTCGACCTCGACCGGCGCGCCGCAGACCATCAGGTCGACCGGCACCACGCGCTCGACGTCGACCCGGAGCTCCATGCCCGGCTCGATCTGGGCGGCGTGGACCGAAGCGCGCTCGCGCCCGTCGACCAGCACCATCGCGCTGTCGCGCGCCACCTCGATCGAGGGCCCCAGGAGCTGACTCGCCCGGGCCCGCGCGGAGGCCTCCAGGTAGCGGCCAAAGGTGGCCAGCACCACGGCGGCGGTGGCGCTGTCGAAGTAGACCTTGGTAGTACCGGTGACGATGGCGTAGAGCGAGAGGCCATAGGCGGCGAAGGCGCCAGTGGCGATCAGGGCATCCATCGACAGCCGCCGCCGCGCCAGACGCCGCGCGGCGCGCCGTACCAGCGGCACACCGCAGAGCACCATCACCGGCGTTGCCAGGGCGGCCGAGAGCAGCCGATAAGCGTCGCGCATCCACCCCAGCCCGGCCTCCGCCGGGGCGCCGTAGATGTCCTCGGCATATAGGAAGAGCGAGAGCATCATGACCGACATGGTCAACAGGGCCGCGAAGGTCAGCCGCCCGCGCAGCCGCGAATGATCGCGAGCTGCCTCCGCCGCGATCGTCGCTGCCAGCTCACACCCGTAGCAGCAGTATTCCTCTCCCTTGGCGCAGGGCAGGGCGCAGTGACGGCATTCCATCGCGGGCCGGGGCTCAGAAGAGCTCGCTCCACGCCGACAGATCCGGGAGCGCGAAGCGCACCATGTAGATCAGGTAGGCGACCAGGAACACCACCCACACGATGGCGACATAGAAAGGCACGCCGCCGGTGTCGAAGCTCATCTCGGTCGGGGCATCGTCGCGTTCCTGGAACGCACCGGTGTCAGATCCCTTGGCGCTCATACTCCTCCTCCTGCTCGAGCATCTCGAGCTTGGCACGCTCCATGTCCTTGAACCTGCCGGTCAACCAACACCACACGAGCAGCAGCAACCAGCCGGCGGCGACACAGAAATAGACCGTCACCGGCACGTCGGCGAAGCCGCGCGCGGCCTCGCTCGACATGGTCTGAATGAACTCCGCCACCTTGAGCGCGAAGGCCAGGCCGGAGAGCACCAGGCCGACGATCAGGCTCCAGACGAACACCGCGCGAGTGCGGCGATCGACGTGGTGGCCTCCTCTCAGGACCGTGAGTGCCGACATCGCTCAGCCCTCCTCGTCTTCCACCCAGCTCCCCAGCCACTGCACGTAGCTGACGATGCCGATGCCCCGCTTGTTCGGAGCTTCGCCCTCGTAGAACCAGGGGTAGCGCGGCATCACCGAGGTCGGGGTGACCAGGGTGGGATCGTAGAAATGCGCCAGGTGCCAGTCGTTGCCGTGACGGCCCGCCTGGCGGATCAGGTCGGGACCGACGCGCCGGGTGCCGAAGAGGTGCGGCAGATTCATCTCGTTGCGATACTCAGCCGCATACGACACTTTGCCGAAGCGCTGCTCTTCGTTCGACACCGGCCGCACGAACTGTGAATGGCAGTGCCAACACGCTTCGGCGATGTAGGCGTCGCGTCCGACCAGCAGAGCCTCTCTGAACGACTCGGCGGTCGGCTTGCCGTAGTGGCGCTCGAACTGCTCAGGGTAGCGGCGGTGCAGATCGACGAACTCCAGCGAGGGTTTGGTCACCAACTCCTCGAGCGGCTGGTATTCGATGTTCGACAGGTGGGTCACCGGCAAGAAGCCGGTGACCACAGCGGCAAACGCGAAACAGGCCAGCCCCGCGACCACCAAAATCGTGTGTAGTCTCTCCATGATCGAATCGCCTCCTCAACCGGCCGCCGCCACGGGGGCGGTCGCGTCCGAGAACACTTCGACGGAGCTTGGACCCAGGCGCGCCGTCATCCACATGTTGTAGGCCTGCAGCACCTGCCCCGCGACGATCATCAGACCGGCGAAGCTGCGCGCGTGCCAGAAGGGCATCGATGCAATCAGGGTCTTCTCCCACTGCGCGAGGTTGGCCCACATGTAGCCCTGCACCACGCCCGCGGCCAAGAGATCGATGAACATGATCACCAACCCCAGCGTCGAGAGCCAGAAGTTCCAGGAGTTGAGCGCCGGGCTCCACCATTTCCTGCCGACCAACTTCGGCCACAGGTAGACGACGCCGCCCAGGAGCCAAAAGCCGAACACACCGAACATCACCAGATGCGCGTGGCCGACCACCCAGTCGGTGAAGTGAATGATCTTCTGGAAGGTCAAAGTGGTGTGGAATGCGCACTGCAGGCAGGTGATGAAGTAGAAGACCATGCCGGCAAAGAACCAGCGCACCGCCAAATTGGTACGCAACAGATCTCCGCGTCCGCGCAGCGTCATGAAGAAGTTCACGATCACCGTGAACACCACGATCTCCACGGCGATCGTCGATACCACGGCGCCGTACTGGGCATACATCGGAATCGGGCTGTAGAAAAAGTGATGG
The DNA here is from genome assembly GCA_964490075.1 of uncultured Gemmatimonadota bacterium. Classification (GTDB taxonomy): domain Bacteria; genus CAZBBK01. Next base: position 29,861 of record CAZBBK010000047.1, on the reverse strand, counting down.
ACGCCGTTCAGCGGGTAGAAGAAGGCAAGGCCCCAAAAGCCCAGAATCGACAGTGCGTGACTCCAGATCGGCTTCTTCAAGAGCACCGGCACGAAGTAGTACATCATGCCCCAACCCAGCGGCGTCACCGTCAGACCGACCAGGTCGTGGATGTAGAGGCCGGTCAGCGCGGCGCCACCGGCGCCGGGAACGAAGTACTGGGGCAGGTAGTTCCCCATGATGTAGACCAGCGGGGTCCAGATCATCATCGCGCCGAAGTACCACAAGGTCACGTAGAGGTTCTTGCCGCGGGCCTTGAGCACCGGGACGAAGATGTTGGCCACCAGCAGCGCCACGCCAACCACCGCGAAGTGATCGATCCAAATGGGTGTCTCACCCCACTCGATGGCCTGCGCCTCGCCGCCGAGAATTCCGACCGCCGCCGCGGCCACGATCAACTGCCAGGCGACGAAGATCAGGCGCGAGAGCTGCGCGGAGAGCACGCGGAATCCGGTGAGCCGAGGGATCGACCAGTAGACCACGGCGATAAAGAGGTTGATCAGAAATCCGAACGCAACGGCGTTGGTGTGCAGCATCCGCATACGCCCGGGCGAGAGAACTTCGATTCCCGGGAAGGGGTAGATGCGGCTGAACTGCAGCGCGTAGAACATCCCCGCGAAGACCGCGGCGAGGAAGTAGACGAAGCCAGCGATCACATGCGCCTTGATGATGGGGCGGTCGATCAGCGGGGGGCCGGACTGGACGGTCGCGTTTGCCATGATCACTCACCCCTTTCGGTGGAATCCGCCGCTCGCAGCCGATCCATCATCGCTGCACCGGCATCGCCGCCTCTTTGCCGGGCCAGCGAGCTCACGTAGTAGGCGAGACCCCAGAGCTGCTCCGATTCCAGCGCCTGGCCCCAGGTGGGCATGGCCGTACCGCCCACGCCCGAGGCGATCACCCGCGCCAGGTTCTCGACCTCTGCGCCGGTCTTCATGCGGTCGATCAGAAAGTCGGGAGCCTTGATCGCGGCGTTCCAGACCTCGCTCTCCTTGAACGTCGGCTGGTAGAGATCGGGGCGGAAGGGCGGCTGGCCCAGACCCATCTCGGAGTGAATGGTGCGCATCTTCTCGCGGGAGACATATGCGGGATGGCAGGACCAGCACTTGGCGTAGCCGTGATAGACGCGCTGCCCCTCCTCGATCGCGGCGACCAGGTCGCCCTCCCAGGGATCGGCGCCGGCGCTGATCTCGCCGCCCGCGGTCTCCTCGCCCCAGTCGGGGTAGAAACCCTTCACGTAGGCCACCACAGCCTTCTTCTCTGTGGAAGTCAAGAGCGAGAACTCCGGCATCGCGGTGCCCGAGAGGCCGTGATCGAGAACCCGCAAGTAGTCCTCGTCGCGCGGTCCCTCCCCGGAGGCCACCGCGGCGAACTTCAGCAGACCCTTGCTGAAGTCGCGCGGCTTCGGATCCAGGAAACGCGCCGCGGGCCCCTTGCCGTCGCCCTCTTCTCCGTGGCAACCGACACAATAGGTGCCGTAGACCTCGCGCCCCTTGCGAAGCTGATGCTGCTCCGCGGAGCTCTTCCCGAGGAAGAGCTCCTCCGGACCCCAGGGGTCCGCCTCGCAGCCCCACAGCGTCAGAAGGAGGGCCACCATGCCCAACTCGAGAGCTTTCATGCTCATTCAACCTCCGCATCGATGACATCCGAAGCCCCGACAACGAGCTTCAGCTCAGAACCTGTGTGTATGTCGCAACGAATTGTGTAGTGCCCCGGCTCATCGATTTCGATCAGATGAGCACCGCCCGAAGCCGGCAGCGGCACATTTTCAAAAGTCTGGGCGCCGGAAAAGAGATGCACGGTGTGCAGCTCAGATCCTGTATTGAGGATCTTCAAGCGATCGCCGGGCCGCACGCGCAACGATTTCTCTCCGAATCCCTCGTCGCCGATCTCCAGCCTCACCAAGCTGCCCGCGCTTTCCGCCGTGGCGGCCGACAGATGCCGCCCTCCAGATCCGCGGCGCTCGGCTCGCTCCCGCACCGGCGCCGGCTGATAGCGCGATGCGGTGCCGGGCGCAATGAACATCCACAGCGTGGCGGTGACCAGCATCTTCGCCACCCAGACCAGGGCGGTCGCGGTGGTCAGGCGAGCGATGCTGAAGCGCCCGACGCTGATCAGCGCGACCGCCGCGAAGGGGATCACCGCAGCGTAGGATCCCACGATCCGCGACAGATGTGTCGCCTGCTGTGGCGCGCTCCACAGGGGGCCGCCCCAGAACAGGAAGGCGAGCGTAGAGATCACCACGATCAGGAAGATCACTGGACCGGAGAGTCCGGATCCGAGAGTTCCTCGTTGGCTCACTTCGCTCGTTCCTTCGAGATCGAGAGGGGAGTCGGGGGCGCAAAGCTGCATCGAGGGCATCCGTGCACGACCGAAGGATCAGCGCCGACGCTCCGTCACGGCGCGCGGCGTCGATCGTGGAGAGCAAAAAGCAAGCCACATCACAACTTGCTGCTTGACAACGTACTAGAGCGATGACGACCACGCGCCGGAGCGCGGGTGGGGCGGATTTGTACGGCGCCCGCTGGGGCGATTCTGTACGTCGCTAGGGGTGCGGCCGGAGAGGTCCTACCAGCCCGAAGCGCTGGATCTTGGCGAAAAGGGTGCGGCGGTCGATCCCCAGGGCGCGGGCCGCGGCGCTGCGGTTCCAGCCGCAGGCATCGAGGGCTCTGGAGATGTGCTCCTTCTCGACCTCGACCAGGGGAGCGATCGCCCCGGCGCTGCCCGGCGCCTCTCCAGGGGCCCGATCCTGACTTCCCTGGGTCGGCACCGCACCCACATCGCCGACATCGACCCGGCGGCCACGCGCCCGGATCGCGGCGCGCTCGATGGTGTTGCGCAGCTCGCGTACGTTGCCGCGCCAAGGGCGATTGCGCAACGCATTCAGGGCCGGCTCGGTGAACCCGGCGCCCGGGATTCCGTTCTCGGCCGCGAACTCCAGCAGCAGATGCTCGGCGATCGCCGCGATATCCTCGGGTCGTTCGGCCAGATCGGGCATGGATATGCTGAGCACCGCCAGGCGGTAGTAGAGATCCTCTCGGAACTCGCCCTTCTCGACCGACTGGCTCAGGTCGCGGTTGGTGGCGCAGATCAGGCGCAAATCGACCGGAATCGACTGCTGGCCGCCAAGTGGGCGCAGCTCGCGCTCTTCGAGCACCCGCAAGAACTTGGCCTGCTGGCCGCGCGGCATCTCGGCCACCTCGTCGAGGAAGAGCGTACCGCCATGGCTCTGCTCGATCAGCCCGCGATGCGCGCGATCGGCTCCGGTGAAGGCACCGCGCACATGGCCGAAGACCTCGCTCTCGAAGAGCGTGTCGGGGATCGCGGCGCAGTTCACGGCCACGAAGGGGCCGGCGGCGCGCGGGCCGTGGTAGTGAATGGCCCGCGCCACCATCTCCTTGCCGCTGCCGCTGCGCCCGCTGACCAGCACGGTGGAGCTGAGCGCCGCCGCCTCCTCGACCAGGCGCCGCACCTCACACATCTCGGGCGAGCGGCCGATCAGACGCTCGACACCGTAACGCCCGCGCACCGCCTTGCGCAGCTCACCGACCTGCCGCTGCAGCGACACTTCCCGCGACACATTGCGCAGCACGGCCGCGATCTCGTCCACTTTGAAGGGCTTGCAGACATAGGAGTAGGCGCCGGCCGACATCGCCTCGACCGCGTCGTCGACGCTGCCGAAGGCGGTCATCAGGATCACCTTGGTGCTGGGGAAACGCTCTTGTGCCATGCCCAGCAGAGTGCGGCCGTCGATTCCGGGCATCTGGATGTCCGAGAGGATCACATCGGGCGGAGTGTCTCCGATCGACGCCAGCGCCTCGCCTCCGGTCGACGCGCCGTCGACCCGGTAGCCCAGACGCGCCAGGTGGCGAGTCAGGATGCGACGCATCCGCTGGTCGTCCTCGACCACCAGCACCGAGATTCCGTGCTCCACCGGCAGCTTCGACATCGAGCCGCTACTCCACCGCCTGAGGCAGCTGCACCACGAAGCAGGCTCCCCCCAGGTCGGAGTCGCATACCCGGATGTCTCCGCCATGGCTGGCCACCACGCGGTTGCACACCGCCAGCCCCAGACCGGTTCCATCGCCGCGCGTGGTGAAGAAAGGATCGAAGATCCTCTCGCGCACGTCCTCCGGAACGCCGGGACCGTCGTCGTGGATCTCCAGGATCAGAGTGCCGCCGTCGCTAATCCCCGGTCGATCCGGCTCCCGGACCACCACCTTGATCGCGCCCCCCTCCCCCACCGCGTGGATGGCGTTCAGCAGCAGATTCAGCAGCAGCTGGTGCATGCCGTCCGGATGCGCGTGCAGCAAGGGCAGCGAGCGCGACACCTCGACATCGACCTTGATGGAGCGCTTCTCGGCGGCGCCGTGAATCAGGCGCAGCACCCGCTCGACCGCTTCGCTGGGGTGCACCGGCTCTTTGACAGCGTGGGTGTCGCGGGCCGACGAGAGCAGCTCGCGCACCAGTTTGCTGATCCGGCCGGTCTCGGCGAGGATGTTCTCGAGCTCCTCGCGTTGCTGGTTGTTCTCCGCCAGGTCGAGGAGCATGTACTCCACCGATGCGCTGATTACGTTGAGCGGTGTGCCGATCTCGTGGGCCAGACCGGCGGCCAGACTGCCGACCGCGGCCAGCTTCTCGGAGCGCACCATCTGGCGGGTCAGGCGGATCTGGCCGGTCAAGTCGCGCACCACGCAGGTGATCCCGCGGGCCTCGTGGCCAGTCCCCTCGAGCAGCGCGGCCGTCACGTCGACCGAGAATGGCTGTCCGGATGCGTCGCGCCAATCCATGCGGTGGCCGCGCACCGGCGACGCAGTGCGGACCCGGTCGAGCAGCTCACCCGCCGCCTCGGGAGCGGTCAGGGTGTCCAAAGCGCGGCCGAGAATCCGCGCCTGGCTGTAGCCGAAGAGCTGCTCGGCGCCGCGATTCCAGCTGGTGATGGTGCCATCCAGGGCCATGCCGAGGATCGGATCGGCGGCGTCGCGAGTGATATGGGCCAGAAGCTGCTCCTGCCGCTGCAACCGATCCCGGAGCTTGCGCACCGCGCTGAGATCCTCGAACACCAATGAGTAGCCGACCAGCTCGCCCTTCTCGTCGCGCAACGCCAGCGCGCTGAGCTCGACCGGAATCAGTCGCCCGTCGCGGGCGCGGCGCACCGTCTCCGTCCGCTCCAGCTCCCCATCGCGCGTGAGCTGCGCGGCGATGGCCTCGCTCTCATCCAAGCGATCGCTCGGCACCAGCAGATCGATCTTGCGCCCGAGGGTATCCTCGAGCTCGTAGCCGAAGATCAGCGTCGCCGCCGGGCTCCAGCTCACGATGCGGTCCTTCAAATCGATCACCACCACCGCCCGGCCCGAGGCCTGGGGCAGGCGCAGCAGCATCTGGCTGTCGATCCACTCCGGGGCGGCGGAGGCAGCGGACGCCCCCGCGGCGATCGTGCATTCCATGACCCAGCGCAGATCGCCCGAGGGGTCGTAGATCGGGATCGCGTGCACCCGGTAGACCTGCTTGGGTCGACCGGGACGGCCGCGCTCGCGCAGCCCCTCGTGGCCTTCTCCGGTCCGGAAGACCAGCAGCGGCAGGCAGTCGGGGCAGCGCCTCGAGCGCCCCCACTTGGCGGCGAAGCAGTGCAGCGCGTCCTTGGACGAGGCCATCCGATCGAGCATCGCCACCTGGCTCGACCAGACCACCCTCATCTCGCGGTCGATCACCGAGATCTCGATGCCCAGCTCGCGTGCCGGAACCGCCAGCACATCGAGCTCGCCGGGATGCTCGATGGTGATCCTCGATCCGGTGAGCGACTTGGGTGTGCGTCCACCAGAGACGTTGATCGTGGTGCGGGATTTGGACGGATCGCTCGCTGGCAAGGCCGGAGCCCCTGTTTCGCCCCCGACGGTCGATCAGGACTTCAGATTCGGGAGCAGCTTCTCGATCGCCGCGGCGATCTTGTGGTCGATTCCGGGATGATAGCCCTGGAAGACCTCCACGACGTTGCCATCGGAGTCGATGAGCACGCTGGTGGGAATCGACACCACCTTCATCTTGGTCGCGAACACCGCCTTCTCGTCGGTGAGCACCGGGTAGTGCATGCCGGTTCGCTTCACGATCTCTTTGACGCGATCCATGCGCCCCCGATCGAGGCTGATCGCCACGATCTCGAAGCCGGCGGCAGAGAAGCGCTGGTGCAGCTTGATCAGCGCCGGGGCCTCCATCAGACAGGGCCGGCACCAGGAGGCCCAGAAGTTGATGAGCACCGGGCCTTTGCCCAGGACCTGCTCGAGCTTCAGATTGCCCGACCCATCGAGACGGGGCAGATCGAATGAGGGCAGCTTCTCGGCGGCCGCGCTCCTGGGAGAGGCGAGCACGGCCAGCGCGACCAGAGTCAGCGCGAGGATTCGGCGGAGAGGATGAAGCACAGACATGGCTACCTGGAAGATGCGGCCGAGGCCGCGCGGGGGGATCGTCGGGAGAGAGGAGGATAAGCCAGAACGACTGGCTCGGCCAAGGTAGACGCGCCGAACTAATTAGGACTATATTGGTCGTGATTAACCATCGATCCAGACGAGAGGACCAAAATGACCGATTCAGAGACCAGAGGCACGATTCTGCAAGACATCGAGCACCGCCTGGAGCAAAACGCGGTGGTGCTCTTCATGAAGGGCACGCCGGACGCGCCGCGCTGTGGATTCTCGGCCGGCGTGGTGGAGATCTTCGAGCGCATCGGAGTGCGTTACGAGGCGGTCGACGTGTTGACCGATCCGCTGATCCGCGAAGTGCTCTCCGAACACTCCGGCTGGCCGACCATTCCCCAGGTGTTCATCCAGGGGCAGCTGATCGGTGGCGGCGACATCATCAGGGAGCTGGACGCATCCGGAGGGTTGAAAGCACGCATCGAGGCGGCGTTGGTCGGGTAGTCCCTTCCATCCGAGTCACTTTGGTGGCAAGCTCTCGGGGATTTGGGGACACCGATCGATGCCGTGGAGCTCCGCTTCCTGCGCCGGTGTCTTCGTGACCATTGGGATTCGGCGCGGTGCCGGACCCCATCGGATCGCCCATCTGCTCGCGAAGGCACCCGCTCGGCTGCCAGGCGGGCCGGGAGCCTCGTGTGTCGATCTCGCCCCTCGGCGACGAAACCCGCGGCCGTATCGCCGCCGGCGTCACTGTCTGCTTGTCGCTCTTCATGCTGCTCTGGGGCGGCACGTTTCACGGCCCGACCACCTTCCCGGTCGCCTGCGGACAGCACCTGATCCTGATCGGGCTCTGTGTCGTCGGGGCGCGGCGTCTGGGCACCCTCGAGAACCTGTTTCGGGGGCCGGATCGCCACTTCGTCAGGGCGGCGATCGTGCTGCTCGCCTATGTCGAGCTGCGCGCCATCACCGCGGCCTACCCGCGCTTCGCCGGGCCGGCGGCTCTGGCGGTGGCGGCGGGCGCGGCTCTGGTGCTGCTGACCTGCTCGGCTCTCTCCGGCTCGGAGCAGCGGCGGCGGCAAGCCCTGAGCTTCGTGGCGCTGCTCGGTGCGGTGGCGGCGGCGATCGCCCTGGTGCAGTGGTCGCGCGGTCTCACGCCGCGCGCCAGCGCTCCCTTCGGGCACCACAATCTGCTGGGGGGCTTTCTCGCGCTGGTGCTGCCGCTGCAGGCCGCGATCGCCTTCTCGAGCGGCGCCCGCGGCTCGGAGCGCCTGCTCGGTGCGGTGGCGGCGCTGATCGGCGCGGCGGCCCTGGTGGCGACCCGTTCGCTGGGATCGGTGGTGGGGGTGCTGGCGGCGGCCGTGGTGGTGCCGCTCGCCGCCGGGCTGCTGTGGCCGCCCCTCGGCCGGCCGCGGATCGCCGCCGGGCACCTGGCCAAGGGCGCGGTGCTGCTCCTGGTGCTGGTGATCGCGGTGCCGTCGACCGAGTCGGGGCGGGCGCTCACCGATCGCATGACGCGGCTGGCGTCGGGTGCCGGAGACCGCTCGGGAACCGAGCGGGTCGAGTTCGCCAAGGGGGCGATCGCGGGGATTCGCGAGGTCCACCCCTGGATCGGCTTCGGCACCGGCATGACTCCTTTCGCATTCCCTCTCGATCTGCGCCAGCGAGTGGTGCGCCAGGCCGAGGGAGTGGCGGTGACCCATCTGCATTCGACGCCGATGCAGGTGGCCTACGAGACCGGCCTGATCGGACTCGTGCTGGTCACCCTGACCGGAGCCCTGGCCTTTGCCTCGATCGCCCGCCGGCTGCGCGTGACCACCCCCGGCAGCGATCGCACCCTGCTCTTGGCGGCGCTGGGCGCCGGCGTCGCCTACGGCGTTCGATGTCTGACCGACGTGAACTTCCTGGCACTCGCGGTGCCCTACGCCGGCTGCATGATCCTCGGTCTGGCGCTCGCGGTGCCGGCCGCGCCGGCGCCGGCGATCGACGACGACGAGACCCGCGCGATGACGCGGAAGCCGATGCAAAGCGTCCTCTACGGTCTGCTCGACGTGCCCGCGATCCTGCTGGCGCCGATGCTGCTGCGCGCCGACATTGCCCACTGGAACGCCGACGCCGCCTTCGCATCGGCCCAGCAGATGACGCAGGCGTCGCTGAACCAGGCCTTCGTCCGCTACTCGGCGGCCCACCGGTGGGATCCGCGTTTCGGCTTCTACGGCTTCGAGGCGGGAGTGCTGGCCGAGGCCCTGGCGGAGCTGGAGCAGCGTCCCGCGCGACTGGACCAGGCCGATCGCCTGCTGTCGGAGGCGCTGCTGGCGACGCCCACGGCGCCCGGCTACGCGCTGCATCTGGGGGCGCTGCGCCTGAGCCGCGGCGAGCTGGAGCGTGCGGTCGGCCCGATCTCGCTGGCCGCAACGGTCGAGAACCGCTCCGCCTTCGCGCCGCCGGTGCTGGGGAAGTTGCTGCTGGCCCGGGGCAACCTCGCCCAGGCGGTCGAGGTCTTCACCGAGATCCAGCAGCTCCGGCCGATCTGCACCTGCGCCGAGATCTTCTACCGGCCGCCCCTCGCAGAGCGGATGACGGCGATGCTGGACGAGGTAGAGCGGCGCGACCCACAGGCCGGTGCGATCGCCCGCGCCCTGCACGCCTCGTGCCGCGACGAGTCGCGCATCGTCGACCGCCAGACACTCAACCGCACCGACGACCAGAACCCGTGGAAAGCTCGATCGCTCTACCTGTTCCGCCGCCCCGGGCTGACCACGCTCAGCGCTCCCTTCGAGATGCGGGTCACCGAGACCAGCCGCAAGCTCAATCGCACCCGGGCCAGCATGCGCCTGCACGCCGAGATCGACCGCCGTGAGGGTCCGGTGCGGGCTCGGAACCTGCTCGAGTCCCGCTTCCGCGCCGCCCGCCCCCTGGTGCCGCCCGAGTTTCTCTGACCCCCCCCCCGCGCGCGTGCTCAGCTGCGTAGGGCGACCAGCGCCAGAACCGCCCAGCCGAGCAGAAAAGCCACGCCGCCGAAGGGTGTGAGGGCACCCCAGGTTCGGCGTCCGGTGGCGACCAGGAGGTAGAGGCTGCCGCTGAAGAGCACGGTTCCGGCGATGAAGAGCCAGCCGGCGGCGCGCCCCGTCCCCCACCGATCGATCACCCACGCCGTGGCGACCAACGCCAGCGCGTGGTACATCTGGTAGCGCACCGCGACCTCGAAGATCGCCAACGACTCGGCATCGAGTCGGCTCTTCAGGGCGTGGGCGCCAAAGGCGCCGGCTGCCACCGCCAGCAAGGCCGAGATCGCGCCGCATGCGAGGAATGTGGTCGCCATGGTCACCCTAACTTATTCACCAACTCGCTACTGCAACGACGCATGTCCGCACGTGGCCGGCACTTCCCGCACTTGTCGCTGGTGCGACGTAGGTGAAACTACGCTTCCGCGCGCCAAGCACGTGAAGTGCCGGCCACGCACGGACCTGCGCCGTTTCGCTACGCGATTTGGTGAACAAGGTGGGGTCACACGATTCGGTTGGAGAGCCCGAGCAGCTGCGCCAAGAGCAACGCGACTTCCAGGCTCTGGGAGTAGTTCAGTCGGGGATCGCAGAAGGTCTCGTAGCTTCGCGCCAGATCTTCTTCGGTCAGAGCCGGAGACCCGCCGATGCACTCCGTGACGCGATCTCCGGTGAGCTCCAGGTGCACCCCCCCGAGCACGGTTCCCTGCTCGTCGTGGATGCGCACGGTGTTCTTCAGCTCTTCGAGGATCGCATCGAAAGAGCGGGTCTTGCGCCCCGAGCCGGTCTTGATCACATTGCCGTGCATCGGATCGCAGCACCAGAGGACCGGCGGAGACAGATCCCGCAGCTCCCGGACCAAGGGGGGCAGACAACGCTTCACGTTGTCCACGCCGAGTCGGGTGATCAGCGTGATCCGACCCGGCTCGCCCAGAGGATTCAGCCGCTCGACCACTCGCGCCGCCTCCTCCGGGCGGCAGCTCGGACCGATCTTCAGCCCGATCGGGTTGCGAATCCCCCGGAAAAACTCGACGTGGGCACCGTCGATCCCGCGCGTTCGCTCGCCGATCCAGAGCATGTGGGCGCCGAGGTTGTAGTGGCCCTCGCGGCGCGGCACGGTGCGCGTCTGGGCCTCTTCGTAGGGCAGATGCAGTCCCTCGTGAGAGGTGTAGAACTCCACGCGGTTCAGGATCTCGCCGCCGACCTCACCGAGTCCCTCCAGAAACCCGATCGAGTCGCGAATGGCGTCGACGACCCGGCGGTACTCCGCTTCTGCCGGGGTGCCCTTGAAATCGGTCAAGTCCCAGTACTCGGGATGGTGCAGGTCGGCGAAACCGCCGTCGATCAGCGCGCGGATGAAGTTCAGGGTGAGCGCGCTGTGCTGATAGGCCGCCACCAGCCGCGCGGGATCGTGGATGCGGCGCCGTTCGTCCGGCTGGTAGTCGTTCACCAGGTCGCCGCGATAGGAAGCGATCTCCTTGTCGCCCAGGCGCTCCACGGCGCTGGAGCGAGGCTTCGCGTACTGCCCCGCCAGGCGCCCCACGCGGATCACCGGGCGGTTCAGCCCGTAGCAGAGCACCAGGCTCATCTGCAGCAGGATCTTCAGCTTGCTGGCGATGCGGTCGGAGGTGCAATCGTCGAGCTTCTCCGCGCAATCGCCGCCTTGCAGCAGAAAACGCCGCCCCTCGGCCGCCGCCGCCAGCTCGGAGCGCAGGCGCTCCACCTCGCCGGCGGTGATCAGCGGCGGATAGTCGCGGATCTTCTCGAGCGCGCCGGCGAGTGCCTTGCTGCTCTCGTACTTCGGCTGCTGCGCGGCCGGGCGGGAGCGCCAGGAATCGGGGGTCCAGGAGGTCAAGGGCATGGATCGATCGAAGCAGGAGCGCGAGTGGCGCAGATCGGAGGCGTCGACAACAGCCCCCGCTAGGGATGGCGACGGGCCCGCCGCTCGAAAACCATGCTACCGTACGCCATGTCCTGGATTCTCGAGATCGCCGAGGGCGAGGCACGGGGATTGCTCGCCGAGCTCTATCGCCGCCTGGCGCCTGGCGGCGGACGGGTGGCGCACATCCTGCGCTGCCACAGCCTGAACCCGGCCTTGTTGCGTGACCACGTTGCGCTCTATCGCAGCATCATGTTCGATCGCTCGGGTCTGTCGCGGCGCGAGCGCGAGCTGGTCGCGGTCGTGGTCTCGGGGCTCAACGGCTGCCACTACTGAGTGGTGCACCACGGGGGGGCCCTCCGTGCTCTGACCAAGGACGCCGCGCTGTCCGAGGCGCTGGCCGACGACTGGCGAAGCGCCCCGATCGGTGATCGCGAGCGAGCGCTCTGCGGCTACGCCGAGAAGCTCACGCTGCGCCCGCGAGAGATGGCCCGCGGCGATCTCGAAGCGTTGCGCGCTCAGGGCCTGGGCGATGCCGACATCCTGGTCCTGGCGCAGGTGGTGGCCTACTTCAACTACGTGAACCGCCTGGCGGACGGGCTCGGTGTCGAGCTCGAGGAGCCCTCAGAAGCGAAAGACGGCTGAGAGACCGACTCCGCCGCGAGCCAGAAGCGCCGGCCGCAGCTCCAGAGCGCGCGCGGCGGCGGCGACCTCCGGCGGCGCCGTCGGCGCGTCACCGAAGCTGCGTCCCACGGCTCCGCCCACCGCGTGCCCGATCAAGAGCCCGGCCGCCACGTCGGAGAGCCAGTGGTAATCCCCCTCCACCAGGCCGATGCCGATCAGCCCCATTCCGCCGTAGCCGACCCAGGCGATCCACCGCCGCTCGGGAAAGAGGGCTTGCTGCGACGCCACCACGGCGGCGGTCGCCGCCGCATGCCCCGAGGGCCAGAACAGCTCCCAGGGCAGATCCCGGCGCCAAAAAGCCAGATCGAAGTCGTCGGCGCGCTGCGCACGCTGCGCGGGATCGGCGCAGAAGAGCCCACAGTCGGTCTTGATCGGACCGCGTCGGCCCGAGATCAGCTTCGCGCCCCCCGACACCAGGAGCGCCAGCCCCAGCGACTGACACGCCGCCGCCCCCGCCCTCGTCAGGGTCGCATCCTCGGCGCGCCGGCCACTCCAGTAGAGCCCCCCCGCCACCACCACCGGCGCCACGAAGCCCGCCAGGTAGGCGGCGTCGGCATATCCCCGTCCCAGTGGATTGCTCTCCTGGAGGCGCTGCTGCACCCAATCGTCGGCGCCGCTCTCGACCAGCGCCAGCGTCGCCGCCACCGCGGCTCCCTGGAGCAGCGCCGCCTCGGGACCAACCAGCTCGCGCGAGCTCTTGCCGAGATGCGCCCAGGGCGCCGGAGCACTGCGCTCGCGCTCTCTCCCCGCCTCGCCGGCCGCCCGCCCGGCGAGCAGCAACAGACACAAGATGGCGCGGACCCCTACGGCGTCACCTCCACCGTGATCACGTTGGAAACTGTGTCGTAGGGATTCATCAGGGCATAGGCGAAGTAGAGCGTCGTTCCCACCGGCAAGTACTGCGGCGGCAGGGGATCCGTGACGCTGAGCACCGCCGTGCCGCGCCCCCAGGGATCCAGGGTTTGCTGGAAATCGCGGAACTGCGGCGTGCTCAGGTTGGCAATAACGTAGTTGGTGAGCCAGTCCTGGTTGAGAGGGATGGTCGCCAGCCCTCCCGGCAGCAAGGTCCCGGGTTCGGTCCCCGACACACAGGCCAACAGCAGCAGGTCACGATTGCCCTCGCCGGCTCCGGCATCGATCGAAAAAGTGATGGTTCCGCCGGTGGTGGCGGACAGCTCGTGATAGTCCGCGAGCAGCGCTCCGCCCCACAGGCTGTAGACCCAGTTCGCGTTGTCGATGAAGGGATTGCGGTTGTGCTGAATGTCGCTGTAGATCTGCTCGTGGCGATTCCGCTCGCGCTCGTCCACCGGATCGAGGGCGTGCCACTCGATCAGGGTCGAGAGTTTGCCCATGTAGCGCGAGTCGGCCTGAATCAGCCAGGTGTCGTCGGTCAGCTCGAGGTCGGGCTCACCGCCGGCATCCCCCGAGTAGCGCACGTCCATGTAGAGCATGACCCGCGCCAGATCGCCCTTGTCGGCGTCGCGCGGCTCGAAGGAGTCGGCGTCGTAGCGACACTCGGGCGCTTCCCAAGGAACCGAGCTGCCGCCCTCATCGAAGTACTTGTTGCCGCGAATCGTGTTGACCGAGGCGTCGCAGGCGAAGATGTGGTGCATGTCGGTGTGCGGCGGGCCGGAATCGGTGCCGTAGCTCTTCGGCCAGCTGTGCTCGCGATTCCAATCGGGCCAGCTCGACTTGGCCACCGACCAGCCCGAGTAGAGCAGCAGAACGTTGTTCTGATTGGCCGGATCCTGATCCAGATCCTCCAGTGCGTCGTGGGTGTCGTAGCCGCCGCCGGAGAACGGGATCGTGGTGTGGTTGTCGATGATATCGTGCAGCGCACTGCGCAGCGCGGCGCCGGTCTTGCCCTTGGCGCCGTCGTAGTAGCCGGGCGGAGCGTCGGCGGCCGCCTGCGGGGGTGTACAGAGGAGAAGAGCGGCCAGCATTGGCGCTGCCCGGCGGACCAGATAGAGAGGAATCGAAGGGTTCATGCTTGCTCGGGGGAGAGTAGGGCCGTGCCTCGCCCCCAGCATAAGCGCAAATCGTGGCTAGGGCCTTCAGATCCTCCGCTCGCTCGAAACCCGGCCGGTCTCCACGTCGGTGGCGAACTTGATCAAGAGGGTCATCACCAGGAGCCCGAAGGCCCAGATCGCCAGGCTGACCAGGGTCTCTATCAGGCTCGGCGCGTACTCGAAGATCTCGCCCAAGGGGGTCGGGATGAACCCCGGCACGATCAGGCCCATCCCCTTCTCGATCCAGATCGCCACGATCAGAAGCACCAGGGGCAGGTTCTGCAGCACCACCCCCCGATCTTCGAAACCCCGCGTCAACAGCATCAGAATCGCGGCGACGTTCATGCTCACCGAGCACCAGATCCAGCCCACCAGCGCATTGTAGCCCTCGAGTCCGAAGTAGAGATAGCGAGCGCTCACGCCGTGCGTGCTGTCGGAGTAGAACTCGGTGAACACTTCCGAGCCCAGGAGGAAGAGATTGATGATGCCGCAGACCAGCACCACCATGCGCAGGAAGCGGATCATCTCCTCCTTCACGTCGAAGTCGGTGTATCGACGGACCACATGAAGAACCAGGATGATGAAGGCCGGACCGGCGGTGAAGGCGCTGGCGATGAAGCGCGGCGCCAGAATCGCGGTGTTCCAGAAAGGCCTGCCGACCAGGCCGTTGTAGAGGAAGGCCGTCACCGTGTGGATGCTCACCGCCCAGGCCACCGAGACGTAGACGAAGGGCATGTAGAACTTCGGCTTCAAACCGCGGCCGAGATAGCGCTGGTAGAGGGTGTAGCCGGGGATGTGGAGGTTCAGCAGCAAGTACCCGTTGAGGACCAGCACGTCCCAGCTCAGCATCGAGATCGGGAAGTGGAAGCGGCCGATGCCCGGAATCAGGTGCCACATGCGATCCGGCCGCCCCAGGTCGACCACCACGAAGAGCAGACACATCACGATCGCACCGATCGCCACCAGCTCGCCGATCAGCACGCCGCCCTTGACCGCTTTGATGTCGTAGAGGTAGCCGGGGATCACCATCATCACCGCGGCCGCCGCGACGCCGACCAGAAAAGTGAAGTTGGCGATGTAGATGCCCCAGGAGACCTGATCGGTCATGCCGGTGACGGCAAGCCCGTGGCGAACCTGCTCGGAGTAGCCCCAGATGCCGGCGGCGATCACCAGTGAGAGCAGCGCGAGCCAGGCGAAGTAGGCGACCGACCCGCTGAACATCGATCGCAGGGCATCCAGCAGAAAGCGCGGGTAGGTACGAATGTGCTCGGACATGGACCAAATTCTCAGTCGAAGAAGTAGTAGAAGCTCGGGTTGGTGCCGAGCGCCTCTTTCAAGATGAAGACGCGCTTGTTTTCGATGATGTAGCGGATCTCACTGTCGGGATCGAGAATGTTGCCGAACTTGCGCGATCCCGTCGGGCAGATTTCGAGGCAGGCTGGATTGAGCCCCTTGCGGGTGCGCTGGATGCAGAAGGTGCACTTCTCCATCACTCCCTTGGAGCGCGGTCGATTGCCCAGGTAGTGGGTCTCGGGATTGACCTCGTGGTCCGGAATCCGGGGTTCGGAGAAGTTGAAGCGACGGGCCCAGTAGGGGCAAGCCGCCTCGCAGTAGCGGCAGCCGATGCACCAGTTGTAATCGACCACCACGATGCCGTCCGGCTCCTGCCAGGTCGCCTCCACGGGGCAGACCTTGGTGCAGGGAGCGTTGTTGCAGTGGTGACACTGTGCCGGCATGTAGTACTTGCCCTCGGCCGGCACGTCGTGGTCGTAGTAGTGATCCGACTTCTCCAGGTCGAGCGACCCCTTCTCCATCTCCAGGACACGGATGTACTCGATCCGGTCGCCGCGCTCTTCGCCGCCTCGGTGCTGGTTGTTTTCTTCCACGCAGGTGGCGGCGCAGCGCCGGCAGCCGATGCACTTCGAGAGATTGAGCGCGTAGGCGAAGCGCACGCCGGGCAGTGCGGGATCGGTCGCGACGCGAAAGTGCTCCTTGTGGAAGCGCGCCTTGTACTCCTCTTCCAGGCGTCGGACCACGCGGTCCAGCTCCTCCCGGGACATTTCGTAGAAGTGCTTCTGCAGGAACTCGTCCCACGTGAACGAAGAGGCGTCGCAGCCGAGGATCGGCAGGCAGCCGGCCCCGGCGGTGGCGGCGACGGTCTTCAGGAAGCCGCGCCGATCGACCCGCGGCCCGCAGCTCGTGCGGCGGCGGTTTGGCTCTTTGGGCTTCATATTGGGGCCCTTTCCCGGGTCGTGCCCGGAACCCTCACGGCTTGTCGGACCACGGATGGGGCCCCAGGTCGTCACGCTCCCCGCGATGGGAGCCGTGGGCCGCGGGGTGCTCGGGGTGGGAGATGTTGTCGAGGCGCGGGATCGGCGGCGGCTCCGGCGTGGTTCCCAGGAATCGGGGCGCGTGGGGGATGTGGCACTCGGTGCAGAGCAGGCGGCGGCTGGTCCCGCCGACGTCCATGGCGCGATTCCAGAAGCCGTTGGTGCGACCGTGCACGCCGTGCTCCCAGTCTATGAAAACCGGGCCGTGGCACTGGCCGCAGAGCAGGTGGCTCTCGTCGAAGCTGAGCAGCTCGCCGTTGAGCTTGTGCAGCTTGTTGCGATCCTCGGGGCTGTGACAGTCGAGGCACCAGAGATTGGCCGCGCCGTGGGTCAGCACCCAGAGGGAGTCGGATTGGCTCAGCCCATTGGCCTCGGAGTACTCCGCGACTTCGAGCCGCTCACCGACGCGCATCAGGGTGCGGCGCCGGCTTCCTTGCAGGCTCCCCTTGCCCAGGAGGTCGGCGATCGGCAGCAGCTCGCCGAAGGCGACGAAATGGGTGTTGCCCTCGTCGTCCTCCCATTCGAGCGGCGCCTCGTGCTCCTCCTCCAGGATGCGCGGCACGGGATTGGTTTCCTGATCCTCGTGGCAGTCCATGCAGGGGAAGTAGCCGTGCATCTCCTCGAGCGTGTCGGTGCGCCGCGCCGTCCGCACGTCCAGGCTGGACGAAGGGGCCGAATAGGCCGTGGAGAACAGGATCAGCAACAGTGGAATGGAGGCCACTCTGGCGTCTCCGGTGCGGAAATGACCGACCAAGGGGCGAGGCGCCCGAAAGCGTCCCGCCCCCATTTCATCCGCAGATTAGCGATTCGATCGAACCCTTAGTGATAACCCGCCCTGAACTCATTCTGGCGTTTCGTGCGGGCATCCTTGGTCGCCTGGTCTTCCTTGTTGATCGACCACTTCCAGTTCTCACTGTTGAGAACTTCGTCGAGGGTCTTCTCGAGCGCGGCCACCTCGGTGGGTGCGGATGTGCGGTACTCCTCGATGATATCCTTCAGCTCGGGAATGAACTTGGTCTGCCAGTTCTTGGCCAGATCGTAGGTTCCGTGCCAGTGGGTGTAGTCGGGAGCCTGCATCGCCGCCGCGTGACGCGCTCGGCGGCCTTCGTGGTGCCAGATCTCGAACCAGGTGAAGTCGATGGAACGCGAGAATTTGGCGTAGCTCGGATTGGTCTTCAGCACCGCCGCGGCGGCCTTGTAGAGCTTTTCACCGGGCTTGGCGTACTTCTCTTCGTAGAGATCGATCAGGCCTTCGTACTGCACGAAGAAGCCGCGCACGAAACCGTCCTGGTGGCAGCTCAGACAGACGTCGACCATCTTCTCGCGACGCACGTCGGCATGGATCTTGGCCGAGTCGAGCCCCCACTTCTTGTCGGTCTCGTGCGAGAGCTTGGAGTGCGGGGGACGGTTGTTCCACTTGATCCTGAGACCGATGTTGTGCGAGATCGGCTGGGTCCTGGTGGCGCTCATGTGGCAGGTGGCGCAGGTGGGGGCGGCGGTGTAGTCCTCGCCGACAATCCACTTCGAGGACTCGAGATTCATCTCGTCTTCGTGGGCGAAGAAGGCGATGCCGTGCTTCGATTCCTCGTAGATCTCCTTTTGCGGATGGTCGGGCCCGAGGTGGCATTTGCCGCAGTTGTCGGGGTGGCGGGCCTGGGCGGCGGAAAAATCGTGGCGCTGGTGGCAGGCGGTGCACGAGCCTTCCGAGCCATCGGGGTTCACGCGCCCCATGCCGGTGTTGGGCCAGGTGGCGGGATCGAGCTTGCCGGTCTTGGGGTCGACCTTCACCACACTGCCGTGGCACTGCCAGCAGCCGTTGACGGCGGCGGCCGAGATCCCCTGCGGGAAGGCGGGAGTCACCAGACCGTTGTTGCCCTCGACCACCTCGGCCAGCAGGTTGTCGAGCGAGCCCATGATGCGGCCGGCCTTGGAGTGGTGCGAGTTGACGAACTCGTCCACCTCGGTCTCGTGGCAGCGGGCACAGTCGGTCGGGCTGACGATGGTGGCGATCTGGAAGTCGTCGTGGATATCGTCTTTCAGCACATCCAGGTCGCTCTTCTCCGCCTGGTGGCATTCGTAGCAACCGACGTTGGCGCCGTAGTGCTTGCTGGCGCCCCACTGCTGATAGAGGCCCGGATTGTCGTCACGGTGACAATCGAGGCATTCCTTGGTGGTGTCGGACATCTCGGCTGGCAGCGCGGCAAGAGCGGCGGAGGCCACAAAGGCGCCAGCTGCGAGCGCACTGAGGATCTTCTTCACGGTTCTACTCCCGGAAGGCGGTCGTGGCTCTGATGGAGAGAAGCTGGGGATCGACCGGCATTCAATGGAATCACCGACTTGGTGGTTCGCTGCTGTCTCGGCTCCTTCTCGGAGCGCAGGAGAGCCGTTGGAGCATGCTTTTTCGAAACGCCCGTGTCAATGATTATCAGCGCATATTTTTCGTTCTTCGCGGTGCTCGGCGGCGCGCTCCTTGCGCGGGCCTTTCTTTCCCGCGAAAACAACCGATGCGATGTCTCAAGCCGCCGAAGTGAGCAGATAGAACCCCAGCACCGGAACCAGGAAACCCAGGGCGATCCACCATTTGCCGCGCCCGGACAGCCCCTTCGAGCCTTTCAGGACGAAGATCCCGGTGATCGCCAGAAGCGCCAACATCACCGCGTAGGCGTCTGCGAGCAGGGTCCAGATCCCCTTCGGGACGTTGAGATGCAGCGCGTTGACCTCGTAGAAGCCGGTCCGCTTCGCGCGCCGGACCCGCAGCGCTTCCCCCCTGGTGGCCTGGGCCTCGATCGAGAAGCCGGGGTAGAAGATCTCGACCACCCCGGGAGAGGGACGGAAGGCGTCGACCGGGTCGGGGGGCAGATCGAGGCGCGCGATCAGCTCGGCCACCATCGTCTCGCGATCGGAGATCTCGATCGGATCGAAGGTCATTGCGCGGCGCTCGATCTGGTAGCTGGGGTTCCAGTCGGCGACGTGATTGACGGCGATCCCCGAGATCGCGTAGACCAGTGTGAGCGCGACACAGAAATAGCCCATGTCGCGGTGGATGATGTTGTTCCAGCGGCGCCAACGGAAGCGTCGCCGGCGTTTGGGGGCACGGGCCATGGCTTGCCGGGCGCGGTTCAGGAGGCGGGGTCGCCAGTCGCGGGCGAGGGCGCCGGCGCCTGGTCGGAGATGACCGCGCCGATGCCCTGCAAGCGATAGAGCACCTTGGGTTCGGTGACCAGGGCGGGATCGAACTTCCGACCCTCCTCCTGGCATTGGTGCTCTTCGTACTTCCGGGTCTGCTCCATGTCGAGCTCGATCTTGGCGAAGGTCCCTTCGGCGACGGCCCACTTGCCGGTGGCTTCGACGGGGAAGGTGATCACGCCGTCCTCCACCTTCACGATCATGCTCTCGAACTCCCGATCGGAGGCCAGCTCGATCCAGCATCCACGGTGCTCGCAGACGCCGACGACGCGGCCTTCGATGCGCACCGTCTTGCCCAGATGCGGATCGGGCGTCGAGTAGAGCTCGGAGATCTTGACCGGCGTGCCGGCGCCGATCCCCTCACCGTAGGTCTTGGCGTCGGCGGCGAGCGCGGCGCTGCTTCCGAGGATCCAGAGGGCGGCCACGAGCAGGGCGGCACCCAGTTGGGAGTGTCGAAGGAGGTGCATCTGGGGTCTTCCTTTCGATGTCTTGCCAGAGCCGCGCTCAGGCCAGCCTGGCGCTCGGCTCAAGGGCGCGGATCGCCGGCGGCAGAGCCCCGCCGGCGCAACGCCCGAAGGCCGCGGTCGCGGCGGCGTCGGCCGCCATGCAGGTGCGCGCCACGATCGTCAAACTGTGCTGCTCGGTGGTTCGGGGCGCGGCGGTGGAGGGATCGAGCAGGTGATGATAACGGCGCCCCCCGCTGTCGAAGAAGCGCAGGTAATCGCCGGAGGTTGCCACCGCCTGGTCGTGAATCGTCAGATCGCGGGCGATACGCCCCGGATCGGCCGCGGAGCGCACCCCGATGCGCCAGGCATCGCCGTCCTCGGAGACGCCGATGGCACGTAGATCGCCGCCGACGTTGACCAGGGCGCGCTGCACGCCCTGCTCGCGCAGCGCCTCGATCGCCAGATCGACCGCGTAGCCCTTGGCGATCCCGCCGAGGTCGATCGCGACTTCGGGGTCGGCGAAGTGGACGCGCTCGCCCTCGATCTCCAGAGCCCGGTGGAAGCGACGATCGCGCAACTCCGCCAGCTCCGACCCCTCGGGCGGGGTGCGGCGATGGACCACGTCCCAGATCTCGGTCACCTTGCCGAGCGCCGGATCGAAGGTCCCCCCGGTGCCGCGGGCCCAGCGCAGCGCTTCGCGCAGCACCGTCGCGCTGTGGCTACCGACGCGCACCGGGCGGCGGGCCGCGGCGGCGTTGGCGCGCCCGATCTCGGATTCCGGATCGAAGCGCGTCATGCTCCGATCGACAAAGAGCAGCCGCTCGAAGGCCGCGTCGATCGCCCGCTGCGCCCGCTGCCGATCCGCCTCGACCACGGCCACCTCGGCCAGGGTGCCCATCACCGGACAGGTGCGGCGAATCAGCCGCGCGCTGCCTCGCGAAAAGCTGCGCAGCGTCACCGGCAGCGCGGTGATCGCGAACGCTCCCGCGCCCAGCGCCAGAAAACGTCGCCGCGACCAGGCGCGCTTCCGCTCCGATCTCTCGTCAAGCATCGTTCGGCTCCAAGATATCGCATCCGTCGCAGGTCGACTCGGCGCAACTCGGATGCGACTCACAGCGCATCCGGCGCCGGCCGAGCAAACCGAAGGCCACGCAGGCCAACGCCAGCAGCCCAATCGTCGCCAGCTCCCTCATGTGGTGCTCAACAATCCCGCGAAGCCCATGAACGCCAGCGACAAACTTCCGGCGATGATCATCGTCAGCGCGGTGCCGCGGGCCACGTCGGGCACCTCGACCAGCTCGGTGGTCTCGCGGATCGAGGCCATCAGCACCAACGCCAGCGTGAGACCGAGCCCGGCGCCAATGGCGAAGAAGAGGCCCTGGAAAAACCCGTAGCCACGATTGGTCTGGAAGATCGCCAGACCCAGGATGGCGCAATTGGTGGTGATCAGCGGCAGGTAGATGCCGAGCTGGCGGAAGAGCGTGGGACTGACCTTCTTGATGATCATCTCGACGATCTGCACGAGCGACGCGATCACCACGATGAACGAGATCAGCCGCAGGTAGGGAGCGTAGGCCAGCACGAAAGTGTTCAGGAACCAGGCGCAGATCGAGGTGATGGTGAGTACGAAGATATTGGCCGCCCCCATGCGCAAGGCGGTGTCGATGCGCGCCGAAACCCCCATGAAGGGGCACAGCCCCAGAAAGAGCGAGAGGGTGAAGTTGTTCACCACCATCGCCGAGATCAGGATCCAGAGAAGCTCGCCCATCAGGCCGTCCTTTCCCGTGGCGCGCGCCGCTGCCACGCATTCAAGGCCAGCAGCAACACTCCCAAGGTCAGAAAGCCGCCGGGCGGCAAGATCATCACGATCCAGGGCTCGAAGCTCGGCCCGAAGAGGGGGAAGCCGAGCAGCGAGCCGCTGCCCAGCACCTCGCGCACCGCGCCCATCAGGAGCAGCGCGATGATGAAGCCGAAGCCGGTGCCGACGGCGTCGAGCAGCGAGCGACCGACAGAGTTTTTGGAGGCGAACGCCTCCTGACGGCCCAAGATCATGCAGTTGACGACGATCAGGGCGATGAAGGCTCCGAGCGCCTTATGGATCGTCGGCACCAGCGCCTCGAGACTCATGTCGGCCACGGTGACGAAGGTGGCGATGATCAGGATGTAGGTCGAGATCCGCACCTCGTGGGGAATCAGCTTGCGCAAGAGCGACACCAAAAAACTCGATCCGACCAGCACGAAGAAGGTGGCGATCCCCATGGCGAGGCTGTTCTCGACCGTGTTGGTCACCGCCAGAGCGGGGCACAGCCCCAGCATGTGGATCAGGACCGGATTCTCCTTCCAGATCCCACGCAGGAAATCCTCGTTCGGAGTCGTCTGCTTCATCGCCCCTCCTCCGCCGCCTGGGCGCGCAGCAAGGGACTCCAGCGAGCGATGCCCTCGTTGATGATCTTGATCACCGCCCGCGAGGAGATGGTGGCGCCGGTGATCATGTCGATCTGGTCGGCCCCGCCATCGCCCTGACCGGGCTTGACACCGACCAGCGGCGCGGAAGCCCCGCCGAACTGCTCCACGAAGCTCAGGTCTTTCTCGATCTTGTCGCCGAGACCGGGCGTTTCTTTGCTCTCCAGCACTTTCATGCCGAGGACCCGTGACTCATCGGGGTCGTATCCGAAGATCAATTTGATCACATCCTGGAAGCCTGGCTGCGCCGCAAGAATGGCGTAACCGATCCGCCCTCCCTCCCGATCGCTTCCCAGGAAGACCCGCTCGGTGCGCCGGGCGTCGACTCCCGGCGGCAGCTCCGACGCCAGCTCGCCATCGAGCAGAAAGAAGGTCTCGACCCGGTGGGGATCGCCGAGCACCTCGGCGATCGCCAGCGAGAGCATCTTCTCCTTGTATGCCTCGATCCTGGGCTGAGTGGCGTTGAACACGAAGACCAGCAAGAGGCCGGCCGCGGCGCCGGCGATGCCGAGCGTGGCGATCAGGCGCCAGGAAGGTGCCTCGACGCGCGTCGCCACCGCCTGTGGGGCGCTCACGAGCGGACCTCCACCTTGCCGGTGCCGAACACCCGCGGCTGGGTCCAGCGGTTGATGAAGGGCACCGCCGCGTTCATCAGCAAAATGGCGTACATCACCCCTTCGGCGAGACCGCCCCAGAGACGGATGATCACCACCAGGATCCCGATGCCGACCCCGAAAATCCAGCAGCCGGCGCGGGTGGTCGGCGAAGTCACCATGTCGGTGGCCATGTAGACCGCCCCCAGCATCAGACCGCCGGAGCCGAGCATGAAGAGCGGGCTGGGGTAACGGGCGGCATCGACCAGGAAGAGCAGAGCGCTGAGCAGCGCCACCGTGGCCAGGATGCTGGCCGGGATGCGCCACTCCAGGAAGCGCCGCACCGCGAGATAGGCGCCGCAGATCAGGATCACACAGGCCGAGGTCTCGCCCAGAGTGCCGCCGGTGGTGCCGGCGAAGAGCTCTGCGAACGATGTCGCTTGATGCTCGAACTTCATCAGTCCCAGTGGTGTGGGGGCGGTGATCGCGTCGGGCGCATGTCCCGTCATCAGCGGCCACGCCAGATTGTCGCCCTTGAGGCTCCACCAGGAACCGCCCGGCACCGGCCAGGTGGTCAGCGCCACTGGAAAAGCGGCCTGCAGAAAGGCCCGTCCGAGCAGCGCCGGGTTGAAGGGATTCATGCCCAATCCGCCGAACACCAGCTTGCCGCAGGCGATGCCGAAGAAGCCGCCCGTGAAGGCCATCCAGAGCGGGATTCCGGGCGGCAGAGTGAGCGCCAAGAGCACCCCGGTAATCACCGCCGAGCCGTCTCCCAGCGATCCCTTGGTCCCCCAGATCCGCTCCGGTAGCAACGCCCCCGCGGTGGCCGCGGCGGTCACCAGCAAGGCGCTGATTCCGAAGAGGTAGAAGGCCATGCAGAGCACCGGCACCAGGCTTCCCACCACATTCCACATGATGGCCGGCGTGGTTGCCCTGGCGCTCAGGTGGGGCGAGGCCGAGACCAGGAGTCCGGGTGTGCTCATGCCGCCCCCTGTGTGCGCCGCAGGGCTCCCTTGCTGAGCTGGAAGAGCTGGCTCAAGGGGATGTTGGAAGGACAGACATAGGAACAGCAGCCGCAGAGCATGCAATCGGCGAGGTGATGCTCGTTCATCTCTTGATAGCGCGCCTTGTCGGCCAGGCGCCCCAGGAGCTGCGGGTTGAGGTAGACCGGACAGGCATCGAGACAGCTGCCGCAACGGATGCAGGGATGGCGGCGGCGGCGCCGGCACTCCTCCTCGGTCAGCACCACGATGCCGCTGGTGCCCTTGAGCACCGGCGCCTCCAGACTGCGCTGGGCGATCCCCATCATCGGCCCGCCGGCAACGATTTCGCGGGCGTCGTCGCGCAGGCCGCCGCAGGCATCGAGCAGGTCACCGATCTTGGTACCGACCGGCACGATCAGATTGGCCGGCTCCGCGACCCCGGGACCGGTGACGGTGACGATCCGTTCCAGGAGCGGCAGCCCGGTCTCGAAAACCTCGGCGATGGTCGCCACCGAAGCGACGTTTTGCACCACCGCGCCGACGTTCATCGGCAGCCCGCCGCTCGGCACCTCGCGGTCGAGCACGGCCTTGATCAGCATCTTCTCGGCGCCCTGCGGGTACTTGACGCTGAGCCCCACCACCGCCAGATCGAGATCGTCGGGCAGCCGCGCGCGCAGCGCCTCGATCGCATCGGGTTTGTTGTTCTCGATGCCGATCAGGCAGCGCTCGACTCCCAGGCAGCGCATCATGATGCGGGTGCCGAGCAGCACCCGCTCCGGGAAGTCGACCATGGTGCGGTGGTCGGTGGTCAGGTAGGGCTCGCACTCGCAGCCGTTCAGCAGCAACACATCGAGCGGCTGATCCTCGGGCGGGGTCAGCTTCACGTGGGTGGGGAAGGCCGCCCCTCCGAGGCCGACCAGTCCCGCTTCGCGCACCGCCGCCACCAGCTCTTTGGGAGTGAGCTCGCTCCATTCGGGAAGGATGCGGCGGCGCTGGTCCTGCGCCGAGAAGGGGTCGACGGCGATGCGCGCGGCCTCGGCGTAGCTTCCGTCGGGATGGGGACAGAGCTCCAGCGCGCTCACCGTGCCGGCGGCGGAGGCGTGCATCGGCACCGAGACCCAGCCGGTGGCTTCGGCGATTTTGTCGCCGCGCTCCACGCGCTCGCCGGCGCTCACGATCGGCCTCGCCGGGCTGCCGGTGTGCTGGCGCATCGGCAGCACGATTTCGCTCGGATAGGGCATGCGCCGCACCCCGAGTCCGGCGGTCGCATGCTTCGACTCGGGCGGGTGGACGCCGTGTCGGAAGGTCGCGGCCATCGACTGGAGTGTGTGCAACGACATGATCGTGCGCTTCCCTAGTTGAACGGCTCGGCCCGCTGGATCCACTTCTCGAGATCGGGCTCGTCGGGATTCAGGGGAGTTCCGGGATGAATGATCCGCACCGGGCATTTCTCCGCCGCGCTCACCAGGTCCTTGAACGAGCCGGCTCCGGCATCGGCGATGATCGCCTGCTTCTTGTCGTTGTAGACGAACATCTTGCGGTTGAGGTTGGTGCACTCGTTGCACGCCGTGCACCGGATCGAATCGATGTAGGGGTCGAGGCCGAAATCGTCGTCGTCTTCCTCCTCCGGGGCGGGCGGCGCCTTCGTGGCGACCGGGGCCGGGGTCGGGGCCGCGACGGCGGCGGCCGCTCGCATCAGCGCCTCTCCATCGACCGGCGCCGCGGCGGTCGGCGCGCGACCCGCTGCCGAGCCGATCAATGCCTCGGCCATGCGGGTGGCGATGAGCGCGGGATAGGTGGCGCGCAGCTGCGCGATCTTCTGCTCGTACTGCTCCCGCAGCTCGTCCTGCAGACGTGCGCGCAGCGCATCGGGCAGCTCGATTCCCGCCATCTGCCGCAGCTGCGACCAGAAGAGCCGGCGCTCCTCGCCCAGAGCAACGATCCGCTCGGAGACCGCCAGCCGCCGCAAGTGTCGCTGGTCGTCGAGTGCCCTGATGAAGGGGGTCGCACCCACGCGCTCGCGCGGCGGACGCTCCAGGTAGTCGTGGAAGGGGATCCACTCGCCGCTCGAGTCGTCGCCCACGACCTGGAACTGATCCGCGAAGCGGGCCTCGGTGGCCGCCCAGTCGGCGACCGTGATCGGCAGGCTCTCGGTCTCGGTCTCGCCCCGGTCGTTCACGAAGCTCAGCTCGCGGGTCGGCCAGAGGGCGTCGGGGGCGGGATTGCCGTCCAGGCTCAGGCTTTCGGCGAGCGCCGGGCCGCGGTCGGGATCGAAACGCAGCAAGGGGAAGGCGCGGCTCTCGGCCGCCAGGCGCGCCGCCCGGTGGGCCGAATCGTCGCCGATGCCGTGCTCGGGCGGGCAGGGAGCGTAGAGCAGAAAGAGCGCGGGCCGGCGCGACTCCAGGCCGTGCATCACGCCGTCGAAGAGATGGGCGGCATGAGCCTGCGTCGATTGCAGCACGAAGGCACCACGATGGGCCATGGCGATCAGCGCCAGCTCTTTGTGCATCTCTTCAGTGCCGCGGTGGGCGCCGGGGAAAGTGGCGGAGTCGCTGAGCTGCCCCTGGAAACCCAGAGCGCAGGCCGCGCCGGCGCTCTCACCCTGAGCCCGGGTGTCGAGCACGACTGCTCGGATCGGCCGCCCGGAGGCCAGCAGCCGCGACAGATTTTGCAGGCCGGCGTCGCTGAAGGCGGCGCTTCCGCCGACCGCGAAGAGCGGCGGACAGAGCGCCAGCTCCTCGTCCGTGAACTGTCGCCAGTCGAAGCTCGCGAAGAAGGCCTCCTCGGCGTGCGGATCGTAGCCCTCGTCCAGCTCCAGCCGGGCCCGGCGCAGGGTGGCGAAGCCTTCGGCCATCTTGCGCATCTGGCCCTCGAAGAGCCCGATCGCGATCGAGGGCGCGTCCTGCAGCAGATGGTGGGTCCAGGGGAAGGGATAGGGATTGAAGGGATAGGTCGAGCCCCAGGCCGAGGAGCAGCCGGACGCGTTGGCGAAGGCGGCCTGCGCCCGACCGCGTCCGCCCGGTCCCTCGCGGTAGCGCCACTTCAAGTCCTCGAGCGCGCGGATCAGGCCCAGGATGCGCTCGATCCGCGCCCGGGTGTCGCCATCGATCTGCAGCGCGGAATCGTTCGCGGCCACCCTCTCCAGATCGGTATCCGAGGCCAGCAGGCCGCGCGCCTTCTGATCCAGGGACGCGCACAGCTCGTCGATCTCGCGCAGCAGCGCAGCCACCTTCGGCCCCATCACCGCCTGCACCGCGGCCAGCACCAGGTGCAGGCCGGTCTTTTCGCCGCATCCCATGCAGGCGCCGTCGCCGCCGAGCATCGAGTGGTAGTAGCTCTTCTTGAGCAGCAGGGTCGGCAGCACGCCGATGCCGGCGTCGCGATCGTCGCCGCCCAGGTATTGCTCGTCGGTTTCCGGAAGCTGCTCCCAGACGCTCCAGTTGCGGCGCAGGATCCGCAGCTCGGCGTCGGTCTGGGGCACCGCGCGGAGCGCCGCCTCGGGGCAGACCTCGACACAGAGATTGCAGCCGGTGCAGGTGCGCGGGTCGACCGTGACCGAGAGCAACCCTCCGCTGCCCTTGGAACGCTGCTCCGGCTCGACGAAGAAGGGCTCGGTGCGGGCCAGCGGGAAGTCGGCCAGCGCCGCGCGCAGCGCGCCGTACTCCTGGTCCAGCTCGGCGCGCCGCTCGGCATCGCCGGCGACCTTCTCCGCGACCTTTTCGTAGGCCTGGTCGAGGGTCTCGGGGAAGCTCGGAGCCTCGGCTCCCTTCAGGATCTTGCGGCATTCGCGGCCGAGGTGCTTGACGATCTGTCGCAGGCGGTCGAAAGAGCCCTCGAGCGAGGCGATCGCCGCCTCCAGCACCTGCTCCACGCTGCTGACCACGCCGGGAATGGCGCTGTCCGGACACTGGGTCCAGCACTCTCCGCAGCCGCTGCAGCGGGCAGGCTCGAAGCGCGGCACTTCCAGCCGAACCTCGCTCAGATCGCGCAACGTGCTGGTGGCGGCGGGGAGCACCGCGGTGGCGGTGATGGGATCGGCGAGGGGATCGTCGCCGCTGCGGTGCAGGTAGCCGACCTGCTCCCAGAAGCGACCGGGATCGGCCGGGCCGGAGCGCGCGGGGCTCAAGCGCAGGTTGTCCGGAATCGCCGGGATCTCGGCCGGCTCCGGATCGTGGCTCTGCAGCTCCTCGAAGTGCAGCTCCTTGCCCTCCTGGTAGCCGCGGCGGAAAGCGCGCAGATGGGCCTCGATCCGCTCCTCGCCGGCACCCTCCAGCTCGGCCGCGAGGCGCGCGTGGACGGCGTCGAAGAGCGCGGCTTCGTCGAGCCCCTTGCGCTCCATCAGGCCGCCATGGCGGAGCAGGGCGCCCAGGAAGGCGACCGAGTGCAGGCGCCGCAGCGAGGCCGGTGCGTCGCTCTCGGAGCCGGCGATCTGCCGGGCGTCCAGGGCGATCACCCGCAACCGGCGGCTCTTGATCCGGCGTTGCGCCCCCGCCGAGAAGCTGCGCCAGAGCTCGGCCCCTTCGAGCTCGCTCTGCTGCAGCAGGGTCCCACCCTCCTCGATCCCGGCCGCCGGATCGCCGTGGCGGAAAGAGAGGGGATCGAAGACCAGGGCCAGCGCGACCGGCTGGTGCTCACAGCGCTGCCCGCTCGGCCGCTCGGCGAAGAGCAGGTGGAAGGTGGTCGGCTGGCCGCTCTTCTCGGCGCCCAGATCGGGCGTCGCCCGCACCCACAGCTCCCCCAGCTCGGCGACCGTGGACGCGATGCGGCGGCCGGCACCGACCACGTCCCAGCCGCCGATCGAGTGGATGCGCAGCGTCCAGCTGCCCGCCGGTCGCAGGTCGACCGGCGCCGCGGGCGGCAGGGCCAGGTCGCCGAGCTGCGGGTAGTGCTCGAGCAGCCTGTCCTGCCAGATCTGCAGCTTGGGCAGTCGGGTCTCGGGGCGCACGAAGTCGATCCCGAGGTAGAAGTGTCGCTTGCCGGCGGCGCCGGGCAGCATGTTCTCGATCGCCGCGACCAGGTCGCCGCTGCCCAGGGGGCGCCCGCCGAGTCCGTAGCAGCCCGAGTAGAGAGCCGGCAGCTCGGCGGCGGCAATGGCGCCCAGACCCTCGTGGGGCGGCGCGCTTCCGCTCGCCGCGTTCTCCAGCGCCTTGCCGAGGGCGGCGCGGATCTCGCGCGCGATGGGCGGATCGACCGCCAGCGGCTGGTCGACCCGCTCCAGCACCAGCACGCCCTTGCGCCCGCGCAGCAACGCCACCAGGAGATCGGCGGGGAAGGGCCGGAACATGGTCAGGTCGACGACGCCCACGCCGAGGGCGCGCGATTCGCGCAGATGACGCGCGCAGGCATGCGCATCGCCCACCACCGAGCCCTGGCCCACGACCAGGTAGTCGGCACCCTCGACATCGATCCCGCGCGCGCGGGCATAACGGCGCCCGCTCAGCGCCGCGTACTCGTCGAAGGCGCGATCGGCCAGCTCGGCCAGGTGATCGAAGTAGAAGGGGCGCTGTGCCGCGACCCCCTGCTGAAAGGTGTCGGGCCTCTGCAGCGCGCCGATCAGTGCCGGATGGTCGACGTCGAAAAGCTCGGGAATGCGCCGTCGAGTGTCGCCGAAGACCAGGCGCTGTGCCGGCGTGGGTGCATCGATCTCGTCGGCCGGATCGCCCAGAAACTCGGCGATCAGCTCCGGCTCCGGCAGCCGGATCGTCTCGAGAGTGTGGCTGGTGAGGTGGCCGTCCTGGGCGCAGAGGCCGGGACCGAGCGCCAGCTCGGCGATGCGGCGAGCGATCAGCGCCAGATCGCAGGCGCCCTGCACGTCGCTCGCGAAGAGCTGAAAGAGGCCG